>CACFOR010000013.1 GCA_902567785.1 uncultured Pelagibacteraceae bacterium | reverse complement strand
ATAATTCTTTTTTGATCTATTTTAAATTTATGAGATAAAATTTCTCTCAAAGAATTTGAATCAGATTCTGGATATTTTAAAATTTTATTTTTTTCTTTTTCAAAAGCCTGTATTGCTTTTGGGCTTGGACCAAGAGCAGACTCATTTGCAGATAGTTTTATTGGATTTTCAATTTTTCTAAATTGAGATAGTCCTCCAACATATCTTTCAACCTGAAATTTTATTGGCTTTGGTAAACTCATAATTATTTTATATCTAAATTGTAATGGTAAATACTATATATGAAGGTTTGTGGCAAAATAAATACAACCTAATTTGACAAAAGATGAGGTTTTTAGTAAAAGAAAAACGCGCTGATTTAACTTAAATTGCGAGCGCATTAAAAAAACAGCTAAAAAAGGTTTTTGCCCAGTTTAGCTGGGCTTTTTTTTTGTTTGATTATGAATAGTGAACTAAAAAATATAAAAAAATTAATTGTCAGTCAATCTCTTGAACTTGATTGTGGGAAAATTATTAAGAATTTTCCTTTGGCTTACGAAACCTACGGAACTTTAAACAAAAATAAAGACAATGCCATACTTGCTTTTCATGCTTTAACGGGAGATCAATTTTGTACAAATATTAATCCTATAACTAAAAGAGAAGGCTGGTGGACATTTGCAGTTGGCCCAGGGAAAGCAATTGATACTGATAAATATTTTGTAATTTGTGCCAATGTTTTAGGAGGATGCATGGGTACGTATGGACCTAAAGAAATAAATCCACAAACTAATAAATTGTTTGGAACCACATTTCCAGTAATAACAATAAGGGATATGGTTCGAGCTCAAAAATATTTGTTAGATTATTTGGGTATTAAAAAATTGCTTTCGATAATAGGTGGATCAATGGGTGGAATGCAAGTTTTACAGTTTGCTGCTTTATATCCAGATTTATCATGTTCCGCTATTCCAATAGCATGTGGTGCTAGCCATTCAGCACAAAATATTGCACTGAACGAATTAGGTCGACAAGCTATTATGGCTGATCCGAATTGGAAAAAAGAAAATACTTCTCCTGATAAAGGTTTGGCTGTCGCAAGAATGGCTGCACATATTACTTATCTGTCTAAAAAAGGATTGCAAGAAAAATTTGGAAGAAAGCTCCAAGATAAAGGAAGTTTGAAATTTAGCTTTGAAGCAGATTTTCAAATAGAAAGTTATTTACGTTATCAAGGGGCTACTTTTGTTGATAGGTTTGATGCAAATAGCTATTTATACATTACCAGAGCTATGGATTATTTTGATTTAGAAAAACAATTTAAGGGAAATTTATCTCTAGCTTTTAAAGATAATAAATCAAAGTTTTGTGTAATATCATTTTCATCTGATTGGCTATACCCGACTATTGAAAATAAAGAAATAGTTATAGCTTTAAATGCTTGCGGAGCAAATGTTCGTTTTGTTGAAATTAATTCTGATAAAGGCCATGATTCTTTTTTATTAGACGTGCCAGAATTTTTAACAACGGTAAAAGAATTTCTTAATTCAACTTATAAAGAAATACAAAAATGAAAAAAGAATTTCAGGTAATATCTCAAATAATTAAAAATAACAAAAGAGTACTAGATGTTGGTTGTGGAGATGGAACTCTAATGGAATATCTTAAAAATAACCAAAAAAATGATGTTAGAGGCTTGGAGCCACAGAAAAATCTTGTGCAAAAGTGTATAGCAAAAGGTCTTCCAGTTATTGAGGGTGATGCAGAAAAAGAATTGATTCAGTTTCCAAAAAAATCATTTGATTATGTTGTTTTAAGTCAAACGCTGCAAGCTTTTGTTGATCCAGAAGAAGTGATTAATCAACTACTTAGAATCGGAAAACAAACAATTGTTTCAATTCCAAATTTTGGTTATTGGAAAGTTCGTCTTCATTTATTATTTAAGGGAACAATGCCCATAACAAAAAATTTACCAAATGAATGGTATAACACTCCAAATTTGCATATGTGCACAATTAAAGAC
>CACFOR010000012.1 GCA_902567785.1 uncultured Pelagibacteraceae bacterium | reverse complement strand
AGCAGAAAAATCAACATTAGATGCAATCGAAGTTTCCTCAAAACCTATAGCAATTACGCATGCCAACCCATCATTCTGGTTTGCAGCAAAAAGAAATAAATCAAATGAAGTGTTAAAAGCTTTAGCAGATTCTGGAGGAATGATTGGCCTGTCTTTATACCCCCATCATTTAAAAAATAAATCAAATTGTAGTCTAGAAAGCTTTTGTGAAATGGCTGCCAAAACTGCCGAACTTATAGGAGTTAAACATATTGGAATAGGATCAGATCTTTGTATTGGGCACCCAGATTCTGTAGTTGATTGGATGAGAAATGGGAAATGGACTAAAGCGAAAGACTATGGAGAAGGAAGTGCTTCAGATGCAAATTTTCCTAAACAGCCAGATTGGTTTAAAGATGCAAGAGGATTTAAGAACTTAGAATTAGGATTAAAAAAAGTTGGATTCAAAGATTCTGAGGTAAATGACATACTAGGAAATAATTGGTATAATTTTTACCGAGGGATAGGCACTTGAGTAAACCAAATATAAAACTTAGAGATCCAAATGAAGTAATGAAACTTTCCAGACTAGGATCGTTTCATCAATCTAAACTTTCATTTTTGAGAAGTTTTATTAGAGAGTTCAAAGATTGGGAATACAAAAGAAACAAATTTGAACTCGATAAAGACGGACATGGAGTAGCTGTATATTCATTTGAAAAAAATAAAAGAAATTATTCTCTGATATGTTTTGCTCAATATATAAATCCAAACGAACGATCAGATAGAGTGATAGCTACTAAATGGGACACCGCCTTTGTTTTGCATGATGGAGTTCCTAGTCAAGAAGATATAAACCGACTTAAAAAAAATGTTCCCAAGCAAGAAATTGGCAGAATGTCTTACAAAGAACTTACACTATCAAGGGCCAATAAATCAGTAAGAGTTTTTGATCATGTTGTTAATTCATTAAGTAAAGGCAAACAACCAGATAGAAATTTATTAAACAAAGTGGGTTATTTGTACAGAACTACAGCTGTTTATGGATCAGGAAAATTTGGATTAGCTGATCGTTTTAGAATTAAAAATAGAAAAGAAGTTTATGGACCATTTAGGTTAGAAATGATGTTAGTGTATCTGGTTCGTCAATTTACTTTTGATCAAGTGGATCATATAGCTAAAAATAAAAATCCTGACAAAGCAGTTCAACTCGATGAAAATATTGCAAGAAGTTTAGGAATAGGAAATTCAACAGGATTAGGAATGGCTCCTTTTATTGTTAATCATCCTACGCTTTTACACAAATGGGTTTATAGTAGAGAAAAGGCCTTAAAGGAGATTAGATCTATCGAGATAGTGAGTAATGATGAATTTATTTTTTTCATAACAGCCGGTAGCTAGCAAAGATTGATTATTATAAGTTAATTGCATAAAAATTATTCCTAACTTATAAATTTCTTCAACTAGTCCTATATTATCTCCAATGGGTGAACAATTTTGAAAACCAAAAAAAACTGCTGTTTTTTTTTCTTTATTTGCTTTTTCTATATCCTTATATGTTTTGCCGTGAAAAATTAAATCTTTAAAATTTTTAAAATGATTATTCCAAATACTAATATTTTTTTCTACTTCATTAAAATCTTCATGATATGCAATAGTTACGTGAATCGCATCTAGTTTTGCTTCTTTATTAATTTCAAATATTTCTTTTGACCAATTGCAGTACTGCAAATTGTCTATTTTAAAATTTTTAGTATTCATATATTATTGTTAACATGGTTTTTGTATATATAGTAGTAGCCTTGTGGGCCGTAGGTATGATTTCTGATTAATTATATAGCTTGATCATTAATCAACTCTTGTAATTCTGGTATCATTTTTTTAGCAGAATTTAAAAGAGGATATATTTTTTGCGCAGCCTTATAACTTTCAATTGCTTTCTCATATAGATTTAGTTCTATATAATTTAAAGCTTGACCAGACAGCGCGCCGAAATGTCTAGGTTCAAGAACAAGTGTTATTTCAATATCAGCTAATGAAGATTCATACTGTTTCATTAAATAAAGGACTGTAGCACGTTTATTCCATGCTTCAGCCCAATCAGATTCTACTGTAATTACTTTTGTAAAAAGTTCATAAGCTTTACTTAATTCTCTCATATTCATTAAACGAGTTCCTTGAATTAATAACTCTGTTAATCTAAAGCCACGTCTATCATCGGAGGGGTGAACTGACCAAATTTCCCATATTTT
>CACFOR010000011.1 GCA_902567785.1 uncultured Pelagibacteraceae bacterium | reverse complement strand
CGGAAGATATAGGTAGAGAAAAAAATATTATTTTAGAAGCAACATCAAATGAAAAGAGGCTTAAAGAAGAAAAAAATGAATTAATTGAGATAGACTCAAAATACTACGATACAGAAAAAAAATCTAGCGAAGACTTGAATATTACAAAAAACAAATTAACGGCTGAGATAGACAAAGTTAAAGAGTTGGTAAAAGCTCAAAAAAATGATGAAGCAATATCTGCCCTTGATAACTTTAAAACAATCATAGAAATATATGCAGATAGTTACAGTAAAAACCAAAATATAAAAAATGAGTCTATAAAAAGAAAAGAAAGAATTAGCACAATCGATAAAGAAATAGAAAGTTGGAAAAATTTAAAATTTAATTCAGAAAAAATGTCAAATGAATTAAATGAAAGAATAAATAAAGTAAAAACTGATTTAGAAAATATAGCAAAATTACCAGAAGAAATAGCTGAGAAAAAAGGTAGGATTATTCAAAATACATCTGATACAGAAATTAAAAAACAGGAATCATCTAGTGAATTGTCAGAAGCAGAAAATGAATATCAAAAAATAAATAAAGAATTAAAAGAAGTTGAACAAAAAATGATGTTAGCTAGAGAAAAAAAAGCAAGATCGGGTGCAACATTGGAAGGTTTAGAGAATAGAAAAAAAGACTTAATTAACACACTTAAAAATGACTTAAATATTGAAGAAAAAAATTTGCTAGATAACTCTGATTTAAAAAACATAGAAGATCTTCCAAATGTAATTGAGCAGGAAGATAAATTAGATTCTAAAAAGAACGAAAGAGAACGTCTGGGTTCTGTAAATTTAAGAGCTGATGAAGAAACTGAGCAGTACAAAGGAACAATTAAGAAAATGGAAAAAGATAGAGAAGATTTAGTTTCTGCAATAGCAAAACTTAGATCTAGCATTAATGAACTGAATCAAAAAGGAAGAGAAAGACTTTTAGAAGCTTTTGAAAAAGTTAATAAAAAATTTAATGATGTTTACACAAAACTTTTTAATGGAGGTACTGCAAAATTGGAATTTGTTGAGTCTGATGATCCCCTGGAAGCAGGTCTTGATATGCTTGTAAGCCCTCCTGGTAAGAGACTACAATCGATTACCCTTTTGTCTGGGGGTGAGCAGGCCCTTACAGCATTATCATTAGTATTTGCGGTTTTTTTAACAAGTCCTGCTCCAATCTGTGTTTTGGACGAAGTAGACGCTCCTTTAGACGATGCAAACGTAACTAGATTTTGCTCTCTATTAGATGAACTAACAAAAATTACAGAAACTAAATTCATTATAATAACACACCATGCCCTAACAATGTCTAAAATGGATAGATTGTATGGAGTAACCATGCCAGAAAAAGGTGTAAGCCAACTAGTTTCTGTAGACTTGCAAAAAGCGGAAGAATTAGTTGCATAAAAAAAATAATGAAAAATCTTAAAGAAATTTCAACTCGCTTAGAAAGTGCAAAAAAAAATATTAATAAAAGAGAAAAAATAAATAAGAGCTCAAATGCCGCATCTTTGGGTAAAGCTCTGAAAATTAGTACTGAATTAGTCGCTGCTGTGGTTGTGGGAACAACTATAGGGTTTCTTTTAGACAACTGGTTTGGTACTAAACCGTTGTTAACAATTTGTTTTTTTATTATGGGTGTAGCAGCTGGTATACTAAATGTTTTTAGATCAGCAAAAAGAATGCATAAAAAACTTTAATAATATAGGTATAAAAAATGGCACTAAATCCAATGCACCAATTCGAGGTATACAAGATAGGTCCTGAAATAAATTTAGGAAAAATAAATCTATCTTTTACAAATGCAAGTTTGTTTATGACCATAAGTGCAATGCTAATTTTAATATTGTTATTTTTTGGAACTAAAAAAAAATCATTAATACCATCAAAAATTCAATTGGTAACAGAAATGAGTTATACATTTGTTGCAAAAATGATAAATGATACTGCCGGAACTAGTGCAAAATCTTTTTTTCCATTTATATTTACTTTATTTATGTTTATTTTATTTTGTAATATGGTTGGAATGATGCCTTATTCATTTACAGTAACAAGCCATATAATTGTTACATTTATTCTGGCTGCCTTTATATTTGTTGGAGTTACCGTTGTAGGATTTGTCAAACATGGTATTAAATATTTGGAACTTTTTGTTCCCAAGGGAGTTCCAATAGTTCTTTTGCCTCTGATAGTTATTATTGAAATTATATCTTACTTAAGTAGACCGGTAAGCTTATCGGTAAGATTGTTTGCAAACATGATGGCCGGACACACTATGCTAAAAGTGTTTGGAGGATTTGTAATTAGCTTGGGACTAATAGGTGGTTGGTTGCCTCTTAGTTTCTCAGTTGCATTAACGGGGCTTGAAATACTTGTTGCTTTTCTTCAAGCTTACGTTTTTGCTATTTTAACATGCATTTATTTAAATGATGCATTAAATTTACATCACTAACAAAGGAGGAAACAATGGAGTTAGAAGCAGCTAAAATGATAGGAGCAGGTCTCGCAGCGATTGCTTTGGCAGGAGCTGGTGTAGGCATTGGTCTTATTTTTGGAAATTATCTGTCTGGTGCGATGAGAAATCCATCGGCAGCACAGAAACAATTTCCAAATTTGCTTTTAGGATTTGCCTTAGCAGAAGCTACTGGTTTGTTTGGTTTAGTAGTTGCGTTAATAATTTTATTTGCATTTTAAAAGATAAAATTAAACTATGAAAAATTTTTGCTTTGCTTTATGCATTGCCTTAATAGTTTGCGTTAATCAGTCTTACGGGTCTGAGGCAGGAATGCCTCAGCTCAATACAGAGTTGTGGGCGGCACAAATATTTTGGTTAATTATAATTTTTACAGCTCTATAT
>CACFOR010000010.1 GCA_902567785.1 uncultured Pelagibacteraceae bacterium | reverse complement strand
ACCTAAAGGCATCTCTAATTGTTTATAAAAAGCTTTTTTACCAATTTTAATTGTAAGATTAGATTTGGATGCAATTTTTTTTGCAAGTTTTAAAACTTCTTCTTCCAATTCTGAATTAGGACAATAATCATTTATTAATCCAATCTCCTTAGCATATTCTGCATTTATAGGATCGCCGGTTAGTAACATTTTCATTGTTTTCTTCCTACTTACTTTTCTACTTACAGCAACCATTGGCGTGCTACAAAATAAACCTATATTTACACCAGGAGTAGCAAAGATGGCATCATCAGAAGATACTGCAAGATCGCAACTAGCAACTAATTGACACCCGGCTGCAAAGGCTGCTCCGTGAACTTTTGCTATAACCGGTTTTTTTCCTTCAATAATTTCTAACATTAATTTTGAACATGAATTAAATAATTTTATATAATCTTTTTTTTTATTTTTTAAAAAAACGAATTTCTTTTAAATCATGACCGGCACTAAATCCTTTTCCGGATCCTTCAATAATTATAACTTTAGTTTTATTATCTTTATTCAAGTTCTTGAAAATATTAATTAAAGATTGGATATTTTTTGAAGATAAAGCATTATAATTGCTTGGATCATTTATTTTGATTCGAGATATTCCTTCATCTAGGAATGTTAAAATAATATTTGAATTTTCTTTCATAAGTCAAACTTTCTCATTTTTTCATAAATAAGTCATCCATTTGATTATAGATAAATTAACAATAAAAACGTATAAGTAATTATACTAATGTTTGAAAAATTTGAAATTCTAATTATCATAATCATTATTTTAATAGCTTTTTATTTTGTAATTTCTTTAGGAGCTGGAAAAAGTAAGGATTCTCATGCAGCGACAAAAATATCCAGGTATCTATTTGGAGTACGTATCTTGATAGGAATAATTGCCATAGTTTCGCTTATTTTATGGCTATTCTTGTAAATATGAAGTTTAGAACAGAATTTGATTCGTTAGGAAAAATCAAAGTACCAGCAGATAAATATTGGGGAGCTTCTACTCAAAGATCAAATAAATATTTTGATATAGGAGATTTTTTAGTAAGGCCAATAGTAATTAAATCTATTGCTATGATTAAGAAAGCTGCTGCAATAGTAAATGCAAAAAATGGAGATCTTGATAAAAAAATAAGTAAAACTATCATTAGGGTTGCTGATGAAATTATCTCGGGAAAACATAAAGATCACTTTCCTCTTAAAGTTTGGCAAACAGGATCTGGAACACAAACTAACATGAATGTTAATGAAGTGATTTCAAATAGATCTATTGAATTGCTTGGTGGGAAAATGGGGTCTAAAAAACCAATTCATCCTAATGATCATGTAAATAAATCTCAATCGACTAATGATGTTTTTCCTACAGCAATGCACATAGCAATTGCTATCAGAGCCACGGGAAAATTAATTCCTTCTTTAAAATTATTAAATCATGAGCTTAAAAAAAAATCTAAAGAATTTAGCAAAATTATAAAAGTAGGAAGAACACATCTTCAAGATGCCACTCCAATAACCTTGGGGCAAGAGTTTTCAGGTTATCATTCTCAATTAACAAAATGTATAAAAAGAATAGAACATGCACTAAAAGAAATATATTTTTTAGCTCAAGGCGGAACAGCTGTTGGAACTGGCTTAAATACAAGGAAAGGTTTTGACAAAAAGATAGTTTTGGAATTAAAAAAAATGACAAAACTTCCTTTTAAATCTTCTGAAAATAAATTTGCCTCATTGGCCGCGCACGATTCAATAGTTAATTTTTCTGGAACAATGAATACAACAGCCGTATGTTTAATGAAAATTGCAAATGATATTAGATTTTTAGGTTCAGGACCAAGAGCTGGATATGGAGAACTCATTTTACCAGAAAATGAACCTGGCTCATCAATTATGCCGGGGAAAGTAAATCCAACTCAATGCGAAGCGGTTACAATGGTTTGTGTAAAAGTTATTGGAAATCATAATGGAATAACAATGGCAGGTTCACATGGTCATTTTGAACTAAATGTATTTAAACCACTAATCATTCACAACATAATGCAATCAATTCATATTATGTCTGACTCAACAAAAAGTTTCGCTAATTATTGTGTGAAAGGTCTTAAGGCCGACAAAAAAAGAATCAAAAAATTTCTAGATAATTCCTTGATGCTAGTTACAGCTCTTTCTCCGAGAGTTGGATATGACAATGCTGCTAAGATTGCAAAAAAAGCTTATAAAAATGGAACAACATTAAAAGAGGAAGCTATAAAATCTGGATTAATTAATGATAAAGAGTACGATAAGATTGTTGATCCAAAAAAAATGATTCGACCTAGTTAAATTAGTTTTCTTCACTTGATATTGATTTTAAAAAAACTTTTAATTTTTGAAAATCAAATAAATAATTAAAACCATTACTTAACATTATATCATTAAATTCTGACTCGATATAATTAATATCTTCTATATTTAATTTTTCTTTTTCAGATATTTCATTGATATTAAAACTAATATTTTTTATGTTCAAATTTGCTGCGATAAATAAATTTGATGATAATTTATCTTTACCATATATACCAAATTTACTTAGGAATTTTTTTTCATTATCTATAAATATATTACTTTCAAATTTAAAATTTGAAGATTCTTTATCATTGGTAAGAGTTCCCAACAAATCTGCTGCACCCAACTTTCCTAGATTGAACAATAATTGTTCTACTTTTATATTTCCGTTATAAAATTTGAATCTTGACTCTATAGATTTAACCAAATTATGCTTTGAATATACCTTGTCAGCAGTAAAATATAATTTTCCATTTATTTTTTTATTAATATTAAATAATTTTTTTTGCTGAGGCTCATCAAGAAAAAGAAAATAGCTGTATAATCTAGTAAAATTTATACTATTTAAATTCAATTCTAAATCAAAGTCAAAAAAGGGTTTTAATATA
>CACFOR010000009.1 GCA_902567785.1 uncultured Pelagibacteraceae bacterium | reverse complement strand
ATAATTTGATAACACTAGTATTTATGCTTCTATTAACCTCATCTCCAAAATCACATACTACTCCACAATCACCAATATTATTTAGTTTCTTGAACATAAATTGATATAATAGTTCTTATTCCTTGTTAAATAAACCAAGGAGTTAAAAAATGGAAATTAATATTAATTGCGATTTAGGGGAAAGTTCAAAGTTACATTCTACTGAAAATGACCCTTTGTTACTGGAAATTGTAAATTCAGCAAATATTGCTTGCGGTTATCATGCTGGCGATAAACCCACTATGGAAAAAACAATTGAGATTTCAAAAAAAAATAACGTGAGTATAGGGGCTCACCCTTCTTTTAAAGATCTAGAGAATTTTGGAAGAAAGAGACTTAATTTGCCACCAAACGAAATAAAAAAGCTAGTCATAGATCAAATTAATATTTTATCAGATATTGCTAATAAAAAAGGAATAAAAGTAACTCATGTAAAACCTCATGGAGCCCTAAATAATATGGCTTGTGAAAACTATGATTTGGCAAAAGTAATTTCTGAATCAATTATTGAAGTAAATAAAGATTTAATATTTTTAGTCCCAACTGGTTCACTAATGGAAAAAGCAGGAAAAAAACTTAATTTAAAAATTGCTGCAGAAATATTTGCAGATAGAAATTATGAGGATGATGGTAATCTGGTTTCTAGAAAAAAAAATAATGCAATGATAACTGATCCAGAAATTGCAAAAAAGCATGTTATAAAAATGGTAGAAACACAAAAATTAAACTGCTACTCAGGAAAACAAATTCCCTGCGACATTGATTCCATTTGTGTGCATGGCGACGGAAAAAGTGCAGTATTAACAGCAAGGAAAATAAAAGATGGTCTAATTAAATCTGGTGTGACTCTTAGACCATTAGATAAGTTAAAAAAATTTTTATAAAAAGCATAATGTTTAAAAAAATCTTTGTTATTTTAATATCTGGGTTTATTTTTTTACAATTTATTGTTGCTTCATATGGTGCAAGTGGAAGTGGCAGTACCAGTGGTACAGATCTATACTCTTCTGCAGAAAAAATTGTATTGAGAGCAAAAAAATTAGAAGAAAAGAACAAGATTGATAGGGCCACGAAATTATATTCTCAAGCTCTAAAGAAATTACAAAAAGCATACAAAAAAGATAAAAATAATCCTGATATTTTAAATTACCTGGGATTTACACTTAGAAAAACTGGAAAACTAGAAGAAGCGGAAAAATACTATTTGGAAGGTTTAAAAATTAAACCAGATCACAATGGTATAAATGAGTATTTGGGAGAACTTTACGTTAATACCGATCGAATGGAACAAGCTAAAGAAAGATTGGCTGTGTTAAAAAATTGTAATTGTGAAGAATACTCAGAACTAAAAGAAATTATTGAAAAAAAATAAATGCATATAGTAGAAGTATTTGGAAGAATATTTATATCAGCTCTTTTTTTAATAGAAGCAGTAAGAAAATTTTTTAACCCCGACATGAGTATGATGTATATGTCTGATCATGGTGTTCCTGAGTTTCTTTTTTATCCATCGATAGCTTTTGAAGTTGTAATTCCATTATTGTTAATAGCTGGCTATAAAACAAGAATCGCTGCTTCTCTCCTAGCTGTATTCGTTCTGGCTGTAACTTTCATTTTTCATTCTCATCACATTATTACTGATAGTATGCAGCTAACGATCTTTTTAAAAAATTTAGCAATTATTGGTGGTTTATTAATAATAATTTCCAATAAACCTCAAATTTGTAGTGTAGATTATTATTTAGAATCAAAAAAAGGTAATTAATTTTGCCAAAAGAGAAAGAGCAAATTTATAAATTATTTAAACCTCAACTAACTCCAAAAGAAATGCTTGAGCTGGGTGTATTTGGTGGGTCTTATTTTAATAAAAAACAAATAAAAGAATTTCCTAAATCTTGGTTTTCGAAAGCAAAATTAAGTGAAAAGTTTGATGTAACATTGAATAGATTTAAAATTAAATCAGGTTTATCCAGAGAAGAATGGATAAAAAAAGGATGGATTTTTAAAGAAGATCCTCTTGGGTGGTTTCAGTGGTATTGCAGATATACAAATGGAAGACGAATTCAAAATATTGATCGAATTCAAATTCAAAGATGGTTAAATTTTATAAGGCACGTAAAAGCAATCAAAAAAAATTGCGAAGAAGGGGATTTATTTTGTAGAAGAAGGCAAAGACAAGCAATTTTACAATGGGCTTATAATCCTTACATTTAAGTGATAGACTTAGACATTAAATAAAGTGCTAGAAGAAACATTAATATTTATTCAAATTATTTTTATAGACATAGTCATGGCTGCGGACAATGCTATTATTATTGGCATGATCGCAGCAAATTTTGCACCAAAAAACAGAAGACAAATTATTATGTGGGGTGTTTTTGCTGCATTTATTTTCAGAGTTATATTTGCTTTTTCTGCAACTTTTTTATTTCAATTTGCTTTTATTAAATTAATTGGTGGAATACTTCTTCTATGGATAGTTAATGAACTTAGACAAGATTTGTTTACTGTTAAAAAAATAAAATCTCCAACCAAACAATCTAAAGAACCTTCTTTTAGAAGTGGAGTTTATAAAGTTTTAATTGCTGATATTACTTTAAGTTTCGATAATGTTTTAGGAGTAGCTGGGGCGGCAAAAGAACACTACTTACTATTATTATTTGGTTTAGTTTTGTCAGTAATCTTAGTGGGAACTTTAGCTTCATATTTTGCAAAATATATTCAAGACAACAAATGGGTTGGATATGTAGGTCTAGCTGTAATTTTATTAGTAGCCGTACAATTAATTATAGGTGGTTTAATTGGATACGAAGTATTAACAATCAACGAACCTTTTGCTTCTTGGTTTTAATAAATTCTATCTGCAAGTCCGTAGCAAAGAATTGCACTTAATAAAGTTAAAACACCCGGAGCTATTATTCCTTCAATTGAAGTTTTTTCATTGGTACCCAAATTACCTTTTTTATGAGACCAAATTGCAAAAATAAATGCAAATACATTTTGTAAGAAAATTAAATTAAAAAATGCCCATGTGTTTGCTAATCCATCAGCTCTTACAAAACCTATATAAATTGCCATAAAGACTGAACCAACAATAAAAGAACCAAAAAATCTCGTCATTATTGCAGCACCATCTCCCATGCCGTATTGATCTACAAAAGCTTTAGTTCCAGCTAAACATCTGAATGCGTAAAAAGCATATCCAACAAAATGAACTAAAAAAACAATTAAGTAAATTATTCCGTTAAAATTTTCTATCATGCTTTTATTCTATGCTTAAAATTTATTAAAAAATAGCTTTATTTGAAATTATATTTTTTTGCAGATCTTCTTTTAGTTGAATATTTAGTTTGTTAAGTTCTGATTTATTTAAATTTACCAAGTTTTGAACATCTTTTAAAAATCTTTCTGACTCGTCCATTTCTACAATACCACCTGTGAGTGTTTGAAACTTTTTAATATAATCTTTTCTTTTAAAAGGATTTTTGCCATTTGGATGAGCATCTGCTACATCAATTTGTTCTTCAATTTTTGAACCATTTTTCATCTTAATAATTACACGACCTCCAAAACATTTCTTGCTTGGATTAGGATCATGATATTTTTTTGTCCATTTTTTATCCTCAAAAGTTTTAATTTTTTTCCATAGCTCGACTGTGCTTTTAGTGTTAGATCTTTCTTTAGTATATGAATCTATATGGTGCCACCTACCATCTTCTAAGGCTACTGCAAAAATATACATAATAGAATGGTCTAATGTTTCTCTGCTTGCTTTTGGGTCCATTTTTTGTGGATCATTTGCACCTGTTCCGATTACATTGTGAGTGTGATGACTTGTGTGAATTTCTATTTTTTTAATATCAGAAATATTTTTTATTTTTTTATTTAAACTTCTAGCTAGATCTATCAGTGCTTGAGATTGATATTCTGCTGAATGTTCTTTGGTATAAGTTTCTAAAATAGCTTTTTTTTCTTCATTAGCTTTTGGTAATGGAACAGTATATTTTGCCTTAGATCCTGAAAGAACATATGCTATTACACTATCTTCGCCTTCATATATTGGGCTCGGCGCTCCTTCTCCTCTCATTGCTCTATCAACTGCTTCGATAGCTAATTTTCCAGCGTGTGCTGGTGCAAAAGCTTTCCAACTTGAAATTTCTCCTTTTCTGGATTGTCTTGTCGAAATTGTTGTATGTAAAGCTTGTTGGATAGATTGATAAATAGTTTCAGTATCAAGATTTAGCAAAGACCCAATACCTGCTGCTACACTTGGGCCTAGGTGAGCTATGTGATCAATTTTATGTTCATGCAAACAAATTCCTTTGACGAGATTTACTTGAACTTCATATCCTGTAATAATTCCTCTGATTAAGTCCATACCACTTAAATTTTTTTGTTGAGCAACTGCTAAAATTGGAGGAATATTGTCTCCTGGGTGACTATAGTCTGCAGCTAGAAAAGTATCGTGAAAATCTAATTCTCTAACTGCTGTTCCATTTGCCCAAGCTGCCCATTCGCAATGAAATCTCTGATTAGAATCAATTCCAAAAACTGTTGCTCCATTTTCTCTTGGATAAGCTAAAGCCATTTCCCTTGCAGAAACAACAGGTCGTCTTTGAAGTGATGCTATTGCTACTGAAGCATTATCAATAATTCTATTAATAACCATATCAACTGCATCTTGATTTAAAGGAGATTTATCTGAAGCGATTTCAGCAATTTTCCATGCTAACTGATCTTCTTTTTTTAACTTGGCCGATGATTTATGTACTCTTACTTTAATATTTCTCATTATAGCATGCTTCTTAAAACGTATTTTAATATTCCATCATTTTTATAATATTCAACTTCATTTGCTGTATCAATTCGTGAAAGTAAATTAATCTTTTTTATTACTCCATCTGCATACTTAATTTCGCAATTAACTTCTTGTCCTGGCGTTATGCCTTTTTTCTATATCAATAATAGTAAAAAGCTCAGATCCCTTAAGATTTAATTTGTTACTATTAAAACCATCCTTAAATTGAAGCGGAAGTATTCCCATTCCAATCAAATTTGATCTATGTATTCTTTCAAAACTTTCTGCGATTACAGCCTTTACTCCTAGTAATTTTGTTCCTTTTGCTGCCCAATCTCTGGAAGATCCTGCACCATATTCT
>CACFOR010000008.1 GCA_902567785.1 uncultured Pelagibacteraceae bacterium | reverse complement strand
ACGGCGATATCTACAAGTTTGATAGGTGCTTTAGCATTAACAGCGTTTACAAATGGTGTTAGACCTTGTGAATAAGAGATGTCAATATCTCCAGACAACATAGCTTCAGTCATCTCACCGCCTGTCGCAAAGTTTGTCCACTTAACTGGAACTCCTAAAGCATCGTCAAATACTTTTTTAACTTTAGCTTCTTGGTTTGGAGTTGCCCATTCTAAGAAGAATGCAATTCTTACTTCATTAGCAGCAGAAAAAGCAGCTGACATAGTCAAAGTAAAAGCAAATATACTTCCTAGTATTAAACTTACTATTTTTTTCATATTTTCCTCTTAATAATTATTAAGTTAATGGAAGTATTTAAAATGAAAATTAAGGATATGTAAAACAAAATAAAATACTACCCAAGGTTGTACGCATTAAATTTTTGTTGGTAGTTTTAAAGCAAATGATAGTCTACAAAGTATAAAAAAAATGAGAACATCAGACACATCTAAAATACCTAATTCTTTACAAGAACATTGGATGCCCTTTACATCCAATAAAGATTTTAAAGAAAATCCCAGATTAATTACCGAAGCAAAAGGAGTTTATTTAAAAAACCATCATGGAAAAACAATGATAGATGCAAGCTCAGGATTGTTTTGTAATCCTTTGGGACACGGAAGAAAGGAAATAACTAATGCTGTAGCCAAGCAATTAGAACAGTTAGATTATGTTCAGCCTTTTCAACAAGGTTTTGGTGGTTCATTTGAATTAGCAAGAAGAATATCAAAACATACTCCAGGAAATTTAAACAGAATCTTTTTTACTATATGCGGATCTACAGCAGTAGAAACAGCAATTAAAATTGTAATCGCATATCATAAAGCAAAAGGTCAAGGTCAAAGATTTCGTTTTGTTGGAAGAGAACGAGCTTATCATGGGATGAATATAGGAGCTACTTCTGTAGGAGGAATGATAAATAATGTGAAAACTTTTGCAAGCATACTTATGCCGGGAGTAGTTCATATGAGACATACACATTTAAAAGATCACAAATTTGTTAAAGGGCAACCGACTACAGGAGCTGAAATGGCTGAAGATCTAGAGCGTATATGTATGAATTTTGGATCAGAAAATATTGCGGCTTGTATAGTAGAGCCAATAGCAGGATCAACAGGAACACTAGTACCTCCAAAAGGATATTTAAAACGTTTAAGAGAAATTTGCGACAAACATGGAATTATATTAATTTTTGACGAAGTAATCACAGGATGGGGAAGAACCGGCTCTGCTTTTGCATCACAAGAATTTGGTGTTATACCAGACGTTATGACAATGGCAAAGGCTACAACAAATGGAGTAGTTCCCATGGGAGTTGTGGCAGTAAAAGAGGAAATTTATGATGCTGTTATGGATGCATCACCGAAAGGAGCTGTTGAACTATTCCATGGATACACATATTCAGCTATTCCCGTTTCTGTTGCTGCAGCTTTAGCTGTACAAGATATTTTTGAAAAAGAAAATATTTTTAAAAAGTCAAAAGAAATGTCACCATATTTTCTAGATGGAATATTTTCTTTAAAAGATCTTGATGGAGTTGATAATATTCGAGGATATGGAATGATGGCTGGTATTGATATAAAATTAAAAGAAAAACCAGGTAGAGCAGGATTCGAGTGCTTTAAGGAATGCTATGAAGCTGGAGTCAATTTTAAAGCTACGGGAGACTGCTTAATTATAGCTCCACAATTTATTTGCGAAAAAAAACATATCGATGAAATAATCGAAAAGTTGAGAACTGGTATTTCTAACTACATGAAAAAGTAATCATGCGTATAGGAGTTCCTAAAGAAATTAAACCCCAGGAAAACAGAATAGGATTAACTCCAGAGAGTGTAAAAGTTTTAACTTCAAACGGCCATGAAGTTCTATTTCAAAATAATGGTGGTTATGAAGCAGGCTTCGACAACGAACAATATAAAAAATCTGGAGCTAAGATAGTTGATAAAGCCGAAGATATTTTTAACGATTCCGAAATAATTGTAAAAGTAAAAGAACCATTAATAAACGAAATAAAAATGATTAGAGAAAATCAAATCGTTTTTACTTATTTACATTTAGCTGCAGGCAAGCAATTAACCGAAGGTTTGGTAAAATCAAAATCAGTTTGTATTGCCTACGAAACTATAACAGATCATAATGGAAGATTACCATTACTTGCACCAATGAGTGCAATAGCAGGAAGGATGTCTGTTCAAGCAGGAGCTCATTGTTTAGAAAAAAATCAAAAAGGAAGAGGAGTATTATTGGGTGGAGCACCCGGAGTAGAACCTTCTACAGTAGTTATTCTTGGAGGTGGCGTAGTTGGAGAAAATGCAGCTTTAATGGCAACCGGATTGAAAGCAAAAGTGCACGTAGTTGATAAGTCAACTCAAAGATTGGAACATCTAAAAAAGATATTTGGAGATAAAATTATTCCTGAACAAAGTGATAAAACGGATTTAAAAAAATTAATTTCAGAATGTGTTTTACTTATTGGTGGAGTATTAATTCCTGGAGCCGAAGCTCCAAAATTAATAACAAAAGATATGGTAAAATTAATGAAAAGAGGCTCGGTTATAGTAGATGTTGCGATAGATCAGGGAGGGTGTGTTGAAACAAGCAAACCTACGACTCATGCCAATCCTACATATATCGTAAATGATGTTGTTCATTATTGTGTTGCAAATATGCCCGGCGGAGTTCCAAGAACTTCAACAATTGCACTAAATAAAGCAACTTTACCTTTTTTATCTAAATTAGCAGACAAGGGTTACGACAAAGTGTTTAGAGAAGATAAAAATTTTTTAGAAGGTTTGAATGTATTTAAAGGTCAGGTTACATACAAGGCGGTAGCTGATACTTTTGGATATAAATATACTTCTCCTAATGAATTAATAGGATAATGTACAAACCTTTGCCAAAACAATTAACAATTAAAAAATCACCCATAGAAGGTTTGGGATTATATGCTACAGAAGGTATTAAAAAAAATTCATATCTTGGAGTAACACATATTAGAGATGAGCAGTTTGAGAATAAGTATATAAGAACACCAGTTGGTGGTTTTTATAATCATTCAAACGAACCCAATGTAATTAGAATGGTTTCAGACACATTACCCAAATTGCAATTTGGCGACCCCGTAGATCCGAAAAAAAATATTAGAGAAGAAAAAGATAAAAAAACATCTCTAGAAGATGTATTTTACCATTTACAAGAGAAGAGTGATGCAAAATATATGTTTTTAATAACAATTAAAGATATTAAAGCTGGCGAAGAAATAACAGCAAATTATAATCTTTACACATATCCTAAAACTGGAATTGGATTACAAACTTTTTAATTACTAAAGCTATCTAAAGTATTATAATTTTTTAAAATAGCTTGATCGTCTATTGGTAAATTTAATATTTTATTTTTATTTTTTTTTAATATTTCTTTAGCTCCTACGTCACCTTCAATATTCATTATTTCTTCTATCATTGTAATAGAAAATAGGACTGGGTTACCTTGTTGTTTTTTATAAGTAGGAACTATTATTTCCTTGTTGTCTGCATGCTTAATTAGGTAGTCATATATTTGTTTATTTACCATAGGCATATCAGCCAAACATATAAAAAAAGATTTAGTATATTCAGGCAAGCTTTTTATTCCAATTTTTATAGACGAAGCCATTCCAGTTTTAAATTTATTATTGAAGATAATTTTAATTTTATGATTTTTGTTAATAATTTTTTGTAATACTTCATTTTCGTAACCAGTAATAATAATTAATTTATCTATAGAACTTTCTAAAATATTTTTTATAGAATGATTAATTAAAGGCTCTCCATTAATTTTTTTAATGAGTTTATTTTCTCCATTCATCCTCTTAGACTGACCAGCAGCTAATAATATGGCTGAAATCATTATTTTTTGTACACTACCGAAACTAGTTGAGCCATGATTGATAAAGCAATTTCTGGAGCTGATCTTCCTCCGAGTTTAATTCCTATAGGTCCATAAATTTTAATTATTTGTTCATTTGTAAAACCATTTTTTTTAAGTCTGTCGCATCTATTACTGTGAGTTTTTTTACTTCCCAAAGCACCAATGTAAAAAAAATTATTTTTTATCGCATGTTGAAGAGCGGGATCGTCAATTTTAGGATCATGAGTCAAAGCTATCAAAGCTGTATTTTGATCTGTTGTAATTTCATTGAAAGCTTCCTTTGGCCATTTATTAATTATTTTAACTTTTGGAAATCTTTTTTTAGAAGCAAAATATCCTCTGGGATCTATAATTAAAATTTCAAAGTTTAAATTTTTAGCAAAATCAACTAAATATTGGGCAATATGCACAGCTCCAACAATAATTATCTTGATAGGACGAATATAAGTTTCTACAAAAATTTCTGTTCCTTCTATTATACCATTATTTTTTTTATTAAATTGAGAAAAAATTTTATCTTTATATTTTTCAAAATTTTTATCTAAGGGTGTATTTTTTTCAAAAATGCAACTTTCACCATTTTTAAGATTTGTTATAATTGCAAATTCTATTTTTTTTTCTTTATTTTCAATTATTTTGTTAAGTAATTTTTTTTTCATTTAGTTAATTTGTTCAAGAAAGATTGAAACTTCCCCACCACATGCAAGTCCAAACTCCCATGCACTTTCGTTTGAAACTTTAAATTCTATTTTTTTAAAATTTTTATTTT
Organism: uncultured Pelagibacteraceae bacterium; assembly: GCA_902567785.1. GTDB lineage: Bacteria > Pseudomonadota > Alphaproteobacteria > Pelagibacterales > Pelagibacteraceae > AG-414-E02. Next base: position 7,254 of record CACFOR010000008.1, on the reverse strand, counting down.
CTTTTAATAAATTTAATGATTCTCTGACTACGGCAGTTTCAACACATCCTCCTGTAACTGAACCAGAGAAATCGCCCTTATCATTAATTATCATTTTACTTCCTATTGGTCTTGGAGATGAGCCCCAAGTTTGAATGACAGTAGCTAAAATAACATTGCGTTTTACAGCAAGCCAATCTTTAGCTTCATCCAATATTTTTTCATCAAATGAATTTTTCATTTTTTATAGTCTAGAATAAAATTTGTTAAGTTTGAACTCTTAGGAGAATGATAATGCTTTTTTGGCCATTACTTTGATTATGTGGGCCCTATATTCTGCTGAAGCATGAATATCACTGTTAAGTTCCTTGCTTGAAATATTTACTTTATCGATTGCCGAGGTTGAAAAATTAGCAGATAACGCCTTTTCTAATTCATTTGATCTAAATACATAATTTCCAGCCCCAGTAATAGCAGCCCTTACTTCGTTTTTAAATTTTGCAATATATACACCAACTATTGCATACCTAGATGCAGGATTTGGAAATTTTGCATAACCTGATTTTTCTGGGACTTGAAATTCAATAGATTCAATTAATTCTCCTTTTTTAAGGTCTGTTTCAAACATACCTTTAAAAAATTTATCTGCTGCAATTTTTCTTTTACTAGTATGAATTATTGCATTTAAAGCTAAACAAGCAGAAGGGTAATCAGCAGCAGGATCGTTGTTTGCTATTGAACCTCCTATTGTTCCTCTATTTCTAACTTGGGGATCTCCAATTCCTTCAGCCAACACAGCAAGAGAAGGAATAGATTTTCCTACTTCTTTCGAAGCAGCAACCTCAGCATGAGTAGTTGTAGCTCCAATTCTTATTGATTTACTAGAAACTTTAATACCTGATATGCCTTTGATTTTTTTAATGTTTATAAGATCTGAGTATGCAGCTAATCTAAGCTTCATTGCAGGGATTAACGTCATGCCTCCAGCTAAAAAGGTTGTTTTAACTGAAGAAAGTTTTGTTGCTTCCTTGGTACTTGTTGCAGATTTAAAATTAAAGTTTTTCATTTTTTATGCTGCCGCTTTCTTTGAACCGTTTTTTTTTAGAACTTTCCAAACTTTTTCTGCAGTTGCTGGCATAGAAACGTCGCTACCAACAGCATCAATAACCGCATTCATTACAGCTGCGGGAGCAGCAATCGTTCCAGCTTCACCACACCCTTTAGCGCCTAATGGATTAGAAGTAGCGGGTGTACAAGTATAATCGATCGTAATTTGGGGTAAATTATCTGCTCTTGGCATTGTATAATCCATGTATGACGCAGATGTTAATTGACCAGATTCATCATAATGTGCGTTTTCATATAAAGCTTGCCCAACTCCTTGAGCTACACCACCATGTACTTGACCTTCAACAATCAAAGGATTTATAACTGTTCCAAAGTCATCCACTACAGTATATTTAACTAATTTTGTTTCTCCTGTTTCTTCATCTACTTCAACTTCACAAATATGTGAACCTGAAGGAAAAGAAAAATTGGAAGGATCAAAAAAAGAAGTTTCAATTAGACCTGGCTCTACTCCTTCAGGAAGCGGGGATTTAACATCTCCAAATGTTCCTGGTAGATAACAAGCAAATGCTATTTCGCCAATTGTTTTCTTTTTATTTGAATTTTTTAATATAAATTCTCCCCCCTTAAAATCTATATCCTCTGGTTTTCCTTCAAGCATTTTTGCAGCAACTTTTTTACCTTTTGCAATAATTTTATCACAAGCTTTAACAATCGCCGTTCCCCCAACCGCAAGTGATCTTGATCCGTAGGTTCCCATACCAAAAGGTCCTTTATCAGTATCTCCATGAACAATATCAATATTTTCGATGGAAACACCGAGTTTATCACCAACTATTTGAGCAAACGTTGTATCGTGACTTTGTCCATGGCTATGAGTTCCAGTAAAAACAGAAACATTTCCTGTAGGGTTAAATCTTATTTCAGCTGATTCCCATAAACCTACTCCGGCACCAATAGACATGACTACAGCTGATGGGGCAACTCCACATGCTTCAAAATAAGTAGAAAGACCTATACCTCTTAGCTTTCCTTTTTTTGCAGACTGCGATCTTCTATTTTCAAAATTTTTATAATCTGAAAGTTCTAATGCTTTGTCTAAATGAGCGTTATAATCGCCTGAATCAATATTGTGTACTAAACATTGTTGATGCGGAAATTTATTAATAAAGTTTTTCTTTCTAAATTCTGCTTGATCCATCCCAATTTCCTTTGCAGCCTCAGTAACAATTCTTTCTATTACATAAGTTGCTTCCGGTCTGCCTGCTCCCCTGTAAGCATCAGTTGGAGCTGTATTTGTATAAACACCTTTCACCGTACAGCACGCTGCTGGTATATCGTAAATTCCTAAAACTAAAGGGGCATATAAGTATGTTGGAGTAACAGCAGCTAGGACTAAAGAATAAGCTCCTAAATTTGCAATTGTGTCAACTTTTAAACCTATTATCTTTCCATCACTTTTAAGCGCTAATTCAGCGTGAGTAACATGATCTCTGCCATGGTTATCTGACATGAAAGATTCACTTCTTTCAGCTACCCATTTAACCGGTCTTCCAATTTTTTTTGATGCATAAGCAACCACCACATCTTCTGCATAAACATTAATTTTGGAGCCAAAACCTCCACCTACATCGGGAGATACAATTCTAAACTTATGTTCTGGATGTACAGCATTAAAAGCTGACATAATTAATCTATCTAAATGTGGATTTTGACTTGCTGTATATAAAGTTAACTCATCTGAAGATGTATTATAGTCACCAATAGCAGCTCTCGGCTCCATAGCATTCGGTATTAATCTATTATTTACTAAATCAAGTTTAACAACTTTATCAGCTTTAGAAAAAGCTTCATTAGTTTTACCTTTATCTCCTAATATAAAGTCAAAAGATAAATTATTATCAATACCCTCATGTATGTTTTCAAAACTTGTTGCTTTTTCTGTCTTTATTACTGGTTTTAATAGTTTGTAGCTTACATTAACAAGCTCTGCTGCATTTTTTGCTTGTTCAAGAGTTTCCGCAACAACAACAGCTACATGATCACCAACAAAATTTACAACATCTTTAGCAAGAACAGGGTGGGGCGGACATTTCATATCTTTTCCATCTTGACTTACAATTTTCCAACCGCATATTAACCCACCAATTTTATCTTTAGTAACAGAGTCCCCTGTAAAAACATCGACTACTCCAGGAGCTTTCTTAGCTTTAGAGTGATCAACTTTTGTAATCTTTGCCCTTGCATGGGGCGAACGCACGAAGTAAGCGTATGTCTGATTTGATAGATTAATATCAGCCGTATATCTTCCTTTACCCGTAAGAAATTTTTTGTCTTCTTTTCTCTCTATTCTTGCTCCAACTAAGTTTGCCATATTATTATTAGTCCTCTACATTTTCGACGCCGCATCTTTTACTGCAGCGACAATACCTTGGTAACCTGTGCAACGACAAATATTACCTTCTAACCAATCTCTAATTTCTTGTTCACTAGGGTTTTTATTTTTTTGCAATAAATCAACAGCACTCATAACCATGCCTGGAGTACAGAACCCACATTGTAAACCGTGATGTTTTTTAAAAGATTCTTGCATAGGATGCAATTTCCCGTTTTTAGATAAACCTTCAATAGTCGTTATTTCATCTCCATTGCAGTCAGCAACTAATGTAGTACAGCTTTTAACTGATTTTCCGTTTAAATGTACAACGCAGGCACCACACTGCGAAGTATCGCACCCAATGTGTGTTCCGGTAAGTAATAAATTATCTCTTATAAAATCCGACAATAAAGTACTGTCAGATACTTCACGTGAAATTTCTTTTCCATTAACTTTTATTTTTATTACTGCCATTATTCCCCCTAAAAATAATACCAAGTAACTAATTTATTAGAACTTAATAAATTGAATAGATCAACCAGAATTTAACCTAAAACAAAATAAAAAATTGCAACCAAAAGTAGAATTAAAATACTTATAAAGGAGTAAATGTACTTGTTTAAAAAATTAGATTTAAGTTCTTTAACTCTTTTTGTTTTTTCAGGTTCGGTAGAATTTTCTTTTATAATAGGGGATACAATATCGGCAAATCTGCCAAAGAAATAATCAGACATTTTTTTAGCAACACCATCAATTAGGCGTGATCCTAATTGAGCTATTTTTCCACCAACATCAATATTTACTTCATAACTTAGTGTAGTTGTATTATTTGACTCTGATAATTTAACGTTTGCTTCTCCATTAGCAAAACCCACAGAAGACTGACCTTCTCCAGATATTGTATAACTTTCATTTATTTTAATATTTGATAATTTGAGAATACCAGAAAAAGTAGCATTCATGGGCCCAATCTGATTTGTTGCAGTAGCAACAAAAGTATTATTATTTTCTTTTTCAAAAGATTCGCATCCAGGAATACATTGTTTTAAAATTTTTGCATCATTTAATGCATTCCATACAATTTCTTTTTTTGTATTTAATTTGTAGTATCCAGTAAGTTTCATTTTTTATGAGATATAGTATATAATAAATTCTATTATGAACGACGAGACAAAACAACAAATACAATCAAGTGCTTTTGAAAGACTGATTCAACATTTGCGTGAAAGAAAAGATGTGCAAAATATAGACATGATGAATTTAGCTGGATTTTGTAGAAACTGTTTGTCCAGATGGTATCGCGAAGAAGCTCAAAAAAAAGGTATAGAGATTTCCGATCAAGACTCAAGAAAACATGTTTATGGAATGCCTTATGATGAATGGAAAAGGAAATTTCAAAAATAATATTGGATGGTGTTTTGATAATACTTATAGCACTTTACCAGATGCTATGTTATCGAAGCTAGCTCCGGTACCAGTTAAATCTCCGAAACTTGTTATTTTAAATAAAGAATTATCAAAAGAACTTGATTTAAATTTTTCTTCTCTTAACAAAGATGAATTGGCTGCTATGTTTGCTGGGAATATTTTACCTGAAGGGTCTGAATCAATAGCTCAAGCTTATGCTGGACATCAATTCGGTCATTTTACAATACTTGGTGATGGTAGAGCTATTATTATAGGTGAACACCTAACAAAAAATAAAAAAAGATTTGATATACAATTTAAAGGATCCGGTTTAACACCATATTCTAGAAATGCTGATGGAAGAGCTGCATTAAGTCCTATGCTGCGTGAATATATAATTAGTGAATCTATACACGCATTAAATATTCCTACTACGCGAAGTTTAGCAGTGGTAACTACAGGTGAAAGTGTAATGAGGGAAACTCTTTTACCTGGAGCTATATTAACCCGTGTAGCTTCAAGTCATATGCGTGTTGGTACATTCCAATACGCAGCTATGCTAAATAATAAAAAACTTTTGAGAAATTTGATAAACTATGCAATCGATCGTCATTATTCTTACCTTAAAGGCAAAGACAATCTTGCACTTGAATTATTAAAAGCTGTAATACAAAAGCAAGCACAGCTAGTTACAGATTGGATGCGAGTAGGTTTTGTCCATGGAGTAATGAATACAGATAATATGACAATATCAGGAGAAACTATTGATTATGGTCCTTGTGCTTTTATGGATTCTTATGATCCTCAAACAGTATTTAGCTCAATTGATCTTCAAGGTCGTTATGCATATTTTAATCAACCGGGAATTACAAAATGGAATTTATCAAGATTTGCAGAATCATTAATTTCTTTAATTGATGAAAAAGAAGATAGAGCAATTGAAATTGCCAATGAAGAAATTGATAATTTTAGTGAAATTTATAAAAAAAATTGGTTTCAGATGATGAAAAATAAAATAGGTTTATTTGGAGATGTTGATCAAGATGAAAATTTAATTACCGATCTATTAAAATGGATGCATAAAAATAATGCTGATTATACAAATACTTTTTGTTCGCTTATGGAAAAAGATATTAAAAAAGAAAAATTATTTGAGGATAGTAATTTTATAGATTGGAATAAACGTTGGAATAATCGTTTAGGGAAAAACAAAAAGCCCATCGAATCATCTTTGAGTTTAATGCGTTCGAATAATCCCTTAGTTATTCCTCGCAATCATAAAGTTGAAGAATGTTTGAAATTAGCAAGCTACCAAGGTGATCTAAAACCTATGCATAATCTAATTAAATATTTAAAAAAACCATATGAAAAACAGTTAGGGATTTCAGATTTTCAGGATGTTCCAAAATCAAATGGCAATACATACAAGACATTCTGTGGAACTTGATTTTTTAAAAAAAATTTAAGAAGCCAGTATTATAGGAAGAAATAAACCAAGAACATAAAAACATATTATTATTAAAGAGACTATTATCATTCCTTTAACAGCGTTAATTTTCATATATATTATTTTTCTTTAAGTCTAGGAAACAATTCAACAAAGTTACACGGTTTATGAGTAACATCTAGTTGATATTTTAAAATCATATCCCATGCATCTGTTACGCCCCCTGAAGATCCAGGAAGGGAAAAAATATATTTTCCATTTCTCAAAATAGCACATGCTCTGGATTGTAAAGTTGAAGTTCCTACTGTTTTGTAACTTAATTGTCTAAAAAGTTCTCCAAAACCAGGTATTTTTTTGTCAGCAATTTCATCCAAAGCTTCAGGAGTAATATCTCTGCCAGTTAAACCGGTTCCTCCTGTTGTAACAATTACATCAATCTCTTTTTTTTTACTCCAATCTATAATAATTTTTTTTATTTTTTCTTTATCATCTTTTACAATTTTTCGATCAACTAACTTATGTTTTTGTTCAGAAATTTTTTTTACTAGAATATCGCCAGATTTATCATTCTGGAAAGTTCTTGTATCAGTTACGGTCAAAACAGCTATGTTTACTTGCATAATTTTATTATAAGATAATTAACGATGTTAGTATTATCAATATTATTTTTTTTTACTGCAACGTTATATTCTAGCGTCGGTTTTGGTGGAGGATCCACATATTTAGCGTTGCTTTTAGTCTGGAACATACCTTATTTTATTTTTCCTATTATAGCTTTAACATGTAACATTATTGTCGTTTCTGGTAACTGCTTTAATTATATTAAGGCAGGAAATTTAAATATTAAACTTTTGGCTCCTTATCTAGTCGGGTCAATACCTTTATCTTACATAGGAGGATCTTTACCAATAGAAAAAACACTTTTTGAAATATTGCTTTTTTTAGTTTTAACTTTGGCTGGGATATTTCTTTTAAT
>CACFOR010000007.1 GCA_902567785.1 uncultured Pelagibacteraceae bacterium | reverse complement strand
TTAATTCAATTTTTGGTATTTTTGGACAGTTAAACAAAAATTATGTTTTGTTAGAAGTTTTAAATTATTGGTATTTATTTGCAGTAGTTTTAGTTGGTGGACAACTTGGAAATTTTTTAAATTTAAAAATTTTTCCTGCAAGAATTTTAGCTTTATTAACTTCTTGTCTAGTCCTTTTTGTTGCGATCAGAATGGGTATTCGTTTATTTTAAAATTATAATAAAGCTTCTTCATAAAGAATAATTAAGGTATTATTATTTTACAAATGAAAAGATCAAAAAAAATATTCACTAGATTTATATTAAATTTTACCAAAAAGTATTTATCAGAAAATATTTATTCAAAAGTTCTTTTTTTAAGAACGTTTAGAAAATTTAAAAAAGAAATAAATAAAGAAAAATCATATGCTAAATTTTCTAGTAATTTAGATAAAATTAATGAATTTGAGTATAAAATTACTTCACAGAACAATGAAGATGGAATAATTGAGCATATATTTAAAAAAATTCCTAATAATAAATTTTTTGTAGAAATCGGATTTGATTTATATGAATTTAATAGTCTTAATTTAATAAAGAATAATTGGAATGGCAAATTAATAGATTTTAATCAGGACGAATGTTTCGCTTTAAAAAGTTTACTAAAACATTATTTTCCAAATACAAACGCAAAAATTTTAGCAAAAGGTGTTAATAAAGAAAATGTAAATGATATAGTTTATTCAAATACAGACGGAAAAATTATTGATTTCTTCTCATTAGATATAGATGGTAATGACTACTGGGTCTTAAAAGATTTAGATCTTAAAAAAATTAATGTTATTTGTTGTGAATATAATAAGTGGCTAGATAAAGATGAGAAAAAAACAATACCCTACAACCCTCATCATAAATTTAATAATAATGGTTTTTTCGGTGCATCGCTCCTTAGTTTAACAGAGCTTTTAAACTCAAAAGGTTTTGACCTTATTGCGGTAGATAGCTCTGGAACAAATGCTTTTTATGTTAAAAAAGAATTTTCAAATAAATTTGAAATTTTGTCACCAATTAAAAGTTGGAAATTTGCAAATAGATTTTTAACTGAAGAACAGTCTGAAATAATAAAAAAAGAAATGAAAAATTTTAAGTTTGAAAATCTGTAAATGATTGCTAGAAAAAACTATATTTAATTATGTTGCCCAAAATTTTTAAACCAATTTATTTAGACAATGCTAATTTGATTAGAATAGGCTCTTTAAATGATGGTGGATATATATTGTCAAAAAATTTGCTTAAAGATTTGGATTTACTGATCAGCTTGGGTATTTCAGATAATTGGGAATTTGAGAAGCATCTATATAAATTAACTAATTGTTCAATCGAGGCGTATGACGATTCAATAAATAGTGAATTTTGGTTAAATCGATTTAAAAAAGACTTTATTAAATTTATATCTCTAAAAATTTTTAAGCCAAAAAGATTAGTTGATATGTTTAAATATTTAGATTTTTTAATTTTTTTTAAAAAAAAAAATGTTAATTTTCATTTAAAGAGGGTAGGAATTAATAATCATAAAAGTATTTCATTTGATGCGATTATAAAAAAACATATAGAAAAAAAAAATATTTTTTGTAAAATAGATATAGAGGGATCAGAATACGAAATATTGAATGAATTGAAAAAATATCCTGACCATATAAATGGTTTTGCTATTGAATTTCATGACTTAAAAAATAAGTTAAACGATGTTAAAGAATTTATAAAAAGTTGTACAAATTATAAATTAATACATATACATGGAAATAATCTTGCTATAGATAACGAAAGATACCCTCTTACTTTGGAAATGACATTTTGTCATACAAAACTTCTTAAAAATTTTAGTGAAGTTAATAATAAAAATTATCCAATTTCTGGTTTAGATTCTCCAAATGCAAAAAGAGCTGAAGACGTAAAATTGTATTTTGATGAAAAAAATTAACCAGATATGAAAAATGGAGTATATGACTATCAGTCGCCCTTTAAGTTAACTATAAGATAACTTTTGGTGCTTTTAGATAATACTTTTATTGTATAGAAAATAAAAAATATTGTAAGGTGCTTTAAAAATGCAAGTAGATAAAAAAACTTTACGTAATCTTTTTAAAAGATATTGGTATAAATTTACAAATAAAGAAAACTACCAGCAATACAAAAGTATAGAGAGTATTAATAAAAGTTCTAAAATTTTTAAAACAAAATACGAAAATTATATTAACGAAATACAAAACGTAATTAATAAAAAAAAAGAATTATCTTTTCTTCATTCCGGACATATTGGAGATATTATTAATGTTTTACCTGTAATAAAAGAATTGTCAAAAACACATAAATGTAATTTTTATATAGGAGTTGATAAACCACTCAATGCACAACATCACCGACACCAGGGTGGAAATGTTTTTATAAATGAAAAAATCTTTAATATGTTGTCACCTTTATTAAGATCACAAAAATATATTAGCAAAGTTGAAGTATATAATAAAAACCATATTGATATAAATTTCGATATCATAAGAGAACTTCCAATTAATTTACTTTTTGACAATTTAAGATATGGTTTTCAAATAGCAGGTATACAACCGAATATAGATGAACCGTATTTAAATGTTCAGCCGCATGGTAAAATTAATAACAAAATTACAATTCTCAGGTCACCTCGGTATAGAAATCAGTTTATAAATTATAATTTTTTAGAAAATTATAAAGATCTTTTATATATAGGCACAAGAGATGAGTACGAAGATTTAAAAAAAGAAATTAATAATTTAGAATTTTATGACTGTAAAGATTTTTTAGAAATGGCAATGATAGTTAAATCGAGCAAGCTTTTTGTTGGAAATTCATCCTTAGGTATAGATATTGCTGAAGGACTAAAAGTCCCAAGACTTTTAGAAGCTTGTCCACATTTCCCAGCCAGACAAGTGCATGGGAAGAGTGCATATGATTTTTACTACCAAGTTCACTTCGAAAAATTTTTTAAAATCTTATATAACAGCAATTAATTTTTAATTGCCACGCTTTCTGAATAAAATATCACCATAGAAAAAATTACTTGATCCTAGAGATGTATATTTTTGATTATTATTTATATATTTATTTTCATATATAGATTTATAATTATAGACTGATAATAGTTTTTTTAATTTTTTTACAGAAAAAAAAATTATAGGATGTGTACTACCAGGTATACCATACTGCACTGAATAGTAGTTTTTATTTTCAAAGTGTAATGGAGTGTAACTGACAAGAATATATCTAGGTTTATATTTGCTTACTTTTTTAATTATTAGTTCATAATTTTCTAAGTACTGCAAGGAGCTATTGAAATAGACTATATCTAAATATTTTAATTTAATTTCATTTAACGAGACGATATATTTAATATCTGTTTTAAATTTTTTTGGTATTTTATTTTTAATTATCTTTACCAACTTGCTTGTATCCAAAACAAAACATTTTGTGGTGATATTTGTAGACTTTTTGATATAACTGTAGATTGGATTAGGACCGCCACCTATATCCAAAATATTTGGTTTTTTTTTATTTACTAATGTTGCCAAAATAGATGCAACATAAAATCTATCTGATAGTTCAACTTTATTTGGTCCCTCAAATGCTGTGAATCTTTTATCAAAATAAGTACTAATCTTGTCCGAATGAGTTTTTGCTGCACCAAAAGAAAAAAATTTTTTCCCATATTCAGAAGTATGATTTTTTTCTAAAAATTTAAAAAGTTTAATTTTCATTAAACTAATATTTAGCGTACCTTTTTATTTCTCTCAAGTTTGATTTGGTAATTTTATTTATTTTTGATTTTATATTTGCCCTCTGGTCGTTAAATTTATAAACGTCCTTTGCTAATTTCGAAAGACTTTCTAAATATTTTTGAGTATATCTTTTTTGATCTTCCATTTCCCATATTTTAAGATTTGTATCTTTTAAATTTTTCCACAATTTCCTTAATTTTGTGTTAATTTTTATATTTTTTCTAATCGTACTTTTAAGTACTGAATATTCTTTGTTGATTTGAGAGAGACTTTTTTTATCAGAAATTCTTTTTTTTTTAATTTCCAAAATTGTGATTTTATCAATTATTTCACCCACTGAAGTTTCTGTATAGATTTTTTTCATTTTTATTTACTTTAATACCAAAAAAAATGCCTTTAAGTCTACTTAATTTAAATTTACTTAATTTTAACTTCCTGATAATTAATGTATTAGTATCTATTTATGTCGAAAAGATAAAAAAGTTGATAATAAATATTGAGTTATTTTGATATGAAAATGGTTTAAATTTATGGTTGAAAAAATAGTTTATAAAAAAAAAATATTAGCAATAATTTTGAATGAAAAAAAATATGAAAAAAAAGGTGGTATAAATTTTATTACGCCTGATTTTTTTTCTATACAATTGGGCTTCATGAATCATGCGCAAAATCATATTATAAAACCACATACTCATAGAAATTATTTAAGAAAAATAAACAAAACAGCCGAAGTGCTTTTTGTTAAAAAAGGGGTTTTAAGAATTGACTTTTATACAAATAATAAAAAATACTTATTCAGCAAAATATTAAAAAAAAATAGTATTGCTATTATCATTGAAGGTTCACATGGTTTTAAAGTATTAAAAAAATGTTCACTTATAGAAATTAAACAAGGTCCTTTTAATCCTTTGCTTGATAAAACTAAATTCAATGAGGTTGATGAAGGAAAGATAAAAATTAAAAAGTAAGATAAGTAAAATTATTGATTGCTTCATTAATAAAAAGTATTATATATCAACATAAATTAAAAGGCGGGATAGCTCAGTTGGTTAGAGCGCCGGACTCATAAGCCGGAGGTCGTCAGTTCGACTCTGACTCCCGCTACCAAATAAAGACTAAAACTAAATATTCATTTCATTTTAATTGCTAGTTATATATAACTTACTTTAAAAAAGAATTTAAATGGATAATAAAAACCAAAATAGAAACCCATCTAATAGTAGTTTAAAATTTTTTTTTATAAAGTTATTTTCAATATCAATTGCAATCATACTTATAATTAATTTTATATTTAATATGATTTTATCTGATAGGTTAGAAAGCATTGATAAAATTCTAGGTGTTGGAGACAGAGATACAAGATTTGAAATTAGAGATAAAATAAGATTGGAATTAGAAAAAAGTTTAGAACAGGAAAATTTGATTAGCGAGCAAGATAAAATACTTTTATTTAAATTATATTTAAAAATTAAGGAAGAATTTAAAGAAATAGATAAAAGCAAACTTTAAAATATTGCTCAAAGTTTGAAATGAAAAAAATTTACATTAACGTTTTTTTATACTCATTAGTTTTATTCTCTCTATATTCAGCAATTATTATTGGAATTGGTTGGGATGAAAGTACAACAATTCAAATGGGTAAATTACGTTTAAAGTATTTTTTTTCATTAGGATTACAGGATTACCAATCAGATCCGTTTAGTTTTTATATCAGACTATATCCAGGAACATATTCAGTTGTTGTAATGTTTATTACGCAATTATTTCCAAAAAATTTTGAAATAGAAACTTTACATATATTAAATACATTTATTGGTATCAGTACAATTTTTGGGGTTTCGAAAATAGCAAGAGAACTTTTTAATAAAAAAATCGGTTACATTGTTTTTATTATTAGTTTTTTTAACCCTATTTTTTTTGGTCATATGGCAATTAGTACTAGAGATATAATCTGGGCTTTTTGTAATGTTTGGATGAGTTATTCCTTAATAAAGTACTTTAAATATCATCATCTTGAAAACAAAAAAAAAAGATTTGTAATTTTTATAGGTTTATTATTTGGCTTGGGTTTAAGTGTTAGAGTTTCTTTTTTTGTTACAATAATTCCAATTTTTATTTTTTTATTAATTGATTCTTTTTATCAAAGAAAAATATGTAAAAAAAAAATATTAATAAACAGGTTTATAAAAGATATTCTAATATCAATATTTATTGCATATGTTATTTTAATAATTTGTTGGCCAGAGGTATATCCAAACATACTTATATTGCCTTTTCAGTTTTTTTATGAAAGCTTTAATTTTTCATTTGGCGTTCCCAAAGGACTGATTAATGGGGTAGTTTTTGACACAGCAAATCCACCAGCAAACTACATTTTAATTTTTCTTTTTTACAAATTGCCAGAGTATTTAATTTTAAGTTATTTTTTATTTTTAATAATTTCAACAGCTAAATCAATTTATTTTAAAGAAGTATTTAATAATTTTTATTATAAAATACTTTTGATAATTTTTATTATAACTTTTCCAAATTTAATTTTGCTAGTTTCTCCCTATTCTATTTATGATAATTTAAGACTATTTTTATATTTAATCCCATATCTAAGTATATTACCCGGAATCATAATTTTTTATTTATTAGAAAATATGAAGTATAAAATAAATAAGATTTTGTCGGTTTTATTATCTATATTATTTATATATTCTTTATACAATTTTTTTTCATTAACCCCATACCAGTATACATATTTAAATTCTTTTAGTGGAAAATTTTCTGAAACAGATAAAAAATTTGAAAGTGATTATTTTTCAACTTCTATCATAGAGTTACTTAAAAAAACACAATTTGAAAAAGATAAGCATAAAAAAATAGCACTTTGCGGCTTGGGTAAAGGTCACATAAAATATGTTTTAAAAAAATATAAATTTAAAAATATAACAATCGTACCTTTAGAAGATAATTATGATTATATAATGATGACAAATAGAGTTTATGTAGATCCAAATAAAGATGATTTTAAAACTTGTTACGAGGAGTTTACTGGCACAACTATATCTTCAGTAGAAAGAATGGGTTTAAATCTTTCGCTTATTAGAAGAAAAAATATATGAGAAAATTATTACAAAAAATATTTAAAAATATATCTTATTCTGTCTTTTTAAAAATACATGGTAAAATAGAAGGTATAATTCAAGCTGATAATGATAATAGAATTAAAATTAATACGATAGATGTAGAAAAAATTTTAAAATATAAAGTATATAAAATTATTGATGGAAGATTATATACTGATCGTATTCATGATACTGCCGTTATACTTGATAAAAAAATAATTGAAGGCCCATCTTTTCAACACAGATATTTTAAAGATTCCCAAATGTATAACTCACAAGCAAACGATAATATAGTTTTTGAAAAAGGTACACCAAGAAAGATAAAAAAACTGAATGGAATCACATTGTCTTTATTAACGGGTGGAGGAGGAAACGAAAGTTATTGGCATTGGTTATTTGATGTATTACCCAGACTATTTTTGTGCAGCAAAACAATTAAATTAAATGACGTAGATTTTTTTTTACTTCCCAATTTATCCAAGAAGTTTCAAATTGAAACTCTAAATTATTTAAATATTCCTCAAAGCAAAAGGTTATCGAGTGAAAAATTCAGACATATAACAACTAAAGATTTAATAGTAACTGATCATCCAGTCGTTGTTAGCGGAAATGCTTCGGTCGATAATAATAATCAACCTGCTTGGATAGCAAAGTGGTTAAGGGATAGTTTTATAAAACCAAATATAGTTACTGAAAAACAAGGAGAAAATAAAATTTATATAGACAGAAGCATAGAAACAAATAAAAAACCTCAAAGAACAATAGCTAACGAAGATGATGTCAAAAAAGAATTGGTGAAAAATAATTTTACTCCCGTAAAACTACACAATATAAGTTTTAAAGAACAGGTAAATTTGTTTTATAATGCAAAATGTGTAGTAGGTTTACATGGAGCAGGATTTGCAAATTTAGTTTTTTGTAAACCTGGTACAAAAGTTGTAGAATTAAGAAGTCCAACTTCAGGCGATTCAATAAAAAATATTTCTAAAAAAAATAATTTAAATTACGATCCAATAATTGTAGATTCTAAACAGATATATAAAATTGATTTTCCAAATCAACAAGGAAGTCACCAAATACCAATTAAAGAATTAATAAAAAAGATAGAGAGCTAAAAATGAGAAAATTAACGATGTTTTGTATAACTTTGGATCCAAATCATTATGGATTTATAAGAAATTTAGGATATTTACCAGTTGGTCTAGGAGACAATTCCTTTAATAAAGAATGGTTTTCAGATAAATCCGGAAAAAATATTTCTAAAAAAAACAAAAATTATGGTGAATATACATTTCATTATTGGATATGGAAAAATTATCTAGATAAATTAGACGATGGTTGGATAGGATTTTGTCAGTATAGAAAATTTTGGAGTATTAAAGATCATGATATAAAAAACATAAACATAGAAAGCTTGCCATCACAAGTTTTAAAAGATGTACCAAAAAATTATGAAGAATATGATTCTATATTAGGTGTACCTATTTATACTAATAATTTTAAAGCAATGAAATTTATTAAAAAGGGATCAAGGATTATCATGAAAAATCCAGCATTAATATTAAGTAAAAAAAAAAGGAATATAAATTTTCATTTTGATTTAATGCATGGAGAGAATAATTTACTAAATGCAATAAATTTATTAGATGATAAAAACAAAGATGACTTTAAAAAATTTGTCAATAAAGAGGTATCATTTAGCCCTCATAATATGTTTATTTGCAAATCCAAAAATAAGTTAAAAGAATATTATGATGATCTTTTTCCTTGGTTGGAAAAATGTGAAAAATTATTTGGTTTCGAAAATTTAAAAGGTTTTGGAAAAATAAGAATATATACTTTTCTTGCTGAAAGATTTATGCCTTATTGGTTTAAAAAAAATACAAAAAGCACAATTATGCCAATAATTTTTCACGATATAAGAAAAGACTTAAGTTAGAGTCCTTTAAATATTTTTATAAAGTTATTTAAAGTTCTTAATTTTTGATCCTTTTTTGATACAATCGGTCTTTTGGTTGGCCATTTTTTTTTAACAGAAATATCTTTCCATATAATTCCATCCTCATATTTAGGGTAATAATAATTTGATAATTTATAATAAATTATATTTAAATTAGAAAAGCTATAGTAAGCATGGGCAAAACCTTCGGGAATGTATAAAGATTTACAATTTTTTTCAGATAGTTCAATGCAAAAGCTTTTACCAAATGTTTTTGAGTTTTTTCTAAGATCTATTACACAATCTAAAATTTTTCCTTTTAGAACACTCACAAATTTTGCTTGTTTAAATTTAGTTTGAAAATGAAAACCTCGGAGAACGTTTTTTTTTGACGTGGTAGCGTAATCAAAAATTAAATTATTCCATTTAATTATTTTTTTTCTGTAGGTTTCTCTCAAGTAACCTCTTGGATCACCATGTTTTTTCTGGATAATAACTTTTAAACCTTTAATATTAGTATCGACTATTTTCATAGACTATTTTATCATTTTATTTAGTTTTGATAAGTTCATATAAGGATTCATAGGAAATGCATTTATTTTTTTATTATTATTAAATATTTTTTTTACTTTGGGATTGTATTTTTTAGCAAAGTTATAAACAGTTTTAGTTTGACCCCCAATATTAATAATTCCTTTTCTATGAAGAATTTTCATTAAAATTTTTGCTAACTCATCATGAAAAATAAAATTCAACTTAACATTTGCAAAAGCTTTTTTGTGAATAAAAGGTTTTTCAGTCATACAAACTCTGAGAATTAGTGAATTTTTATACATTTGAACCGCACATTCACCTCCGAGTTTCGACCAGGCATAATTGTTCCACGGAAACACCGGGTCAGATTCTTTGTAATTTCCTTTCCTTCCTGGATAAACATAGCTAGTTGAAAAATATATTAATTTTATTTTTAGCTTTGAGCATGCCTTAACTAAGTTTGATGTACCAATTATATTTAAATCAATACTTTTATTAATTTTTTTTTCATGAATGATCATTGGTCTAGATAAACCAGCAAGATGCAAAACTGACTTTGGTTTTGTTTTTTTTAAAAAATTTATAATGCTTTTTATTTTTGTTATATTTAGTTTTTTTTTACTTGGATAAATAAAATTATATTTATTTTTAATTTTCTTTAAACTTTGTGCAAATCTTCCTGATCCACCGGTAACTACAATTTTGTTTTTTTTAATCATTTACTTCAATTATTTCTTTATTAGAGTAGACAAATATTGTGAATAGCTGCATTTACCATAAAATTTAATTGCTGTTTCTATGTTTTTTTTATTAATCCATCCATTATTTAAGGCTATTTCTTCTAGGCAAGCAATTTTTAGACCTTGTCTATTTTCTAAAGCTGAAACAAATGCTGATGTATCATAAAAATCATTGATAGATCCTGTATCCAGCCAAGCTCCTCCTCGACCCAAAAATTGAGCTGTTAACTTATTATTATTTTTATATTTTTTTAATAAGTCAATAATTTCTAACTCATTTCTTTTTGAAGGCTTTAATTTTTTACTGTAGTTTATTACCTTGTTATCAAAAAAATATAAACCTGTTACTGCAAGATTTGAAAAACTTTTTTTTGGTTTTTCAACAATTTTTCTTATTTTATTCTTTTTATTAATACTAGCTATCCCGTAAGAGGAAGGATTCCTTACCGGATGAAGTATTACAGTAGCACCCTTATGAAGTTTGACGCATTCTTTTAATTTTTTTGTTAAGCTTTGTGCATAAAAAAAATTATCTCCCAAAATTAAAGCTACATTATCTTTATTTATAAATTTTTCACCAATCAAAAAAGCATCAGGCAAGCCTTTTGGATTTTTTTGTTCTGCATATGTAATTTTGATACCAAGATTATTTCCATTAGGTAGTATTTTTTTAAATTGACTTAGCTGACCTTTGTTTACAATGATTAAGATATCCTTTATTCCAGATAACATTAAAACAGACAAAGGGTAAAAAAATACGGGTTTATCATAAATAGGTAGCAAATGTTTATTTACGGCTTTAGTAAGAGGGCTCATTCTTGTACCCAAACCACCAGCTAAAATAATTCCTTTTTTTATCATTTAGTTAAACCAAGTCTATTTATATAATATTTTTTTGAAACACTATTAAAAAAATTTTTATTATTTAAATACCAATTAAAAGTTTGCAACAAACCTGTTTGAAGAGATATCTTTGCTTTCCATCCTAATTTTTTCTGAATTTTTTTACTATTTAAAGCATATCTAAAATCATGACCAGGTCTATCTTTAACAAAATTAATTTTTACTTTTTTACCTAGTTTTAAGGATTTATTTTTTGCTATTCTAATTAATTTAGTTGCAATGTCTTTATTCATAAAATTCTTTCCAGATCCAATATTATAACTTTCTCCAGATTTACCCTTTAAATAGATTAAAAGTAGAGCATCACAATGATCTTTTACATGCATCCATTCTCTAGAGTTTTTTCCCTTAGCATAAATAGGCAAAGGTTTGTTATTAATAATATTGAAAATTAATTTTGGAATAAGTTTTTCAGGAAATTGGTTGGGTCCATAATTATTACAACAATTTGATATAACGGCGTTCATTTTGTATGTTCTGATGTATGCTTTGATTAGATGATCTGCGCTTGCTTTTGAAGACGAATAAGGTGAGCTAGGACTATAAGGGTAATTTTCACTAGATCTTCCTTTAATTATATCACCATAAACTTCATCAGTTGAAACATGAACAATTTTTATTTTTTTATTAAATTTTAAAACAGATTCTAATAAACTATATGTTCCTAGAATATTGCTCAAAATAAAATTTTTTGGCTCGTCTATTGATCTATCAACATGTGTTTCTGCAGCTAAGTTAAATATACCTTCTGGTTTATATTTTTTTAATATATTAGTGATTTTTTTTCTATTATTTAAATCAGATTTAAAAAAAATATAATTCTTGTTTCCTTTTAGAGCTTTTAGATTATAAGGATTCGCTGAATAGCTAAGCTTATCAATATTAATTACAAAGTATTTTTTTTTAAGCAAATGTTTGATTAGATTACTCCCAATGAATCCTGCTCCACCAGTTACTATAATTTTTTTCATATTTTGTTTTTTACATTAGTAAAAACTATTAGTATACTTCTTAATCTAAAACGTCAGTATTCATTACACTATGTCAATATCTAGGCAAAATTTATCAATAGTTATCGTGACCATAAAAAGTGAAAAAGTGATAGATGAATGCATAAAATCTATTGATAAAAGCATACCTGTAATTGTTGTTGAAAATTCGAATAACAAAAAATTTAAAAATGAACTGGAATCTAAATACCCAAATTTAAAATGTATTTTATCAATGTCAAATCTAGGAATGGGAGCAGGAAATAATATTGGTATAAAATTTGCAAAAACAGATTATGTATTAATAATTAACCCAGACGTTCAGTTGGAGTCTGATACATTGAATGAACTTTATTTAGGTTCAAAAAAAATTTCTGATTTTTCTATTATATCACCAATTTCATCAAACCCTGATTTTCCAAATTATGGAATGTTCAATAAGAGCAAACCTGAGATAAATCAAACTCCTCTTAAAGTCGATTATGTAGATGGATTTGCAATGCTTATCGATAAAAGAAAATTTAAAAATGATATATATTTCGATGAAAATTTTTTTTTGTATCTAGAAAATAATGATTTATGTTTAAGAGTAAAAAAAGATGGGGGATCTATATTTGTTATTCCAAAATCAAAAATAAAACATTTGGGTGCAAAAACTATAGATGAAAAATTTAAGAAAGAAATAGAATTATCAAGAAATTGGCATTGGGTTTGGTCAAAATTTTATTTTAATAAAAAGCATTATGGTTATTTAAAAGCAATTAAGGAAAATTTGCCAACATATATCTCAGCTGTGTTTAAATTTTTATTTTATTCTCTGACAAA
This sequence comes from uncultured Pelagibacteraceae bacterium, assembly GCA_902567785.1. Lineage (GTDB taxonomy): Bacteria > Pseudomonadota > Alphaproteobacteria > Pelagibacterales > Pelagibacteraceae > AG-414-E02. The sequence goes on along the minus strand of CACFOR010000007.1, from coordinate 22,027 downwards.
AAATGATTTTAAGAAAAAAATATATTTCAATAGAGCATCAGGTTTTTATAATTCTTTATCTGGAAAAACTTCATGGTATAGACCAAATCTTGAAGACTAATGTCCAGGGAAATCCATTAAAGAAAAACTTTTGTATCCTTTCTTTTCAAGAAGTTCTTTACCTCCCAAATCAAAAAGATTTATTACAAAAATAAATCCAGCAACCACACCTCCAGATTTTTCAACAAGTTTAGCAGCAGCTTCTGCTGTACCTCCGGTTGCGATTAAATCGTCTATTATGACAACCTTTTCTTTCTGACCGATAGAGTCTTTGTGAATTTCTAAAGTTGCGCTTCCATATTCAAGCTCAAAATCTACAGAATACCTTTCTGCAGGTAGCTTATCTTTTTTTCTCAGCAAAATATAAGATTTTGATAAATTATAAGAAAGAGGCGATGCAAAAATAAATCCTCTAGACTCGATAGCTGCTATTTTATCATAATTTAATTTAGTCATTATTTTTGACATTTGATCAATACAATTTTTAAATGCATTTTTGTCTTTAATTAAAGTAGTTATATCCCTAAATAAAATTCCCTTTTTAGGATAATCAGGAATTGATCGTATATATTTTTTTAAATCCATTTTTTTACTTCAAAGTTAATAAAAAAGATCATATTAATTATAATAAATTATGACAAAAAACAAACTAGCAATAATAGGGGGAAGTGGCCTCTATGAAATTGAAGGAATAGAAAGTCCAAAGTGGAAAACAATAACAACTCCATGGGGAAAACCATCTGATCAAATATTAAATTTTAATTATAAAGAGAAAGAAGTTTATTTTTTGCCACGGCACGCAAGAGGACATAAAATTTCACCTTCTAATATAAATTTTAGAGCTAATATAGATGCTTTAAAACAATTAGGTGTAACAGATATTATTTCAGTATCTGCGGTTGGTTCATTAAAAGAAGATTTACCACCGGGAAAATTTGTAATAGTTGATCAATTTATAGACAGAACCTTTGCTAGAAAAAAAACTTTCTTTGATGAAGATATTGTTGCTCACGTTTCGATGGCTCACCCAACATCAAATGGTTTAATGAATGCGTGCGAAGAAGCAATAAAGAAAGAAAAAATAGATTATCAAAGAGGAGGCACCTATGTAGTTATGGAAGGACCTCAATTTTCAACTTTGGCAGAATCTAATTTATATAGATCGTGGAAGGCTGATGTTATTGGAATGACAAATATGCCAGAGGCAAAATTAGCAAGAGAAGCAGAAATTAGATACGCATCTGTTTCTATGGTAACGGACTATGATTGTTGGCATCCAGACCATGAAAACGTTGATGTGCAAACAGTTATTAAAGTTTTATTAGGTAATGCTGCAAAGGCAAAAAATATGGTTAAAAATATTATAGAAAACTTTGAAAACCATATAGATCCTAAAGATCCTACAAATAATTGTTTAGATGTAGCAATTATTACAGCTCCAGAAAAAAGAACTAAAAAAACAATTAAAAAATTAAAAACAGTAGCTGGAAGAGTTCTAAATAAATGAAAATAGAAGGAAAAGAATATCGTACAATTTGGTTTGACGAACAAAGTCAAGCTGTAAAAATTATTGACCAAACAAAACTTCCTCATCAATTCATAATTAAAGATCTTAAGACAGTAAAAGATTCAATTAATGCAATAAAAGTTATGGAGGTTAGGGGAGCGCCGTTAATAGGAGGAACTGCTGCCTACGGGATTGTTTTAGCTATTATGGAAAAAAATGATCCTAATTTTATCAAGAAAAGCTCAGAAGAATTAATTCAATCAAGGCCAACAGCGATTAATTTAAAATGGGCCGTCGATCGTTTGATGAAAAAACTATCTGGGGTTAACAATAATGAATTATTAAAAGTAGCTTTAGATGAGGCAAAAGCAATTTGCGAAGAAGATGTTAAGTTTTGTGAAAATATTGGGTTAAATGGATTAAAAATTATTGAAGAAATTTATAATAAAAAGAAAGATAAAGTAAATATTTTAACCCATTGTAATGCGGGTTGGCTTGCGACGATTAATTGGGGAACAGCTACATCTCCGATTTATCATGCACATAAAAAAGGAATTCCAGTTCATGTTTGGGTTGATGAGACAAGACCAAGAAATCAGGGGGCGAATCTAACCTCATACGAATTAAATGAAGAAAAAATTCCTAATACAATTATTGCAGATAATACTGGGGGAATATTGATGCAAAGAGGAGAAGTGGATATGTGTATTGTTGGTACTGATAGAACTTTATCGACGGGAGATGTTTGCAATAAAATCGGAACTTATTTAAAAGCTTTAGCAGCAAAAGATAATAATGTTCCATTTTATGTTGCTTTACCTAGTTCAACAATTGATTGGAAAATAGAAGATTTTAAAGATATTCCCATAGAAGAAAGAAATACTGAAGAATTATCTCATGTAGAAGGGCTAGATGAAAACAATAAGGTAAAAAAAATAAAAATTTATCCAAAAAAAAGTAAAGCAATGAATTTAGCTTTTGATGTTACTCCCGCCAAATATGTTACAGGATTAATAACCGAAAAAGGTATTTGCGAAGCTTCGAAGGAAGGATTAAAAAAATTATTTAAATGAGTAATATTTCAGCTTACATAATTTTAATTATAGCGGTTGCTTTAGGCACAGCAGCAAATGGTTTTGCAAAGAGTGCGCAAGGATTTACAGTGTTAATTCCAAGTATTATCACAGCAATTACAATTGTTTTATGTATGTTTACGTTATCGCTTGTAATGAAAGTAATTCCTGTTGGTATCACCTATGCTTCATTTGCTGGACTATGTATTGTAGCCACTGTTCTTGTTGGAGTTTTTAAATTTAATCAAATGCCAAATCTTTATACTATTATTGGATTAGGATTAATTATAGCTGGAGTTTTAATGGTAAATTTGATTGGTAAAACTAATCATTAAAATGAAAAAAAACTTTTTAAAATTTATCATCATATTAGTTGGGGTAATAACCGCTTATTTTTATTTTTTTAAAGATAAATTTAGTGAATATAATTTAGAAAAATCTATCTCAGCATGTGTGGTTGCTCAAAAAAGAACTTCAGAAACTTTTGATTTAGAAAAATCCAAAAAATATTGCGAAGAAGAAGTCAGAAAACAAAAAGAAGACTATTAGTTTATCTTAATGAAGCCGCTATATTCCCCCCATCAACTGTAAGGACAGCTCCTGTAGTTTTCTTAGAAACAGCTAAGTGAAAAAAAGCTTTAGCAACATCTTCTGCTTTCACTTCGTTTAATAATAAGTTTCCCTTCATATAATCGTTAGTAGTAACTGATCTTGCTTTGGCTCTTGTCTTAATCATTTTATCTGTCATTAAACCACTTCTTATTCTATCAGCATTAACTCCGTTTGATCTAATACCATAAGAACCATAATCTACTGCATACTGTTTGCACAAACTAAGCAATGCAGATTTAGGTAATCCATAAGGCCCAAAATTTTTTCCAGGATTTACAGATTGTTTTGAGATATTGAAAAGTAAACACCCATTAATATTTTGTTTTTTCATTATTTTGATTGCCTCCGAGGCACAGTTTTGATGACCAAAGAAATTTATTTCAAAACTTTTTCGCAAAACATCATCACTTACTTCACCAATAGCACCACCAGGTGCTGTACCTGCGTTTGAAATTAATATATCAATACCTCCAAATCTTTCACAGATTTGTTTGAAAGCTTTTATTACGCTTTTTCTATTTGTCACGTCACAATGGATACAAAGATCTTTAATTTTTGATTGAACTTCTTTTAAACGTTCAGAGTTATTATCCAATAAAACAACTTCAGCTCCATAATTTTTAAATAATTTATAAGTTTCAAACCCAATTGTTCCTGTACTTCCAGTAATGACAGCCACATTGCCTTCAAGGAGTTTCTTGTTCTTTTTAATTTTTGCTTGTTCTAAAGACCAGTATTCAACATCAAATAGATCTTTTTCAGGAATAAATTTGTAAGTAGAGGTTTCTTCGACTGAAGAAATAACTCTAGCATTAGTTTCGGTTAAATCTCCAGCAATTTTTGCAGCATTTAAATCTTTACCTACACTGAACATACCAACATTTTGTACTAAAACTACTCTTGGAGATGTGTCCAACATTGTTTTTCTTTCTTTGGCCTTTTTGTGGTTTACTTTAAAATAATTTACATATTTTTTCCTATAATTTTCAAACGCTTTTCTTGCTGTTTTTTTAAATTCTTCAACAGAAGAATTTTTCGTTGGAGTTATAATTAAAGGAAAAGGTTTAACTCTAATAACATGATCCGGAGTAGCTGTTCCTTTTGTAGAGTATGATCTAACGTTCTTGCCATTTATGAAATATTTTAAATGTTTATTAAGTCTATAATTAATTACAAATTTTTGATCTTTGTTTTCAGATAAAAGACCTCTAATTATCGGAGCGACCTCATGAACGCTGAATTTTGGTGAGAATTTTTTAATTTGTTTTATTTTCTTTGTTTTTAATTTGTTTATTGCTTTCTCAGCTTTAGATACGTATTTAATCATTAAATCGTAAGCTTCCTTGGCATCATTAGCAAAAGTAAAAATTCCATGATTCATTAATATTAAACAATTTATATTTGGATTTTTCGTGTAAGTTTCATGTATTTTTTTGGCAAGCATGAAACCAGGCATTACGTATGGGACTATACTCACTTTGTTTCCAAATATCTTTTTACAAAAATTTAATCCACCAGGTCTATTAGTTACATTTAATACAGCATCAGCATGAGTGTGATCGACATATTTAAAAGGAAGAAAAGCATGCAAAAATGTTTCCACAGAAGGATTTGGCGATTTAATATCAATAAGATTTCTTTTTTGATAAGCAACCATATCCTCATCAGACAAGTATTTTTTATTTTTTAGTGCCAACAAAGGTTCAAGTTTTACAGCTGGAAGTCCAGGGGGTTCTATATCTGCCATATCCCATCCGCTTCCTTTTACACACAAAACTTTATATTTTTTTCCATCAATGTCTTGAATCGTGGTCTTCACAGAAGTATTACCTCCACCATGTAGAACTAACTCTTTATTTCTTCCTAAAAGTCGAGTCGTATAGACTCTAAGCGCTAAATCGCCAGAAAACCCAAGTTTTTGGTACTTTTTTATATATTTTTTTGCTACTTTTTTTGACCAATTATTTTTCACTCAAAACTCCTTTAACTTATTCACATCTAATTTTTAGTTTTTCAAACTAATTTTTAGTTGTAAAAAATAAAATAACAAGTTAAAAAAAATGTAGAGAGTCGTTAAAAAAATGAAAAAAGTTGGAGAACACGTAACAATAGATTTTTTAGGGGTAAAAAGAGAGTATACTCCTGAATTTTACAATAAAGTTATATATAAAATAGCAAAAAAGGCCAAAATCGAGGTTCTTAATATCTCTGAAAAAGTATTTAAACCCCAAGGATATACATGCGTCGCTCTTTTAGCTGAAAGCCACATGAGTTTTCATACTTTTCCAGAAAGAGGAATAATTAGTTTTGACTTTTTTACTTGTGGAAAGATTTCACCAACAGCAGCTTTAGATATATTAAAAAATGAAATTAAGCATGAGAGAGCAGTAGTTAGAAATTTTGATAGAAGCAATAAAGGTTTGTACGAAGATATATACAGTTCACCAGGCCACCAAAAATATTATATTGTTAACGATGTATTAGAAAATTTTGTATCAAAGGTAGGTCAGCATATTGAAATAATGAAACTAGAAGAATTTGGTAACGCTTTATTTATAGATAGTGAATTACAGGTTGCTGAAAAAGATGAAAAAAAATATAGCGGACAATTTGTTAATTCAGCACTTAGTTTATCTAAAGAAAATTCAAGCGCAGCAATAATTGGTGGAGGGGATGGAGGAGTTGCTAGAGAATGTTTGTCAAAAGGTTTCGATCTAATTGATTGGTACGAACTAGATCCTGAAGTAGTAAAAGTTTGTCAAAAACATCTTCCAAAAATTTCTGGAGATGTAAAAGCAAATAATAATGTTAAAACATATTGGGGCGATGCTTTTGAAAGTATTAAAAAAGTTAAAGATTCAAAGTATGATAAAATTTTTGTTGACCTCAATGACGATCAGTTTTGCATAGATTTAGCTGCAAAAAATATGAAAAGTTTAAAAAGAATACTTAAGCCAGGAGGAGTTATAACTGCTCAAGTAGGAACTTTATCCAAAAAGCCTAAGCAGGTTAATAATTGGTTAAAAGTCCTTTCAGATAACTTTGGTAACTCTAAATTGGACGAAGTAGTAATACCAAGCTTTGATTGTCGTTGGAATTTTGCCTCTTCCATAATGAATTCTTAAATAATTCAACTATTTCACGTATTAATTTTTCTGGAATAATCTTTTTTTTAACCCTACTATTATAATTATTTATAAAGGGGGAATATGAAAAACATATTTAAATTTTTCCTATCTTCTATAGCTGCGTTAATGATATTTTTTTCAAGCGCGCAAGCGGATAGTATAAGAATAGGAACAGAAGGTGCTTACCCACCTTGGAATGCAAAAGATGAATCTGGAAAATTAATTGGGTTCGAAGTTGAGCTTGCTAATTTTCTCTGTATTTACATGCAAGCTGATTGCACGATTGTTGAACAAGATTGGGATGGAATGATTCCTGGACTAATCATGAGAAAGTATGATGCGATCATGGCTGGAATGTCAATTACAGATGAGAGAATGAAAACAATTAATTTCTCTCAAGGTTATGCAGACGAAGTTGCTTCATTAGCAGTAATGAAAGGTTCAAGTCTAGAAGGAATGGATACTCCTAAGGCTATAAACTTATCTACAGGAGGTGGAGATGTTAAGAAAGCACTAAAAACTTTAACAGCTGCACTTGCTGGAAAAACTATTGGAGTTCAAACAGCAACTATTCACCAAAACTTTCTAGAGTCCGGAGATGTAGGTGATGTAAAAATTAGAACTTACAAAACTCAAGATGAAGTGAATTTAGATTTGGCTGCAGGACGAATAGATGCAGCACTAGCTGCTGCAGTAGCTTTTACTGACTATGCTGAAAAATCTGGAAAACCAGTTGTTCTTGTTGGACCAACTTTTTCTGGTGGAGCATTTGGTAATGGTGTTGGTGTAGGTATTAGAAAAGACGATACTGATCTTTTAAAAAGATTTAACAAAGCCATTAATACTGCAAGAAAAAATGGAAAAATTAGCGAATTAGCCATCAAGTGGTTTGGCTTTGACGCTTCAATGTAATAATTTATTTTTAAGGCGATAGTTTTATTCTATCGCCTTAAAATCTATGGGACTTTTAACTTACGGTGATACAGGTTGGGGAGACGAGCTCTTTTTTGCGACTCTCATGACCATAGCAGTTGCATTAGCAGCTATATTTATTGGTTTTTTCTTAGCCGCAATTTTTGCGTCATTTAAATTATCTAAAAATAAAATATTAAATTTAATTGGAAGTTTTTACACAACTGTTTTTAGAGGTGTTCCTGAACTTTTGGTAATATATTTATTTTTTTTTGGCGGAAGTGGAGCAGTGATGTATGTAGCCAAAATATTTGGTTACGATGGATATATTGAAGTTAATGCCTTTTTAACAGGAGCTATTTCAATAGGAATAATATCAGGAGCGTATTCGACTGAAGTATTTAGAGGGGCAGTACAATCTATTGACAAAGGACAATTTGAAGCTTCGGAAGTTTTAGGATTTAAAAAGAAAATTTACTATTACAAAATAATAATTCCTCAAATGTTGAGATTAGCATTGCCAAACATAAGCAATGTTTGGCAAATAACGCTAAAAGATACTTCTTTGATTTCGGTTACAGGGTTAGTAGAAATTATGAGACAATCTTATATAGCGGCAGGCTATACAAGAGATCCTTTATTTTTTTATTCTTTTGCTGCGGTTTTATATTTATTTCTAACTTTTCTCAGTATGAAAATGTTTAACAGATTAGAAAAAAATTATAGCAAGGGGTATTAAATGGATTTAGATTTTATGTTAGAACATTTACCAAGGTTATTGCAGGCAACAAAAATAACTATTCAATTAACTCTATTATCACTCTTTTTTGGTATTTTCGTTGGTGTTTTTTTTGCTATACTAAGAACAAGTGGTAATAAAATTCTTTATTATATATCGTACTATTATTCTTACATTTTAAGAGGAACTCCATTATTAGTTCAAATTTTTATAATTTACTTTGGCCTAGGTCAGGTTGAATGGATAAGAGAATCTTTTCTTTGGATAGTACTAAAAGAACCTTATTCATGTGCAATCATAGCGTTTACCTTAAACACCGGAGCTTACTCATCGGAAATATTTAGATCAGCTTTTGAAACTGTTAATAAAGGAATTGTGGAAGCTGCTGAAGGACTTGGTTTAAGTAAAATAAATACTTTCTTTAAAATCAAACTGCCTATAGCTATTAGACAATCTTTGCCTGCTTATGGAAATGAAATGATACTGATGTTAAAAGGCACTTCTTTGGCTAGCACTGTTACTTTGCTTGATCTTACAGGAGTAGCTAAACATATTATATCTACAACTTTTAGGCCTGTGGAAGTATTTATTGTAGCGGGAAGTATATATTTAATAATGACTTTTATAATTCATAACTTTATTAAATTTTTGGAAAAAAAATACAACTACAGCTAATAGTCGACGTATTGCTTTATTTCTTTAATATTTGAACCTAACGTTTCATTAATTTTAGACTTAATTTCAGATCTTTTATCGTTAGTGGAATATACAGCACGAGCTAGTTCTATAAATTTTTTACCAAAATCTTTATCTTTTTCACAAATTCTAATTTTATCTTCAATATCCCAAAGAGCAAGATTTACCTTTCTTATTTCTTCATAAAGTTTTTTAATTTCTTCCGTTACTTCTATATTTGAATTTTCGACTTCTTTTAACAATTTATATTCTTTATTAATTTCTTCTAAACTGGCTTTATTTTTAATTTTATCTAATTTAATTTCTAAAATGCTTATTTTATCTAACAATTCACCAGCTGATATTTGTGTTACTATTTTTTTAGATTTGTTATCCATTTGTGTGCTAAATTGATTTACTAAATTTAATTAACTTATGTCAAATATTTTGATTATAAAACATGGTTCTTTAGGTGATATTTCTCAAATAAGTGGTGTACTGAGAGATATAAGAGAATCTCACAAAGATCAGAAAATCTTCATGTTGACCACTTTTCAGTATGTTGAACTACTAAGTGGGTGTCCATACGTGGATGTTGTTTTAATAGATAAAAGACTCCCGAGATGGAACATTTTATATTTAATTAAATTAAAAAAATTATTAAATAAATATAATTTTGTTAAAGTTTATGATCTGCAAAATTCTTCAAGAACTTCATTTTACAGAAAGTTTTTACTTAAAATCTCCAATTGGAGTAGTACAGAAACAATATTAAAAAAAGGTGAAAGAAAAGAAGATTTCGATAATGAATCAGTTCTAGAGAGGTTTAAGATTCAGATGCAAAAATCAGAAGTTAAAACTAACTACACTTTAAACCCAGATTTTTCTTGGGCAAAAACTAATGTTGATAAAATAGTTAATAAATATTTTGGGAAAAAATTTATTTTACTTTTTCCATTTTGTTCACCTGATCTTAAGCACAAAAAGTGGCCTTATTTTAATAATTTAATAGGCATTATAAAAACAAAATATTCTGATATTGAAATTGCAATAGCTCCGGGACCCAATGAAATTGAAGAAGCAAAAAATATTAATGCTGTTTCAATAACCAATGAAGGGATGCCACTCAATATTATGGAATTGTCAGGTTTAATTGATAAATCCAGTTATGTTATAGCTAACGACACTGGCCCGGCACATATTAGTGCGCATCTTGGAAAAAAAGGTGTGGTGATCTTTGGACATCATACTACACCTACAAAAGTTTCAATAGAAACAAAAAAATTTAGAGCTATAATTTCAAATGATTTAAAAAATCTTACAGCAGAGAAATTATATTTTCAAATAAAGGATGAAATAGAATTAATTGATTAATTTAAGATAATTTTTAACAATTTTATCCCAGTAAAAATTTTTAGAAAATTCTTTAGCATTTTTTCCATATTCAAGAAAATTTTCGTTTTCAAAGAATTTTAATATCGATTCATATATCGAGCTAAGATCATTTCCATCACAAATTAAACCTGTTTGTTTATGTTTTATTGCATCAGAGGCACCACCATCTTTACCTCCTATAGATCCTATCCCATAAGAAGCTGCCTCTATAAAAGAAATTCCAAATCCTTCAACGGATTTTTTTTCTATTCTGGAAGGCATAAGATATAAATTTGATTCAGAAACTAGCGCAACTTTAAAATTAAAATCAATATTTTTTAAAAAAATTACTTCTTTTTCAAGTTTTAATTCTTTAATAAGTTTTAACAAATTGTTTTCTTCTTTACCAAAACCTACAGATACATATTTAATTTTTGGAAATTTTGTTTTTAAGTTTTTTATTGACATAAGAATTTTATCATGACCTTTTCTTTTATCGAGTCTTGAAACAGTAATTATTTTTGGAAAAGAATCTCCAAAAACTTTTTCTGCTTTTATTTTATCAATGTTTTCTACTTGAATAGGTTTTGTTATACCCGGAAAAATTACACTAATTTTTTTTGGATTTATTCCTATTTTAATTGCCAATTCTTTTGTAAAATTTGAATTTGCGATAATATAATCTGCGTTATTTGTACTTTTAATTACTCTTTTGTTTAGTATTGATCCTACTTCATGATTAATTTCTTTTGAGTGGAGCAAACAAAATGTTTTAATTTTTTTTAAGTTTTCAGTTTTTATTAATTCTAAGCTTTTCCAGTGATCTGCCAATAATGCTCTGATATTTGGATTTGCATTAATAAAATTATTAATTAAGTTGGCCTTTCTATATTTTCTAAAAAGTTTAATTCCTTTTACTCTTTCAATACTAATTGATGTTTTTTTGTCATAAATTTGAGAGTCATGATGTTCATAAGTAAATACTTTTACTGGACCATGATTTAATAAACTTTCAGACAAGCCACCCATTAGCATTTGCATTCCCCCCACATCTGGAGGATAGTTTCTTGTTACCATTAGAAACATTATTTAAACCACTTTATATTGCAGCCCATACTAGGTATCTGATTTTTAGGACCATTACCTGTTTCTGCTATCATCTTCATAGCAATTTTTAAATCACTGTCGCCCTTAGTGACCGGTTTTAAATCTTTTAATTCTCGAATTCTTCCTCGGTATTGAAGTTCTAGGTTTTTGTTGTATCCAAAAAAGTCAGGAGTGCAAACAGCACCATATTGCTTTGCTATATTTTGCGTTTCATCAATTAAATAAGGAAAAGTAAAATTATGTGATTTAGAAAAAGAAATCATATTTTCAAAGGAATCGTCTGGGTAGTTCTTCACATCATTAGACATTATACCAACTGATTTGATTCCTAAACTTTCTAAAACTCTTACATCATTAACAAGCTCTTTGATTATAGCTTTAACATATGGGCAGTGATTGCAAATAAACATGATTAAAGTGCCATTTGTACCCTTGATATCTTTTAATGATATTTTTTTATTTTCAGTAGATTTTAAATTGAAATCTTTTGCTTTTTCCCCAAAATTACAAACAGGTGTTTTTGTAAGCGCCATATTAATATCTATTACTTAAGGAATTAACCATTTTTTTTCAAGCGAATTATTTTTTAAAGAAAAATAAGCGCGCCTATGTCCTTTAGCAGCTAAATATAACCACTCTACAGATTTTATAAAAGTTTCAATTACACAAAAATTTTTGTAACCAAATTCACTTTCTTCCTTTGAATATTTTAAATTATCAATATTTTCAGTTAATCCTGAAGAAGGTATATCAATAGTACTTCCAGGAGCTTTATCACCTAAATAACATTGTCGACTCATGTGTGCTGTTTTTTTCCAAGAATTATGAGTTGTATCATTTTGGTAATTGATTTTAGCAAGACCTGAAATTCTTAGTTGAATTTTTTCTTCTTTGTCATAAAACAATAAAACAGATTCAGGATTTGATTTTATAATTTTTATTTTGTTAGATCGAATATCACTATGAAACCATATTTTTTTTTCTTTTTCATTTACACCTCTTAAAACAACTATTCTTCCATCGACTTTATTTTTGTTTCCACATATAAAAATAGGAATATGAAAGGGAGCATTTCTATTCTCTAATCCCTTAATTAAAAGTTCCCAAATTTTGATATAGACTTTATCTAAGTTGTTATAATAATCAGGTTTATTTTTTTGCACTTATTTTTTTCTAAATCTTCTTATTAAACTAGAAGTATCCCATCTATTACCGCCCATTTTTTGGATTTCTTCGTAATAACCATCTACTATTTTAGTTATAGGCAGTGGGGAATTATTTTTTTTTGCCTCATCCATGGCAATTTTTAAATCTTTTCTCATCCAATCAACAGCAAAACCAAAATCAAACTTATCATCAATCATTGTTTTATATCTGTTTTCCATTTGCCATGATTGCGCAGCTCCTTTTGAAATTACATCTATAACATCTTCCATTTTTAATCCTGCGTTTAATCCAAAATTTATTGCCTCTGATAACCCTTCAACTAAGCCTGCTATACATATTTGGTTTACCATTTTAGCTAATTGCCCACTTCCTGATGGTCCTAATAATTGGACTTTTTTGCTATAACATTCAATTACATTTTTTGCTTTATTAAAATCTTTTTCATCACCACCAACCATAACAGTAAGAGCTCCCTTTTCAGCGCCGGCTTGCCCACCAGAAACAGGAGCATCTAAAAAACCAAAGCCATTTTTTTTAGAATTTTTATACATTTCTCTTGCTATAGAAGCTGATGCTGTTGTGTTATCAATAAAAATTGATCCTTTTTTTATAGTATTAAAAATACCTTTTTTTCCAGCAGCTACCTCTTTCAAGTCATTGTCGTTTCCAACGCAGGTAAATATAAAATCTGAATCTTTTGCGGCTTCCTCAGGAGTTTCTGCGATTTTACCTTTGTATTCTTTTACCCATTTTTCAGCTTTTGATTTTGTTCTGTTAAAAACAGTTACATTATGTCCAGCTTTTGATATATATCCAGCCATGGGATAACCCATTACACCAAGACCAATAAAGGAAACCTTACAACTCATAAATAAAATGTTCAAAAATTTAAGTTTAAAAGTAATTATATTTGGGTTTATATTTACATTTTTTTCGAGTTTTGGACAGAGTTTTTTTTTAGGAATTTTTAATTCTAATATAAGAAATGAACTATTAATTAGTCATGGACAATTTGGCACAATTTACGCTTCTGCAACTTTATGTAGTAGTTTTCTGTTAATTTGGTTTGGTAAAAAAATAGACGATATAAATATTGCAAAATTTGCATTTTTTGTAATTTTATTATTATCGCTTTCATGTTTCTTTTTTTCACAAATTTCATCCATATCATTTTTATTTATTTCAATTTTTTTAATGAGATTTTCTGGACAAGGAATGATGTCTCACACAGCCAGCACCACAATTTCTAGATTTTTTAGTAAATCTAGAGGTAGAGCTTTAAGTACCGGATGGTTTGGTTTATCTACAGCAGAATTTATTCTTCCAGTTTTGATGATTTATCTTTTAACAATTACAGACTGGAGAAATGTTTGGATAGGAATTTCTATTGTTGTAATATTATTTTTACCTTTAGCTTCGTACTTTTTGGTAAAAAACCTAGCTTTTGATTCCAGAGAAATTGAAAAAGAGAAAAATTTTAACGAAGACAATGTAAAACAATGGAAAAGAATAGAAGTTATTAAAGATTTTAGATTTTATATTATATGCGCAAATATGCTCGCAATGCCTTGGATCGCTACGGGGATATTTGTTTATCAATCATTTATACTTAATTCTAAAAATTGGGGACCTTACATTATAGCGCAATCATTTATGGCTTACTCAATATTATCAGTAATTACTTTATTTTTTGCAGGTTTTTTAATAGATAAGTTTACAAGCAGAAAAATTTTAATTTACATGAATATTCCTTTATTATTAGCTGTCATCATCATTTTTTATTTTGATAGCCCAATTTATTCATTCATTTTTTTAGGTTTAATAGGGATTACAAATGGTTTAGCAAATGTTTTGGGATCATCAACATGGGCAGAAATATATGGCGTTAAATATATTGGATCAATCAAAGCACTTACCACCGCTTTAATGGTTTTTTCAACTGCCTTTGGCACAGCATTATTCGGTATTTTAATAGATAGGGGATTTTCAATTGAGCAAATATCTATTATTTCTGGATTATATATAACTATTTCCCAGCTTGCCCTTATCTTTGTAAGAAAAAGACTAAATCCAATAAATCTTTAGAAATTCCTTGATTTTTTCAATCCCCAAGTATAAACAGCTGGCATGGCAAGAATTACAGTAGAAGATTGTTTACAAAAAATAGACAGTCAATATGATTTAGTATTATTAGCTAAAGAAAGAACTTCTCAACTAAATTCAGGTGAAAAACCGTTGGTTAATGAAGACAACGATAAAAATACGGTAATCTCATTAAGAGAAATAGGAGACGGCAAAATATCAATAAAAACAATAGAGGATTCCGCTATTAATAAATTGAGAAAAATAAAAGATGAACCAGAAGAATTAGAAGATTTGGATGTAGAGCAAGAAGATGATTTTGACAAAATTTACAAAGGTGAAATTTCTAAAAGCGGAGCTGCAATTTTGCCTTCAAAAAGAATGAGGAAAATTCCTGTAAAAGCTGTTTCCAACGATCAGCAAGAAGAAAAAATATCCCAACAACCATCAGAAATTGATCAACAATCTGAAAAAGAAAAAAAACCAGCAGAAAATAAAACGGAATAATAAAATTTATTTCAAAAAAATTTAAAAAATAGTTTATGAAAAGAACAGTTTCTGTAGCACCTATGATGGATTGCACAGATAGACATGACCGTTTTTTTTTAAGATTAATCAGTAAAAATGTAATGTTGTATTCAGAAATGATTGCAACAAAATCTGCAATTCACGGTGATAGAAAAAAAATTCTAGGATATAGTCCTGAAGAAAAACCATTAGCATTACAAGTTGGTGGCTCGGATAAAAAAGAACTATCAGAAGTCTCTAAAATAGCTGAAGATATGGGCTACGATGAAATAAATATTAATCTTGGTTGTCCAAGTAAAAAAGTTCAAAAAAATAAGTTTGGCGCATGCTTAATGAAAGAACCTAACTTAGTCTCAGAATGTATAAACGAAATGGTAAATTCATGCAATATTCCTGTTACCGCCAAAACACGTATTGGTTTTGATGATACCGAAGATTTTGATTATTTAAATAAATTCGTAATAAAATTAAAAGAAGCTGGATGTCAAACCTTCATCTTACATGCACGTAAAGCAATTCTTAATGGATTGACTCCTAAAGAAAATTTAAAAATACCAAAATTAAATTATGAAATGGTTTATAAGATTAAAAAAGAAAATCCTGATTTAGAAATTATTATTAATGGAGGAATCTCTAAAACCGAAGAGATAAAAAATCATTTAAAAAAATGCAATGGAGTAATGATTGGTAGAGCAATATATCAAAATCCATACTTTTTGGTTGATGTAGAAAGAGAAATATTTAATTTTAATAATTGTCCAACAAGAGAAGAAGTGGCAAAGGAATTGTTAAAATATTTAGAGAAAGAAGTTAAATTAGGAACCAAGGTAAATCATATAATGAGGCATACGGTTGGTTTATATCATGGACAAGATGGGTCAAAAAATTGGAAAAGATATTTAAGTGATCATATGATGGCTAGAGATTCTGATTTTCAAAAAGCAAAGCATATAATGACAATTGTTCAAAATAACGAAAAAGTTAATCAAACTAATTCATGATAGAAAATTTAGATCAAAATCAAATAATTTTCATTTTTTTTGTGATGGCATTTTCTGCTATACCAGTTGGCTTTATGGCTGGACTATTTGGTATAGGAGGAGGCTTAATTACAGTGCCTATACTTTTTTATATTTTTAATTTTATTGGTTTAGATAATGAATTTGTAATGCATTTGGCTGTAGGAACTTCTTTTTCAATTATTATCCCAACATCCATTATTTCAACGATGACACATATGAAATATAAGGCAGTAGATTTAAAAATTGTAAAAACTTTTGGTTTATTTGTAATTTTGGGAGTAGTTTTAGGAACTATATTTGCAGCTAATTTAAAAACAGCTAGTTTGATTTTATTTTTCTCAGTAATGACTATGTTTTTTGCTTTGATTTTTCTAACATCAAAAGAAAAAATAAACCCTCAACAAAAAAAAATAAATTTGTTTTTTAGAATTATTTTAGGTTTTTCTTCTGGATTTCTATCAGCCCCTATGGGGATAGGAGGAGGAATAATCAACACTCCCATATTAAAAATGTTTGGATATACAATTAATACAGCTATAGGAAGTTCAGCAGCAATTGGTTTTTTAATAGCATTGATAGGAGCGACTGGATTTGCAATTACCGGCAGTTATCTTAATGTCGAAGCTCCACTAAGTTTAGGTTTTGTTAATATTCCAGCTTTTTTGATATTTGTTCCCATAACAATGTTTATGGCAAAAATTGGAGCAAAGACAGTTCATAAGGTAGATAGGAAATTAATAGGAAAGTTATTTGGTGTTTTTCTTTTATTTGTTTCTTGTAGATTATTTTACGAATATTTTGCTATTTAAATTTTTTGATCGTAATCACCAACTTTACCAGTTTCTTTTAAAAGTTTATCAATAAAATCAAATATTTCCTTTTTTCTTTTATCAGAAGATGTGCTTTCAGCCACAATCACCAAAGAAGGTTTATTTGAAGATGCTCTAATTAAACCCCATGAACCATCTTCTAAGGAAAAACGTATACCATTTACTGTTAATAAATCTGAAATTTTTTGATTACCTATTTTAGTATTTTTATTTTTTAATTCTTCAACTCTCTTAACTAAGGATTCTACCACCTTATATTTTTCTTCATCTTTACAAAAAGGAGCCATAGTGGGAGTTTGATAAGTTTTAGGAATTTCATTTATTATTTCGGATATCTTTTTATTTTGATTGTCTAATAAAAAACAAATTTGAATTGCAGAATTAATTCCATCATCATATCCAAGACCAAATGGTTTATTAAAAAAGAAATGACCGCTTTTTTCAAATCCAGCTAAAGCATGAGTTTCTTTTACCTTTCTTTTAATATGTGAGTGGCCAGTTTTCCAATAAATTGTTTTACAATCATTTTGTAATAGAATTTTATCATTTTTAAACAAGCCAGTAGACTTTACATCTACAATGAACTTACTTTTTTTATTTAAAGTTGACATTTTTCTTGCTAAAAGCAAACCTACTTTGTCTGAATATATTTCTTTTCCCTCATTATCTATCACTCCAACTCTGTCACCATCTCCATCAAAGCCAAAACCTATATCAGCATTATTTTCTTTTACCGATTGACTTATAGCATGAAGCATCTTTAAATCCTCAGGGTTAGGGTTATACTTAGGAAAAGTGAAGTCTAAATTACAATCTAATTCTACAACATCGCATCCTATTCCTCTAAGAGCTTCCGGAGCAAACACGCCTGCTGTTCCATTTCCGCAAGCAACAATAACTTTTAGTTTCCTTTTAATTTTATCTTTTATTAGATGATTAATGTAAATTTTTTTAAAGTTTTGAATTTCTTTATAGGTTCCTTTTCCTTCAATAAATTTTTTTTCTAATACAATTTTTTTTAACTCATTCATTTCATCAGGAGAATGAGTTAATCCTTTTTCAATTCCCATTTTTATTCCAGTCCAACCATTCTCATTATGGCTTGCGGTAATCATTGCAACGGCATCTGCGTTTAGATTAAATTGCGCATAATAAACCATAGGAGATAATGATAAACCGATATCTTCAATATTACATCCTGTATCAATTAATCCTTCTACGAGTTTTTTTTTAATTTCTTCACTGTATGATCTATAATCGTGCCCAACTATTACTCTAGGTGATTTTTTAGTTTTTAAAATAATTTGTGTACCCAATCCTTGGCCCACATTTTTTATTCCCTCTTTGTTTATATCTTTTGGATAAAGCCACCTAGCGTCATACTCTCTAAATCCGAATGGGTTTATGTTACTATTTTCAATTTTAGACATTAGTTCTTATCTAATATTTTTTAACCTTTATCAGTATTTAAATTTTATCCTTGATATTAAATGAATGTTCATGTAATGTTCTATTGATTTATATTAACATGTAGTATATTTAACTATTGTGTACACAACATGTAGTTGTTTTTACACAAAACTTTAAAGAAATAAACAATATATATGAACAAAAACCTATCTTTAGCCATCGAGAAAGCTGTCGAAAAAATTAACCCTAGGGATAGTTTTCCAATCAACCATAATAAAGCTGAGAAAAAACCAGATTTATTTTCGTTAACATCTCAAACAGAGCTATTTCAGAACGACAAGGGCATAACTATAAAAATTGATAGATCAAAAGATTCAAAATTAACTGATTTTGGAAAAGCGACTTTAAGCGACAGATATTTGGGTCAAAATGAATCTTACCAAGATTTGTTTGCTCGTGTGGCAAGCATATATGCTGATAATAATTTGCATGCACAAAGAATTTATAATTACATAAGTGATTTATGGTTTATGCCAGCTACACCAATTTTATCTAACGGTGGAACAGAAAGAGGATTGCCAATTTCGTGTTTTTTAAATGAAGCAGGTGATAGTTTAAATGGAATCTTAGATTTGTGGAGTGAAAATGTTTGGCTGGCAGCAAAAGGAGGAGGCATTGGAAGTTATTGGGGAAATCTTAGATCGATTGGAGAAAAAATTGGTAGAGTTGGAAAAACATCAGGAATAATCCCGTTTATAAAAGTAATGGATTCTTTAACAATGGCAATTAGTCAGGGTTCCCTAAGAAGAGGTTCTGCAGCTTGTTATCTTCCAATTGATCATCCAGAAATAGAAGAATTTATTGAAATGAGAAGACCAACAGGAGGAGATCCCAATAGAAGATCATTAAATTTACATCATGGAGTTTTGGTTTCAGATTCTTTTATGAGAGCTGTCGAAACAAATTCCGAATGGGCTTTAAAAAGTCCCAAAGATGGCATAGTTCAATCTACTGTATCAGCAAGAAATTTATGGATAAGGTTGTTGACTGCGAGAGTGGAAACTGGTGAACCATATATTATTTTTGTTGATACTGTAAATAGACTTATACCACAACATCACAAACTAGCTGGTCTTAATGTTAAAACATCCAATCTTTGTAGTGAGATAACATTGCCAACAGGAATAGATAAAGATGGGAATGATAGAACAGCTGTTTGTTGTTTATCTTCGCTTAATTTAGAAACATACGATGAATGGAAAGATCAACCAAATTTCATTGAAGATGTAATGAGATTTTTAGATAATGTTTTAAGTGATTTTATTAACAGAGCTCCCGAAACTTTTAAAGATGCGAAATATTCTGCAATGAGAGAAAGAAGTGTGGGTCTAGGTGTAATGGGATTCCATTCATTTTTGCAAAAAAATTCTATTCCTTTAGAATCTGTAATGAGCAAAGTTTGGAATAACAAAATTTTTAAACATATACAGGAGAATGTAGATTCTTCTTCAAAAAAATTAGCCGATGAAAGAGGATCATGCCCAGACGCTGAAGAGTATGGAATAAAAGAAAGATTTTCAAATAAGACCGCTATTGCCCCAACAGCCTCTATATCAATAATTTGTGGAGGAGCTTCTCCCGGAGTTGAACCTGTAGCTGCCAATAGCTATACGCATAAAACTCTTTCGGGTTCTTATAATGTTAGAAATAGATATTTGAAAAATATTCTCAAAAAACATAATAAGGACAACGATGAAGTTTGGTCTTCAATAACAACCAATCAAGGATCTGTATCTCATTTAGACTTTTTAACAGATCATGAAAAAGATGTCTTTAAAACAGCTTTTGAATTAGATCAAAAATGGATTATTGAATTAGGAGCTGAAAGAACTCCTTATGTTTCTCAAGCTCAATCGATTAATATTTTTTTACCAGCGGACGTTCATAAAAAAGAATTACATCAGATACATTTTCAAGCTTGGAAAAAAGGTCTAAAAAGTTTGTATTATTGCAGATCAAAATCAATACAGAGAGCAGAAAATGTTAATAATGGATTATCAACAGTACCAAAAATGGAAAAAACAAAAGAAGATAAAGATTACGAAGAGTGTCTATCATGTCAGTAGTCAAGTTAGAAAAGAATAAAGATAGTCAAAAAAAGTCAGGTTTACTCACAGGAAATCCAGTTTATAAACCATTTCGATATCCATGGTGTTATGATGCTTGGTTAACACAACAAAGAATTCATTGGCTTCCAGAAGAAGTTCCATTAGGAGATGATGTTAGAGATTGGCAAAAAAATTTAAATCAAGCGGAAAAAAACCTGTTAACTCAAATATTTAGATTTTTTACTCAAGCAGATGTTGAGGTTAGTAATTGCTACATAAGACATTATATGAATGTTTTTAAACCTACAGAAACATTAATGATGATGTCATCGTTTGCATCTATGGAAACAGTACATATCGCAGCTTATTCTCATTTATTAGATACTATTGGAATGCCAGAGTCAGAGTATTCAGCTTTTTTAAAGTATAAAGAAATGAAAGATAAGTATGACTACATGCAAGGCTTTGATGTAAAATCAAATCACGACATTGCAAAAACTATAGCTGTTTTTAGTGCATTTACAGAAGGTCTACAACTATTTGCAAGTTTTGCAATTCTTTTGAATTTTCCGAGACAAAATAAAATGAAAGGAATGGGCCAAATTGTTACTTGGTCTGTAAGAGACGAAACTCTTCATTGCAACTCAATGATAAAATTATTTAGAACTTTTATTGATGAAAATCCCGATATCTGGACTGAAAAACTTAAAAAGGAAATTTATGAAGCATGCAGAACTATTATTTCTCACGAAGATGCTTTTATAAACTTAGCATTTGAAATGGGCCCCATTAATGGTCTTACAGCTGATGAAGTTAAACAGTATATCCGGTGGATTGGTAATAGAAGATTAATTCAACTTGGACTTGAACCAATATATCAGGTAGATAAGAATCCTCTTACATGGCTAGACACAATGCTTAATGCGGTTGAACATATGAATTTCTTTGAAGGTAGAGCCACAGAGTATTCTAAAGCTTCAACAAAAGGTACTTGGGCAGAAGCTTTTTCATAATTTATTCACTTCCTAAAATACATATCTGTTAGTAAACTAATCTATTGAAAGGAGATGTAATGGCAACATTTTACGCGTTAGGTAATTATACTACTCAGGGATTTCAGGGTTTTATTAAGGACCCAAAATCAGATAGAGGAAAAGCAGCTCAAGCTGCAGCCGAAGCTGTTGGAGCTAAACTTGTTTCATATACAGGTTTAAGAGGACCTTATGATTTCTTAGCAGTGTTTGAAGGAACTTTTGCACAAGGTGCTGGAATAAAAATGGCAACTGAAGCAAGCGGTGCTCTATGTAACATTGCGGTTTGTGAAGCAATTAATATTAATGAAGTTGCAGTAAACGCAGCAAAAATAGCAGGGGCATATAAAGCTCCAGGAAAATAATTTTATCTTTGGTTGAGAAGCATAACTTTACGGTGCTTCTCTCCACTGTATTTAGATAACGGTCTAATTAATTTATTAGCCGCATGCTGTTCCATAATATGAGCTGACCAACCTGTTATTCTTGATAACACGAATATCGGAGTAAAAAAGTTCGTATCGAATCCCATCAAGTGATAAGTTGGTCCAGTGGGAAAATCAACATTAGGATGGATATCTTTCCTATTAATCATTACATTTTTAACTGTCTCGTAAATTTTGAGGAATTTTTTATCCTTTTTTATTTGAGAAACTTTTTTAAAATATTTTTCCATAGTAGGT
>CACFOR010000006.1 GCA_902567785.1 uncultured Pelagibacteraceae bacterium | reverse complement strand
TTCTTGGGTCTCTTACTATGTATATAGCTGCCATAGTGTTCTCCTTATTTGTAAAAGCATTATTTTCTAAAGTACATAATGCACTGTGAGTTTTCATAAAAATAGGTTTGTCATTGTATAGGTTAATTTTGTCTTGAGCTGCTATCCAAAACTCAGATACTCTTTTTTCATTACTAAAATCATTTAAAAAATATTCTAAATACTTTCTGCTTGGAAATTGTTTAATATTATTAAGTAAAGAAAATTTAAAATTTTCTTCTTCAGCGTACAAATAATAGCTCAGTAGTGACCTTAACCATGTATTTCCGCTTTTGGGGTAAGAAGCAAGCCAGATAATCATTGTTTTAATTCCTAGTGGCGCGCCCTGAAGGATTCGAACCTCCGACCCTCGGTTTAGAAAACCGATGCTCTATCCAGCTGAGCTAAGGGCGCATTATACTACTTAAATATCATATTTTTTTTATAATCAAATAAAAAAAAACCCACCTGATCAATTTAATAACCAAGTGGGTTTCTTATTTTCTATAAAATTTTATAAATTAGAAATTATATCCAATCGCTAATTTAAGAGCAGTAGCTTCAGGTTCTGCTGTAATTCTATTCTTGTTACCAGTTGTTGATTGTAATGTAATGTGTTCGTACACTGTCTTCGTACCTTCCAATTTCATAAACAAACCACTAGCATGTCTAGCTTTAAATCCTAAACCACCCATAGCACCTAAGACATCTTTATTTCCGTATGCTGAGTCATCATCTCCGTTTGAGATGCTTTCTAGTGAATTAACTGTAACCGCAGATATACCTGCCTTTAAGTACATTCCCATACTGTCGCTAAAAAAGTAAGTCGGCTCTATATATAACGTAGCATGATCTTGTACTTCCGCTTTACCGGTATAAGTACCATCGTCTGTACTTATATCGTTAGCATCTGTTCTAGATTTAGTTCCAATACTAGCTTCACCTGGTATAAACTCTAAACCAATTGTAAATCCCGGACCTGATCCATCGCCTCCTCCTGTGTACTCAAGGAAGAAACCTGGAACTTCAACAGTCTTAGAAACAGAAGTTTTAGTAGTTTCATTGTCACCACTAGTTTCTTCTTCTCGACCGTCTGTTTCGAAATCCACAGTTGATCCTGATACACCAAAACTGAAACCTCCGAAAGCGAAGGCTGAACCAAACGTAAATGTTAGGTAAACAGCTATAGCTACCAAGAACTTGTTAAACTTATGCATAAACTTTCCTCTTCGTTTAAACGTTAATCTTAATCTTTGCGTACTCTTTTTCGTAATATTACAAGGAACACTCTAACCAAATTCGTGTTTAATAAATAGGATAAATTTTCCTAATATTTGAAAATTAGTCAAAAATCACAAAAAAGACCCTGATTGGCTCTTAAAGCATTGATTTTATTGATATTTTTTAGTGAGGTATTTTTGCAACACATCAAAAAAATCGCATATTTCATAAAATAACCGGGGGTTGAATCATTCGTTTTAACAATGTTTATTTTTATCGATTCTATTAGTCTTTTCAAAATAAATATGGCTTTAATTTAAAGGTTTTATAAATTTTATTTCAATGAAAACAGTCTCTTTATCTTTAAATGATATTTTTGATTTAACTAAAAAAACACTTTTGTTTAATGGTTGTGATGAAGAAAACGCAAATATTTTATCAGATACAATAATGAGAGCCGAAAGAGATGGTTCTCATTCTCATGGTTTATTTAGACTGCCTGCCTATGTTGCTGCATTAAAGAGTAAAAAAGTAAATGGTAAAGCAAGACCAGAATTAAAAAAAATTTCACCAAGCATCATTAAGATTTTAGGTAATAATGCTTTTGCACCAATGGTATTAAAGGTTGGTTTACCAGAATTAATTAAATTAGCTAAAGAAACTGGTGTTGCAGTATTAGCAATTACTAAATCACATCATATGGCAGCTCTGTGGCCTGAAACAGAGGCGATTGCAGAAGAAGGATTAGTTGGTTTTGCTTGCACATCTTACATGCCTCTTGTAGCTCCAGCAGGAGCAAAGAAAGCTTTATTTGGAACAAATCCCATTTCATTTGCTTGGCCACGATTAGGAAAGACCCCGGTAGTTTATGATATGGCAACATCAGCTATGGCTATGGGTGATGTCATGGTTGCTGCCAGAGACGGAAAAAAAATTCCTTTAGGTACAGGCATAAACAAAGACGGAAAAGAAACAACTGATCCAAATGAAATTACAAAAGGAAGTGGTGGTGTTTTATTACCTTTTGCTGGATATAAAGGTTCTGCTATTGCAATGATGGTAGAATTGCTTGCGGGTGCTCTTGTTGGAGAAACTTTTAGTTTTGAAACAGCTGCAAATGATAATAAAGATGGGGGTCCGCCAAGCGGAGGAGAATTTATTCTAGCAATAGATCCCAAAAAAATAACAGGTTCTAATTGGGATAAGCATTCAAATACATTTTTTAATAAAATGAAATCAATGGATGGAGTAAGACTACCTGGTGAAAGACGTCACAAAAATCGTTTAGACAAAGGTCCAAGAAACATAAATTCAGACTTAATTAATAAAATTAAAGCTTTAGTGGTATAATTTTTATTTATGTTTTCTTTTCAAATCCTTTTTTTAGCAACCTTTGAATGATGTTGAAATATTTTTAATTAAATCAAAATATAAGTTTTTACCTTTATCTAAGTTGGCACCTAGTGGGTCTAAAACTCCAGTTTTTATCCCTGTATCTTTAGCAATTGATTTAATTATATCAGGATTAAATTGTGGTTCTGAAAATATACAATTTACTTTTTCATGCTCTATAACTTCTCTTATTTCAGCTAATTGTTCAGCTCCAGGCAGTACATCAGGATTAACTGTCAATGCACCTAAAAGATTTATACCAAATCTATCTTCGTAATAATGATAAGCATCATGAAAAGCTACAAATCTAAGATCTTTATTTGTATCTTTTTTTACTTTTTTAATTAATTTATCAAGATCTGATAAAGCTTTTTTAGAATTTTTTTCATAAATTGATGCATTTTTTGAGTCTAACTCAGATAATTCTTTTGTAATTACTTTTACCATTAATTTTGCATTTTCTGGATCAAGCCATATGTGGGGATCATACTCACCATGTCCATGATCATCATGCCCATCATGTTCATCTTCTTCGTGTTTATGTTCGTCTTCTTCGTGTTTATGTTCATCTTCTTCGTGTTTATGTTCGTCTTCTTCGTGTTTATGTTCGTCTTCTTCGTGTTTATGTTCATCGTGGTCGTGTTCATCAAAAATGTTTTTTTCTCTAAATTTTAATTTGTTTATCCCTTTAACTTCTAAAAACTCTATTTTTTTTGCCTTTTTAGATATTGTATCTAGAGGTTTTTCTAAAAAATTTTCTAACCCTTCTCCAATCCAAAAAATTATATCTGCATTTTCAAGCATTTTTGCATGAGAAGGTTTAAGTTGGAAACCATGTGGAGAACTATAGCCATCAACGATTACGTCAGGAGATCCTACTCCATCCATAATATAACTGGCCAATGAATGAATTGGTTTAATAGATGTTACAACTTTAATTTCAGCTTTAGCTGTTGCAATAAAACTAAATAAAGCAATTATAGAGATAACAAGGGGTAATTTTTTTAAATTTGTCATGTTTTTATTGTGTAATAATAATGTTATAATATAACAATGCGTTATAATGTAACAATTGAAAGAAAACAAGAATTAAAATGGGCTTAGAAAATAACAAATTTCTAGTAAAATTAGAAAATACTGGTGTGTTTCAAAACAACAAATGGTTGGTTAAAGGTGTTTCGCTTGAAGTTGAAAAAGGAAAAATAGTTACTTTGATTGGTCCTAATGGATCTGGAAAAACAACGACAGCAAAAATTGCACTTGGACTGTACAAAAATATACAAGGTAAAGTTGATAAATTTACAAAAAAAATTGGATACGTTCCTCAAAAAATTTCAATAGATTGGACCCTACCTATTCGAGTGTTAGATTTTATGTTGTTAACCCAAAATCTAACTGATGATGAAATAACTGATGCTTTAAATTTAACTGGGGTAGAGCATTTAAAAAATAATAATTTAAGGAATTTATCAGGCGGTGAATTTCAAAGAGTTTTAATTGCAAGAGCTATAGCAAAAAAACCAGATCTTTTAGTATTAGATGAACCTGTGCAAGGCGTAGATTTTAAAGGAGAAATTGCTTTGTATGAATTAATCAAAACAATATCTGATAAATTAAACTGCGGAATATTATTAATTTCCCATGATTTGCATGTAGTTATGTCAGCAACTGATTATGTTGTATGCCTAAACGGACATGTTTGTTGTTCAGGAACACCACAAGCTGTTGCAAATAATAATAAATATAAAGAATTGTTTGGAGATCGTGCATCGACAATTTTGTCAGTATACGAACATCGCCACGATCATACTCATTCACCTGATGGAACAATTAAAAGGAAACAATAAATGTTTGATGATTTTTTTATAAGAGCTTTAGTGGCAGGTCTTGGCGTTGCACTTGTAACAGGTCCACTTGGATGTTTTATAATTTGGAGACGACTATCATTCTTTGGTGATACATTAGCTCATTCTGCTTTATTGGGAGTAACCTTAGCTTTTTCTTTTGATATAAATATAGCCTTCTCAGTCTTTATTATCTCATCTGCAATTGCATTAATTTTATTAAAATTACAAAAAACAACTAATTTACCTGGTGATGCTTTACTTGGTCTCTTAGCCCACTCTTCTCTTGCTGTGGGATTAGTGGTTATAGGATTTTTGTCATTTATAAGGTTTGATATTATGGGCTTATTATTTGGAGATATATTAGCAGTTACCGAGAATGATTTAATTATTATATGGGTTGGTGGTGCAATAATTTTATTTGTACTGAAATTAATTTGGAAACCTTTATTTGCATCAACTGTTAATTATGAATTAGCAGAAGCTGAGGGAATGAAACCAGAAAGAGTTAATGCAATATTTACAATTTTAATGGCAGCTATAATTGCAATTTCAATTAAAATGGTAGGTTTATTGCTAATAACGGGAATGCTGATAATCCCAGCAGCAATGGCAAGAAATATTTCAAACAATCCAAAACAAATGGTTTTATTTTCAGTCGTAGGTGGTTTGTTATCTGTAGTAATGGGTTTGTTTGGATCGCTGCAAATTAACACGCCTTCAGGTCCATCAATAATAACTGCTGGATTAATATTATTTATATTATCTTTAATTAAAATAAAGAGGTTGTCTCAATTGAATAATTAATAAACGATTGATAAAAGAACTTATGGTACAAAAACAAGAATACTTATCAAAAAATCAAAAAATAGTTTTAGACCACGTTGAAAAAGCCAATCAACCTCTTAAGGCTTATTCGATATTATATAATGTTCAAAAAAAAGGATTAAAAGCACCTCTGCAAGTATATAGAGCTTTAGATAAATTAGTTGAAATAGGTAAAATTCATAAAATTGAAAGTAGAAACGCTTTTGTAGCGTGTAAAAATTCAAATTGCGTAGTTTCTAATGCAACAGCTTTTTCAATTTGCGAAAGTTGTGAAAAAGTAACTGAAATAAACAATTCAAAACTTTCTAAATATCTAAGTAATTTTGAAGACAACTCAGGAATGAAATATAGCAAATACAACTTAGAATTCTTTGGTTTGTGCAAAAAGTGCAAAAACAAATAAAATTAATTTCATAAATTTTAGTCTAAGGAATAACCAGCAGATCTTACTGTTCTTATCAGTTCTTTACTGCCTGCTATATTAATTGCTTGTCTTAACCTGCGTATATGAACATCAACGGTTCTGGATTCTACGTTAATATCGTTTCCCCAAACATTTTCAAGTAATTGCTCTCTAGAATAAACTCTCTTTGGATTTTTTATAAAAAAGTCTAACAAATTATATTCGGTAGGACCTAAAGAAATCTCTTTTTTTCCTCTGTAAACTCTCCTTGTAATTCTATCAATTTTTAAATCTTCAAAAGAAATAACATCTTGTGCCACTGAAGGTTTAGATCTTCTAAGCAAAGCTTCTATTCTTGCGAGCAATTCAGGATAGCTAAATGGTTTAGTTACATAATCATCTGCGCCAACATTTAATCCTCTAACTTTATCCTCTTCTTCTCCTTTAGCCGTCAGCATAATGATTGGTATACTTTTATATTGAGCACTTTTTTTAAGTTGTTTACAAATCTCTATTCCTGACAAATTAGGTAACATCCAATCTAATAAAACAAGATCTGGAGCGCTTTCCTTTATCTCTTTAAGTGCCTCTTCACCGTTTTCTGAAGAAGAAACTTTGTAACCTTCTTTTTCTAAATTATATTTAATTAAAGTTATAATAGACTTTTCATCTTCTACTATAAATATTTTAGCATTCATTAATTTTTCTCTATATCTTTACCCTTAGGTCTAGCTCCTTCTAAATACTCACCTTCAATTAAATAGTATAAGGACTCAGCGATATTAGTAATGTGATCCCCTGCTCTTTCAATATTTTTAGTAACAAATAATAAATGAGTAGCTAATTCTAAATTTTTTTTACTTTTTCCTAAAAAATCAGCTACCTCGTTCATTGCAGTATTAGTAAGATCATCTACTTGTTCATCATTTTTCCAAATGGTTATAGCACTTTCTTTTGATTTGTTAAGATAAGCATCTAATACATTTCTTAATTGTTTTTGAACTAAATCTCCCAATCTTCTTAGGCTGCCAATAAGTTCTTTGGGTAAATCATGGGGTAAAGGTTTAATTTTTTTTGCAACACTTTTGGCTAAATCTCCTATTCTTTCTAAATCGTGTGAAATTTTTAAGGTTGATATTGTTATTCTTAAATCAATTGCCATAGGAGCTCTTTTGACTAAAACAGTCATTATTTGATTATCAATTTTTGCTCTTAATTCATTAATCTTCGCATCATTTGCAATAATTTTATCTGCTGATTCTTTATCTACTTTTATTATAGCTTCCATTGAATCAGCTAATTGACTTTCAGTTAGACTTCCCATCTTAATCAAACTATCGTTTAAGTTTTGTAGCTCTTCTTCATAAGACTTAACTATATGTGCTTCATCTGACATAATTATCCGAACCTCCCTGTAATATAATCTTGTGTCATTTTATTGTTGGGATTTTTAAATATTTTTTCTGTTGTATCAACTTCTATGAGCTTACCGAGATGGAAAAATCCTGTTCTTTGCGAAACCCTAACGGCTTGGGACATAGAATGCGTAACTATTACTATTGTATAACTCTTTTTTAATTCGTCCATTAATTCTTCTATTTTAGCAGTAGCGATAGGATCAAGCGCTGAACAGGGTTCGTCCATTAAAATAACTTCAGGATTTACCGATATTGCTCTTGCTATACATAATCTTTGTTGTTGGCCACCAGATAAACTTGTACCCGGCTCGTTTAATCGATCTTTAACCTCATTCCATAGTGCTGCTTTTTTTAAACTAGTTTCAACAATTTCGTCCATCTTAACTTTGTTTTCTGCTAAACCATGAATATTTGGTCCGTAAGAAACATTGTCATAGATACTTTTTGGAAATGGATTAGGTTTTTGAAAAACCATTCCTATTTTCTCTCTTAAGCTTACAACATCAATTTCTTTTTTATTTATTTCATTACCATCAATTTCGATGGAACCAGTAACTCTACAAATATCGATTACATCATTCATACGATTAATACATCTTATATATGTAGATTTTCCACATCCAGATGGCCCGATTAGTGCTGTAACTTCTTTACTGTGAATTTCTAAATTCACATCATTAAGTGCCTGTTTATCTCCATAATAAACATTAAGGTTTGTAGTTTTTATTTTAACTTTATTATTTATCATGACCATTTTTTCTCAAATTTTTGCCTTAAATAAACTGCTATGAAATTCATTACAATTAAAAAGCTCAGCAAAACCATAATAGTAGCTGAAGTTTTTTCAACAAATCCTCGTTCAGCTTGTTCTGACCAAAGATAGACTTGAACAGGTAATGATGCAGATGGATCAATAGGAGTTGCTGGTATATCTACAACAAACGCAACCATACCAATAAGTATTAAAGGAGCAGTTTCTCCTAAAGCCTGAGCAAGACCAATAATAGTTCCGGATAATGTTCCAGGAATACTTAAAGGAACAACATGATGCATAACTGATTGAACTTTCGATGCTCCAACTGCAAGCGCACCCTCTCTAATAGATGGTGGGACAGCTTTTAATGAAGCTCTACATGGAATAATAATTCTTGGTAAAGTCATTAAAGATAATGTAATTCCCGCAACTAATGGGGTTGATCTGGGCAAATCAAATGTTCCTAAAAGAATTCCTAAACCCAATAAACCAAAAACAATTGATGGTACAGCTGCCAAATTATTAATATTTATTTCAATAAAATCTGTAATACGATTTTTTGGAGCAAACTCTTCTAAATATATTGATGCAAAAATAGCAATTGGAAAAGAAAGTATTAATGTAATAATTATAGTAAAAAATGATCCAAATAAAGAACCACCTATACCAGCTACTTCAGGATTTCTTGAGTCTCCATTAGTAAAAAAGAAAGTATTAAATACTTTATTAACTTTATTTTCCTTTACTAATTGATCGTAAATTAAAAGTTGAAAATCTGATATTCTTCTTCTTTCTTCTGGCAAATGTCTTGGATAATTTCCTTTATGGAGCTGATCAATATCATCTGAGGTAGTTAAATTAACTATGACATTTTTGTTTAAATTATCTAAATTTTTAATTAAAAAATTTTTAATCTCGATATCATGATCGGGGCTAAAAACTCTTAATAATTCTTTTTCTTGTTTCGCTCCTTCAGTTTTATAAAGCTTAAGTAAACTATTAATCGATAAATCATAAAAATCAGCATCCTGGATTTCTTCTATAGAAGCGTTTGAACTTAACTCCAGTTCTTCTGTATTGAAATTTACTTCAACAGCAATGGTTGTTCTCTGGAAAGCTGCTCTTCCTTTAGAAAAAATTACATTTACTAAAAAAATTACAAATAAAATTGCTAATGTAATTGATACTAACCCATAAAACTTAAATCTTTTTTCAGCGCGGTATCTTTTTTTAAGTAACTGATCTTTATTCATATTTCTCTCTATATTTTTTAACAACTCTTAGAGCTATGTAGTTTAAAACTAAAGTAGCAAAGAATAATGTAAGACCTAACGCAAAGGCAGATTGAGTTTTAGGACTATCAAATTCTTGATCTCCAACTAAAATCATTACAATTTGTGTTGTGATAGTTGTTGTCGATTCTAATGGATTTAAAGTTAAATTAGCTGCTAAGCCAGCAGCCATAACAACGATCATTGTTTCTCCTATCGCCCTTGAAACAGCAAGAAGTACAGATCCTACAATTCCAGGAAGGGCTGCTGGAAAGACAACTCTTTTAATAGTTTCAGATTTTGTGGCACCAATCGCATAAGAACCATCTCGTAATGACTGAGGTACAGCATTAATTACATCGTCCGACAATGAACTAATATAAGGTATAATCATAACTCCCATTACTAAACCCGCCGCTAAGGCGCTTTCGGAAGATACTTCTAAACCAAATTTTTCCCCTATTTCTCTAAAAAAAGGTCCAACGGTTAAAGCTGCAAAAAAACCATAAACAACAGTAGGAATACCAGCAAGAATTTCAATGATTGGTTTTGAATATTTTCTAACTTTTGTATTTGCATATTCAGCCATGTAAATTCCAGAAAATAAACCAATAGGGACTGCAACTATCATCGCAATCAACGCAATAAAAGCTGTACCAGCAAATAATGGCACCGTACCAAATGCATTTTTTAAATCTGCATATTCTTCTGCTGTAATGGTAGAAGCATCTCTAACAAATGCTCGTTGTGGGCTCCACGAGGTGCCAAATAAAAAATCAAAGATATTAATTACTGAAAAAAATTTAATACTTTCAAATAATAGAGCAAATATAATACCAATCGTAGTCAAAATTGCTACTAGAGAACATACAAAAAGGAGTCCCTTAAAAATTTTTTCTACATCCTCTCGTGCTTTATTATTATTTAATATTTTTTTAAGGGCATAAAGAGTTGTAAATATTATTATTGTTGCTAGTAAAACTATCTTCGACCCTTGAGCTATAGATAAGAAAGATTTATAGCTTTCTGCCCCCCTTATTATTTCTTCAGTTATAGTTCCAGTAAAATAACCAAAATGAAAAGACTTAATTTGTTGGTATATTAAATTTAATTCAGAATTATTATATGTTTGAGCATTTTCTCCGCTTATTCCTTGAAAAATAAATGCTTTAATAATTGATGGTTCAAAAATTGTCCAAACAATAAGTATCAGCAAAGCTGGCAGCGCACACCACAAAGAAAGATAGAACCCATAATAATCTGGTAATGCATTTAATTTTGTTTGATTTGAAATTGCAATTTTTTTTACTTTTGTTCTGGCAAAGAAAAAAGAAGAAATGCTAAAAAGAACTATTAATACAATTATGGCCAAATTCATTTTGACCAAACATTATTACAATAGTGTTACAGTTTTATTACAAACCTAAACCTATAATTGAGTAAAAATAAAGAAAAAAGGCCAGGAATTTATCCTGGCCTTTTATTAAGAGGGTTTATTAAAATTATTTAATGTTAATAACTTGCAACTCAGTAGCTGCAGTTCTAACTATTTTGTATTTATCTTTTGCTAATGGAACGAGACCAATATCAGTCAGATAACCATTTGATCCCATCGCTTTTTTAGAAGTAAATGCTTTGATAAATTCTTTTATACCAGGCACTACTCCAATATGTGCTTTTTTTACATAGAAAAATAATGGTCTAGCAATTGGATAAGAATAATCTTGAATTCCTTCAAGGCTTGGCTCGACGCCATTTATTGCAGAAGCTTTAATTTTATCTTTATTTGCAACTAAATAGCTGTAACCAAAGAAACCGAAAGCATCAGGATTAGAAGCTAGTTTTTGTACTATTAAAGTATCATTTTCCCCTGCTTCAACCGCGTATCCATCTTCTCTCATTTTTGCACATTCTTTTTTAGCTTTTTTTCCATCAGCTTCGTAAAGAGATTTTGCTGCTTTTGAACATCCTTTACCCATAACTAATGAATTCCATGCATCTCTTGTTCCAGATGTTGGTGGCGCAACTAGTATTTCAATTTTTTTAGAGGGAAGACTTGAATCAATATCACTCCATTTTTTATATGGATTAGCAACTAATTTTCCATCTACATCCACTTCATGAGCTAAAGCTCTCCAAAGTTGTTCTTTAGTAAAATCAGCGTCTGGTGCATTAACAGAGTGAGCAAAAGCTATACCATCATTACCTACTACGATTTCAATAATTTCAGTTACTCCATTTTTTTCACATAATGCTTTTTCTTTAGATTTAATTGCTCTAGATGCATTAGTAATATCCGGATGTTGTGTACCTACTCCTGCACAGAATAATTTCATTCCACCACCCGTACCAGTGCTTTCAATAACAGGTGTTTTAAATTTTCCACCTTTTCCAAATGTTTCAGCTACAACTGTCGCATATGGATAAACTGTAGAAGATCCTACTATTTTTATTTGGTCTCTAGCTTGAACTGATGATGCAAACACCAAAAGTACCAAGACTGATAATATAATATTTAACTTTTTCATTTTTATTTCCTTTTTTTGTTTAACTGTCTGTTAAATATGTGATCTAAGTTTAAGAATTATTACAAGAATGTTAAAGTTTTGTTAAAGATATAACTTTTTGGTTGTATTAAAATTAGCTATTTGGAAATGTTAATATAAACTCCGTTCCTTTTCCCTCTTCACTTTTAATATCTGTTTCTGCTCTATGTTGATTTGCTATATGTTTTACAATAGCTAAACCCAAACCAGTTCCACCCACCTCTTTGCTTTTAGCAGGATCTACTCTAAAAAATCTTTCTGTAATTCTAGGTATGTATTTTTTGGGTATTCCAATGCCCTCGTCTCTTATAGATACTGTTATACTTTCATTATTATTAACTAAAGAAATATAAATTTTTTTACCTTTTGGACTATATTTAATTGCATTATCAATTAAATTTGTAAAAACTTCGACTAATCTATCTCTGTGACCGAGTATTATATATTTTGATTCTTCTCCTTTTATATCTACAGAGATGTCATTTTTCTTAATTATTTGCTTATGTATTTCTACTACGTGTAAAATAATTTCTTTTAGATCAAGTTTGTCAGTGGGTCTTATATGCTCTTCTAATTCAATTTTAGACAAAGATAGTAAATCACTAACTAAGGTTTCCATTCTTGAAGTTTGTTGAAGTAAGATTGGTAAAAATTTCTTTTGACTTTCAAAATCATTAGTTGCGTGTCCTTGGTTAATAGTTTCTAAACCCAATTTAATAGATTGCAGAGGGGTTCTTAGTTCATGGGATACATTAGCAACAAAGTCTGATTTAAATTTTTGTGTTTTGAATACTTCCGTTAAATCCTTTAAAAAAATAATTACAGATTGCTCTTGATTGCAAAGCTTTGATGGTCCGGGAATAATACTAGCTTTATAGAATTGAAAATTTGGTTTTTTTACCTCAACATCTACTATTTGAGTTTTTTTTTGATTGATAGAAGTTTCAATGCTATCTAATAATTTTGCATCTCTTAAAATGCTAGATATATTTTTTCCTTCTAACTTCGATCCAAATCGATTATAAGCACTTTTATTAGCACAGCATATATTTTTGGATTTATCTAAAATAATTACTTGATCTAAAAGCTCATCAAGAAATTTTATTTCCTGTATCTGTATTTCTGACAAATTGCTCATATTAAGTTAAACCTTAGGTAGCATAAATTACTAATATTTAAATTGTAATAGTAATCAAAAAATATACAAATATTAAAAAAATGGAACTAACATTATTGTACACAATTGTAGGCTTCGGTTTAGCGGGATGGTCTGTAATTGCTAACGACTCAATTCAAACACTAGGTACTTTTATTGCTTCAAAAAAGAAGTGGTTTAAATGGTATACGTTGGCAGCCTCTGCATCTTTTATGATGGCTGTTGTATTGATTTATGGCTGGTGGGCTTATGATGGAGATATTTCGTTTGGAAGATTAACAAGAATTCCTTACCAAGAAATTCAATGGTATCACGCTGTAGCACCTGGAATATTATTATTGCTAACAAGAATTGGAATACCAGTATCAACTACTTTCTTAGTTCTTTCAGCGTTTGCCTCAACGGTTGTTTTAGAAAAAATGCTTTTAAAGAGTGTTGTAGGCTATGGTCTTGCTGCAGTTGCTGCTTATGTTTGCTGGATTGTTATTTCTAAATTTATTAATGAAAAATTTGATGAAATTACCACTGGCTGGAAAATTTCTTTTTGGCGAAATGCGGTTTGGGTAAGTTCAGCCTATTTATGGGCAGCTTGGCTTTCTCATGATGTTGCAAATATTGCAGTATATCTTCCAAGACAACTTGATCTTACATTATTATTAGTTGTTGTAACTTATTTTACAATTCTTCTTTTTTATATTTTCTACATACAGGGCGGACGGATCCAAACAGTAGTTTTGGAGAAAACTGGAACAAGATATGCACGATCAGCAACTATTATTAATACCATTTATGCAGCTGTCCTTTATTACTTTAAAGAATTAAACGATCTACCAATGTCAACAACTTGGGTTTTTGTAGGATTATTATGTGGAAGAGAACTTGCAATCTCTACGATGAATAAAGAATATAAATTCAAATACGTGTTTCCATTAATTGGTAAAGACTTTATTAAAATGGTGTTTGGATTAAGTATTTCGGTTGGAATTGTATTAGCTATTCACTATATAATTATTCCTACTGGCTTTGGTTTATAGATTTTAAAATTAAAAATATCTAAATACGAAAACTGAAAAAATTATGGATATAATTGTAGCTATCCATAAAATACTTCCAACTATGCCTAACCAAGCTAAATGAATAAAGGCTGCACTTAATAAAGAAATAAATAATCTATCACCTCTTGTAGTGTCTAATCCAAGAACTCCTCTTCTAGGAGTTCCTCCAGGAACTTTCTTTTCCCATAAAACCATAGCTGTTAAACATAAAGCTATAAAAACAAAAAAAAGTGCTGTTTGCCAAGTCCAGGCCATCCAAGTAATAAATTCAAAATCAAAAAAACCTTTTTCTCTAGATTCGGAAACAGATTCCCATCCCAATAATAATACCTTATTTGAAGGAGTAATAATCATACTCTACCTAATGCAAAGCCTTTCGCTATATAATTTCTAACAAAATAAATCACTACAGCGCCCGGAATTATTGTTAAGCTTCCTGCTGCTGCAAGTAATCCTAATTCATATCCTGATGTACTAACCGTTCTGGTCATTGTAGCTGCTATTGGTTTTGCTGCTACCGCTGTTAATGTTTTTGCTAATAATAGCTCAACCCAAGAAAACATAAAACAGAAGAACATAGTAATACCAATTCCTGCGGTTATAGTTGGAATAAATATTCTAAAGAAAAATCTCCAAAATTTATAACCATCGACATATGCCGTTTCATCTAATTCTTTAGGAACAGCTGAAATAAATCCTTCTAAAATCCATACAGCTAAAGGAATATTAAATAAGCAATGTGATAGAGCTACAGCTACGTGAGTATCAAATAAGTTAATAGATGAGTAAAATTGAAAGAATGGTAAAGCAAAAACTGCAGGTGGTGCCATTCTATTAGTTAACAACCAAAAAAATAAATGTTTATCTCCTAAAAATTTATATCTCGAAAATGCATATGCCGCAGGTAAAGCTGCTGCTACGGATAAAACAGTATTCATGACTACATAATAAAGTGAATTTAAATATCCAGTGTACCAAGTGCTATCTGTAAAAATAGTTATATAATTTTCAAATGTAAATTTTTGTGGCCATAATGAATAAGTATTAATAATTTCTGTAGTTGTTTTAAACGACATATTTAACAGCCAATAGATAGGCAACATCAAAAATAAAATATAGATTGTAGGTACTAACCACTTATATTTTTTCATGATTGTTCCTCATTTCTCATCATCAAATTATAAAAAACCCAACAAACCAAAAGGACTATAAAAAAGTAAATTAAAGACATTGCTGCAGCTGGACCCAAATCAAATTGTCCTAAAGCCATCTTGACTAAATCAATTGATAAAAAAGCTGTGGCATTACCCGGGCCTCCACCCGTTAAAACAAACGGTTCGGTATAAATCATAAAACTGTCCATAAATCTTAAAAGAATAGCTATGGTTAAAACTTTTTTCATTTTTGGTAACTCTATGTATCTAAAAACTGCCCATCTGCTTGCACCATCAATTTCAGCAGCTTGATAGTAAGCAGGCTGTATAGATCTAAGACCTGCGTAAGAAAGAAGAACCACTAAAGATGTCCAGTGCCAGACATCCATCAATACTGTTGTAAACCACGCATCTCCTGTTTGTTGAGTAAAATTATAATCAAATCCTAAATCATTTAATGTATGACCTAAAAATCCAATCTCGGGTAAAGCAAATATATTCCACATAGCACCAACTACGTTCCAAGGTATAAGCAAAGGCATAGACATCAATACTAAGCAAACGGAAACACCAATTCCCTCTTTTGGCATTGTTAAAGCTATAAAGATTCCAAGTGGTATTTGAATAAAAAGTATTATACCTGTAAATAAAAATTGCCTCCCTAAAGCTGCATGAAATCTATCTGACTGAAGTATTTGTTTAAACCATCTTGTTCCTTCCC
The DNA here is from genome assembly GCA_902567785.1 of uncultured Pelagibacteraceae bacterium. GTDB lineage: Bacteria > Pseudomonadota > Alphaproteobacteria > Pelagibacterales > Pelagibacteraceae > AG-414-E02. Next base: position 35,187 of record CACFOR010000006.1, on the reverse strand, counting down.
ATGTAAAAACATTATTACCAAAGGTTTCCTGAAAAGAATAATTAACAACAGTCATTAATGGAACAGCCGCATTAAAAGCTACCAAAATAAAAACAGGTATAACGAAGAGCCAGGCTTTTTGATATTCAGTTTTATTCATTATTCGATTATCCAACTATCTCCATACGCATAAGTATATTTTTTATTAAATGACAAAAATACACTTCCGCTAGGTATTTCTTTTGACGAATGTGAAAGAACTTTTATCTTTCCGCTATTACATTGCGTATCGATAATTTTATGTCTTCCTGTATTGCTAACTTTTAAAATTTTTGCTGGTATACCTTTTTTATCAAATGATACAAACTCAGGTCTAATTCCTATTTCAGTTTTAGAAAAATTTGATTTTTTAATTTGTGTATTTGTAGATATTTCAACACCATCTATTGCTGCATACCCATTCTTAATTTGACAAGGTAATATATTCATCCCTGGTGACCCTATAAAATGTCCAACAAAAGTATGTTTTGGTTTTTCAAATAATTCAACTGGTGTACCTGTTTGAACAATTTGACCTTCGTGCATAACCACAACTTGATCTGCAAATGTCAAAGCTTCAGTTTGGTCATGTGTTACGTAGATCATTGTTCTGTTAATTTTTTGATGAAGTTCTTTTAGTTTTGAACGTAAAACCCATTTTAAATGAGGATCTATAACTGTTAATGGTTCATCAAACATAATCACATTTACATTAGATCTAACTAAACCTCTTCCTAAGGATATTTTCTGCTTTCCGTCTGCTGTCAATCCTGATGCTCTGTTGTTTAAAGTTTTTGTAAGTTCTAACATATCCGCAATTTCTTTTACTCTTCTATCTATTTCCGCATCTGTCATCCCACGATTTTTTAAAGGAAATGCTAAATTGGCATAAACTGTCATTGTGTCGTAGATAACAGGAAATTGAAAAATTTGTGCAATATTTCTTTCTACAGGAGATTGAGTGGTAACATCTTTGTCATCAAATAAAACTTTGCCTTTTGTTGGATTTAATAGACCAGAAATTATATTCAACAAAGTTGTTTTTCCACATCCTGAAGGACCAAGTAGAGCGTAGGCTCCTCCATCTTGCCAATCAAGATTTATATCTCTTAATGCCCAGTCAGAGTCAGAATTTTGTTTATCTAAATAGCTATGACTTAAATCACTTAAAGTAATTTTAGACATTGCTCACCAATTTATTATTTTGATCAAAATACATAAATTCATCAACGTTCATATATAATTTTGCTTCTTGTCCAACATTCATTTGATGCGTTCCATTTGAAAGTGATACCCAGTTCATATTTGAATTTCTAAAATGTATTAAGCTTTCAGATCCACTAAGTTCTGATATTAAAACTTTTCCTTTTATTTCGATACTATTAGCACCTTCTTTGTATGTGGTGATATTATGGGGTCTAATTCCAACTTTGTAATTACCATCTTTTAAACTAATACTTTTACTTTTCCATTTAACAGAGTCGTGGGATAAAGAAAAAGTATCACCATTTTTTTTTACATCAGAAATATTTATCGGTGGGTCACTAAAAACTCTTGCTGAAACTAGGTTGGTTGGTTTGTTATAAACATCGATGGTTTTTCCATATTGTACGATCTTTCCTTCTTCTAAGGTTGCTGTATTGCCACCAATTAATAAAGCATCTGAAGGTTCTGTTGTTGCATAAACTACGATGCAATCTCTATTTTCAAATAATTTAGGAAGTTCTTCTCTCAATTCTTCTCTCAATTTAAAATCAAGATTAGCCAAAGGTTCATCTAATAGTATCAGACCAGAATCTTTGATTAAGGCTCTTGCTAAAGCTGTTCTTTGTTGCTGACCACCTGATAGTTCGTTTGGTTTTTTATCTAGCATTCCAGATAATTTTAATAAATCAGAAACTTCAATTACTTTTTTTTTAATTTCATCTGAAGAAATACCAGTGATTTTTAATGGAGATGCAATATTGTCAAAGACAGTAAAATTTGGATAATTAATAAATTGCTGGTAGACCATAGAAACATTTCTTTTTTGAACAGCAACTCCAGTGACATTTTTTTCATTAAACCATATTTCTCCGTTTGTCGGTTTGTGCAAGCCGGCCATAATTTGCATTAAAGTTGTTTTGCCTGCTAACGTTGAACCTAGTAAAATATTGATTGTATTTTTTTCAAAACGTAAATTTGTCGAGTATATATGAGTATCTAACCCAACTTTTTTTTCTACATTTTTAAGTTCTAAACTCATAATTATTATAAACCTGATTTAAAAAGGGGGCGATAAACGCCCCCATTTTTTTAATTATTTAGATAACTGTTCTTTTAGTTCCAAGCTTTTTCGTAAGGAACAGTTTTACCTTGTGGCTTCTCATTACGCTTCGCTTTTGGCGAACCAGCTTTTTCAAGCCAATATGATGCTTTTCTCTCTTTATTAAGACGAGGACCACAACCACCGTATGTTTTGTTTGCTTTATCAGCAGCTTCCATACGAGACATTACTAAGTCCATCTCTTCTGCAAGACGGTCCATAGCTTGTTGAGGTGTAAATGCACCAGAGTTTACATCTCCAATTTGTTGCCACCAAATTTGGGCAAGTTTTGGATAGTCTGGAACGTTAATTCCAGTTGGTGACCACATTACTCGGTTTTTAGATCTGTAGAATTCTACAAGTCCACCAAGTTTTGGAGCTCTTTCGGTAAACGATTTATGATTTATATCGCTATCACGAATAATTGTTAAACCAACGTGACTTTTCTTTAAAGATACAGTTTTTGAAACTACAAACTGAGCGTATAACCATGCAGCTTTTCTTCTGTCAACTGGTGTAGACTTAAATAAAGTCCAAGATCCAGCATCTTGATATCCAAGCTTCATACCTTCATCCCAATAAGGTCCTTTTGGTGATGGACCCATTCTCCAAAGTGGAACTCCATTATCATCCACAGTTTTATTTCCTTCACTCTTAGGAGCAACCATCGATGCGGTAAATGCTGTATACCAGAAAATTTGCTGAGCAACGTTTCCTGATGATAAAGCTGGTAATGACTGATAAAAGTCCATAGCAGCTGCACCTGGAGGAGCGTATTGTCTTAACCACTCATCCCATTTTCTAATTGCATAAACTGCTGCTGGTCCGTTAGCGGCACCACCACGAGTTACTGAAGCACCTACTGGGTTACAAGAACCTTTTTCCATTCTTATTCCCCATTCGTCAACTGGTACACCATTCGGTTTACCAACACTTCCTGCTCCAGCCATTGATAACCACGCGTCTGTCATTCTCCAACCTAAGTCAGGAGCTCTTTTACCGTAGTCCATGTGACCGTATACTCTTACACCGTCGATAGTCTTTACATCATTAGTAAAGAAAGCAGCGATGTCTTCGTAAGCAGACCAGTTAACTGGTACACCTAGGTCATAACCGTATTTAGCTTTAAACTTTTTCTTTAGATCAGGTCTATCAAACCAGTCTTTTCTAAACCAATAAAGGTTTGCAAATTGTTGGTCTGGTAACTGATATAATTTACCATCTGGACCGGTTGTAAATGATTTACCTATAAAATCATCAACATCTAGAGTTGGCAAAGTAACATCTTTTCCTTCTCCAGCCATCCAATCTGTTAAATTAACTGCAAGCTGAAGTCTTGAGTGCGTACCAATTAAATCAGAATCATTGATATAAGCATCATACAAGTTTCTTCCTGTTTGCATTTGTGTTTGAACTGCCTGTACAACCTCACCCTCTCCAAGCAACTGGTGATTTACTTTAATTCCAGTTATTTCTTCAAATGCTTTGGTAAGAGTTTTAGATTCGTAAGTATGAGTTGGAATAGTTTCTGAAAGAACGTTTATTTCCATTCCTTTAAAAGGCTGAGCAGCCTTTTGAAACCATTTAAGTTCTTTAACTCTATCTTTTTCAGATAGCGTAGAAAGACTAAACTCACCCTTCGCCCATGTACTAATTGCATCTGCGTGTGCAGATGAAGCTAATAATGTAAAGGATACAGCAACAGTTAAGATCGTTCGTAATGTTTTTAACATTATTTCCCCCTTAATTTGTTGTTTAAAGTAAATATTAAATCGAATTGGAGTTTTGATGTCAAATTCCAATATTGGTTTAAAAAAACCCGAAATGAGTTAATTCAATTAAAAATTGTATTAATTAATTCATTAAAGTTCTTTTAATAGCAACATTCCAACCTTTAATTACCTTTTTTCTAAATTTGCTATTAACTTTGGGAGAAAATTTTTTATCTAAACTCCATTGTTTGGATATATCTTTAAGTGATTTATATATTCCTATTTTTAAACCAGCCATAAAAGCTGCCCCTAAAGCAGTCGTTTCATGAACTTTAGGTCTTAAAACCTTTACATTAATCATATCAGCTAGGTATTGAGAAAACCAATTATTCATAACCATACCCCCATCGACTTTTACTAATTTAGGTCTCAATCCATCATGTCTCATTGCTTCAAATAAATCATACGTTTGATAAGCAACGGACTCTATAACCGCTCTTACAATTTCTTTGGGTCCCGTATCTCTAGTAATTCCACTCAAAACACCTCTAGCATTTGCATTCCAATATGGAGCTCCAATTCCAGTAAAAGCAGGAACTAAATAAATTCCAGCATTATCTTTTAATAATTTTACAATTTTTTCACTATCAGATGCTTTATTTATAAACTTCATTTTGTCTCTAAGCCATTGCACGCCTGCTCCCGCAATAAAAATAGATCCTTCGAGAGCATAAGTTGTTTTTCCATTTAATCTATAACAGATTGTTGTTAGTAATCTATTTTTAGAATAAATTTTTCTTGAACCTGTGTTTAATAAGATAAATGCTCCGGTACCATATGTACTTTTCAAGGAACCGGGTTCAAAACAACACTGTCCAATTGTTGCTGACTGTTGATCCCCAACAACTCCTGTAATAGGTATAGATTTCCCTGTAATCGAAGGATGAGTTTTTCCATAATCGTCAGCACAATTTTTTACTTCTGGAAGAATATGTTTTTTTATCTTAAAAAGTTTTAAAATAGTATCGTCCCACTTATTTGAACTAATATTGTAAATCATTGTTCTGCTTGCATTTGTGGCATCGGTAGCATGCACTTTTCCTTTTGTAAGTTTCCAAATTAAAAAACTGTCTATGGTTCCAAAAAGAAGTCTTTTACTATTCATCAGCTTTCTAGCTTGGGGAATATTATCCAATATCCATTTAATTTTTGTACCTGAAAAATAAGAATCAATAAGTAGACCAGTTTTGTTAAAAATCATTGTTTCTTTATTTTGCCTACGCAGTTTTTTACAAAATTCTTCTGTTCTTCTATCTTGCCAAACAATTGCATTATAAAGAGTTTTCCCTGTTTTTTTATCCCATAAAACAGTTGTTTCTCTTTGATTTGTTATTCCAATTGCTAAAACATTTCCTCTAAAATCTCTAACTTTATCAATAACCTTTTTAAGAGTTTTTTTAGTCGTATTCCATATTTCTTCTGGATTATGTTCGACCCAGCCGCTTTTAGGAAAATATTGTGTAAATTCTTTCTGTGATGAATATATAGGTTTTCCTTTTAAACTAAATAAAATTGATCTGGTTGAAGTTGTTCCCTGATCTATAGATATAATAAAATCTGCCATTAATTAAAATATTCCCATTTAATTTCTAATTTTTTATCTTCAAGAATAGCATTGATCATTGCAATCATTAAAGGTAGTTTTTTAACATCAAAATCTTCTTTTACTTGCTTGCCAATTTCAAAAATTAACTCAGCTCCTTCAATTGTAACATTGGGCATTTTTTTCTTTTTGGCCTCTGAAAAAACTAAACCTTCTCCTATAAATGCTCCCATCTTACTATTTCTTCCGCCAGCAGAACTGACATATAAATCTCCGAGTCCAGCGAGTCCTTTTACAGTTTCTTTTTTTCCTTTTAAAAATTCAGCAAATATTTCCATCTCATAGACAGATTGTTTCATTAAAGCCGCTGAAGTATTTAAATAAAAATTTCCTTTTGACTTTGTTTTGTTTAATCCTGATGCAGCTCCTATCACCATAGAAAATATATTTTTAATTGCAGCACAAACTTCTACTCCATTTATATCTGAAGATGTTGATACATGATAATATTCTGTAGATAACATTTTGCTTAAGAGTCTAGCGGTATCCAAATTTTTATTAGCGATTACGACTCCACTATAAACTCTGTTGGCCAATCCTGGTGCTAAACATGGACCTCCAACAGCTGAAAGGTTTATATTCTTGATTCCCTTTTCAGATAGAAGTCTTTGCAATTTATCAACTAAAAGTTCATATTTTTTACCATTTATACTTAAACCTTTGGTTAGCATTAATAGTTTGGGCAACTCTCCTTTTTTTGAAACTTTTTTTAATTCTTCAGAAATCCAATCAATACCTTTTGAGCTTACACCTATAACAATCAAGTCTGGATTGGTTTTAAAAACTTTTTCGATAGATTCATGTTTAAAAAATTTAATTGCATTTGTTACTTCTAGATTAAGGCCTGGATGAAAACGATTTTTATTTATCTCTTCAACAGCTTTGTTTTCTAAATGAGTACCTATAACACTAACATTATGATTGTTGTCGGAGCAGGGATATCCAAAAGCTGTACCCATGGCACCCGCTCCTAAAATTAATATATTTGCCATAAACTACCCTCTAAAAATAAATCTTTTAATTAAATAAATAACTGTAATAATTTCAATTTTACCCAACACCATAAAGAACATTAAAGACATTTTTGTAAAATTATTTAAATCTAAAAAAATTATATCATCCATAGTATACAAATCAGAACTTACAGTATTAGTGAGTGTCAATATAGATAATTTAAAAGAATTATCAAAACTCAAATAATCTAAAGCTAGTATACTTGATAAAATAAATACTGAAATAATAAAAAAAAGAAAAACTAAAAAAGCTATCCTTACATCCTGATCGTCAATCTTAATTTCTGAATTGTACAAATTTTTATCAATAATATTAATTGGTTTAACCAATCTATAAATTTCTTGGTACGATATTTTAAGAAGAATATAAATACGAGTATATTTATATCCAGAAGAAGTCGATATAAGGGAACCTCCAATTATTGTTAATAATATAAAAAATAAAGATAAATCTAAAGTTGATGAATATGTAGTTATACCCGATGTTGAGATTGAGGAAATGATGGCAAAAAATACATTGTGAAAACCTTCTTCCGGAACAATAAAAAAATATATAAAAAAAGTTGATAAAATAATTAATAATCCTAAATGAAAATCTTCTTGGTAATTTTTTATTGAAAATTTTCTAGTAATTAAATCATAAATTAAAAAAAAATTTAATATTGGGAAAAGTAAAGTAATTGATAAAACTATAATTTGTAAATTATTTCTTAGTATATTAGATAAATCATCTGTTGGTAAAAATCCGCCTGATGAAATAGTTGTAAAAGCTAAATTAAATGCATCTAATAATCTTAAATCAGCCAAATTATATAAAAAAATAACAAAAATAGTTGAAAATAAATATATTAAAAAAATTTTAGTAAAGTTGTAATAAAAATTATTATAAAAATTTCTTCCTGAAGCACCTCCTGAGATCAAATGTGCGGGTGTTATTCTTATTTGTTTTGATCCAATAGTTCCAATTACAACCAATAAAAATAATAATCCGCCAATCCATTGCGAACTAGATCTCCATAGCAAAAGTGGTTCATCAATATTATTAATATCTTGTATAACAGAAAAACCTGTTGTGGTGAATCCTGATATAGATTCAAAATAAGAGTTAATAAAACTTATATTATAAATACTTTGTGCATATGGAATGCTAATTAACAATGGTATAAAAAGATAGCTTAGAACAATAAGTAAGATTTGGTCTAATAAATTAATATCTCTAAAATTATTACGGCCCAAATAAAAAAAGAATAAACCTATGACCAAAGAAATTGAAAAAGTTATTATATAAGAATTCAACCCTATAATAAAATTAAAATAAATTGAATAAAAAATATTTAATAGAGAAAATAAAGATACGATTAATGTAAAAACTCCCAAAAAAAAAAGTATGCTTTTATAATTCATTAGACCAATGAACTTATTCTAAATAAATTTTCTACTTTTTCTAAATGCTCTCTTTTTGTTAGAAAAACGACTAAATCTTTTTTTTCAAACTTAAAATCTGTTTTAGGTATAATTACTTCTTTGCCTCGAACAATAGCTCCTATTCTAATTTCTTTTGGAAGGTTAGAATCTTTAATTGATTTACTAATAAGCTCTGATGTTTCTAATATTTCAGCCTCAATAAATTCATATTCACCATCTAAAAGTGTATAAACAGTTTCTATTGTACCTTTGTGAACGTGTTTTAAAATTGTAGAAATCGTAGTAAGTCTAGGGTCAACTAAATCATCAATTTTAAGAGATGATTGTAACAAACTATAATTATGTTTATTAACTAAAGCTATTGTTCTTTTGTTTGGAGTGTTTTTTTCTGCCAATACACTCACCATAATATTATTTTCATCATCATTAGTTAGAGCCAAAACAGTTTCAATTTCCTCAAGATTAGCTTCTTTTAAAACATCTTCGTCTAAACCATCTCCATTAATAACAATAGTATTGTTAAGTTCATTAGCTATGAATTCTGCCCTATCTTTATTTTTTTCAATAATTTTAACTCGCACTCCTTCCGTTTGAGTTTCTAAATTTTTAGCTAAATTAAAACCTATATTTCCTCCTCCAACTATAAGAATTTTTTTTGCCATTTTCTCATCATGGCCAAATGCTGATAATGTAATGTTAATCTGAGTAGCATTAACAACTACGAAAGCCTTATCATCTATAAGCATTTTGTCCTTTTTTTTAAGAATTACAAATTTGTCTCCTCTAATAACGCCAAGAATATTTGCTTTAAGTTCAGGGAATTTTTCAGTGAGCTTTGTTAGCTCAATATTTGCTAAAGGGCAATTCTTATCAATATTGATTTCGAGAACTTTTATTTTTCCATCAACAAAAGGGACGCTATCTAAAGCTCCTGGTGCTTCTAATTTTCTTTGTAATGCTTTGGCTACTTCAATTTCGGGAGAAATAATAACATCAATTGGTAAGTTAGATTCTCCGTATAGTTTACCCCATTTTCCACCCAAAAATTCTTGACCTCTTATTCTAGCAATTTTTTTATTAATTTTAAAAAGTGAATAGGCTACCTGACATATAACCATGTTTGTTTCGTCATTTTGAGTAACTGCAATAATCATATCAGCATCTTCTGCTCCAGCTTTTTCTAAAACCGAAGGATATGTAGCTCTTCCAACAATTCCTCTGACATCCTGGGTATCATTTATTTTTTGAATAAATTCACTTGATTGATCTATAACTGTAATTGAATGACCTTGTGCTGATAGTTGTTTTGAAATTGAAAAGCCTACTCGTCCGGCTCCACAGATAATTATATTCATTAGTTTACGCCTTTTACGCCTAAAGTTTTAAGTTTTCTATGAAGTGCAGATCTTTCCATTCCAATAAATTCAGCTGTTTTAGATATATTTCCTTTATGTTTTTTTAATTGGGAAGTTAAATAATTTTTTTCAAATTTTTCTCTAGCTTCTTTGAGAGGGTAAGATAAAACATTTTCATAATCAGAGTTATCACTTAATTCATTCTTGTTTGATAATGAATCCTGAACTAGTAGATTAATATTACTTATGTTTTCATTTAATGACAATATTGATATTCTTTCAACTAAATTTCTTAATTCTCTAACATTACCAGGCCAATCATATTCATAGAATAAATTAAAATTGGTATCTAGCTTTGTTTCTGTAATACCATTCAATTCAGAAATTTTTTTAGAAAAATAGTTTAGTAATTCTGGGATATCTTCTGTTCTATCTTTTAATGGGGGCAAAAATATTGGAACAACATTAAGTCTATGATATAAGTCTTCTCTAAAATTTCCTTGATCAACCTCTTCACGAATATTTTTACTAGAAGTACTAATTATTCTTACACTGGCATTTATCTCTTCGGAACCATTTACTCGTTTAAATTTCTGATCAATTAAAACTCTTAGAATTTTTGCCTGTGTCTCCAAGGGAATTTCTGTAACTTCGTCTATTAATAATGTCCCTCCTTTTGCTTTTTCAAAAAAACCATAATTTTTCGTTTCATTTTCATTTTCTGATCCAAATAACTCTAGTTCATATTTTTTTGGGTCGAGTAAAGCTCCGTTAACAACGACAAAAGGTTTTTCTGATCTAGTTGATTTTTTATGAATTTGTCTAGCTACTAATTCCTTCCCTGATCCAGCCGGTCCTGAAATAAAAATTCTGCTTTCTGTATTACCTAACTTACTAATCAAACTTCTTATCTTTTCCATAGATTGACTTTTTCCTATAATTTCATATGAATGGAAAAGCTTATTTTCTAAATCTTTTTTCTCCTTTTTAAGATCAGCATTCTCTATAGCTCTATTAAGAAAATTTAATAATCTTTCGGGCGAAAACGGTTTTTGTATAAATTCAAAAGCTCCAAGTTTTAACGAATCTACGGCCATCTGAACATTTGCATGACCTGATATCATTATTACAGGCACATCATCGTCAATTTTTTTAATTTTTTTTAATAAATCTATTCCGTCGTTATCTCCCTTATCTAGCTTCACATCTATAATCGCAACATCAGGTAATTTTTTATTAATTTCCAATACGGCTTGATCAAAATTTGCAGCTTCTCTTACATTAAAACTTTTTTCTCTTAAAATTTCGCAAATTAATACTCTTATATCTGAATTATCATCGATAACTAAAATTTCTTTAGTCATAATATTTTGGTATTGTAATTTCTACTTTAGCTCCATCATTTATAGAATTAAACAAAATAGTACTATTGTGATCACTAATAATCTTGGTAACTATAGATAGGCCCAGTCCAGTTCCTTCTTTTTTGGTAGTAAAGTAAGGTGTAGTCATTTTTTTTTTATCAACCTGATCAAAACCTATGCCGTTATCAAGTATAGTAACGTATATATAGTCACTATCTCTCTTAATATCTACGTTAATTTTTCCTTTAAAATCAGTACTTTTACTTTTCTTTTCGTTAATAGACTCTATTGAATTTTTTATTAAATTTATAAAAACTCTATTAAGTTGCTCTTCATCACCTTTGATAAAATTTGAAGATTTTCCTTTTGAAAAAATAAAACTTAGTTCCCTTTCTGAAAGCTCATGTAAATTTAAAGATCTTGATATCAATTTATTTAAATCTAATTTTTTAAATATTGGTTTAGGCATTCTCGCAAAATCAGAAAATTCATTAATCAAATGTTCTATATCTTTAATTTGCTTGGTAATAGTATTTAAATAGTTTGCAAATCTATTATCGGCATCATCTATTTTGGTTAAATATTTTTCTCTTATTCTTTCAATAGATAATTGAATGGGTGTAAGAGGATTTTTTATTTCGTGAGCTAATTTTCTTGCAACACTTTCCCATGCCGCATATCTTTCTGTAACAAGTAGTTTTTCTTGCTGCATTTTTAATTTATCAATCATTAAATTAAAATTTTCATTTAATTTCTGTAATTCTTTATCTGCTTCAATTTGGGGTACCTTAGCATCCAAGTTTCCAGAGCTAATTTTCTCTGAAGCATTAATTAAATTTATAATTGGCAAAGTTAACCTGGATGCAAAATTAATTGAAATGATAATTGAAAGAAAAAGTAACAATGAAACTATCAGTAAATAAATAATTGCAAATGAAATTTTTATTCCAGTTCTGCTATCTTGAACGCTGTAATAAAAGCTAACTGCATCACCAGTCTGTTTAAGATAACTGATTAATTTTGGATCCATAAATTTTACTATGTATAAATACGTATCTATAAAATTGCTTAGTTTCACGAGTGCAGATGTTCTATTTGTTCTAGAATCAATTATCTTAACAGGTTTACCATTTAAGGATTTTAAAAAGGCTTCTTCGGGAGGTGGGATAAAATCTTTAGTAGGATCAATTATATTAGACATTATTATGTTGCCCGAACTATCTAATAAGTGAACTTCATCTAATCTTCTTAGTAATCTTTGTGACGCCAATAGATTTGAAAATCTTTTAGGTTTTTCATAAAAAATATGTGGTTTACTATTAACATCAAGCATCATTAATAATATGTCGGCTTCTATGGAATTTCTTGCTTGCTCAACATAATTTGTTGCTACTTCGGCAGAATTATTTACTACAGTTTTAATTTTTCTATCAAAATATTTTTGAAGACCAACATTAAATAAAATTAATGAAAAAACTGCTATCAAAATTGAAGGTAATAAAGTAGTGGTAGAAAAAAAAATTATATATCTTAAACTTGTTTCCGAACCTAATTTTCCTTTTTTCTTTTCTCTCAGAATCTTATATGTTTGATATATAACTAAACAAAAAAACGATATTAATAGGACTAAATCTATAATCAGCAATATTTGCAGATTAAAATCATTTAAACTAATAAAACTTTGATTGATGAATGTAAAAAATGTTAATAGACCAAATATTATACATATAAAAGATGATGCTATTACCCATTTATAATTTTTAATGATATGAATCATTTGCTAAATATTAATTAACATTTTAAATGAATATAATACAAATTTAACAAAAATGAGATTATTTCTTATACTATTGGCTGCTGGAGAGAGTAAAAGACTAAATTATAAGGTACCTAAGCCTTTCATTGAGGTAAACGGTAAGACCCTATTAGAACATTCCTTAAATACATATAAAGATTTTGATCAAATTAAAAAAACTATAATCGTCTATAATAAAAAACACAAAAAATATTTAAAAAAAATAAATTTAAAAAATATAATTAAAGTTGAGGGTGGAAAGCTTAGACAGATATCTGTCTTTAAAGCTCTAAAAAAAATTAAAAATATGAACTGCAAAAAGGTACTAATTCATGATGTTGCTAGACCTAACGCATCTAAAAATCTTATAAATAACTTGTTAAATAAGCTTCAAAATAATGATGCAGTAATTCCTGTAATAAAAACAAATGACGCAACAAAAAGATCGCATGGAAATTTTATATTTAAAAATATTGAACGTAATACATTGAGATTTGCACAAACTCCTCAAGGTTTTACCTATAAAAAAATATATCATGAGCATAATAAAAATAAAAATTCTTTTTTTGATGATGATAGTTCTTTATTTACAGAAAATTATCAAAAAGTTTTGGTTATACCTGGTAGTAAAAAAAATTTAAAAATTACAGATCAAGAAGATTTGAATATATTTAATTCATTTAAAAAAGAAAGAATCTACTATGGTATTGGATTTGATATTCACAGATTAGGAAAAAATGAGAAGCTATATCTGGGAGGGGTAAAAATACCTTTTAGATTAGGATTGATAGGACATTCTGATGCTGATCCTGTTCTTCATTCTCTAATTGATGCCTTGCTTGGTGCCTGCGGATTGGGTGACATTGGAAAATTATTTTCAAATAAAAAAAAAAAATACAAAAACATTAGATCAACAATCTTGCTTAAAAAAATAATTAAATTAATTAAATCTAAAAACTTTTATATTAATAATATTGATATAAATATTATTGCTCAAAAACCAAAAATAAAAAAATATTCCAAGAAAATGACAAATATAATATCTAAATTATGTGAAATAAATTCTAATCAAATAAACATAAAAGGGAAAACTACGGAAAAACTTGGTTTAATTGGAAAAGAAAAAGCTATAGCATCAGAAGTAATAGCTTCAGTTAAAAAATATGATTAAGAATTTTAATTTATTTTTTGTGACATTTTTTTTCATTGGAAAAATGAAACATGCCCCAGGAACAATCTCTTCTTTTTTTACGTGTATTATTTTTTTATTATTAATGGAAGTTTCTAATATCACTTATATATTTTTAATCACATTAATAATTTTTTCTTATTCTTTTATTGCTATAAATAATTCCTTTGAAAATTTTAATTCTGATGATCCACAAGAAATAGTCATAGATGAAGTAGTTGGTCAAATGTTAGTTCTTTTAGCCATTCCAATTTATGAAACTTTGTTTTTACTTCATTCTATTTATTATTGTATTGCAGCTTTTTTATTATTTCGACTCTTTGATATCTGGAAACCCTTTCCTATCAATTACGTAGATAACAACATCAAGGGTACTTTGGGAATTATGTTGGATGATATATTAGCGAGTTTTTATTCTATAATTGTATTGTGTATATTATTTTTCTTTTTAGGTGGATAAATAAATGAAACCACTTGCTAAAGAAACTATTAACAGATTAATTAAAAAAAAAATAAAAATTTCTTTTGCTGAATCATGCACCGGAGGACTTCTGTCTAGTATGATTACATCAATTAGTGGATCATCTAAAGTTTTTAAGTTAGGGTTGGTAACTTATTCTAACCAATCAAAAATTAATATTCTTAAAGTTTCTAAAAAAACAATTAAAAAGTATGGTGCTGTGAGTAGAGAAGTTTGTTTAGCTATGGTTAATAATATAAGTAAAATCGGTAAAACTAGTATGTCTATTTCTATTACAGGTATAGCTGGTCCTAAAGGAGGAAATAAGAAAAAACCTGTGGGTCTAGTTTATATAGGTCTAAAAAAAGGGAATAAAATTAATATAGAAAAGCATATTTTTAAAAAAAAAGGTCGATATCAGATTCAGAAATCGGCTGTTGAAAAGTCTCTTAAATTAATTCTAAGAACTCTTAAATAATTCAATTGCTCTTTTTTCAAAAGCATCAGCTATTTTTTTAAGGCCTTTATCAAAAAACTTAGTCATTAATATATTTAATATTTTACTTTTTAATTCAAAATTTATGCGAAAATCAATTTCACTATTTTCTTCTTTTTGTTTAAAAAACCATTTATTTTCAAGGTATTTTAAAGGTCCATCCATATTAGTAACATGAATTGAATCTGAAGATCTGTTATAAATAACAAAACTTTTATAAGTTTCGTTAAAAAAATTTTTTCCTATGGTAAGGTCAGCTATAATCTCAATTGTATTTCCTTTATCGTTTTTATTATGAATCTTTCCCTGAATACACCAAGGAACAAATTGGGGATATTTTTCTATATCAAGTACCATTTTTATTAAATTTTCTTTAGAACAGGGTATTTCTTTTTTTATTGAAGCTGATGGCATTTAGATTGTTTTTCTCTCAATTTTTTCATTTCATAAAAATCTTCATCTGCATGATAAGAAGATCTTGTGAGTGGAGAGGATGCAACAATTAAAAAACCTTTTGATAATCCTATTTTTTTTAATTCTTTAAATTCATTTGGGTGAACATAACGTTTCAGTGGGTAATGCTTTACTGATGGCTGCAGATATTGACCTATGGTTAAAAAATCTACTTTTGCTGATAGCAAATCATCCATGACTTGAATTACTTCATCTCTAGTTTCTCCAAGACCTAGCATCATTCCAGATTTTGTAAATATTTTTTTATTAATTTCTTTTACAGATCGTAATAAATTGACTGAAGCAAAGTACCTTGAGCCTGGTCTCACACTTCTATAGAGACTTGGAACAGTTTCAATATTATGATTAAAAACATCAGGATTAGAATCAACAACTAATTTATAAGATTCTCCTTTTTTTAAAAAGTCAGGGGTTAAAACTTCTATTGTTGTATTGGGATTTAATTTTCTTGTTTCAAAAATTACTTTGGAAAAGTGGTTTGCTCCACCATCAGCAAGATCATCTCTATCTACAGAAGTAATAACTACGTGTTTTAAATTTAATTCTTTTGTAGCCTCTGCTATTTTTTTTGGTTCAAAAGGATCTAGATATTTAGGCTTACCTGTTTTTACATTACAAAATGAACATCCTCGCGTACATATATCTCCAAGTATCATAAATGTTGCATGTCTTTTATTCCAACATTCCGAAATATTTGGGCAACTAGCTTCTTCGCAAACAGTGTGTAATTTATTTTTATTAATTATCTCTTTAGTTTTAAAATAGTTCTGCGTATCTAAAATTTTTGTTCTTATCCATTTAGGTTTTTTTTTAATTGGATTTATCGGATTTTTAATTTTTTCTGGATGCCTTACTGAAATTTTATTTATAAACATAAACTCTTTCGGTTGTTTTTCCTGCCATAAATTTTTTCCGATATAATGTTTCTAAATAATCTAAATCTATAGATTCAGTTAATAATATATTTTTCTTTTCTATAGAATTTAAATTTTTCATAAGAGTTTCCTTCTCTGATAGTAAGTTTTTTTTAATATTTTGTTTTTTATAAAAAGAAATAAGCCCCCTCTCACCATCTAAAAGATTCAATATAATGTAAAGAAATAAAAAAATAGTAATTAAAGTAAATTTTTTTTGGTTTATAATTTCTAAAAATCTCATCTATTTTAAACTTTAGCCATTTTTATAGAATTTCCAAGTTCCTCTTCGATCCTTAATAAACGATTATATTTAGCCACTCTTTCAGATCTGGCTAGGGAACCTGTCTTAATTTGAGAGGAATTTGTAGCAACTGCCAAATCAGCTATAAAGGTATCTTCTGTATCGCCAGATCTATGTGATATTATTGTTTTAAAATTATTTTTTTGAGCCAGATTAATAACATTTAAAGTTTCGGTTACTGTACCTATTTGATTTAATTTAATTAATATGGCATTAGCTGATTTTTCGTCTATTCCCCTTTTTAATCTTTTAATATTGGTAGCAAATAAATCATCACCCACTATCTGGATATTTGTATTTTTTGTAATTTTTTTCCATGATTCCCAATCATCTTCGGCAAATGGATCTTCAATTGATTTAATAGGAAATTTTTTGATTAACTCAGAATAATAATCCATTGTCTTTGATTCTCTTAATTCATTTGCAGCAACATCCAAGCAAATCGAAATATCTTCATTTGGACTAAATCCAGATTTTTCAATAGCATCAATTATTAATTTGATTGCTTCCTCGTTATTTTTTAAATTTGGAGCAAAACCTCCTTCATCACCAACATTGGTATTTTCAAGCATCTTTTTCAAATTCTGGATTATCAAAAAACTTCTTCTCATGGCTTCAGAAAATGTATTAACTTTTTCAGGTCTAATCATAAATTCCTGTATATCTAAATTATTTTTTGCATGAACACCTCCGTTTATAATATTTAAAAGTGGAATTGGTAATTGGTATTTTTTTGAATTTCCTAAATATTTAAATAAAGAAACATTTTTTTCTATAGCCGCCAGTTTACATGAAGCTATTGAAACAGCTAAAATTGCATTAGCACCAAGTTTTTTCTTTTCTTCAGTACCATCTAAATCTATTAAAGTTTTATCTATCTTTTCTTGATCTTTTATATCTATATTTTTAAGAGCCTTTGTGATTGGTCCATTTATATTTTCAACAGCTTTAAAAACACTTTTGCCAAGGTAATTCTTATTTTCAATATCTCTTAATTCGAAAGCTTCATGAGTTCCTGTTGAGGCACCAGAAGGAACTATTGCGGAAGCATAATGACCATCTTCAATAAAAATTTCTGCTTCTACTGTCGGATTTCCTCTGCTGTCAAAAACCTGTCGGCCTTTGATTTTTTTAATTTTTGCCATTCTTTATTAGTTTATCAATTTCTACCAGTTGGTTTAACAAACTTGGCATTTTTGACAATGGGACCATGTTTGGTCCATCCGAAGGTGCATTGTCTGGATCTGGATGAGTTTCCATAAAAACTGCGGCAACACCTACAGCGATAGCTGCCCGTGCAAGATATTCTACAAATTCTCTTTGACCTCCACTTTTATCACCCATTCCTCCAGGTTGTTGAACAGAATGAGTGGCATCAAAAACTACTGGGTAACCACTCTTTGCCATAATGGGCAATGATCTCATGTCAGAAACCAAAGTGTTATAACCAAAACTGGCACCTCTTTCTGTAACTAAAATATTTTTATTACCAGAGTCCTCAATTTTTTTCGTAACATTTGTCATATCCCATGGAGCTAAAAATTGTCCTTTTTTAACATTTATGATTTTACCAGTCTTTGCTGCAGCAACTAATAAATCTGTCTGTCTGCATAAAAAAGCTGGTATTTGTAAAACATCAACATGTTTAGATACAATTGAACATTGCTCAGGAGTGTGAACATCGGTTAAAACTGGAATTTCTAAATCTTTACGTATTTTATCAAAAACTGGAAGAGACTTTTCAAGTCCTGCACCTCTTTTTCCTTTTAAGCTAGTTCTGTTAGCTTTGTCAAAAGAAGTTTTATAAATCAAGCCTAGATTAAGTTTCTCAGTAATTTTTTTCAATTCCGTAGCAACATCTAATGCATGTTTTTCACTTTCTAATTGGCAAGGTCCCGCTATCAATGTAAAAGGACTATTATTAGATATAATTAATTTTCCACATTTAACTAATTTATTTGTCATTAGTTTCTCCTTTTATTTAATTCTGCTGCTTTAATAAATGATGAAAATAGAGGATGAGGTGTAAAGGGTCTCGATCTAAACTCTGGATGAAACTGAACACCAACAAACCAAGGATGATTTTTTAATTCTATTATCTCAGGAAGCATGCCGTCTGGCGACAAAGCAGAAAAAATAAAACCTTTTTTCTCAAAATCTTTCCTGTATTCAATATTTACTTCATATCTATGTCTGTGTCTTTCCTTAATTTTTCTCTCAGAATATATTTTTGATATCAAGGAATTATTTTTTAATACAGCGTCGTATAAGCCTAATCTCATTGTTCCACCTAAATTTTTTTCACTTCCTTTAATTTTTTTCTTTCCTTTTTGCCACTCTTCAAGTAATCCAACAACTGGTGTGCAATTATTCCCAAATTCGCTGGTTGAAGCGTTTTTTATATTCAATAAATTTCTAGCAGCCTCAATAACTGCCATTTGCATGCCAAAACAAATGCCGAAGAAAGGTATATTGTTTAATCTAGCATATTTTATGGCAGCAATTTTACCTTCACTGCCTCTTTTTCCAAACCCACCGGGAATAAGAACTCCAGACACATCTTTTAGCAGTGGTTTGATATTTTCGGGTTTCAAATTTTCTGAATCTATTCTTTTTAAATTTACTTTGAGATTATTTGATATTCCCCCATGAATTAAAGCCTCATCTAAAGATTTGTATGCGTCTTTAAGGTTAACATATTTCCCTATAATACCTATGTTTACATTTTTTCTTGGATTTAAAACTTTTGAAGTAATATTTTTCCATTTGCTAAGATTTGGTGATTTTTTATTTTTTATATTAAAATAAGACAACACTTGATCATCAAGTTTTTCTTTGTGAAAACTGATTGGTGCTTCATATATAGTTCTTACATCAACTGTTTCTATAACATTATCAATAGGAACATTACAAAACAAGGATATTTTTTTTCTTTCTGCTTTTGGAATTTCTTTTTCCGATCTACAAATTATTATATCTGGTTGAATTCCTAAACTTCTTAATTCTTTAACAGAATGTTGAGTTGGTTTAGTTTTGAGTTCTCCTGAAGCTTTAAGAAAAGGAACTAAAGTTAAATGAATGAACAAACTATTTTTTCTTCCTATATCATTCGAAAACTGTCTGATTGCTTCAAGAAATGGCAAACTTTCTATATCGCCAACTGTTCCTCCTATTTCACAAATAATAAAATCTTCTTTTTTAACATTGTAGGAAATAAATTTTTTTATACGATCTGTAACATGCGGGACAACTTGAACTGTTCCTCCCAGGTAATCTCCTCTTCTCTCTCTTTTTATTATATCACTATAAATTCCACCTGTTGTTATATTATCAGACTGAGTAGCAGAAATTCCTGTAAATCTTTCGTAATGCCCTATATCTAAATCAGTTTCTGCTCCATCATCAGTTACAAAAACTTCTCCATGTTGAAATGGGTTCATTGTTCCTGGATCAACATTTAAATATGGGTCTAACTTTCTAACTCTTACTTTAAAACCTCTTAGTTGCAGCAATGCCGCTAGAGAAGCTGAAGAGAGACCTTTTCCTAGTGATGAAACCACGCCGCCAGTGACAAATACATATCGCGCCATGGAAGTATTTTATACTAAATTTTTTATTATAATTAAAGGTAAATTTTTATTCAGATTTTGGAATTTCTGGTTCAGATGAACCTTCCTCTTCTTCTATTTTTTCCAAAACCGAAGAACTAGAAAACTGATCTTTTGACATAATTGTTAGAGAAACACTGGTAATTATAAAAAAAGTAGCAATTATTGCTGTTGCTTTAGTTAAAAAACTGCTTGCTGATCTTGAGGAGACAAAACTTTCTTGTGAAACTCCTAGTCCTAACGCTCCTCCTTCTGATTTCTGAATAAGTATAATTCCTATTAATACGACAGCCAAAATAATGTTAATTACTAATATTAAATTTTCCATGATTGTTATTTATAGTAGTTTTCAATTATATCAATAAATTTTTTTGCCGATTGTGAAGCTCTTCCTATTAAAAAACCATCAATTTCTTTAATAAAAGAAAAAGATCTTGCATTATTTGGATCCACAGAGCCACCGTATAAAACTTTTATAGGTTTTTTTATTTTAAGTATTTTTTTTGATTCATTTTTAATAAATTTTATAGTTTTTTTTAATTGTGAAGCTTTGGGTATATTATTAGTTCCAATTGACCATATAGGTTCATAAGCTAAAATAATTTTATTTAAATTTGAAATTTTTTTTAATGAATTTTTCATTTGTTTTCTAAGTGTTGAAAAAGTTTTTCCATTTTTTTTCTGTTTATAACTTTCTCCTATGCAAAAAATTACATTTAATTTATTTTTAATAGAAGAATTTATTTTTTTTTCTATTATTTTATCAGTGTCTCCCTCAGATCTATTCTCTGAGTGTCCGAGTATAATATATTCAGCTCCTGTCTTTTTTAACATCTGAGAATTCACTGAACCTGTAAAAGGACCATAGTTTTGATAATAGTGACAATTTTGAGCCCCAAGTGAAATGTTTTTAGATTGAAGTTTTTTGTTGAAGAAAAAAATTAATGTATTGGGAACACATAAAATAATTTTGTTTTTATGTAGTTTTTTATACTTTCTACTAAATTGATTAATTTTGTTAACTGTTTTAAATGACGTAAAATCACCAAACATTTTCCAATTTCCAACAAAATATTTTAATTTATTTGTCATGATTTAAAAATTAATTTATAGAGTATCTAAATATATAACAATAAAATAGTCTTAATCAAAATGCTAAGTTCAATAAGAAAATTTTCATCTTCGATTTACGCCAAAATACTTTTGGGTATTGTTGTTATCCCTTTTGTATTTTGGGGCATGGGAAGTTCACTTAAAGGAGGTAGCAAAAATGTTGTTGTAGTTATTGATAAAGAAAAATATTCTGTTCAAGAGTTTGTTGACTTTATACAAAAATATACCTCTGTTCCCAGTTCAGTTGATGATAAAGAAATTGAAAATTTACTTTCTGTTTTCATTGGTGAAAAATTAATTCAAAAAGAAATAACAGATTTTAAAATAAAACTATCTGATAATTCTTTAGGTCAATTAATTAAGAATCAAAAAGAATTTAAAAAAGATGGAAAATTTTCTCGAACTATGTATGAAAAATTTCTTGTTCAAAACAATGTTACAGCTGCAAATTTTGAATATAGGTTATCAGAACAAGAAAAAAAAAAGCAACTTATGGAATTTATTGCTGGAGGTGTAGTTCCTTCAGAATTTTTAGTGAATAACTCTTATGATAAAATAAATCAAAAAAGAGAAATTCAACTTATAAATCTAAAAAAAATTTTTAACGAACAATTAAATTTTACAAATGATGAAATAAAAGATTATTACGAAAAAAATAAAGTAAGATTTAATGAGACTCATATAACTGCAAAAGTATTAGAGCTAACTCCTGAAAAAATAACTGGGACAAATGAATTTAACGATATTTTCTTTAAAAGAATAGATGAAATAGATGATTTGATAATGGAAGGTGAAAATTTAAATTCCATTGAGCAAAAATTTAACTTGGAAAAAACAAAAGCTATTATTGTAAATAAAGAAGGTTTTGATATTGACCTAAAGTCAAAAAGTATATTTTCTAAAAATATAATAAAAAGAATATTTAGTATTTCTAATGACACAAAAACTGTTTTTGCTGAAGATCAAGATAAATACTTTGTGTTAGAAATCGTAAAAACTGAAATAGTGGAGAAAAATATTAAAAATGAATCTTTAAGAAAAAGAATAATTTCCGAATTAGGATCCGAAACCAAAGGAAAATTTGTCAATGAAATTATTAAAAAAATTAATGGAAATAATTTTAATAAGTCTGACTTTAATAAATTTTCATCTGAAAAAAACATTTCTATACAAAAAATAAAAATAAAAAATCAAAATGATACAAGTTTGCTTAAAAAGGAAATGCTTAATGAAATTTACAAAGCTCCGATAAAAAAAGTTATTTTAATACATGATTTAGATCTAAGTCAAAACTACCTAATTTTTATTGATAATGTTACTAATGTAAATATTGATAAAGAAGCAGAAAATTATGAAAAATATTTTAACTTGTCTAAAATTAATATTACAACTAATTTATTTAATGCATACGACAGTTATATTAAAAAAAAATATAAGATTGATATTAATTATAAGGCTTTAAATATTGCTAAAAATTATTTCAAATAATGAATATAAATAAAAATTTTAATACCTTTAAAAAAAAACATAAAAACAAAAAAAACCAAATATTATTTAAAAAAGTTAATTGCAAAAATAATAAAATAGTTGAAAACATAATTAATAATTTTTTAGTTAAAAAAAATAGTTTTATTTTTGAATCTGTAGAAAAAAGAAGAATTAGAGGTAGATATACTATTTTAGGAGCCGATCCAGATATAATTTGGGAATTTAATAGGAATAAAATATATATAATAAAAAATAAAAAAAAGAGAATAGTTGGTGGAAAACCCTATCCTTATTTAAAAAAACTTATTGAAAATTTTAATTTTAAATTACCAAAAAATTTGCCAAAAATTTCCTCACTGTTAGCTGGATATTTTTCATATGATATTATTAGATATATTGAAAAAATTCCCAGGCAATGCAAAGATGATCTAAAAATTCCAGATATAAGATTAATAAGACCAAAAACAATAATTATTCATGACAACATGCTTAAAAAAATTTATTTTATAGTTAATTGCTATGGTGATGAGAATATTACAAATTATAGGAGATATTATTTAGAGCAAATTCAATATATTGAGTTATTAAAAAAACTAGCTTTTATGAACATACATAAGAAGCCAATTAATAAAGTTGATAAAATTAATAAATTAAAGGTTAAATCGAACATATCAAAAAATAAATTTAAAGAAATAGTTTTAAAAGCAAAAAAATATATTAAAAAAGGTGATATTTTTCAGGTTGTCTTAAGCCAAAGATTTGAAGCAAAACTTACAAAATCTCCTTTGGAAATATATAAAAAATTAAGAATAAATAATCCTTCACCATTTATGTTTTTTTTTAATTTTGATGATTTTCAAATAATTGGTAGTAGTCCAGAAATATTAGTTAGATTAAGAGATAACAAAATAACTATAAGACCTATAGCTGGAACTCGACCCAGAGGCACAAATCCTCAAAAGGATATGTTTTATAAGAAACAATTATTAAATGATAAAAAAGAATTAGCTGAACATCTTATGCTTTTAGATCTTGGAAGAAACGATGTAGGGAAGGTTTCTAAAATAAATACTGTAAAAGTTACTGAAAAATTTAAAATAGAAAAATATTCTCACGTAATGCACATAGTATCAAATGTTGAGGGAAAATTTGATAAAAAACACACTTTATTAGATACAATGTTATCTGGATTTCCCGCTGGTACTGTTACTGGAGCTCCTAAAATCCGTGCTATGGAAATAATAGATGAACTTGAAAAATCACAAAGGAAAATGTACGCAGGTTCTATAGGATATTTTTCGGCTGATAAAAATTTTGATACTTGTATAGCTTTAAGAACTGCTCTAATAAAAAATAATAAATTCTATATACAGTCTGGTGCTGGTATAGTTGCTGACAGTATTCCAGAAAAAGAATATGCTGAAACAGTGAACAAAGCAAAAGCTTTAATAAGTTCATTAAATTAAAATGAAAATTTTGTTAATAGATAACTATGATAGTTTCACTTACAACTTATATCACTATTTTTCATCTCTTAAATGTAAGGTTGAAGTTTATAGAAATAATAAAATTCAAATAAATAAAATTAAAAAAAATAAATATAAAAAAATAGTAATTTCTCCAGGACCGGGAAATCCTAATGAAGCTGGAAATTGTATAAATATAGTTAAAAATTTTTACAGAAGTACTCCAATATTAGGAGTTTGTCTTGGGCATCAAATCATTGGTCAAGTTTTTAAATCAAAAATAATAGGTGCTAAAAAATTGATGCATGGAAAAACTAGCCTTGTAAGACACAACGGCAGAGGTATTTTTAAAGGTATAAAAAAAACTATTACTGCCACTAGATATCATAGTTTAATTATTGATAGAAAAACACTTGGTAAAGACTTAATAATTACAGCGGAAACCAAAGATAAATTAATCATGGGAATAATGCACAAAAAATACAATGTCCACGGTGTCCAATTTCATCCAGAAAGCATCAAAACTCTTGAAGGGATGAAGTTATTAAAAAATTTTTTAAATTATAATTAAATGGATCATTTATTAAAAAAACTAAGAAATAAAGAAAATTTAAGTTTTGAGGAAAGTAAATATGCTTTTGAAAATATGATGTCAGGAAAATTAAAAGAAGATGAAATTTTTAATTTTTTAATACTTTCATCTGAAAAAGGTGAAACATCTGATGAAATAGCTGGCGGAGTACATGTGTTGAGAAACAAAGCCACTTCCGTAAATGTACCAAATAATACGATAGATACTTGTGGAACCGGTGGAGATGGAAAAAATACCTTGAATATTTCTACAGCTGCAGCATTATTATTATCAAGTTTTGGAGTAAAAGTTGCAAAACATGGAAATAAATCCGTATCGTCAAAATGTGGTTCTGCCGATGTTTTGGAAAAATTAAATATTAACATCAATCTTAAGCCTAGAGAAGTAGAATCAAGTATAAATATTAATAATTTTGGATTCATGTTTGCGCAAGGTTACCATTCAGCTATGAAATATGTTGGACCAGTTAGAAAAAAAATTGGAAAAAGAACAATATTTAATTTAATAGGACCCTTAAGCAGTCCTGCAAAAGTCAACAGACAAGTTGTTGGTGTCTTTGATAAAAAACTACTAAATATTTTTGCTCACGCACTCAAAAATTTAAATTTAAAAAAAGCTTTAATTGTAAATAGTGAAGACGGTCTTGATGAGATTTCTCCTTATGCTAATACCAAGATTGTAGAATTAAATAATGGAAAAATTAAAGAATTTATATTAAACCCCAAAGATTTAAATATTAAATCAAAGAGTTTTGAACATATTGTAGGGAAAGATCCAGTATATAATGCTGAAAAAATAAGAGAAATTTTTCAGGGTAAAGATAACGATTTTTCAATTGCTGTTTGTTTAAATGCTGCGGCAGGTTTAATTGTTTCAGAAAAATCAAATAATTTTAATGAAGCTTACAAAAAATTAAGGGATCATATTCTTTCAGGTAATGTTATTAACCATATTTCAAAACTAATGAAATGACAAATGCTCTAGAAAAAATAATTAATGCAAAAAAAGATAGTTTAGAAAAATATAAAAATTCCTTTTCAATTAAAGATCTTAGTAAAAAAATATCTTCATACAATAATTACCTTGATTTCAAATCAAAGTTATTAGAAAAAAAAATATCTGTAATTGCCGAAATAAAAAAAAGTAGTCCATCAGCAGGAATTATTATTGAAAATTATGATCCAAAATCAATAGCAAAACAATATCTTCATTCGGGAGCTTCTTGTCTATCTATTTTAACAGAAGAAATGTATTTTTTGGGAAAACTGAAACATATAGAAGATGTTAAAAAAGAAGTTAAATTACCTGTTTTATGCAAAGATTTTTTTATAGATCCCTATCAAGTATATCTTGCAAAAAGTTTTGGTGCTGATGCTATTTTGATTATTTTATCAATAGTTAGTGACAAAGTAGCTAACGAAATTTATCAAATTGCTAATAAATTAAATATGAGCACGATAGTTGAGGTTCATACAGATGATGAAGCTAAACTTGCTCTAAATTATAAAAATGCAATAGTTGGAATTAATAATAGAAATCTTAAAACTCTTAAAACAGACATTAATACTACTTATAATTTATACAAAATATTAAATAATCATTCTGGACCTATAGTTTGTGAGAGTGGGATTAAAAATGCGAAAGATGTAGAGGAAATATTCAATAAAACAAAAATAAATAACTTTCTTATTGGTGAATCACTCCTTAAGGATCTAGAGGAAAAATCTAATATGTTAGAAGAAATCATCAAAATAGCCCCATAAATAAAGGCTTATTTTGCATTGATATTAAAAGAGAACTTTTGTAGAACAGTAGATGTACGATATTTGTTCTATGCTTACTAAAAAACAAAAAAACCTACTTTTATTTATAAATAAAAAAATCAGATCATCAGGTGTGTCACCTTCCTATGAAGAAATGAAAAATTCTTTAAACCTCAAATCAAAATCTGGGATTCATAGACTAATTTCTGCTTTAGAAGAAAGAGGATTTATAAAAAGATTAGCTCACAAGGCTAGGGCATTGGAAGTCTTAAAATTACCAGAAACAGCAAGTGCAAATGATATATATAACTCTTTTTCACCTAGTGTAATAAAAGGGGGGCTAGATTCTGAAAAAACCAAAAGAAGCGTTCATGAAATTCCTGTATTAGGTAAAATAGCTGCTGGTACTCCTATTGAAGCTATTCAAAATGAAGTAAGTAGAGTTGCAATTCCAGAAGAACTTAGCAAGGGAGGAGATCATTTTGGATTAAAGGTTTCGGGAGATTCTATGATTGAAGCTGGGATAAATGATGGAGATACTGTAATTGTTAAAAAAACTAATTCTGCTGATAATGGTCAAATTGTTGTTGCTTTAATTGATGACCATGAAGCTATGTTAAAAAGAATAAGAAAAAAAGGTAAAGTCATAGCTCTTGAAAGTGCAAACAAAAGATATGAAACTAAGATTTTTGGTCCTGACAGAGTAAAAGTTCAGGGCGTACTTGTATCTTTATATAGAAACTTCCAATAAAATAGTCTAATAATAATTCATGAGTTTAGTAGCAACAAGATTTGCTCCCTCTCCTACTGGGCCACTTCATATAGGTGGTGTTAGAACTGCACTTTTTAATTGGCTTTTTTCAAAAAATAATAAAGGTAAATTTTATTTAAGAATAGAAGATACTGATAAAGAAAGATCAAAAGAAGAATTTAAAAAACAAATTATAGATTCACTTGATTGGATTGGAATAAATCATGATGACAAAGAATACGTCCAATCAAAAAACATTAAAAAGCATAAAGAAATTGTTGATGAGCTTTTAAAAAAAGGTTTTGCATATAAATGCTATTGCTCTGAAGAAGAAATTAAAAAACAAAAGGAAAAATGTAAAAAACAAGGAATACCTTATATATATAATAGAAAATGGAGAGATTCAAAAGATTTGGAAATTCCAAGTAATGTTGAACCTGTAATTAGATTTAAAAGTAAGATTCCTGGTAACTCAACTGTCAATGACCTGGTTCAAGGCGAGATTAATATTACAAACTCAATTATTGAAGATTTTGTTATTTTAAGAAAAGATGGATCACCAACTTATCAATTATCTGCTGTTGTTGATGATCATATAATGAAAATTACTCATGTCATAAGAGGAGATGATCATAAAATAAATACATTTAAACAAAAACAAATTTATGAAGCAATGAAATGGGATATTCCCCAGTTTGCCCATATACCTCTTATTCATAGCGAAGAAGGTTCTAAACTTTCAAAAAGAGATAAGGCCTCGACCATTGATGATTTTATTAAAATAGGCATCTTGTCTGATGCATTAAGAAATTATCTTTTACGTCTTGGTTGGGCTCATAAAGATAAAGAAATTTTCACACTTGATGAAAGTATTAAACTTTTTGATTTAAAAGGTATTGGGAAATCTCCATCTAAATTAGATATGTCTAGGATACTATCAATTAATGAATACTATATTAAACATATTGAAGAAAAAAAATTATTTAAATTTTTTAAAATTTATTCTGAAAAATTTAAAAAAAAGATTGATCCTTCTAAAGAAAATTCTCTTATAAAATCAATGAATTTTCTAAAAAATAAAGCCAAAACTCTTGAGGATATTTATCAAAACTCCCAATACATTCTCCAGGAAAAAATTCAGATTTCTAGTGAAGACTTTAAACTTCTAGATGTATCTTCTAAAAATATTATAAAGGACTTCCTTGCTGAGTTTGAAAAAAACTCTGAAATTAATAAAAAAAATCTTGAAGAAATGATGAACACATTGATTGCTAAGCATAAAACAAACTTTAAAGGCGTTGGTCAACCCTTAAGAATTGCTTTAACGGGATCTAAGTTTGGTCCAGGAATATACAATATTATTTTATCACTTGATAAAAATGAAATCACAAAAAGATTAAAGGCTATTAATTAAAACTGAAGTAGCTATTTCTGAAGATTTATTAGTTTTAAAGTTATTTATTATTTTTTGGGATTTGTTAATTTGCTCTTTTAAGATTTTTTCATCATTTAAAAGTTCAACAACAGTATTAAATATATTTTTTGCATTACATTTAGATTGTAATAATTCGGGAATAATCTCTTCATTGGCTGCAATATTTATAATATTTGCAAATTTTACTTTGGCTAATAATTTAACAATAAAAAAATTAATAATATTCATTTTATAAATAATAATAGAAGGAACTTTGAAGTTAGATATTTCTAATGAGATTGTTCCTGACTTGGCGACTGCAAAAATAGATTGTTTTAATAATTGGGATTTAATTTTTTCATCACATATAGTTTCACAATTTTTAAAACCTTCTTTCAAGATTTCTTTTTGAACAATTTGGTTAAACTCAGACGTTGAATGAAAGATAAATAATAAATCCTTGTATTTATCATTCATTAATTTAACAAACTTAGACAATATTGGCATTAAAATATTTATTTCGGATAATCTGCTTCCTGGGTAAATTGAAATTATCTTTTTATCTTTTTTAATAAATTGATTCAAATCAACTTTGCTTTTTCCATTATCCTCAAGAAGTGGATGGCCTGTAAATGTGCATTTTATTTTCTCTTCTTCATAAAATTTTTTTTCGAAAGGAAATAATAACAAAATATGATCCAAGAAATATTTAAATTTTTTAATTCTGTTTTTTCTCCAGACATATATTTTTGGTGAAACAAAATGTATTATCTTAATATTGGAGTTTATTTTTTTAACTTTTTTTGCAACTCTTAAAGTAAAATCTGGACTATCGACTGAAAATAAAATATCTGGATTAAATTCAATAATTTTTCTCGCAGTATCGTTTATATTTTTTTTAATTTTAAATAAATTCATTAAAACCTTAGTAAATCCCAGATATGTAACTTTGTTTAAATCATAAATTGATTTAATTCCTAGAGACTTTAAGTATTCTCCTCCAACTGATAAATACTCTATATCAGATCTGGATATTTTTAGTTTAGAAACAACTTTTGAAGCTAATTTGTCCCCCGATGGTTCTCCTGTTAATACGAATATTTTTTTCATTTAACCGTAATAAACATTTTATTTTCATTTGCAAAATTTATGGATTTTTTTCTCTCCAAAAAAACATTTTTTTTACTTTTCAAGACTATTCCTTTTAATCCAGCACCCTTGCATTGAATTAAAGTTTTCAATCCAACGGCAGGTAAATCTATTCTTAAATCCTGTTTTTTCTTTGGAAATTTTACTAAAACCCCTTTGTTTCTAATTTGCTTACTTTTGCATTTCTTGAGCATTATTTTTGTGCCACCCCTTCCTTCAATTGCTAATATTTTTCTATTTCTTACCACAACTCCTTGACTAAAATTATATTTTCCTAAACTATTTAATGTTTTGATAGCTTTTTTAATATCAAATTTGTCCTCCATGTTAGGTTTTATTTTTGAATAGTTTCCTTTTTTTAAACTTAACTCGGGATTATAAGTTAATGAATTTAGAGTTTTAATTCTCTCTTGTTTTAAAATTTTTATAATCTCTCTTAATATAGCTGCATCACCTAACTTGGAACTTCTAATAATTCTTGAAATATAATACACACCTTTAAAATCTAGTCTCATTTTAGAAAAGTTTGGTTTTTCAACTTTTCCAGCAAACAAAACTTTTTTACATTTATTATCTTTAAGTATTCTAATAATTTTACCAAATTGACCTATGGAAACACAATGAGAGTGTTTATCTTTTTTAAATTTTTTTCCTTTAGTTAAATCTATTACTAAATATTTTATACGTTTTTTTTTAATTTTTTTTAAAATTTGAATTGGAAAATCTGATTCTCCAAATATTAAGCCAATCATTATTCGTTTAGTGGTGCACAAATAGGTCTTTTTTTATCTTTACCAATAAAATTTATGACCTCTTTTACTAAATCGTTATCTTTATATTCGCCATTAATTTTACTTAAATTTTCATGAAGATTTTTGGAAGCAAAAATTTTTTTAAAAGCTGAATCAAGTTCCATTATTTTTTTATTATCATATTTTTTTCTTTTTAAACCTATAAGGTTAATACCTCTTAAATAATTTCTATTCCCAAAAGATAAACCAAATGGAATTACATCTTTTAATACACCGGTCATTCCTCCTATCATGGCTAGTCTACCGATTCTGGTGAATTGCTGTACTGCTGAATTTCCTCCAATGACAACTGAATCTTCTATTGTAACATGACCAC
Source organism: uncultured Pelagibacteraceae bacterium (assembly GCA_902567785.1). Lineage (GTDB taxonomy): Bacteria > Pseudomonadota > Alphaproteobacteria > Pelagibacterales > Pelagibacteraceae > AG-414-E02. Next base: position 4,228 of record CACFOR010000006.1, on the reverse strand, counting down.
CCAACGGCACGTTGTTTGCAATTACCACGTTGTTTCCAATATGACAGTCATGAGCAACATGACTAGAGATCATAAATAAACATTTATCTCCTATTTTGGTTTTTCCTCCTCCACCTTTTGTTCCTGGATTTATTGTTACATATTCTCTTATAATATTATTTTCTCCAATTTCGAGACTGTTGCTTTCTCCTTTATATTTTAAATCTTGTGGTTGTGTCCCAATACTAGCAAACGGAAATATTTTAGTTCCTTTTCCTACTTTGGTATTTCCTTCTATATGAACGTTAGAAACTAACTCGGCAGAATCGTTGATCTCCACATTTGGACCTATATAACAAAAAGGTCCTATTTTTACTTCTTTTCCAATTTTTGCTTTTTTATCTATAACACTTGAATTATGAATCATTATTATTTTTTTCTATCAACTATGGTGGCTGCCCATTCAGCATCAGCCATTATTTCATTATTAACTTTGGCTACTCCCTTATATTTCCATACACGACCGTGTGATCTTACAGCTTCTATCTCTAAATGGAGTTCGCAGTCTGGTAAAACTGGTTTTCTAAATTTTGCTTTTTCAATACTCATTAAATAAACCAGCTTATTTTCATATTCCTTTGGATCAATACCATAAGCCGTTAAAGCTGCTGCTGATTGACCAAAAGCTTCAACAATAAGCACTCCTGGCATAACTGGTTGACCAGGAAAATGTCCTTGTACAAAAAATGAATTTTTCTTTACATTGACAACTGCAGTGGCTGATTTTAGGTGAACAATATTTATTAATCTATCAATTAATAACATTGGTTCTCTGTGTGGAAGTAAACTTTCAATTTTTTTTTTATCAATAGAATTATTTTTCATTTTTTTTTCTTTGCTTAACAAATTCTTTTAAAGAAATAGCTGGATAACCCATAACTTGTTGGTTGTCATAAATATCATTAATCACACCGCTTCCTCCACCGATCTTTACATTATTTCCAATTTTTAGATGACCGGATATACCTGCTTGACCTCCTATAATAACATTATCTCCCACTATAGTACTTCCAGCGAAACCCACTTGGCCAGCAATCATGCAATTTTTTCCAATTTGAACATTGTGTGCTATGTGTACTTGGTTATCTAAAAAAGTATTTTTTCCGATAATTGTGTCAGAGAGAGATCCTCTATCTATAGTACTGTTAGCTCCGATTTCGACTCCTTCTTCTAATATAACTTTTCCTATATGAGGGCTTCTAATATTTTTATTTTTTATTGGTATAAAACCAAAACCCTTGGTTCCAATTTTCGTTCCATCTTGTATGTGTACATTATCCGAAATTATTGAATTTCTTATAGTTATAAACGAACCAATCACACATTTCTCTCCCAATATAACATTGCTTTCAATTATTGTATTACTCCCTACATAAGTTTTTTTTCCAATCTTAACATCTTTCCCAATGAGAACATTTTCTCCGAATTTAACATCTGGATATAATTTTTTTAGATTTTCTGATTTTAACAGACTTTCGTCGGGCACATCTAAGTCTGCACTGGGATAAAACAGTTTAGATGCTTGTGTAACGGCAAAAAGCACATTTTTCACTTCTAGTTTAATACATTGGTCTGGTAAAAATTTAATAAGATTAGGTGATGTAATGCACGCCGCAGCTTTGGTATCTAAGGACAAATTCTTATACTTGTTAGAATTCAAAAAAGTTATATCGTTTTTAGTAGCATTATCCAGGGATTCAAATCCATATATATTAATGTTACTTTTATTACCAAGTAAATTTGAACACCCAATAGTTTTTACTATTTCATCTAAAGGGAAGGGTCCTTTTTTTTCATAAAAATGATTTTTAGTCATTTTATTTCAAATCTAATGATGGGAGTACCTTGTCTAATTTTTCAACAATAATTGTTGTAATGTCATTCGCCGGATTTCCGCCCAGAGTATAATTTTTATCAACTACTAGGGAAATATTATTTTCTTTAATATATGTGTTTAAAATCGGCTCGATTTGTTTGAGCAAAGTTTCTCTTGATTTTTCTCTTAGCGCAGCAATTTTATCTAAAGAAGCTCTTCGTTGAGACTGATAATCAATAACTTTTTTTCTTAGACCATCTGTTTTTTTTGTATATTCTTCCTTACTTAAAACTGTTTTTTTTGTTAAAAGATCATTTTCTTCTTTTTTTAATGCTTGTTCCATATCAGTAAATTTTTTTACATTATCATTAAATGATTTTTTTAAATAATCTTGCGCACCTTTTCCTGCTTTGCTGTTATTTAATACATATTTTAAATCTAATATAACTATTTTTTGCTCTGCAAAAGAATGTGTACAAACAAATAATAAAAAAGTAACTACAAAAAATCTTACTAAATATTTCATCAGAATGATGTGCCCAATCTAAAGTTAAATGTTTCTGTTTCATCATTTTCTGATTTAGCTAAATCTTGTGCTATAGTAAAACTAAGGGGACCAATTGTTGTAAACACGTTAGCACTTATTCCTACTGCTGACCTAATTTTATTGGTTTCTTCAATATCATCACTGTAGTCAACTCCCCATATATTGGCTGAATCTATAAACAAGCTAACATCTGTTCTATAGGATTCAGGCAAAAGATTCGGTAATTGAGCTTCAGCACTTAATCCTGTTATGTAGTTTCCTCCTATATAGTCATCTCCATCTTTTGGTCCAACCTTATGAGGATTAAAGCCCCGAAGTCTTGCTCGCGGGACATAAAGCCGATTTGTTAACCGCACATCATCATCAACCCCATTGATTGATCTCGCATGAATTTTGAATGACCCAATTAAATCATCTGAAAAATCGTGATACTTATTAAAATCTATACCATTCATAATTGATGAAGAATCTTGAATTATTGGCAATTTTTGTCTCCAGACTAATTTGTGACCTCTTGTGGGTTTAAAAGCCTGATTTCTTTTATCAAAAGTAATTGAGTAACCCAAATCAGAATTAAAGAAATTTCCTTCCATTTTTTTTATCGAATCTGAAGCATCCTCATCCACCTCTACATCTTCTAGTGCAATTGTTATTGTTGGGGCAATAAATACATTTTGATATTGTTCAAAACTAGTTCCTATTTCACCTCCAGTTCTTGAACTCTTAAAACCAGAAGTAGTTGATCTGTCAGTTGATGAAACGTCTAGTCCTGCGTTTACAGCATTACCCGAAAAATTATAATTTGGATTATTTACGAAAATATCACCACTAATTTTATGTTGGGAAGCATTTAAAGATGATTGAAGCTTAATACCTCTTCCTAACCAATTATTTTCAGTAACAGAAAATTGAAAACTAGTTCCATCAGTACCAATACCTGCGCCTGCCATAATTTCACCAGTTGCCTTTTCTTCAACAGTAATATTTAAAACTTTAAAGTCTTCATTAGAACCTGGTAAAATCTCATGAGAAACTTTTCCAAAAATATTTCTTGCTTTAATTTTATTAATTGATTTATTAACTAACAAAGTACTGAATGGATCTCCCTCATCAACTAGAAGAGCACTTCTTATAACAGAATCATTTGTAACAGAATTTCCTATAATATTAACTCTTTCTATTATAACTTTATCGCCTTCAAAAATATTGATTTTAACATCTACTCCATTACCGTCTAATGTTTCAACAACATTATGATTTATAAATTGTAATTCTTTTTGTTCACTTAACTCATCAATCTTATCTAATACAAGTTTTAATTTTTTTTGTGAATAAAAAGATCCTGCTAGTTTATTAAATTCATTTTCTAAACCAAGAAATGCTTTTTCATCAAGCGTTTTTGCAATATTTGCAAAAATTTTTCTAAATTTATACCTTGTTCCAGCATTAATGTTAAAAGTTAAAACAAAACCTTCTCCTTCAGAATATTCAACATTGGTAGATTTAACATCAACTTCGTAGTACCCTTTGTCTTTGTAATAATTTTTTAATAATCTTTTGTCTAATTCTATTCTTTCCTTGCTTAAATAAACACTTCTTGAAATAAATTTCCAAAACTGGTTTTCTTGAGAAGTAATAACATCTCTTAGCTTTTTCTCTCTAATTTTTTTATCTCCTAAAAAATATATTTTTGCAATTTTTGCTTTTTCTCCTTTATCAATTGTATAAATTATATTTACTTTATTATTTTTTAATTTTTCGATCTCGGCATCAATTTTAGCAAAATAAAATCCTTGGGCTCTATAAAAAGCCATAACAAGGTTAAT
>CACFOR010000005.1 GCA_902567785.1 uncultured Pelagibacteraceae bacterium | reverse complement strand
TTTTGTGTAATTATAAAAATTCTATTTCTAACAAAAAACTAAACATTAATTTATATTATAAATTTTCTTCAAAAATACCTTCAGAATATAATTGGTATTCTTTGAATAAAAATAGTGAATTTATTCCATCATTTACGAAAAGAATTTTTAAACAAGTTTCTCATTTATATTAATGAAAAAAAAGATAGCCATTATTGGATCTGGTATAGCAGGACTTACTTTAGCTAATCTTTTAAAAAGCAATTCTAATTTTGAATTTATTATTTATGAAAAAGAGGAAGCTTTTAATTTAAAAGAAGGTTTTGGAATCCAATTGTCAGTTAATAGCGTATATATTTTAAATAAAATTGGTTTTAGTAAACTTAATAAAAATGAAAAATACAATCCATCAAAACTAGATTTTTATTCAAAAAACTATAATAAAATTTGTGATTTAGATTTAACGGAGTTTAACTCTGAAAATGAAAAATATACAACTTTAAAAAGATCAATTTTGATTAAATTTTTAAAAGAGAAATTATTAACTAATTCAATTATATTTGGTAAAAAAATTCAAGAAGTTAATCAAACAAATGAAAAACTTGAAATTCAATTTAATGATGGGTCAAGGGATAAAGTTGATTATTTGATAGTAGCAGATGGAATTTATTCTAACACAAAATCTATTATAGAAAAAAAATTTTTTAAGCCAAATTACTATGGAGCCATTGCTATTAGATCCCAGGTTAGAGCTGAAGATATCTCTAATCTTAATAGTAATAATATATCTTTAATAATGAGTACTGATGCTCATCTAGTTTTGTATTCAGTAAATAAACAAAAAGAAATTAATTTAGTTTGTATAATTAGAAAAAAATTAGAAGACAATGATTCTATAAAAACAATACTGGAAAATACAATTTTTAAAGAAAGTAAAAATTTAGTTAATTTATTTAATGGAGAATTAAAATCATGGCCTATATATACATCTAACAAGCCCATAAAATCTATTTACAAAAATGTTTTATATATTGGCGATGCTTTCTATACTTTTCCCCCAACAATGGCCCAAGGAGCATCACAGTCAATTGAAGCAGCAAATGAAATCTTTCAATTAATTAGTGATAATAATGCAGATATACAAAACGAATATTTTAAAAGAAGAGTAGCAAGAACTAATTTGATTAATAAAAGATCAAAAATTAATTATTTTGGATTCCATATTTCAAATCCTTTATTAAAAACTTTTAGAAATTTTTTTTTAAAGCGTCTAGTAAAAAATAAAAATTTTATTCAAAGCTACTTAGGAGAAATATATAAATAAAATTAAATATTTTTAGACAGGAATCTTTGTCTAAGATCGTCTATTGGTTTAATAGATCCATCAATATTACAATACCAGTAAGTCCAGCCATTATAACTTTCGGTTCCCATTATTTTGGCTGCTATTTTATGTATAGAACCCGCAGAATCTTTATGTTTAATACTTCCATCAACCATGATTTTTGCATTAATTTTTTTCTTTTGATCAAAAATGCTAGTTCCTGGCTTTATTATTCCCATTTCAACCAAGGATCCAAACGGCACTCTTGGTTTAGATTTATTATTTTGTAAGGTATCTAAATGGCTTTCTTCAATAGCTTTAGCTTTAATAATTCTTTCATTAGCAGCTTTAAAATATTTTTTATCCTTTTCTATTCCAAAGTATTTTCTGCCTAATTTTTTAGCGACAGCTGCAGTAGTTCCGGTGCCTAAAAATGGATCCAAAATAGTATCATCTTTATTAGTTGTTGCTAAAATAATTCTATGTAATAGAGATTCTGGTTTTTGAGTAGAATGAACTTTTTTTCCATTCTTTTTCAATCTTTCTTTTCCGTTACATATGGGAAAAGTCCAGTCCGATCGCATTTGTAAATCATCGTTTAAACACTTCAAAGAATGATAGTTAAAAGTATACTTTGATTTTTTTGTTTTCGATGCCCAAATCAAGGTCTCATGAGCATTAGTAAATCTTGTTCCTCTAAAATTTGGCATTGGATTATTTTTTCTCCAGATTATATCGTTAAGTAACCAATAGTTTAAATTTTGCAGGTGGTAACCTAGTCTAAAAATATTATGATATGATCCTATAACCCAAATGCTTCCATTGTCTTTTAAAACTCTTTTGCATTCTTTAAGCCAATCATTGCAGAAATCATCATAATGTTTGAAATTTTTAAATTGGTCCCATTTATCATCGACACCATTAACTTTACTATCATCGGGTCTTTTTAATTTTTCGCCAATTTGCAAATTGTAGGGAGGGTCTGCAAAAATTAAATTAAAAGTTTTGTCAGGAATTTTTTTTAATATTTCTAAAGAATTTCCGTTTACAATTTTATTTTCAAATTTAGACATATCTAGATTCAACTTTACGTTGAATTAGACTCTAAATTTATAAATCAGTCAAACTTTAATGAAAAAAAATGAGTCCTATAGTGTTTCACGTGTCTTGCTCATCAAGATGTTGTGTACCGGATAAAACTTTTTTCTATGATGTTCTGTAATTCCATATTTTTTAAGACTTCTTAAATGTTCAGCTGTGCCGTAACCAAAATTTTTATTCCATTTGTATCTAGGGAATTCACCTCCCAATTTAATCATGAACAAATCTCTGGTTGCTTTAGCAACAATTGAAGCTGCAGCAATTGAAACATTTTTTTCGTCACCCCTCACTAGGGCTTTGCATTTTATTTTAATATTTTGTGGAACAAAAATACCATCAATGTAAGCTAAGGAAGGTTTAATTTTTAGTTTATACAAAGCTCTTTTCATTGACAAAAGAGAAGCATTTAAAATATTTATTTTATTTATCTCTTCTACATTTGCTTTGCCTATTGCGTAAACAGAATTCTTTTTAATATATTCCGAAAGTAATATTCTTTTTTGAAAAGGGATTTTTTTTGAATCCTTAATATTTTTAGTATTTATATTTTTATTTAAAATTACAGCAGCCGCAAATACTGGGCCAGCTAAGCAACCTCTACCAACTTCATCTACTCCAGCAATTCTATTTTTTTTTAACAAAATTATTTTATATATTTAAAATTTTAGATTTTTCTCTTATCATTTTTAAATCAATCCATGCTAATTTTTTTTGCTCTGGTTGTCTCATTAAAAACGCAGGATGGAATGATGCAATAATCCAAGGATTTGCCTTTCCTATTTCTTTTTGGACCCACTGACCTCTAGCTTTGGAAATAACAGTATCATTTCCTATTAGGGCATTTAATGCTGTGCTACCTAATAAGACTAAAATTTTTGGATTTATAATTTCAATATGTGCTTTTAATAATGGCAAATATCTATCAATCTCTGATTCATTTGGCTTTCTATTTTCTGGGGGTCTGTAATTTACAACATTTGATATATAGACTTTTGTTCTATTTAGTTTAATAGAAGCTAACATTTTATCTAATAATTTTCCTGCTCGACCAACAAATGGCTTTCCTTCCACATCTTCATTTGCACCAGGTCCTTCTCCTATAATCATTATTTTTGAATTAATATTCCCATCACCAAAAACTAAATTTGTTGCATTTTTCTTTAATTCGCAATTTTTTATGAGTTCAATTTTTTTTTTTAATTTATTAAGTTTTTCAATTTTGGTACCACTAAAAGAAATGGTAGAATTTACACTATTTCTTTTTATAGGCACATTACTTAAAAGAAAATTTGCATTTATCAAATTATAATATTCAATAAGATTAATTAACTTTTGATTTAAATTTTTTTTCATTCTATAAAGTATATCATATGAAATTTTTAAATGAAAAAATTTATTTTATTTTTTTTCTTGTTCTTTTTCTATTAGCAAATAAAGATGTATTAGCAAAGGATGGAGAAATTATTTATACAAAAGAAAATATTTCAAACTATTTTTCTGGAATTGTATCTGTCCAAAAAAATCATAATGATAAAGCACTTAAATATTTTAAGAAAGTAAAATTATTAAAGGATAGTCACTCTGAATTTAATATAGAGTATTTAAGAACCCTTGTCTTGCTTGGAAAATATGATGAAGCATTAAGATTTTCAGAAAATGTATGGGATGAAAAAGAATTATTTTTTGAATCTGATTTATTGTTAGGGTTAAACTACTTTTTAGAAAAAGATTACAAAAATTCAGAAAAACATTTTAGAAGATTAAATAAAATATCAAGATACAATTTATTTTTTGAAGATTTTATAGGGAACGTTCTTATTGCTTGGAGTAGGGCGTCCCAAGGAAAAAAAGATGAAAGTTTTAGCTATATTGAAAAAATACCAAAACCATATGATCATTTAACGAAAACACAAAACAGTTTTCTACATTGCTATTTTGACACTGAAGATGCACAAATATCTCTCGAGGAAATTATTCGTAATAAAGAATATAATTTTTCACGATATAATTTTTTTTTAGCAAATTATTTTTTATCTAAAAATGATAATATAAAAGCAACAAATATAATTCGAGAAAGTAGAGAAAAATATAGTTCAAATTTACTGCTAAAAGAAACGGAATATCTTTTATTAAACAAAAAGTATAAAAAAATTACAAATTTTTACAACTGCAATAATCCAAATGATTCTCTTGCTGAATTTTTTTATGTTATAGCAAATTTGTATTCTAGTGAAAAAGATTTTCAACTATCTAATTTTTACTTAAAGATTTCTCATTTTTTGAATGATAGATTTATAACTAATAATGCACTTTTGGCTGAAAACTTTTTTTTTCAGAAAAAATATAATGAAGCAAAAAATGTTTATATGTCACTTAAATCAATAGGGCCTACTTATTCTTGGTATGCATCAAAAAATATTGCTTCAATTTTAGGTACAGAAAAGACAAAAAAAGATTCAGTAAAAAGTTTGGAGAAAGAATTTAAACGTTTACGAAATCCAAATTATGAACATTATTATGAACTTGCAAATTTTTATAAAGAAAATGAATATTTCAAAGAATCTGTAAAATATTATTCGCAGGCTCTAGATAAAATCAATAAAAATCATTCTTTAGTTTCAAAAATATACGACAGAAGAGGAACAAGTTATGAAAGATTGGGTGAGTGGGAGAATGCTGAAAAGGATTTAGTAAAATCACTTGAAATTTCTCCTGATGACGCTCACGTTTTGAATTATTTGGCTTATTCATGGATTGACCAAGGAGTTAATTTGGACAAGGGATTAGAAATGTTAAAAAAAGCAAATGAAATAAGAAAAGGAGATGGTTACATAATTGATTCACTTGGCTGGGCTTACTATGCTAAGAAAAATTATGCTGAAGCAGAAAAATTTTTGCAAAAAGCAGTGGAATTATTACCTGCAGATCCAGTTATTAATGATCATTATGCGGATGCATTATGGATGCTAGATAAAAATATACAAGCCAGATATATTTGGAAAAATATCTTAGAATTAGAACAAGCAGAAGAAAAATTGAAAAGTATAATTAAAAAAAAGTTAGTATTTGGAATTGAAAAAAAAAATAAATAGTTCAGTGAAAAGTTATAAAATAAGGTCCTATTGTAAAATTAACTTGTATTTAAGAGTTATAAAAAAATTCCGAAATGGTTACCACAAAATAAATTCTTTAATTACATTCTGTAAGCCGTATGATTTAATATCAATATCAAAGATTAATAATTTAAATGATAAAATAAGTTTTTCGGGAAAATTTAAGAATGGTATTAATAAAAAATTTAATACTATAACCAAACTATTGAATTTGCTTAGAGAAAATAACTTAATTATCAATCAATCATTTAAAGTTAATATAAAAAAGAATATACCACACGGCTCAGGGCTTGGGGGAGGTTCATCAAATGCAGCAAATTTATTGAATTTTTTAAATAAAAAAATGAAACTTAAATTAAGTAAAAAAAATATGATAAGATTGGCTGAACAGATTGGATTTGATGTTCCAATAAATTTAGAAAAAAAAAATACTTATATAACGGGGAAAAAAAAAGAAATATTAAGAATTAATAATAAATTTAAGTTAAATTTGCTTATAGTTTATCCAAATCTAGTTTGTTCAACTAAAAAGATATATAAAAAAAATAAAAAATACAGTTTATCAAAAACTCAGTCTTTTTTTGAAATTCAAAAAAATAGAAAAGTAATTAATATATTGAAGCATGAGGCTAATGATCTTGAAAAAACAGTGATTAAAATTTATCCAAAGATTGGAGAGATCATAAGTTATATTAAATCTCAAAAAGGCTGTTATTTTTCAAGAATAACTGGCTCAGGATCAGCTTGTATTGGAATATTTTCTAATATGCACAATGCAATCAGAGCTCAAAGATCTATAAAATTAAAATATCCAAAGTATTGGTCAGCACTATCAAAAACTATATAAAATAAATCATTTGTGGTATATCTCAAAACTAAATTGGGGCGTAGCCAAGCGGTAAGGCAGTGGTTTTTGGTACCACCATCCTAGGTTCGAATCCTAGCGCCCCAGCCAAAAAATGTTTGAAAAAGTAAAAAATATTGTTTTAAAAACTGATCGTTATCTTTACGAAAAATTTGGATCTCTTAAAACGATAAAATTTTTACAAAATATAAAAGAAGCACAATTAATTTTTCAGAATTTAAACGAGACAGGAGAAGAAGGCAAAGTTAGATTTGTCGGAGGTTGTGTTAGAAAATCATTTAATGGAGAGCTAATTGATGATATTGATCTGGCTACATCTCTTGAACCCGAAGAAGTTAAAAAAAGACTTTTGGGAAAAAATATAAAAGTAATTGATACTGGAATTGATCACGGAACAGTAACAGCAATTATAAATAATAAAAAATTTGAAATTACAACTTTGAGAAAAGATATTTCTACAGATGGAAGACATGCGAATGTCAAATTTACTCTGGATTGGAAAGAAGATGCCGCAAGAAGAGATTTTACTATAAATGCAATTTATGCAGATTTAGAAGGCAGAATCTATGACCCATTAAATGGTTTATTAGATTTAAAAAGTGGGAAAATAAAATTCATTGGTTCAACAGAAGCAAGAATACAAGAAGATTATTTGCGTATCTTAAGATTCTTTAGATTTTTTATACAATATAGCAAAGAAAATTATGATCTAGATACAATTCGATCTATCAGAAAACATATCAATGGATTAAATAAAGTTTCAAATGAAAGAATATTTAGTGAATTAGAAAAAATATTGAGCACAACAAATTTATATAATTTATTTTCTATTAATTATTCAAAAGAAATAATTTTGAGTATATTTCCGCAGTTTAAGTATTTTGAAAGATTAACAAGAATTAATCAATTACCTAAAAAAATTAAACAAAAATATGATAAACATTTAATATTAGCTTTGCTTTTAATAGATGAAACAAATAATTATGAATATTTTTGTCATAAATATAAGACGTCGAATAAAATTAAAAATAGATTAAAGAATATTTCAATAAATTACTTAAATCTTAAAGATAAAAAGTTCTTATCAGAAGAGAATATAAAAAAATTAATTTATTTTTCAAATAAAGATTGTGTTAAGGATTTGTTACTTTTTTCAATATGTTTAAACAAAAAAATGGATTTTTATGATATAGAAAAATCTTTAAATAACTTAAATTTTATTAAAATACCAAAATTTCCTATTTCGGGAGATTACTTAAAAAAATATGGTTATAAAGATGGAATCATTTTAGGAAGCAAGCTTAAGTTATTAGAAGAAAAATGGATAGAAAATAATTTTGTAATAGATAGAAAAATTGTTGAAAAATCTTTAGGAAAAGTTAGTAAAAATTAAATGTATTTTACTCCAGTAATTTCAAAATTTTTTTCTCCGGCAGGTGTTTTGACAGTTATTAATTCTTTTTTCTTTTTTCCAATCAAAGCTTTACCAATTGGTGAACGGAAATAAATATAATTTTTATTTATATCAGCTTCATCCTTGCCAACTATTTTGTATATTTTTTTTTCATTATTTTCTAAATTTAATAAATGAACGGTTGAACCAAAAATTACATTATCACTTTCCTTTAATTTGGTTACATCTATAACATTAGCTCTAGCAATTGAATCATTTATTTCAACTATTCTTCCTTCAATTTTTGATTGTTCCTCTTTAGCTGCGTGATATTCAGCATTTTCTTTTAAATCACCATGAGCTCTAGCTTCTGCAATTGCTTCAATTATTTTTGGTCGTTTAATATTTTTTAATTCCTCTAGCTCTTGTTTTATTTTTTTAAGACCTTCTGAAGTTATTGGTTCTTTTTCCATAAATTATTCCCAGTCAGCAGATGGCGGCATTGACATTAATATTGCTTTAGGATTGCCTCCACTGTTTAGTCCAAATTTTGTACCTCTATCATATAACAAGTTAAATTCAACATATCTTCCCCTTTTAATTTGTTGAATTTTTTTCTGCCCCTTTGTCCATTTTAAAAACATTTTTTTTCTTATAATTTCATTAACTAAATATACAAAAGTAATACCCACATCCTTGGTGAACAAAAAGTCTTTTTCCCAATTATCCATTTTATAATCGAAAAAAATACCACCTATACCTCGCGGTTCATTTCTATGGGGCAAATAAAAATAACTATCACACCATTTTTTATATTTAGGATAATACTTTTTATTATGAAGGCTACACATTTCTTTTAAAGCTTTGTGAAACTTTTCTTTTTCCTTCTTATCAACTAGACAAGGTGTTACATCCATACCACCTCCAAACCAGTTCTTTTTAGTACAAATAAATCTAGTATTAAAGTGCATAGCGGGTATCTTGGGATTTTTTGGATGAAGCACTACAGAAACACCTGAGGACCAAAAATTAGTGTTATTTTTTGTTCCTGGAATTTTTTTTGCGAATTCTTTAGGAAATTTACCTATAACATTTGAAAATGCTACGCCTCCTTTTTCAATTACTTCTCCTTTTATAATTCTAAATTCTCCATGTTTCCATTTATTTTTTTTAAACTTTATTTTAGATCCATACTCCTTTTCTAAATTTTCTATATTATTACAAATTATATTTTGTAATTTAATAAACCATTCTTTAGCTAATTTTTTTTTATCTTTTACTTTCATAAATTAAGAATTCTGTCTCAAAGCTTCTGATAAAGCTATAGCAACTGCCATACCTACATTTAAAGATCTTGCATTTTTTTTTAATGGTATTTTTAAACTCTCCCAAGAGTTACTATGAACAACCTTTGGCACTCCTTGGCTTTCTCTTCCAAATAGAAGTGTATCTTTTTGCCTAAATTTAAAATTATTATATTTTTTTTTTGCTTTTGTTGTCATTAATATAATTCTTGAGTTTTTTTTCTTTTTTAGAAAATTTTCATAAGATCTGTAGACTACAATTTTACTTTTATTAATATAGTCCATAGCAACTCTTTTTAATCTTTTATCATCAAGGTGAAAACCGCAAGGTTCAATTATTTCAAGAGTCACATCAAAACATGCACATAAACGAATTATTGCAGCTGTATTTTGGGGTATGTCAGGTTGATATAGAGCAATGTTAATCATTGTTTTGTTTACGTATTAATTTGTGTGTCATTCTGACCCTAGCAAAATTATATAAATTTTAATTAATTAATAATATATAATACATGACAATAATAGCTTCGAATATATGACAAATAAAGTTGAACCCAAAAGAAGAAACTTTTTATTTACCGCCACCTATACAATTGGTGCCGTAGGATTGGGTGCAGCAGTATGGCCTTTGGTAGATCAAATGAATCCTGACGCTTCAGTTAAAGCTCTATCAACTACAGAAGTCGATGTCAGTAGCATTGAACCTGGAAAAGAGATAACAGTACTATGGAGGGGAAAACCAATATTTATAAAACGAAGAACAGAAAAAGAAATTAGTGAAGCTGCCAAAGTTAATTTAAAAGATTTAAAAGATCCTGAAAAAGATTCAGATAGAGCTAAAAATCCAGAATGGTTGGTTATGATTGGAGTTTGCACTCATTTAGGTTGCGTCCCATTAAAAAATAAAGGTGAGTACAAAGGTTGGTTTTGTCCATGCCATGGATCACACTATGATACTTCAGGAAGAATTAGAAAAGGCCCAGCTCCTACAAATTTAGAAATTCCTAAATATGAGTTTGTTGACATGAATACAATTAAAATAGGCTAGATATTTATGAGTGAAGAAAAATATGTTCCAAAAACAAAACTAGCGGAGTGGTTTGACAGTCGTTTGCCACTTTTATCTCTTTCGCATCATTTAAAATCATATCCGACTCCAAAAAATTTAAATTACTGGTGGACATTTGGAGGAATATTAACTTTTTGCTTAATTACCCAAATAGTGACAGGAATAATTTTAGCAATGCATTATGTTGCGCACACCGAACATGCTTTTGCAAGCATTGAACATATTATGAGAGATGTAAATTATGGATGGCTTATGAGATATGTCCATTCAAATGGTGCATCTATGTTTTTTCTTGCTGTATATATTCATATTTTTAGAGGTTTATATTTTGGTTCTTATAAAGCTCCAAGAGAAATGATTTGGATTATTGGTCTTGCAATTTATCTACTAATGATGGCTACAGCTTTCATGGGATATGTTTTGCCATGGGGTCAAATGAGTTTTTGGGGAGCTACAGTAATTACAAACTTATTTAGTGCAATCCCCCTCATAGGAGAAAGCGTTACTAATTGGTTATGGGGAGGATTTTCTGTAGATAATCCAACTTTGAATCGATTTTATAGTTTACATTACTTATTACCATTTTTGATTTTTGGTTTAGTAATACTGCATATATGGTCACTGCACATTCCAGGAAATAATAATCCTGTCGGTATAGATGTAAAGAAAGGTAGCAATGAAACTATGCCATTTCATCCATATATGGTCATGAAAGATCTTTTAGCTTTACTAGCTTTTTTATTATTATTTTTTGCATTTGTTTTTTTCATGCCAGATTTTTTAGGACATCCAGATAACTATATTCCAGCCGATCCATTAATTACACCAGCACATATAGTCCCAGAATGGTATCTATTACCCTTCTATGCAATTTTAAGAGCTATTCCGAGCAAACTAGGAGGAGTAATTTTTATGTTTGCATCAATTTTTGTATTAGTAGGTTTACCATGGTTAGATAGTTCAAAAGTTAGATCAGCAACTTTTAGACCAATATATAGAAAGTTTTTTTGGGTATTGGTAGTTACTGTAATATTACTTGGTTACCTAGGAGCAAAACCACCTGAAGGAATCTATTTAATTTTAGCTAGAATAGGAACAGCTTACTACTTCATTCATTTTTTAATTTTGTTACCTTTGCTTGGTCGTTACGAAAAAACCGAACCATTACCCTTGAGTATTTCCGACCCAGTGTTAGATAAACCTGGAGCAATGGATAAACTTAAAGAAATGGCAGGAAAATATGAAGGAGAAAATGTTGCAACATTTAAATAATTTATTTTCCAAAGTATTTTTAATAATATTTATTATAGGAAATAGCAATTTAGCTCACTCCGAAGAAAGAAACACGGAATTTTTAAAAAATAATTGGAGCTTTGACGGAGTATTTGGAACCTTTGATAGAGCTTCTTTGCAAAGGGGTTATCAAGTTTATCAGGAAGTTTGTGCAGGATGCCATTCAGTACAACATTTAAGTTATAGAAATTTATCTGAAAAAGGTGGACCAGAATTTTTACCAGAAGAAGCAAAGGCCATTGCAGCACAATTTGAAGTTATAGATGGACCCAATGAAGATGGCGAGATGTTTACAAGGCCAGGAAGACTATCAGATAAGTTTGTTATGCCGTTTCCAAATGTAAAAGCAGCTGCTGCTGCAAATGGAGGTGCTTATCCACCAGATA
Organism: uncultured Pelagibacteraceae bacterium; assembly: GCA_902567785.1. Lineage (GTDB taxonomy): Bacteria > Pseudomonadota > Alphaproteobacteria > Pelagibacterales > Pelagibacteraceae > AG-414-E02. Next base: position 66,780 of record CACFOR010000005.1, on the reverse strand, counting down.
TGTCAGTTTTGGCTAAAGCGAGAAAAGGTGGGGCGGATTATATTTATTCTTTACTAATGGGATACGAGGAGGCTCCAGCAGGATATGAATTAGATGACGGTGTTTACTATAATAAATACATGCCTGGTAATAAAATAAAGATGGCAGAACCTATATCTGATGGAATAGTAGAGTATTCAGATGGTACAGAAACAACAAAAGCACAAATTTCAAGAGACGTGACCACTTTTTTAGTTTGGGCAGGAGATCCACATCTTGAAGCAAGACACAAAATGGGATTTAAAGTCTTCTTCTACTTAATTATTCTTTTAACACTAGTTTATTTTAGCAAACAAAAAGTTTGGTCCCGATTTGGCTCTAAGAGAGAAGAAGAGGAAGAAGCTTTTGATAAAGCTGAAAAAGCTGTGACCAAATACGAAGGTGAAGATCCTAAGACTTTTAAATAATTGATGCTACTTATACCTGCGACAAAAAAGTTTTAATTTTAATTTTTTTTTTATCACCTTCATATTTTAAACACAATTTAATATTAAATGAATGCCAAATGCGTTTAAAATTATTTTACACTTTCATTTTTTTATACTGGACAGTTTTAATTGCGGGCCCATTTATTAGTTAATATATGACAAAAATCTTATTCATATCTTCCTGGTCTCTAATTGTTGTATTCTTTACAATAGCAACAATTTTATCAGCATGATTTTTCAGAAAAACCGTCAATATCAATTTGATTTTTTCTATATTTCAATATTTATTTTATTAGTAGTTGCCGCAACCTTTTCATAAAACTACAAAAAGAGTTTTAACTTCCCACTCTAAAGTACATTATGTCACCGTCTTTGACTAAATAGTCTTTTCCTTCAAGCCTTAATTTGCCTGCATTCTTGCATTCGTTAAAACCTTTATATTTTAAAAAATCTTCAGTTGTTACGGTTTCAGCTCTGATGAATTTCTTCTTAAAATCGGTATGAATAACACCTGCGGCATCTGCAGCTTTAGAGTTTTTTTCAATGGTCCAGGCTCTACTTTCTTCAGGTCCAGAAGTAAAAAAAGTGCTTAGACCTAGAGTTTTGTAGCCTGTTTTAATTAGGTTATCTAAGCCAGTACTCTTTATTCCAGATTCAAGCATAAAATCTTTTTGATCTTTTTTTTCAAGACCCATAATTTGATCTTCGATATCAGCGCAGACAATAATTATATTTTCATCTGGAAATTTTTTCTTACAGGAATCAGAATATTCGTTACCATCTGGTAAACTTTTTTCATCTACATTACATACAATTATTCTTGGTTTAAGAGATAAAAGAGCTGATTTTTTTATAAAATCTTTACTATACTTTTTCTTTAATTCGTCTGGCTTTTTTCCGTCACTTATTAATTTTTTACATTCTTCAAGAAAATCTAACTCATCGTTTTCTAGTTTCTTTTTATTATTTTTTTCTAATCTTTTTTGAAGAGATTCTAAATCAGATAAGAGAATTTCAGTTTCAATAATTTCAAGATCACGAACAGGATCTACATTTTTGTTTACGTTTTGTATTTTTTCTGAGTCAAAGCATCGAGTTAAATGAATAATAGTATCTACTTCTCTGACATGAGAAAGAAATTTATTCCCCAAACCTTCTCCTTTTGATGCCCCCTTAACTAGACCTGCTATGTCAACAAAGGTAATTGCAGCATTAATTGTTTTTACTGATTTTGCGATTCTCGATATTTTATTTAATCTTTCATCAGGAACACTAACTATTCCAACATTTGGATCGATGGTGCAAAAAGGAAAATTTTCTGCTTGAGCTTTTTTTGATGTAGTTAGAGCATTAAATAAAGTTGATTTACCAACATTGGGCAAACCAACAATTCCGCATTTGAAACCCATTATTAATTTTGATTAATTTTACTTGAAAAAAGGTCTAAATCTTTATTAATTAAAATAGATAATGATTCAGTTATATTTTGGGTAACTTTTTCCACGTTACCTTTTTCTTCATTTGAGAAGTTATCCAGAACATGTTCCGCGCCGGTTGAATTTTTTTTTGGTCTACCAATACCTATTCTTATTCTTGAGTAATTTTTTCCAATGTTTTTGTCGATGGAATCTATTCCATTGTGTCCAGCACTACTTCCACCAAATTTTACCTTAATTTTTCCAAGATCAATATCCATATCATCGTGAAAGACAAAAACATTTTTTACATCTATTTTAAAATATTCAATAAGCTCTTTAATACAAACTCCCGAACTATTCATGAAAGTCAGAGGTTTTATTGCAAAAACTTTTTGTTCTTCAATTTTTCCTGTAGTTAATAAACCTTTAAATTTTGGTTTCTGTTTAGACAACTTATATTTAGCATTAATAGAATCAATAACTGAAAAGCCTACGTTATGACGATTGTTTGAGTTATTTGGATTAGGATTTCCCAAACCTACTAAAAGTAGCATAATTATATTATTTTTTTTTCGTTTCCTTATTTGAGGATTTACCTTTATCTCCAGAAGCAGCTTTTCCTTTATCATCAGAAGGTTTTGCAGCTTTACCTTTATCAGTAGAAGCTTCTTTTGTTTTATCATCAGATGTCTTGCCTTCTTCTGTTTCTGTCGTTCCTTCAGCCGCTCCTTCTAGCGGAATCTCACCTTCAGCTGTAACTTCTTCAGTTTTTTCTGGCTCTACTAAAATAGTAGGAGCTACTACCGTTGCGATTACAAAGTCTCGATCAGTAATAGTCGGCACAACATTATCAGGAAGTTTAACAGATGATATTTTAAGACTGCTATTAATTTCAGTGTTATCTAGATCTACTATTATTTCGTCAGGAATATTTTCCGCCGGGCATTTTAATTCTACTTTTCTTCTTACAATGTTTAATACTCCTCCTTTTTTTAGACCAGGAGATTTATCTGAATTTATAAATTTAACAGGTATGTTAAGAGTTAATTTTGATCCTTTGGTGATTCTCATAAAATCTATATGTATTGGTTCGTCTGATATTGGATCATAAGCAATGTCTCTAGGTAGTGCTTTTTCAGAAGTACCGTCTATATCTAAATCAAAAACTTTAGACATAAAAGTTTCAGTATTAATTATATTTTGTAGGTGTAATTTTTTTAGGCTTATATTTAAATTATTTTTTTTACCACCGTATAATACAGCAGGTATAAACCCCTGAGATCTTAGCCTGTTTATCTGGCCAGTAGACGCGCTATCTCTTTTAGTTGCTTTTAAAATATTCATAAATTGGAGTGGTTTTTTTATATTATGTTTGGAAAAAAAACAAGTAAAATTATTTAAAAAGGCTAGAAACTGATGTAGAATTTGAAATTCTCTTCATTGCTTCAGAAATCATGGGAGCGATTGAAATTACTTCTATCTTTTTGCTATTTACAACTTTTTTTGAGTTATCAATAGTGTCTGTGGTTATTAATTTTTTTATTTTAGATTTTTCAATTTTTTCTACCGCTTCTCCGCTTAATACAGCATGAGTAATAAATACATATACATCTTTTGCACCTTTATCTTTTAAAGCTTTAGCAGCATTTACGATGGTTCCTCCCGAGTCTATAATGTCATCAACAATTACACAGTTTTTATTTTTTACATTTCCTACGATATTCATTACTTCTGATTTTCCTGGTGCTGGTCTTCTTTTATCTATAATAGCAATACTAGAGTTAAGTCTTCTACTAAGAGCTCTTGTTCTTTCCACACCACCTACATCTGGCGAAACGACAATTAGATTGCTTAGTTTCATTTTGTTTTTTATGTATCTTGCGAAAATTGGAGTGGCAAATAGGTTGTCTACAGGAATATCAAAAAAACCTTGAATTTGCCCTGCATGCAAGTCAACACTTAAAATTCTGTTGGCTCCTGCATTTGTTATTAAGTTTGAAACTAATTTTGCTGAAATGGCAGTTCTCGGAACTACTTTTCTATCTTGTCTGGCGTATCCAAAATAAGGAATAACAGCTGTTATATTTTTAGCTGAAGATCTTCTTAGTGCGTCAATACAAATTAAAAGTTCCATTAGATTATCATTAGCTGGATTGGAAGTAGACTGAACAACAAAAATACTATTACCTCTAATATTTTCATTGATTTCTATGTAAACTTCCCCGTCAGCAAATCTTCTAATATTTGAATTAACTAATTTTAGTTTGAGTTGTCTTGCTATTTCCTTACACAATTTTAAATTACTTGTTCCAGCAAGAACTTTCATAGATTAGTTGTTTATACAACTTTAATTAACTTTTTCAAATTAATTAAAACATTTAATTAAGTCATTAATATGACAGAAATACACCTTCCATAATCTTGTTCTTTGTTAAGGCAAGATCTTCTATAGCTATAAAAAAACTCTTTTTCAGAAAAAGTGTCCATTTCCAGATTTTCTACATTTTTAACATTTAAACTAAATATTTCTTTATTTACAAAAGCTCTTAAATCAAAAATATATTTTCCATTATCTTTTTTTTCAAAAAAAATTTCATTTTTAATATCTTGTTTGATAAATTTTTCTAGAAAATCTTCATTTACTTCATAGTTTTTCTTGTTAATGCAAGGTCCAACCACAGCAATTAAATCACTATTATTGGAATTTAATTGATTAAATTTTTTTATAGTATTTTTGATTATTCCTTTTAAAGCACCTTTCCAGCCAGCATGAGCACAACCAATTATTTTTTTACTAGGGTCATAAAAAAGAATAGGCACACAATCAGCAGTTAGTATACCAATTCCAATATTTTTTTTCTCAGATACAATAGCATCCCCAACTAATTTATCTTTTATTGAAGATTTATTTTCAAAATGAATAACCTTATCAGAATGTTTTTGATTTAAAGTTATTAAGGAATCTTTGTCACAAGAAATATTTTTACTTACAATTTCTAGATTTTTATAAACATTATCTCTTTTATCACCGGATCCTATTCCACAATTCAAACTTTTATAAAATCCGCTTGAAACACCATTTTTTCTAGAAAAAAAACAATGTTTTATATTTTTAAATTTTTTTAATTTTTTTGAGAAAAACATATTCAAAAACCTAAAGAAAAATTTCTACCTTTTTTTTGTGCAAACATAACTTTAAAAAGATTACCCATTTCTTTAGAATCTAATAATCTTTTTAATCTATAAAACATATTTGCTTTTTCTTTGAAAGTCATTTTTTGAGATAAAATATTTGCTCTTTCTAAAATACCAATTTTTTTTAAGAACTCACTTTGGTATACTATTTTTTTTACATTAAGATTGTTTTTATTCAATATTTGATGAAACAATTTAAAATTAATATGCGAAGTAATATCTGAGTAACCAGGTTTATTGAAAACATGTAAGTATTTATGTTTTTTAACTGACTGTAAAGTATTTTGGTTTTTATTTATTGTATATCCATAATCAAAAGTTAGAAGTCCTCCATCATATTTATTAATTTTTTTTGAGATATCTTTAAGAAGTTTTATTGCTTCTATTGGGTATTCAATAGTGTTTCCTGTAGATATTAAATTTAAATTTCTTATACTTTTTACTAAATTCCTATTTGCTTTCTTATGTAAAAATTTTATTTTTTTTTTGTCCTTTGATAAGGTTACATATTTTTCAAAGAATAATTTTTTATTTTTATATATCTGTTTTATTGGTAATGAATCAAAAAATTCATTACCTAAGAAAATTACTGGCCCAGAATTAATTTGATTTATTTTTTTTATCCATTTAACTTTTTTATTTTTAATATTTTTTTTTTGAATTTTTTTCAGCTTGTCGCTTATTTCTAGCAAATTTATTTCAAAAGAATCATAAAAATCTTTGAATTGTTTAAAAGTATTAAGTAAATTTTTGCATAATGTCCCATCTCCGGGGCCTAGTTCAACTAATAAAACTTTCTTAGGTCTTCCTATATTTTCCCAAAAAGATACACACCATACAGCTAACATTTCCCCGAAAAGATTTGAAATTTGGGATGAAGTAATAAAGTCCCCATCCTTTCCAAAGGGATTATTTTTCATGTAATAACCAAATTTTTTATCGTAAAGAGAAATGTTAATAAATTGATCTAATGGTATAGATTTTTTTTCTTTTAATATATTAATTATTTTGTGCATTTTTTTTTATAAAAAAGATAATTAAAAAACCACCCGCTAGAGTTAAAATACTAAGTAGTGTTCCCATTGAAAAATAATTGAAAAGATAACCAATATGATGGTCTGGTTCTCTAAAATTTTCTGATAATATTCTTAAAATAGAATATGAAATTAAAAAAAAACTTGAAACATACCCAGTTTTAACTATTAAATTTTTTTTTAAAGCTAAAAAATTAACCAAAATAAATAACAAAATACCCTCTAACATAGCCTCATAAAGCTGAGATGGGTGTCTAGAAACATTTCCTCCATTTGGAAAAATTATAGCCCAAGGAACATTAGAAATTTTTCCGTAGAGTTCACCATTTATGAAGTTAGCTATCCTACCTAAAAAAATACCAATAGGAGCTACACAACATATAATATCTGCATACTTAAAAAAATTGGTATTTGTTTTTTTTGAAAAATATAAAATTGATATTATTACTCCTAATAAACCACCATGGAAAGACATTCCACCTTCCCAGATTTTGAAAATTTCTAGAAAATTATTAAAGTAATAAGTAAGATTATAAAATAATATATACCCTAATCGGCCACCAATTATTATGCCCAAAACTAAATAAATTATCAGATTGTCAAAATCAGATTTTTTAATTTGATGAAAATTATAATTATTTATTGCACTTGATTTAATTATTCTATTTGCATATATCCAACCAACAGCTATTCCTAGTATATAAGCCATAGAATACCACTTAATTTGAAAGATGCCTAAATCAATCATAATTGGGTTAAAGTTATGGACAATCATTTTAAAAAAAAGATTTATTTAATAATTGAATTAAAATATCTTAAACATATTTAAAAATATATGGAAAAGTATAATAGGTTATTAAGAAATATAGTAGAATTAATTGAAAAAGGTTTATTTACCTCTAAAGATTTAAAAAAAGAGGTAGAAGAATCAATAAAATTGAAAGCAGAAATTATTGTAAATAAACTAAATCTTGTTTCTAGAGAAGAATTTGAGGTTCAAAAGAAAATGACCGAAAAGCTTTTCAGAGAAATTAAAACAATTAAATCAAAAAAGTTAAAAAAAAAGACTAAAAAGGCAAAGAAATCTTAACTCTCAATCCATTCAAAGGACTCTTTTCAAATAAAATTTTTCCACCATGACCATGTATTATATCATTCGCTATAGAAAGTCCTAGACCTACTCCTGATTTATTCTGACTTCTGCTTTGATCAATTCTGTAAAATGGTTTTAATACATTTAAATATTCTTTTTCTGGAATACCTGGGCCGTCATCATCAACAAAAATTATTAAATCTCTAACTGTTTCCTTTGTACTAATTTTCACCATTTTTCCATAACAGAGTCCATTATCTATCAAATTTGTAAGACACCTTTTTATTGCGTTTGGACGAATATTAATTTGTACATCATTTTCAAAGCTTGTCTCTATTTGCTTTCCATAATATTTTTTAACAATTTCAGAAATTAAATCACTTATACTTGCCGTTTCTGTTTCTTCACTTTTTTGGTTTCTTGAAAATTCTAAATATTCGTTAAGCATTCTTTCCATCTCTTCTATATCTTCACCCATTTTTTTTGCTAAGTCTTGTTGTTTTAATAGAGCCAGCTGTAATTTAAGTCTTGTAAGTGGTGTTCTTAAATCATGACTTATACCAGATAGCATTTCTGATCTTTGATTTAAGTGTACAGAGATTCTTTTTCGCATTCTGTCAAATTCATATGCCGCTTGCCTTATTTCTTTCGCTCCGGATGGTCTAAATTCCTTAAGATATTCTCCCTTACCAAATTTTTCAGCTGCTTGTGATAATTTTATTATTGGTCTAGTTTGATTTTTCAAAAAAATAATAGCAATTGTTATTAAAAGAAAGCCAGGCAAAGTTATCCATAAAGCAAAAATACGAGCAGATGAGGGAGCAATTTTATTTTTTGGAACAAGTATCTGCAGCGTACCATCTTCATATTGTATTCTTAAGTCTACCAATTCTTTGTACGATGTCGTATCAAACCAATATAAATCAAAAGTAGGCTTTAATTCTCTTCTCAAACTTCTATCAATAGGACTAAACCACCTTTCCGATTTTTTTGTTGGTAAAATTTCATTTTCTTTAAAAGCAATAACAAAATCAAAATTCTTATGGTACAAATTTACAATTGATTGTTGACCATTCTCATCACTATTTTGATAAATATCGAACATAGTTTGTACTTCACTAACTAAAGATCGAGTCATTCCTTTGTTAGCCTTTATCCAGAGACTATCAAAAAAAACTACCGTGATAATTATTTGAAGCAAAATTATTGGGGTTGCTACAATTATTAAGGATCTATAAAAAAGTCCTTTTGGTAAAATTTTTTTTGCAAAATTATTCAATCCATAAAACATAGCCAGATCCTCTTATTGTTTGTAAATATTTCGGATTTTTTGGATTAGATTCAATTTTTTGTCTAAGTCTCGTAATCATAACATCAATTGTTCTCTCTTTAGAGATATTAATGATTTTTCCTATATCATTTCTAGAAAAAACTTTTCCTGGTACTTCAAGCATTTTTTCTAAAACTTTTTTTTCCTGCGGATTGATTTTTATAGTTTTATTATTAATTTTAATATGTAGTTTTTTTAAATTTATTACTGCATTTCCAACATTAATTTCATTTGGTAAACTGGGTATATGAGTTTTGTTTAATATATTGTTAATTCTTAATAGTAACTCTTTGGGTTCAAAAGGTTTTCCGAGATAATCGTCCGCACCAAATTCAAGTCCTTGGATTCGATCTTTAGCTTCTCCTTTAGCAGTAAGCAGTATTATTGGAGTTGAATTATTTTTTTTGATCTCTTTTGTCAAAGATAGACCGCTTTCTCCCGGCATCATTATATCTAAAATTATTATATCAAATTTTATTATATCCATCTTTTTTTTTGCATCCAATGCATTTATTGCAGTAGTGATCATAAAATCATTTTCTTCAAGATATTCTTCTACTAACTCTCTTATTCTATCATCATCATCAACGACTAATATGTGAAAAATATTTTTATTCATTGATAATTTTTTTTAAAACTTTTTTAAATTTTATTACAGAATCTGAATCAGAATTTTTAAAAGCATTATAAATTCTTTTTTTTTGTTCTAAAAAAATTTCTTCAAAAAGTTTTTTACCTTTTTCATTTAAGAAGATTTGCCTATGTCTTGAGTCTACTTCTCCCTTTTTTAAGATAATAGTTTTGTTGTTTATTAAGTCTCTTAAAACTCTATTTAAGCTCTGTTTTGTGATTTTTAACCTGCTTAAAAGTTCTGAAACAGTGAGACCTTCGTGTCTTTCGATCAAGTGTATAGCTCTGTGATGAGCTGTCCCAAAAGAGTATTTTTTTAAGATTTTCTTTGGATCGGAATAAGTTTCTCTATATGCATAAAATATTTCTTCAATAAAATCCTTAATCTGATCATCTTTTAAATATAATAAATCTCTCATAATTTGTTTTGGGTCAGCTATATTGACATATCTACCTAAGATAGATACTTTTTTGAACTAAATAAATCAATTAAGATAAGTAAATTTTTTATTATGGAACCCATACCTTTTGACAAAAGATCGGGAAAAATCTGGTTTAATGGACAGGCAGTAAATTGGTCTGATGTGAAAATTCATGTTTTAAGTCATGGATTACACTATGCGAGTTGTGTTTTTGAGGGTGAAAGAGTTTATGATGGGGAAATATTTAAACTCGAGGAGCACACTGAAAGATTATTTCATTCTGCTTCAAGATTGGGTTTCAAAATCCCATATGATCAAAAAACTCTAAATAAAGCTTGCAAAGAAATAGTTGCGATTCAAAAAGTAAAAGATGGTTATGTTAGACCTGTGACTTGGAGAGGAAGCGAAATGATGGCTATATCAGCACAAAAAACTAAAATTCATGTAGCTATTGCTGCTTGGGAATGGGGATCGTATTTTGATCCCAATCTTAAATTAAAGGGTATAAAGCTAGATATTTCTAAATGGAAAAGACCGGCTCCTGACACTATACCTTGGGATACTAAAGCTTCAGGTTTGTATATGATTTGTACTTTATCAAAACATGAGGCAGAAAAAAAAGGCTTTACCGATTCTCTTATGCTTGATTATCAAGGAAATATTGCTGAAGCAACAGGAGCGAATATTTTTTTTAAAAACAAATCAAATGAATTGCATACACCTATACCTGACTCATTTTTAAACGGTATAACAAGAAGATGTGTAATAGAAATTGCAAAATCAAAAGGTATAAAAATTATTGAAAGAAAAATTAAGCCTGAAGAAATGGAAAATTTTGTTGGATGCTTCCTTACAGGAACTGCAGCAGAAGTTACTCCCGTATCTCAAATTGATAAATATAACTTTTCAGTTTGTGATCTAATTAAAGATTTGTCAAAGAGTTACCAGGCACTAGTTAGAAAAAAAACAGCTGCCTAATATTAATCTATTGCATGGTGTATTTTTTTTCTTACATAATCATATCCGGTATATATTGTAAGAAAAGCTGCAAGCCATAAAAAAATAATTCCTATAGAGTGCGCATTATAATTTCCAAAACTTATTATATTGCTTCCACTTTCACCTGTTAGCAAAATAGCAATTGAGAACATTTGAATAAAAGTTTTATATTTGGCTAATTTTGTTACTGGCACAGCAACCTGAACTTTAGCCAAAAATTCTCTTAATCCAGAAATTAATATTTCTCTTATCATTATAATAATTGCAGCGATAACTTCAAAATTTTTTATAGTATCATCCATTATTAATAAAACTAATGCACTAGCTATAATAATCTTGTCAGCAACGGGATCTAAAAGTTCTCCCAATTTTGATTCTTCCTTATATAGTCTCGCCAACAGTCCATCCAAAAAATCTGTAAAACTTGCCAACAGAAATATAAAAAAAGGAATCCAATCTCCCATAGCTCCAGGTAAATAAAAAGTCCCAATAAATATTGGAACTAAAATAATTCTACCTATAGTTAAAATGTTTGGTATTTTAAGTTTCATATTTTTTAATTATGGAAAAAATCATGTATTTTTTTAGCTACTGAAGTTTCTATACCTTCTACCTTTTTTAAATCATCAAAACTAGCAGATTCAACTGCTTTTGCAGAACCAAAATAGTTTAATAAAGATCGCTTTCTTGTTCTACCAATACCATTTATTTGATCTAACAAAGATTTTGTCAAATTTTTCTTTCTTCTCATTCTATGACTGCTTACCGCAAACCTATGAGCTTCATCTCTTAATCTTTGTAGAAAAAACAACAAAGGTTCTCTTTTATTTAATTTAAAAGTATTGTTTTGATATACAAAAGTTTCATCGCCCTTATTTCTATTTTTCCCCTTAGCAATAGCTATTATTGGAATATCATGAAAACCATGCTCATCTAAGATTTTTCTACTAACCGAATATTGACCTTTTCCACCATCAATAATTACCAAGTCAGGTATTATTACATCAGTTAAAACCTTGCCTTTAATCATTTTAGAAAATCTTCTTTCAAATACTTCTTTTAACATTCCATAATCATCTCCACTTTTAAGTTCTTTATTTTTAATGTTAAATTTTCTATATCGTTTTTTAATAAAACCTTCTGAACCAAATGTAATTAATGCACCAACAGAACTAGAGCCTTGAATATGGCTATTATCGTATACCTCAACTGTTCTTGGTGATATATTTAATTTAAATTTATCAGCTACTTGATCAAGAAGCTTAATATTAGTTTCAGATTCAAATATTTTTCTAGTCAAAGCCTCTTTCGCATTTTTTTCTGCCATTCTTAATAACTTTAAAGCGTTGCCTTTTGTAGCAACTTTTATTGATATGAATTTTTTCTCTTTTTTTTCAAGTGCAGATTTTATCAAATTTAAATCATTAATTTTTTTATTCAGTAAAATTTCAGCAGGTACACTTTTATTTTCATAAAATTGTGTAATAAATGAAGTTAGAACTTCTTCAGCAGTGTGAGATTTGTCATGAGAAGGGAAATAAGATTGGTTGCCCCAATTTTGCTTTGATCTGTAAAAGAAAACTTGAATGCAGCTTTTGCCCGCTTCCTGAAAAATGGATATAACGTCTGCATTATCAAGATTTGTAGAACTTATATTTTGCGAAGATTGAATTTGAGTTAATGCTTTTATTCTATCTCTTAAAACAGCTGCTTTTTCATAATTCATTTTTGCACTACTTTTTTCCATTTCTGCAGATAATTTTTTTTGAATACTTTTTGACTTTCCTGAAAGAAACAATACTGCGTCTGATACAAGCTTAGAGTATTCATTTTTACTTAAGTAACTTACGCAAGGTGCTGCACATCTTTTAATTTGATAAAGAATACATGGCCTATTTCTATTTTTAAAAACTGAATCATTACACACTCTTAGCAAAAATACTTTTTGTAAAATTTTTATTGTCCAATTAGCGGAGCCAGCAGAAGCAAAGGGACCAAAGTAATAACCGTTTTTATTTTTTTTCCCTCTATGTTTTGATAACTGAGGCCACTCACAATCTTTTTCTATAAAAATATAAGGAAAAGATTTATCGTCTCTTAGAAGAACATTAAATTTTGGTTTAAATTTTTTGATAAGATTTGCTTCTAAAAGCAAGGCCTCGGCCTCACTGCTTGTCGTTACTATTTCTAAACTATTAGTTAAGGCTAACATTCTTTCAGTTCGTATTGTTTGATTTTTATCTGTAGCGTAACTTTTTAATCGATTAGGAAGATTTTTAGCTTTACCTACATAGAGCACTTGACCTTTTTTATCAAGCATTCTGTACACCCCGGGGCTATTAGAAACTAAGGGTATTTTTTTTTTAATTAATTCTTTTCCAAAATCAAGATCCCTCATAATCTTTTCTTGTTTTAAAAACTTCTACTCCAACTGATTTAGCATTTTTAATCGCTTCAGGTTTTTCAATTTTAATCGTGGCTGAGTTTATTCTTTTGTCTTCAAATATTTCTTTAAAAGAATCTTCAACTAAACTTTCCAAAAAATTATATTTTTTACTCCTGGCTAAATTTTCTAACTTATTTGTAATTTTTTCATAATCTACTATACTTTTTATATTTTTTTCATCGGGAAGAAAATTTTGATTTACATCTAAAACTATATTAAATTTTATTTTTTGTTTTTTAATTTTTTCATGTTTATGAATACCTATTATTTCTTCAATAATAAAATCTTTAATAAACACACTTCTTTTAACCAAGCTTTTATTTTTTACCGGCTTTAGTTCTATAATTTTAAAATTATTCTTTTTCATTTTTACTATTCCACGATAAATTTTGACCACTATCAACAGCTATAATTTGTCCAGTAACAGAATTATTATTGATCAAAAATTCTACGGTATCACAAATATCTTCTAAGCGAACAGACTTTTTAAGAAGCGTAGATCTTACTTGATTCCTAAAATGCCTATCTGTTTGTCTTTTGCTTTTTATTGTTGGACCTGGTGCAATGGCATTAACTTTAATATTTGGTCCTAGCCTCATAGCCATAGTTTTTGTTAAAGTTTGTAGACCACTTTTGCTAATAGTATATGACATAAAAAAAGGTGTAAGGTTAAATATTCTTTGATCAATAATATTTATTATATTGGATACATTTTTTTTGGGAGCTTGTTTTGCAAATTGTTTAATTAGAATGGTTGGTGAAAGAAGATTAATGTTTATATGATCATTCCAGCTTTTGCTTGTAAAATTTGCAATGTCATCTTTTTCAAACAAAGCCGCGTTGTTAATAAGGCAGTCAATGGTACCAAGTTTTTTTCTTGCTAAAGATATAATTTTTTCTGTTTGCTTTGGATTTTTTAGATCAGCTTTTATTAAAGCTACTTCTACCCAGTGTTTCTCTATGACTTTTTTTAGTTGCTTAGCTTTTGATGATGACCGAAAGTAATGTAGACCAATATTCCACCCTCTTTCAGCAAAATGCAATGCTATAGCTTTCCCCACTCTTGTTGCGGCACCAGTGATTAATAAATTTTTATTTTTCATCTTTTTCTTTTTGGTCTCATTCCTGGTTTGCCTTGAGTTGATCTTCCCTCAGGATAAATTTTATTTCGAAGCTTAGACTGTCTTATTTTTGGATTAATTCCAATCTCTAATTCACTCGCTTCTAATTTTCTAATTTCATCTCTAATTTTTGCAGCTTCTTCGAATTCAAGATTTTCAGCAGCTTCTTTCATTTTTTTCTTAAGAGATTTTAAATGTTTTTTTAAATTATGACCTATAGATGTATCAACGTTATTTTTTGTATAATCTCTTTCATATATACTTTCCAAAATATCAGTTATTTCTTTTTTAATAGAAGTTGCACTAATGTTATTTTTTTTGTTGTAAGTTAATTGTAATTTCCTTCTCCTATCAGTTTCTTCTATTGCTTTTTCAATACTTTTAGTTTTTTTATCAGCGTATAGAACAGCTTTTCCCTCAATATTTCTTGCCGCCCTTCCAATTGTTTGAATTAAGGATCTCTCAGATCTTAAAAATCCCTCTTTATCGGCATCTAATATTGCAACTAAAGCACACTCAGGAATATCTAATCCTTCTCTTAATAAATTAATTCCTACGAGAACATCAAAGACACCCATCCTTAAATCTCTCATAATTTCAATTCTTTCGAGAGTATCTATGTCAGAGTGCATGTATCTAACCTTGACTCCATTTTCATGAAGATATTCAGTTAAGTCTTCTGCCATTTTTTTTGTTAAAGTTGTTACAAGTGATCTAAAATTCTTTTTTGTTGCCTCTTTGCATTCGGCTAAAAGATCATCAACTTGATTTTTTGCTGGCCTAATTTGAACTTCTGGGTCACATAATCCAGTAGGTCTTATTACTTGATCAACAAATTCTCCTGAAGTTTGTTCAAGTTCCCAAGGACCTGGGGTGGCTGAAACAAAAATAGTTTGAGTTCTCATAGCATCCCATTCTTGAAATTTCAGAGGCCGGTTATCCATACAAGAAGGAAGTCTAAAACCATACTCTGACAAAGTTTTTTTTCTTGTATGATCTCCTTTATACATCCCATTTAATTGTGGAACTGTTACATGGCTTTCATCAACAAAAACCAAAGTATTGTCTGGAAAATATTCAAAAAGAGTAGGAGGTGGCTCACCAGGTTTTCTTCCAGTTAAAAATCTGGAATAATTTTCTATTCCTGCGCAAGTTCCCGTTGCTTCTATCATCTCCAAATCAAAACGTGTTCTTTCATCTAATCTTTGAGCTTCTAAAAGTTTATTTTCAGATTTATGTTTTTTTAAAGTAATTTCTAATTCTTTTTTTATTTCTACAATTGCCTGTTCCATAGTAGGTCTGGGAGTTATATAGTGACTATTTGCATATAATTTAATTAAATTTAAATCATTAGTTTTATTCCCAGTCAGGGGATCAAATTCAACAATTTTTTCAACTTTATTTCCAAATAGTGATATTCTCCAAGCTCTATCTTCTAAATGAGATGGAAAAATTTCTAAATTATCTCCTCTTACTCTAAATGTACCTCGATGAAAGTTTTGATCATTTCGTTTGTATTGAAGATTTACTAAAGTTTTTATTATTTGTTCGCGATTATGTTCATGATTTTTTTTGACACCCAAAGTCATTTTACTATAGGACTCAACAGAACCAAGACCATAAATACAAGAAACGCTTGCTACAATAATCACGTCATCTCTTTCAAGTAGCGATCGAGTTGCCGAATGTCTCATTCTATCTATTTGTTCATTAATTGATGCTTCTTTTTCAATATAAGTGTCAGATCTTGGAACATATGCTTCTGGAGTGTAATAATCATAGTAAGATACAAAATATTCGACAGCATTATTAGGAAAGAAAGTTTTCATCTCCCCATATAATTGGGCAGCTAAGGTTTTATTTGGAGCAAGAATTAAAGCAGGTCTATTTAATGCTTCAATTATTTTTGCCATAGAAAATGTTTTACCAGATCCGGTTACACCTAATAAAACTTGATCATTTTTTTTCTCTTTTATTCCTGAAATTAACTTTTTAATAGCCTCAGGTTGATCGCCTGCAGGCTTAAAATCAGACACAGTGGATAGCTTGATTCCACCTTCTAATTTTTTTCCAAATAAAAAGTCTTTATCAATTGGATCCGAGGACTTTTCTTGATATGTATTTTGCATAATAACTAATAACTTTTATATATATTAAAATTAATGAGCATAGTTTCCAACTCTTTAAAAAGAATTAAACCATCACCTACAATAGCGGTGAGCCAAAAAGCTAGAGAATTAAAGGCCGCAGGTAAAGACGTAATTGGTCTAGGTGCTGGAGAACCCGATTTTGACACACCCGAAAATATTAAACAAGCTGCAATTGATGCAATTAATAGGGGTGATACAAAATATACAGCTGTTGATGGAACTCCAGATTTAAAAAAGGCAATAGTAAATAAATTTAAAAGAGAAAATAATTTAGAATATTCTACCAACGAGATTACAGTTGGGACCGGAGGTAAGCAGGTAATCTATAATGCCTTTATGGCTACATTAAACAAAGGTGATGAAGTAATCATACCAGCACCGTATTGGGTGTCTTACCCAGATATGGTTTTGTTAGCTGGAGGAAATCCAAAAATTATAAAGTGCAAAGAGAATGATGGTTTTAAACTAACTCCAAAAAATCTAAAAAAAGCTATTACAAAAAAAACAAAATGGTTAATACTTAATTCTCCATCAAATCCTACTGGAGCTTCATACACAAAAGAAGAGATCGAAGCATTATCTGTAGTTTTAATTAAAAATAAAAATGTTCATATTTTAAGTGATGATATTTATGAACACATTACTTATGATAATTTTAATTTTTTTACGATTGCACAAGTCTCAAAATTAAAAAACAGAACACTTACGATGAATGGGGTTAGTAAATCCTATGCGATGACAGGCTGGAGAATTGGTTATGCGGCTGGTCCTAAAGAAATAATAAAGGCAATTAGTAAAATTCAATCTCAATCAACTTCTAACCCTTCGTCTATTAGCCAGGCCGCTGCAGTAGAAGCCTTGAACGGTACTCAAGATTTTATCCAAGAAAGATCAAATGCTTTTAAAGAAAGAAGAGACTTTGTAGTTAATAGCTTAAATAATATTAAAGGTATTAGCTGTTTGAAACCAAACGGAGCCTTTTATGTATTTCCAAATTGCAAACAATTATTAGGAAAAAAGACAAAACTAAAAACAGATAAAGACTTTGTAGAGAAATTACTTGAGGAAGCCTTAGTAGCCGTGGTTCAAGGATCAGCGTTTGGTTTAGATGGATATTTTAGAATTTCATACGCTACATCTATGGATAATCTTAAAAAAGCTTTGGAAAGAATAAAATCTTTCTGTGAGAGTTTAAGCTAATTAGGCTTTAGATGATAAATGTTTTTCCGCCTCAAGTGCAGCCATACATCCCATTCCAGCTGCAGTAACCGCTTGTCTAAATATTTTATCTTTAACATCGCCTGCCGCAAAAACACCAGGTATATTAGTGATTGTAGAGTCTGGTTTGGTAACTATGTATCCTTCTTTATCCATATTTAACTGACCTTTAAAAAGAGAGGTAGCCGGATCATGTCCGATAGCGATAAACAAACCATCTATTTTTAATTCTTCTACGTTATTTGTTTTTACATTTTTAATTTTTAATCCTTTAACATTTTTTGGCTCACTATCTCCAATAACTTCTTCGACAACACTGTCCCAAATAATTTCAATTTTTTTGTTAGCCATTAGCTTCTCTTGAAGCATTTTTTCAGCTCTTAAAGCATTTCTTCTGTGTATTAGTTTAACCTTTGAAGCAAATTTAGTTAAAAACATTGCTTCCTCAACAGCTGCGTTACCTCCCCCAACTACTGCAACAGTTTTATCTTTGAAGAAAAAGCCGTCACAAGTTGCGCATGCAGAAACTCCAAACCCTCTAAATTTTTGTTCCGACTCTATATTAAGCCATCTAGCTTGAGCTCCTGTAGAAATAATAATTGAGTCCGCGGTATATTTTTGCCCACCATCTCCAACAGCTTCAAACGGTTTAGATTTTAAGTTTACTGATGCAATATGATCCTCAATCATTTCTGTTCCAACAGCTTTCGCTTGATCTTTCATTTGATCCATTAACCAAGGTCCTTGGATAACTTTTGAAAATCCAGGATAATTTTCTACATCAGTAGTTGTTGATAATTGTCCTCCAGGCTCCATACCATGCACAAGCATAGGCTTTAACATTGCTCTAGCTGCATAAACTGCAGCAGTATACCCCGCAGGACCAGATCCTATAATTAAGACTTTGGAATGTTTTTTTGAATTATTATTCATACTTTAAACTAATATGGGTACTTTTAATAAAATTTAAAGATTTTAATCTTATTCAAAAGTATCGTTAAATTGTTGGTTAACTCTTACAAAAGTTGTGCACTTGCTAAGCTGTTTAAGAGAAGGGGCACCAACATAAGTGCAACTACTCCTTAACCCACCTAATATATTTTGGACAGTATCTTTTATTTTACCACGGAATTTTAATTGGACTTTTTTCCCTTCACTACTTCTATAATCTGAAAGTCCTCCATAATGTTTTTCAAGTGCTGTATCTGAACTTGATCCATAAAACTCGATAAATTGAGATCCATTTTTTTTTACTTTTTTCCCGCCACCTTCTTCATGGCCAGCGAACATTCCTCCCAACATAACAAAGTCAGCTCCACCACCAAATGCTTTTGCAACATCTCCGGGGCATGTACAGCCACCATCAGCAATTATATGAGCACCTAAGCCATGAGCTGCATCAGCACATTCTATAACGGCACTAAGCTGAGGATAGCCAACTCCTGTTTGAATTCGAGTTGTACAAACACTTCCTGGACCAATACCAACTTTAACTATGTCAGCTCCATTCATAACTAATTCTTGCGTCATATCTGCCGTGACTACATTTCCAGCTATTATAGTTTTAGTAGGATATTTTTCTCTTACTGAACTTACGAATTTACTAAAATGATCAGAATAACCATTTGCAATATCGATACATATAAATTCAAAAAAACTACATTCTTTCATTATTTCATTAAGTCTTTTATAGTCTTCATTGCTTGTTCCGGTACTTAGAATTAAATGCTTGTGAATTCCTTTTATAGATGAATTACGTTTAATTGTTTTAAGATCATGCTGTTTTGTTAAACATGTCATTATTTCGAATGAAGCTAAATTTTTAGCAATCTCTATTTCTCCAACACCATCCATATTAGCGGCCATAATAGGAATGCCCTTCCATTGATGATTGCTGTATTTAAATTTGTAGGTACGTTGTAATTCTACGTCTTTACGACTAGATAGCGTACTGCGTTTTGGCCGAAATAAAACATCGGCATAATCGAGCTTGATATCTTCTTCAATACGCATATTTCCATAGAGGATGTATAAACGTTTATTATTTTAAGTAAAACATATTTATTATGCTGTGGATAAATAAAATTTTGGAATATATATAAGTATCTATGGGAAAGCTAAAAGCCTTACTTTTAACTGAAGGTATGCATGGAATGATTAGTCAAGTGGAAGGAATGGCTAAAGCATTAAACACTGAGTATAGTCATAAAATTGTAAGATTAAGTTTTCCTTGGAATTTAATTCCACCTAAATTTACACCTATTTCTCAAATAATTTTAAAAGATAAAATCTATATAACTGAAAATGAAATTCCAGATATAATAATTTCCTGCGGCAGAAAGAGCGTAATACCATCAATTTTTCTTAAAAGAAAGAATTCAAAAATATTTACAATTCATATCCAAGACCCAAAAGTAAGTTTCAAAAACTTTGACGCAATAGTAGCTCCCGAACACGATAATTTAAAAGGAGAAAATATCTATACTTCTAAAGGTGCCATTCACTATATAACTGAATCAGAAATAAATAAGGATAAACAGTATTTATCTGCAAAAATTAAAAGCGAAAAAATAGTATCATTAATCTTAGGAGGGCCAAATAAATATTATAGTTTTAACCCTGATCAAGTAATTAATATATTTAATCAAATAAAATCCATTTTTGTTTCCCAAGGGTACAAAATAATTATAATTCCATCTATGCGAACACCCAAAGAAACTATTGATTTGGCAACAAAAGAAATGAGTTCATGCGGTTATGTTGTAAATAAAGTTGATAAGCAGGCCTATTTATCTGCATATGCACTTGCAAATTATATAATAGTAACATGCGATTCTACTTCCATGATTTCAGAGGCCGCAACTTCAGGCAAACCTATATTTGTTGCCCACATGAAAGCAAAAAGAAATAATTATAGATTTAAGAGATTTTTTGAATTATTTAAACAAATGGGAATTACTAGAGATTTAGGGGAAAAAATTGAAAACTGGACATATAATAAACACAATGAAGCTCAAAGAATAGCCTTTGAGTTAAATAAAAAAATAAAAAAATAATTTAATGGAATTTTTAAATTCTTTAAAAAAAAGATCAAAGCATTACAGTTCACCCTTTAACCACTGGGAATTAAATGAACCATTAACAGCCGATGCTATAAAAGAAATTTGTAAAACTGAGATTGCAGATTTAACCAAAATGAATATAAATTATGATGGGACCAGAGCTGTCGATGGTGGTGAAGGGAAATTTAGGCCCGGGATATCAGATGGAGGAAAAGCAATAAAATTTAGATGCTTTGTTAGCAAAGACAATTCAAAAGAATTTCCAAATCTAAACAGTTTAATAGAAGAACTCAGGTCAAAAGATACTTATGGCTATATTAGTGAATTAATAAAAAAAGATCTTTCAAACTCTTATGTAAGAGTTGAAGTAATTTGTGATAGACAGGGTTTTTGGTTAAAACCTCACTGCGATATTAAAGAAAAATTAATTTCCTGCCTTTTATTTGCAAATCCATTTAATGAGAGTGAAGATTTGGGAACAGACTTCTATGATGAAAAACTGAAAAAAGTGAAAACAGTTCCATACAAAAATAATTATGGGTATTTTTTTACAAGTGGGCCAAACACATGGCATGGCATGGAAAAAAAAGAAATTAAAAAAGAGAGAAGATGTTTACAAATTAATTATGTTTCATTTCCAACTGACTGGAAAGTCAAAGCTTAAAGTTCTTGAATAGCTTTTACACTAATTTTTTTTGATTTAAGTGACTTGATACCTTCCAAACAAGCATAAGCGGTAGACATATTTGTACAATATGGCACTTTATTAATTAGAGTAGCTCTTCTTAAAGATGTGGAATCTTGAATACGAGAAGTTTTTTTTCCACCTCCAGTATTAATTACAAGTGCAATTTTTTTAGCATTTAACACATCAACAATATGTGGAGAGCCTTCACTTACTTTGTTTACTTTTTTACATTTGATTCCGTTTTTATTTATTACATTTGCCGTACCAGGAGTTCCACACAGCGAAAAATTTAACTCAATTAATTTTTTTGCTAAATTTATACCTTCATTTTTATGTTTATCTTTTAAGGAAATAAAAGCCAAACCCTTTATTGGCAGGGAATTTCCAGCTGCTATTTGACTTTTGCTGAAGGCAAGACCAAAATCTTTATCAAATCCCATTACTTCTCCTGTAGATTTCATTTCAGGTCCTAGCAACACATCAACATTCGGAAATTTATTAAATGGAAATACAGCTTCTTTTACAGCAAACATGTTTTTATTTTTATTTGTTAAATTAAATTTTGATAATTTTTCACCAGCCATTACTCTCGAAGCAATTTTTGCTAAAGGAATTCCTTTTGCTTTTGAAACAAAAGGAACAGTTCTGCTTGCTCTTGGGTTCACTTCAATTATATAAATCTGATCATTTTTAATGGCATATTGTACATTCATAAAACCTTTTACTTTTAATGCTAGTGCTAATTTTTTTGTTTGGTTTTTAATTTCACTTATTAATTTATCTTTAATAGCAATCGGAGGAAGACAACAAGCAGAGTCACCAGAGTGAATACCTGCTTCTTCGATGTGTTGCATTATTCCAGCAACAAAAACATCTTTTCCATCCGAAATGGCATCGACATCAACTTCCATCGCATTGTTAATAAATTTATCTATTAATATGGGGTTATTTTCAGCAGCTTTAAAAGCTTCTTCGACAAAATTTTTTAATTGATTCTTTTCATGCACTATTTCCATTGCTCTCCCACCCAAAACATATGAAGGTCTAACAACCAAAGGTAAACCAATTTTATTAGCAATTTTAATTGCTTCAACATAGGATTTTGCAATTCCATTTTCTGCTTGTTTTAATTTTAATTTAATTAAAAGTTTTCTAAATCTGTCCCTATCTTCAGCAAGATCAATGGAAGAATACTGAGTTCCTAAAATAGGCAATGAATTTTCATGAAGAAATTTTGCCAACTTAATAGGAGTTTGTCCTCCAAATTGGGCAATTATACCCAGTAAATTACCTTTAGATTTTTCTTTTAAAATTATGTTGTGAACATACTCTTCAATTAAAGGTTCAAAGTACAATCTATCACTAGTGTCATAATCAGTTGAAACAGTTTCGGGATTACAATTTATCATTATCGTTTCATACCCTGCCTCTTTTAAAGAAAAGCTTGCTTGGCAGCAGCAATAATCAAACTCTATACCTTGACCGATTCTATTAGGTCCTCCTCCTAAAATAATTACTTTCTTTTTAGATGACGGATTCGCTTCACATTCAGTTCCAAGCATAAAATTTCTTTGATATGTTGAGTACATATATGGAGTAAAAGATTTAAATTCAGCCGCACAAGTATCTACTTTTTTAAATACTGGTAAAATTTTTAAAGCTAATCTTTTTCTTTTAACAATTTTTTCACTTAAACCAGATAACTGAGATAGCTTCTTATCTGAAAATCCTATTGATTTAATTCTGTTAAATTGATTAAAATTTTTGGGTAAACCTTTTTTTAATATATTATTTTCAACATCTACAATTTCTTTTATTTGCTCTAAAAACCAGGGATCTATTTTTGATAACTTATAAATCTTACTAATTTTAATTTTTTTTCGCATAGCTTCAGCGATTAATAAAATTTTATTTGGTATGTTATCTTTTAATTTTTTTTCAATTTCTTTCTTGCTTAAATTAAAAATTCTATCCAATCCAGAAAAACCAACTTCTAGAGATACAATAGCTTTTTGAAGAGATTCTTTAAAATTTCTTCCAATTGCCATAGCTTCCCCAACTGATTTCATAGAAGTTCCTAATATTGCGGGTGTGGTTGAAAATTTTTCAAAAGTAAATCTTGGAATTTTAGTAACTACATAATCTATTGTTGGTTCAAAGGACGCAGGAGTTACTTTTGTAATTTCATTCTTTAATTCATCCAGCGTATACCCTATAGCTAGTTTTGTAGCAATTTTTGCTATTGGAAAACCTGTTGCCTTGGATGCTAGCGCTGATGATCTAGATACTCTAGGATTCATTTCTATTATTACCATTCTTCCATTTTTTGGATTTATGGCAAACTGAACATTAGATCCGCCAGTTTCAACACCAATTTTTCTAAGACATGCTATCGAAGCATTTCTCATAACTTGATATTCTTTATCTGTTAATGTTAATGCTGGGGCTATTGTTACAGAATCTCCAGTATGAATTCCCATCGGATCAACATTTTCTATTGAACATATAATAATGCAGTTGTCTTTTTTGTCTCTTACAACTTCCATTTCAAATTCTTTCCAACCCTCTAGACATTCTTCCACTAAAACTTGAGTTACAGGTGATGCTGCTAAACCTTCTTTTATAATTTTGAAAAATTCTTTTTTATTTTTAGCAATACCACTTCCCAGGCCTCCAAGAGTAAAAGCTGGCCTGATGATTGCTGGTAGTCCTATTTTTTTCAAACTTTTTTTTGCTTGTTTTAAGTTTTTAACTATATTTGATTTTGGAAGATCTAAACCAATATCAGACATATTTTTTCTAAATTTTTTTCTATCTTCTGCATTTGAAATTGCTTTAGAATTTGCTCCAATTAATTCAATTTTATATTTTTTTAAGAGACCATTTTTTTCAGCTTCCATTGCTAAATTTAATGCAGTCTGACCTCCCATAGTTGGTAAAATTGCATCAGGTTTTTCTTTTATTAATATTTTTTCTAAAATTTCTATTGTGATTGGTTCGATGTAAGTTTTATCTGCAACTTTTGGGTCAGTCATAATAGTTGCTGGGTTTGAATTTATTAAAACTACTTTGTAACCCTCATCCTTCAGAGCTTTACAAGCTTGGGTACCAGAATAATCAAACTCGCATGCTTGTCCTATAATTATTGGACCTGCTCCTACTACTAAAATTTTTTTAATATCTTTTCTTTTTGGCATTTTTTTTCATACAATTAATAAATTCTTTAAACAAATAGATACTATCTTGTGGCCCAGGGTTAGATTCAGGGTGATATTGAACAGAGAAAACAGGTTTATTTTTTAATCTGATACCTTCTATGCAATTATCAAATAAAGATTTATGAGTAATTTCAATATTTTTTGGTAAACTTTCTTTAACAATTTCAAAACCATGATTTTGAGATGTAATTTCTACATTGCTATTAATTAAATTTTTAACTGGATGGTTTGCACCCCTATGTCCTAGTTTCATTTTTTTTGTTTTTGCACCAAGGGCTAACGCAAGTATTTGATGGCCAAGGCAAATACCAAAAATAGGCATTTCTTTTTTAATTAAAGTTTTAATAATTCCAATAGCATATTTTCCTGTAGCGGCAGGATCACCAGGTCCGTTGGATAAAAATATACCGTCAGGCCTCATTTTTAATATTTTTTCTGCACTTGTTTTACAAGAAACTATATTCACTTCACATTTAAAATCCGAAAAATATCTTAGAATATTTTTTTTTATTCCATAGTCAATTGCTACAATTTTAAATAATTTAGTTTTATTTTTCGAAAATCGACTTTCTTTTTTCCAGGTTTTAAATCCAGACCATTTATAATTTTTTTTGGTTGTAACTTTTTCAGCTAAATCTAAATTTTTTAAGCCATTCCATTTGTTTGATAAATTTTTTAATTTGCTAATATTAAATTTCCCTTTTTTAGAATAAGCAATAGTACCTCTGGGTGCTCCTTTATCTCTTATAAAGTTTGTTAAACCTCTAGTATCAAAGCCAGTAATACCTACGATTTTATTTTTTTTTAACCAATTATCTAAATGCTTTAAGGCTCTATAGTTTGATGGGTTTGAAATTTCAGAATTAAAAATTACCCCCCTAGTCCAGATCTTGTCAGATTCATGATCATCATTATTCGTCCCCACGTTTCCAATATGGGGAAATGTAAAGTTAATTATTTGGCCAGCATAAGAAGGATCTGAAATTATTTCTTGATAACCTGTTATTGACGTATTGAAACAAACCTCTCCTGTTGTTGTACTTTCAAAACCAAATCCATAACCTCTGAAAAAACTGCCGTCTTCTAAAACTAAAATTCCTGTGGGATTAATCTTTTTAAGATTATCTTGTGATGTATGGGTTAAATTTGTTTTTACCACCAAATACAACTCATGAGTTAAAGGCTTTTACTATAAAACATGATTTTGTGCAACATTTGAAAAACATTTTATCTCGTCAAGATGGAATTTTTTTCTTTTGAAGAAATTTGATCATTACAGTAAATTGATATTTTTATAATTCATGTCATTACGAGAAAAAATAAGTACGCAGTTTAATATTGCATTAAAAAACAAGGACAAAACTTTAGTTTCTACTTTGCGTTTAGTTTTGGCAGCTATCAAAGAAAGAGATATTGCAATTAGAACTAGTGAAAACAAAGAAATAGCTAAAGATGAAGAAATTATAAAAGTTTTGAGAAAAATGAAGAAACAAAGAGAAGATTCTGCAAACTTATATAAAAAAGGAGGAAGGCAAGAGCTTTTAAAGGCAGAGGAAGATGAAATCAAAATAATTGATTCGTTTTTACCAAAGCAACTTAGTGAAGAGGAAACAAAAAAAATTTGCCAAGAAGTTATCAAATCATTAGGAGCATCAAGTCTTAAAGATATGGGAAAAATTATGGTATCATTAAAAAAAAAATATTCTGATACTATAGATTTTTCAAAAGTGAATGTAATAGTTAAGGAACTTTTAGGCTGATGAAATATCCAAAAGAATATCTTGATGAAATAAAACTTAGACTCAAAGTCTCGCAGGTTGTTGGAAAATCTGTAAAACTAAAAAAACGTGGTAAGGAATTTATTGGTTTGTCACCTTTTTCAAATGAAAAAACTCCATCTTTTACTATTAATGATGAAAAAGGTTTTTATCATTGTTTTAGTACAGCTGAACATGGAAATATTTTTGATTTTTTAATGAAAACCAAAAACTATAAATTTGGTGAGGCAGTAAGAACTTTGGCAGACGAAGCAGGGATGCAGCCTTTTAAATTTACTAAACAAGATGAAGAAAAACAAGAAAGGTGGGAAATTTATAAAAAAGTTTTAGAAAATTATTCAGAATTTTGTCACAAAGAATTGATTTCAGAAAAATATCCAGAAGTTCTAGAATATTTGTATAAGAGAAAAATTACGAAAAAAGAAATTATTTTTTTCAAAATTGGATACTCGCCATTTAAAAACAATTATTATGAAGTTTTAAAAAAAGATTTTACCGAAAATCAAATCAAATCTTCAGGTATTTATTATTTTGATGAAAACAAAAAAATATATACAGATAGATTTAGAAATAGAATTATTTTTCCTGTAAAAAATTTAAATGGTTCTGTCCTTGCTTTGGGAGGTAGAAGTATATTAAAAACTGCATTTGCCAAATATATTAATTCTCCTGAGACAGAATTTTATAAAAAGGGAAATAATTTATATAACATGAATTCAGCAAAGCAGTTTAGAGATAAAAAAGAAGAGGTATTTGTAGTAGAAGGATACATGGATGTTGTCAATTTGCATAAATTTGGAATTAAGAATGTAGTAGCAAATTTAGGAACTGCCATGACAGAGAGACAAATTGAATTAATTTGGAAGTTTTTTAAAAATCCTATTGTATGTTTAGATGGAGATAGTAGTGGGCAGAAAGCGGCGCTAAGAGCTGCAGAAAAATTATTTCCATTTATAAAACCTGAAACAAATATTTATTTTCTAACACTACCGGATAATTCGGATCCAGATTCTTATATAAATGATAATGGCAAAGAAGCTTTTGAAAATTTTGTTCAAAGCAAAGTAGAATTATCAAATTTTATTTGGAATTCTTATTATCAAGAGATTGAATTTAACAATCCGCAGTCACTAGCTTTATTTGAAAGAAAAATAAAAGCTTTATGCAACGAATTAAAAGATAAAACATTATCAAAATATTTTCTTGATAATTTTACAAAAAGAATCAATGAATTAACCCCACATATTAGTTTAAAAAAATATAATTTTTCAAAAATAAAAAGAAATATAATTCCTCTTCAGCAAACTAAAGATGTTTATAAACAAAGAAATAAATTTGAAGAAAAAGACTTAAAGGAATTTTCTATTATGTTTTTAGTTATAAATAACTTAGATATATTTAGAAAAAATGTAGAGTTGATTTCAGAAATATCTTTTTCAAACAATCTAATGAATGAATTTAAAGTAAAATTAATTGATTATTTATTGTCAGAGAAGTTTTTTGATGAAAAAGTAATAAATATAGAAAATTTTGATCCAAAATTTAAAAATATGATTAGCCAAATTAACACTTTTGCACCTGTTAAAATAATTTATAAAAATAAAAGTAATAATGAAACTATTTCAATTTTTAACGAGATAGTAAGTGAGATCAAAAATATTGAACTGAGGAAAAAAATTGAATCTTTGGAGAATAAAGTTTCATCAAATCTTGATGAGAATCTTTATACAGAGCTTTTATCTCTCAGAAATCAATTAAAAAGGGGCTAAAAAAACTCTAGATTTTGTTTATTTTATAATTATATATAAGACCCCTGCTTTATTATGAAAGGCTAAAAATACAGTGGAAAGATTAATTACAAAGTCATTTAAAAGATTACTCGGCAAAGGGATTCATAGAGGTTTTATAACTTACGAAGAGTTAAGAAAATCTCTTGGGAAAAGACATTTTAGTCAAGAAAATTTAGAAGCTGCCACTTTACATATTTTTGATAATAAAATTTGTCTTGTTGAAAAAAAATCCGATTTTAGTTCAACAAAAAAGAAAGATACTCAACAATCAGATTCTGAAAAAAATAAAAGTATTGAAAAAAGCGATGATCCTATAAGAATGTATCTAAGAGAAATGGGAGGCGTTGAACTTCTTTCTCGTGAAGGAGAAATAGCTATAGCAAAAAGAATAGAAGCAGGAAAAAATTTTATGATAAATGGACTTTTTGAAAGTCCTTTCACAGCAAAAGAGGTTTTTGGATGGAAAGAAAAGTTAGAAACTTCGGAACTTCTAGTTAGAGAAATTATAGATATAGATTCAACTTATATCGAATCAGATTCTAGTGAAGAGAATTTAGATTTGAAAAAAAATAAACAAAATGAAAATAAAAAATTAAAACAAGACAAAGATGAACAAGAATCAAATGAAGCAAATAAAGAACAAGAAGAAGTTGAACAAGATGAATTTAATCCATCTCTTGCTGCCATGGAAGAGGAAATTAAACCCAAAATTATTTCAACCATTAACAGTCTTTGCAAGTACTATGGAAAATTAATAAAAATACAAAATGAAAAATTAACTCACGCTTTAAGTGCTCAGGATTTTTCAAATGTAAAAGAAAAAAATTACAAAAAAATTCTGTCTGAAATAATTAAAAAGGTGAAAACTTTACAACTAAATGCTGTAGTATTAGAAAAACTTCTTTCTGTACACCAAGAGGAAATTAAGAAAATAACTTCTTTGGAAGGTGTATTAATGCGATTAGCAATGGATAATAAAATATCAAGAGATGAATTTCTTAAATACTATATAGGAAATGAAATTAATCCTAAATTTGAATCTTTTTTAAATGAAAATGATAAATGGAGAAGTTTTTTTAAGAAAAAGAAAAAAGATTACATGGAAACGAAAGAGAGGCTGATTGAATTTAGTAAAAAAATAGGTTTGCCATTATCTGATTTTAAAAAACTTGTTAGTAAGGTGCAAAAAGGTGAAAGAGAATCAAGAATAGCAAAAAAGGAAATGGTAGAAGCAAATTTAAGACTTGTTATCTCAATTGCTAAAAAATATACAAATAGAGGTTTGCAATTTTTAGATTTAATACAAGAAGGTAATATTGGGCTAATGAAAGCAGTTGATAAGTTTGAATATCAAAGAGGATATAAATTTTCCACCTACGCAACATGGTGGATTAGGCAGGCGATTACAAGATCAATAGCTGACCAAGCGAGAACAATTAGAATACCCGTTCATATGATTGAAACAATTAATAAAATAGTTAGAACATCTAGACAAATTTTAAGTGAACAAGGTAGAGAAGCAACTCCTGAAGAGTTAGCCAAAAAATTAGCTATGCCTTTAGATAGAGTAAGAAAAGTATTAAAAATTTCTAAAGAGCCAGTGTCTTTAGAAACTCCAGTTGGAGACGAGGAAGATAGTAGTTTAGGGGATTTCATTGAAGATCAAAATGCATTGCAACCTTTGGATGCCTCAATAAGATCAAATTTAGGGGAGTCAACAACTAAAATTTTAGCAACACTTACTCCAAGAGAAGAAAGAGTTCTTAGAATGCGTTTTGGAATTGGTATGAATACTGATCACACTTTAGAAGAAGTAGGTTTACAGTTTTCTGTAACAAGAGAAAGAATAAGACAGATAGAAGCTAAAGCTTTAAGAAAACTTAAACATCCAAGCAGATCAAAACATTTAAAAAGTTTCTTAGAAAAGTAAAAATTTTAATCTTCAATGATTAAATTATTTTGGAACACTCATAATCAACAAGAACCCGATTCTAAAGATCAGAAAAAAAGACAGAAGCAAGAAACAGACCATGTTTGGGGAAATTATCATAAGGCTAATTCTGATAAATGGATTTATGAAATTTTAAATAAAACTAAATATAATATTATTAAAAGTGAAATGGATCTAAAAGAAGAAGATATTTTAATAATTGTAGATTCTAGCATTGAAGAAAAGCATGATTTTTATGTAAAACTTAATACTATTTGTTCAAAAATATTTTTGTTTCATTTAGGCGATGAATCTGGTGGCTATAATATAGGACCGGTTTATAAAAACTGTGATTATGTATGGAGACCTTTTTGTTCAAGCAAATATTTTGAAAATGATAAGGTTAAATGTATTCCAATCGGTTACAAATCTGGAGTTAAAAATAAAACGAAAGATATCAGAAAATACAAATGGGCATTTACTGGAACTCCTCATAAATCTAGTAGACATGACTTATTATTTCAATTTTCTGATATTAAACCTTTCTTTTGTCATAAAACAGAAAAATTTAATGTAAAAATTATTTCTGTAAATGAAATGAGTGAGATATTTTCTTCAACAGAATTTGTCCCTTGTCCAAACGGTTTTTTTCATCCAGAAACTTATAGATTGTATGAAGCTTTAGAATGCGGATGTATTCCAATAGTAGAGAATGCCTATAATTATTATGATAGATTATTTCCTTCTAACCCTTTTATAAAAATTGATAAATGGTCGGATGCAAGATCTATAGTTAAAAGCTGGGGAAGTGATCAAATAAAAAAAAAAAGAGAAGAATGTCAAAAATGGTGGACAAAAGAGAAAAATAAAATCCAAAATTTTATAGAAAAAAAAATTATATGACGAATCAAGAAAAACTCGATAAAATTAGGAGATTGATTAAAATAAAAAAAATTGATGAAGCTCAATTTGAAATATCAAAATTAGGAACCGAATTTTTTAAAAATCCAGAATACCTTTATTTGAGAAGTAAAATTTTTTATATAAACAAATTGTATTACATTGCTTTAGATACATTATTAATTGCAACAGAATTTGGTAACAACGATGAAGTTTATAAATTAATTTCAAAGATTTACGATTCTTTAGGAAATAAAGAACTATGTAAAAAAATTGGTAATCCAGACTTGAGAATAGAGACTGTAAATTCTCTTAAAAAAGAATTAACAGGTATTTCACAAAAAGGTTATACAGTATAAAATTAATAAAGAATCTACTAACTTGAAAGAATTTATAAACTCAAGTAAAAACATATAAAAGACATGGGCCTGTAGCTCAGCTGGTTAGAGCAGTACACTCATAATGTATTGGTCCCAGGTTCGAATCCTGGCGGGCCCACCAGAAATATTTATTTAATGATATCAAATATAAAAAAAAATTTATTCTTTTTAATTTTATCATTATTAAT
Organism: uncultured Pelagibacteraceae bacterium; assembly: GCA_902567785.1. Lineage (GTDB taxonomy): Bacteria > Pseudomonadota > Alphaproteobacteria > Pelagibacterales > Pelagibacteraceae > AG-414-E02. The sequence goes on along the minus strand of CACFOR010000005.1, from coordinate 35,323 downwards.
TTTAATTATTCATCAGTTCATTTTTCAGAAATTTTTTCCAAATTTTAAAGGTTTAGTTGGTCATGACTATGAACAATTTATACCAAGTCTAATTTTTGGAAAAATTTGGTTTAAGAATAATTTTTTATCAGTACCTTGGTTTACACCCAGTTTTTGCTGCGGAATACCTTTTTTTGGCGATCCTCAATCTATGTATTATTCTATATCACAATTTATTTTTTTAATTTTTAATCCAATCTTATCATTAAAAATATTTTTTTTAGTTTTATCGTTATTTGCTTACATGGGAATGTTTCTTTTACTAAAAAAGAATTTCAAATTTGATAATTACACATCTTTAATGTGTGCAAGTTTATTTTTATATAATGGTTTTTTTGTTTACAGAGCTATTGCAGGACATGTTGCTTATTTAAGTTATATTTTTGTTCCTCTCTATTGTTATTTTTTGATTAAAAGTCTAGAAAATAAAGAAAAAAAATTATCAAAAATTTATTTGTTACTATCATCCATAGTTTTTGCAAGCTTTTTTCATTCTGGTTCCGGCCCTGTAATGCCGATAATAATCGTGAGTATTTTTTGCGTACTTTTATTATATGGAAATTTTATTAATGATTTTAAGATATTTTTGAGATTTGTCATTTCTTCATTCCTTGGCATATTAATTTCTTTATCAAAAATAACCGCGAGTCTATTATTTTTAAATCATTTTTCTAGAAATTATCCTGCTACAGAATTCGCATCTTTTGTGGCATATATAAAAAACTCTTTTTTATCATTTTTCTTAAATCCAGATCAAAAATATTTTAATGATAATGTAGCTTCAATGTTTCCTTTCGGAATTCACGAGATGAATTATTCTGTAAGTTTAGTTCCATTAATTTTATTTTTTTTCATTTTTCTTCTTGAAAAAAGATTTTTTAAATTAAATTATTATAATATTAGATTTTTATTTATTCTTTTGATAATTTTTTTAATTCCAATTTTATTTAATATAAATTTTTTAAATCAATTTCAAATTATAGAAAATATTCCAATTTTGAATAATACTTGGGTTCAATTTAGATGGTTGGCAATATACATAATGCCTATAATAATTTTATCAGGATTTATTGTAAAAAATTTAAATATTAATATTTCTAAAAAAAAATACTTAGTGGTACTTATGCTTTTTATATTGTTGTTACAAAATTTAATTAAGGATAACAGCTGGCATTTAAACGACCAAAGATACAATATGAAAAATGCAATGGATTTTTCAAAAAAAATAAAAAATAATTTTGTCAGTGAAATAATTGGTCCCGCTATACTTTTAGATGAATCTGGGAAACCTAAAAAAGTAAATAATAGAAATGATATGTTCTTTTTTTCTTATTCTCCGCTTTTATGTTATCAACCAATTTTTGGTTATGGTTTGGGAAAGTTAAATGCAGAGAAAATTACATTTAATTCAAAAGCGATTCTAGAAGATAAATCTCTTTTGTATTATTCTGACAAATTGGATAATAAAAATGGTAATCTTATGTTTTTTAATCCAAGTTGTTTTTTATATCCAGAAGAAAATGATTGCCAGCCAGGAGACACTTTTAAAATATCAGAAAAAGAAAAGTTAATTCAATTTACAAATTATAATAAATTTGAATTTAAATTAAGCAAAGTTCAAATTTTTTCAAATTATGTTAGTCTAATTACATTTGTGATGATTTTATTTTATTTATTATATTGTTTGATCATATTTGTTTATGATCATAAGAGAAAATATTAATATGCTTATAGATGCTTTTCTTTATTTTAATGAGAAAGAATTAGCTGAACTAAGAATTAAATATCTTGATTCAGTGGTTGATTTTTTTGTTGTTGTTGAAGCAAATATTACACATCAAGGAAAAAAAAAGACTTGGAATTTTCCAAGTCTATTAAAAACAAAGTTAAATAAGTTTTCTCATAAAATTAAATACCATCAAATTAATATAGATCTAGAAAAAATACAAAATGAAGAAAGTTGGATAATTGGAGATATAAAAGGAGATGATGCCTGGAGAATTGAAAATTTTCAAAGAAATTATATTAAGACTGCTTGCAAGGAATTTTCTAACGAAGATATATTAATAATCAGTGATGTAGATGAACTACCTTCAAGAAAAAGATTGGATTTTATAAAATCATCAGACTTTTCAAAAATTGCTCCTATGGCATTAGAGCAGTATTTATTTCACATAGATTGCAACTTTTTAAAATGGGAACAATGGCTAGGTAGTATTGTTACAACAATGCAGTTATGTAACAGCTATTCACCCAATCGTCATAGAAGGGATAGAAATGTTATATCTCATTTTAACGAAGGAGGCTGGAGTTTTTCTTCATTTGGAGGACCCTCTAGAATCAAAGAAAAATTTGAATCTATAGCTCATAAAGAATTTAACAAAGAAAAATTTACTAATAAAAAACATATACTTGATTGTCAAAAAACTGGAGCAGATTTGTTTCATAGAAATGTGCAATCAAGAAGAATAGATAGAAATTTTTTCCCAAAAGATTTGCTAAATTTAATGGAAGAAAATCCTAAATTTTATTTTGGCTTAGATAGTTAAATGAAAGAAACAAAAAATACAAACTCACATCTTGCTCCAAGCAAGAAAGACATGGAAGATCTTCAAAGCTTGTATAAAAAATTAAACTTTAAATCTCTGGAAAAAAAAGCCACACAACTCATTAATAAATATCCTGATAATATTAATTTGCAAAATATTTTAGGATATGCACTTCGAAGTCAATGGAAATCGGTAGAGGCTATTAAAATTTTTGAAAGTATTATAAAAAAAAATCCAAATTACTATTTTGCTTACAATAATGTAGGAAATGTTTTAAAAGACCTTTGTAGATTGGAAGATGCAAAAAAATATTATGAAAAATGTATAAAAATTAATTCTAAACATATAAATGCATACATCGGGCTAGGTCAAACATTGCTAGATTTACACAAACTTGAAGAATCGGCACAAATATTTAAAGAAGCTTTAAAAATCGAACCCAATAATGGCCAACTGCATAGACATTTGAGTCAGGTAACAAAGTATAAAGAAAAAAATTTACACCTAGTAGAAATGGAATCAATTATATCAAAAAAAAATTTAAACGATGATCAAAAAATGCATTTATTTTTTGCTCTAGGAAAAGCTCACGAGGACATGGAATTTTATGATAAGGCTTTTTATTATTGGGAAAAAGGAAACTTTTTAAAAAAAAAAGAAATTAATTATTCAATAAAATATCAGGAAAAATTGGTGCAAACTGTTAAAGAAAATTTTACAAAAGATTTGTTTAAAAAGTTAAAAAACTTTGGGCATTTAAATGATTCGTTAATTTTTATTATTGGTATGCCACGTTCAGGGACTACACTTGTTCAACAAATTTTATCAAGCCACCCTGAAGTTTTTGCTATAGGAGAGTCCAATCAATTTTCTGGAAAAATAGAAAAATTTTTCTTTGAAAAAGAAGGTTTGTTTAAAAAAAATATATATGATTACAATCATGAAGATTTCCAAAAAATTGGAGACAATGTTATTAAAAATATAGAGCAAATTACATCTACATTTGAAAAATCAGGGAGTATAAAATACATAGTTGTTAAAGATCTGCTCAATTTTACTTGGTTGGGTTTTATTAAATTGATATTTCCAAACGCGAAAGTTATTCATTGTATAAGAAATTCTCCAGATAACTGCGTATCTTTATTTAAAAATTATTTTGTTGGAGGGGTAAATTTTTCTTATGATTTAACTGATTTGGGAAAATATTATAATCTTTACAAAGAAGTAATGTTATTTTGGGATAAAATTTTGCCAAATTATTATGTAAATGTTTTTTATGAAGAATTGATAGATAACCCAAGAAAACAAATTGAAAAGTTATTACATGCTTGCAACTTAAAATGGAGTGATAGCTGTATGAATTTTTATAATAATAAATATTTTATGAGCACTGGTAGTAATTCAATAAATATTCATCAACCTATGTACAAAAACTCTATTCAGTCTTGGAAACGGTACGAAAAACAACTAAAACCTCTTTTAGAGATATTGCGGCTATGATTTATATTTCTGTTAGTACAATTCCCCAAAGAATAAAAAATTTAAACGACTCGATAGAATCTTTGCTAAATCAAACTCAAAAACCTGATAAAATTTTTGTGAATATACCTTATAAATATAGACGTTTTAAAGAAACTATAGAAGATAATCAAATTCCAAAATTTGATAGTAAAATTGTTGAAGTGACAAGATGTCAAGATTATGGGCCGGGAACAAAATTATTAGGTTCTTTAAGCAAGGTAGAAAAAAATTCTCTTTTAATATTAGCTGATGATGATCATTTATATGAAGACTATATGGTAGAAAAATTTTTTTATTTTTATTCTAAGGCACCAAATAATGCTTATAGTTTTTACGTACATCCATTGGGAAATTTCGGCATTGGCCAGGGAGCAGATGGATTTGCAATAAATACAGATCACCTTACGGGTATTAAAAAATTTTATAATAAAATTGTAAAAGATTATAAAGAGTTATTTTTATATGATGATTTATGGATTTCTTATTTTTTATATTTTTTTAAAAAAAACAAGATACTTTCGTTACAAGATCATCTTAAAAAAAATAAAGATGGAAAAAGATCTTTAATTTACAAAACTCATATTGTTGCTTCAGGACTTATTTCTACCTATGGCAAGGATTTAATTGAGGCAGTAAGAAAAAGAGATCAAATAGCAGTTGAAAGTTTTAAATATATGCAAGAAAAAACAAAAGATTTAAGTTTTTAACTTTTTTATTTCATTAAAAAAATTTTTCCATTCTTCAGATCGTGTATTCCAGGAGTATGTAGTATTAATTGTTTCGTGTTGGAGTTTAAGCTTGTGCTGATTTTCATCAGACCAAAAGTTTTTTATGCTTCTCAAAAGTACTTTTGTATATTTTTTTTCTAAATTATTAAAGTCTCTCTCAAAATTAACAAAAGTTCCAAAAGGTGAGCAAGTTTCATACAAGGCACCTAAATTGGTTGTTATAGTTTCGCAGCCTGCGGCCATAGCTTCTATTGCAGCAATACAACTTGTTTCAGGCCAAATACTTGGATGAGCAAAGATATGCATTTTTTTTAAAAGATCAATTGTCTTTTTATTTTCTAAAAAACCAAAATAATTAACATTTTTTGTATTTTTGCATTCTTTAAATAAATCATCATAATTTTTACCAAGAACAGAATCAAATTTTTTTCCATAAATAATAGTTGAAGAGCAAACATTTAATTCAACATTTTCTAGTTTTAAATTTTTGAAAATTTTTAATAAGTTTTTCAATCCTCTCCACGGGGTAGTATGATAGATTAAGCTAATTTTATTTTTAGGTTTTTTTTCAAAATTTATTTTTTCAATCGCATTTCTAATTACAATTGATTTATTTTCAGGTATTTTAAATTGATATACATATTTTTCAAAATTCCAATTAGAATTAAATACAATCCAATCTATTTTGTCCAAAAAATCTTTAGATCCTAAATTCTGTGCTTCTTTTTGATTTACGAAGTGATGCATCCATAGGACATTAATTCTATCTTTTTCTATTAAATCATGGTTAGCACTATTTAAAATTAAATTTATATCTTTAAAACTTTCATCTGGAAGATATTTTAGAAGAAGTCTAAATTGGTTTTCGCTTCCGCCAAATGAATCGTTGAATGAAACTGGCCTCGATTGATCTTCACTTACTTTTTTTAGAATTCTAGATTTTTCTTCCACAAAATTAGCTTAATAAATTATTTAGATATAAATTCCTTTAATGTATCAAATAATTTTGTAATGTCGCCATTGTTTGATTCAATTACAGAAGCGAATTGTTCTTTCTCCGCTCTTGCTAAGCTCAAACCTTCAATTATTAAGTCCCTTATTAAGGGTTTATTAGGATCTTTGGTATAAATTCTCCATTCAATGTTTACAGCTGGTTTTTTATCTGTCGCAAGTAGTACGCTTTTTACAATAGTATATTTAGGATTTTTTACTTCAGCAGAAATCACATCTATTTTTGGGTCAGAATAATCCGTTAATCTTGAGGAAAAAGTTTTTAAGAAATATTTTTCAAAAAGTCCAAGGTATTCATTCATTTGATCATCATTAAGTCCTTTTCTATAATTACCTAATGTGTAATACGCTACCCCTTTGATATCTACAGTTTTTGAGGCCATTTCAGATAATTTTTTTGTTTTAAATTCTTTTGTGTTTGAGTCTACAAGTACTTTTTTTGCTTCATCAACTATTTCTTGAATAAATTGTTTTGGATCACTGCTATAAGCAAAGCTTTTATGAGATATTCCTAAAATTATAAAAACTATGACAAAAAATTTATTTTTCATGAAGATTTTTTAGTGATTTTAGTTTGTATCTATCTCTTCCCAGTCGCTATCATCCTGAGTTTCTATAGTGGAATCGGAATTTGCTATTTTTTTATTTCTATTTTGCAAATACAAACTTTTTAATGAAGCATAAAGATCGATTGAATTTTCCTCGAGGCTGTCCCATGATTCAATATTCTTTGCTCTAAAATCCACAGCTCCTGTGCCTCTATAATAAAAGTAATTATGTTCTGAATAATTTCCATTACCTACAACTCCATTTCTTATTTCTGTATTGTGAGTAATTTGATAAACTGGATCTATAAATACATTACCTACTAAACCAATCGCATCTCTTGTTGTTGTTGGACCCAAAATAGGAAGTACAAAATAACAACCACTTTTAGTACCCCATGCTCCCAAAGTTTGTCCAAAATCTTCTTTTCCTTGATCTTTAAGTCCAATTTTGTCCGCCGGATCAAAAATTCCCAAAATGCCTACAGTTGTATTAATTCCAAATCTTCCGGCTGTTATTCCGGCTTTTTTAAAGTCTCCTTGTAAAATATTATTTGAAACTGTTAAAAGTGAACGCAAATTGTCTACAGCATTTCCAGTTCCTTTTCTTATTGGAGATGGAAGAGCTCTATAACCTTTTGCAACTGGCTCAAATACAGCTTTATCCAGAACATGATTGAATTTAAACATTGCTCTACTCACTCCTTCAAAACATTCATTTGCTGTATTTTGAGAACTTGATCCTAATTCTTCAGTTCCCTCTGACCCAGCTGTTGCCGAATTTGTTTGTATAAAAAGACTTATAGCCAAAATAAATACAATTTTTCTTATCATTTGGTTCCTATTATTATGTTATATATATCATTCGCAATTAATAACTAGTTAAAATTGTGACAACAATAAGTTGTATTTATAGAATTTTAATGAAATTTTAACAACATGAAAATTACTAATTATTATTCACCAAATTTCGATAAAAAAAAAAGATCATTAAAATCAATAAAAGTAATAGTACTCCATTATACAGGAATGCAATCTGGGCGAGAATCTATAATTAGATTATGCAATCCAAAATCCAAAGTTAGTTGTCATCTTGTAATTAATCAAACAGGGAAATTATATAGGTTGGTTGAAGATACCCAGGTAGCTTGGCATGCTGGAAAATCATGCTGGGGAAATTATAAAAATTTAAACAAAAATTCAATTGGTATTGAGTTGGTAAATAAAGGGCATAGATTTGGTTATACAAATTTCACAAAAAAACAAATATTTAGTTTGATAAATATTTGTAGTTTTCTTATGAAGAAGTATAAAATCAAAAAGAAAAATATTGTTGGTCATTCCGATATTGCTCCTTTAAGAAAAATTGATCCAGGTGAAAAATTTTCTTGGAAACTGTTATCAAAAAAAGGTATAGGAATTTGGCATAACTACAATAGAAAAGATCTTGAAAACTCAAGAAAGAAAAAAATTTTGAAAAAAATTGACAAAATAAAATTTTTCAAAAACTTAAAAAAAATAGGATACTGTTTTTCACCAAGAAATACATTTTTTGTAAAGAAAACCATCAAGGCTTTCCAAAGACATTATAGAAAAGAGTTAATTAATGGTGTTCTTGACAAGGAATGCTTAATTATTGCGGAAAATTTAACAAAAAAACTATAATAAACTCTTGATTTTATAGCTATTTTTTCTTAATAACGAATTGCCAGACAATTGATTGGTCGCTTTTGTGTATAAACAAGAGAGGAAAGTCCGGGCTCTATAAGAACGCTGTGCCAGATAACATCTGGCGAGGGTAACCTCAGGGATAGTGCCACAGAAAATAGACCGCCTGATCAAGGCAAGGGTGAAAAGGTGTGGTAAGAGCACACCGGTTTTTTGGTAACAAAAAACGCATGGAAAACCCCACTTGGAGCAAGACCAAATAGAGATAGCATGGCCTTTTGGCCGAAAACAGTTCTTAGTTAGCTATCTGGGTTGGTTGCTAGAGGCTAAATGCAAATTTAGTCCCAGATAAATGACCGATTTAAATGACAGAACCCGGCTTATAGATTGTCTGGCAGATCATTAAAAGTGTCTACACACTTTCAATTAGAAAAATACCAATTGTTCACGATTTGATTCCAAAATGATTCAAATTTGTACCAAAAAAACAACTTATGGGTTTTTAGTAAAAATACCTAATATTCCACCGCAAATGTCTAAAAATTAAGGTATTGACGTATAGGTTGAAAACCCATATTATCCCATGTATTCCCAAAGGAGGGGGATATGGTGCTAAGAAAGCTAAATCATGAACTATGCGTTGATTTCTTTCGGGGTGCCTTTGACTTAAAAAAACATGTTTTTATCTACTTACGAAAACAGGCTAGACAAAAAGTGGAGGGTATCCGTGCCAGCCAGTTTTAGATCTTATTTAAGTAACATGGGTTATAATGGGGTAGTTTGTTATCCATCTTTTAATCACCCTGCAATTGAAGGGTGTGCACAAAATAGAATAGAAAAACTTTCAGATTCTATAGATTCTTTAAATCCTTTCGAAGAAAAAAGAGATATTTTTGCTACATCAGTTTTATCAGAAAGTGTAAATCTTCAGTTTGATAGTGAAGGCAGAATTTCTATACCAGATAAATTATTAAATCACGCAAAAATTAAACAGATAATGCTTTTTGTTGGACAAGGAAAAACTTTTCAGATTTGGGAACCAAAACTTTTTGAAAAATTCAAAGTACAAGCTAGAAAAAAGGCTAATTTGAATAGAGCAAGTCTAAAATGGGAATCTCAATTTAAAAAGGAGGAAAAATGACAATAAGCATTAAAGGACCAGAATTAAAAGAATTGAAGCCAAGAATTTTAGTTTTAGGTGTCGGGGGAGCTGGAGGAAACGCTATTAATGGAATGATAGATGCTGGAATGGAGGGTGTTGAATTTGTTGCCGTTAATACAGATGCACAAGATTTAATAAACAATAAAGCTACAGGAAAAATTCAATTAGGAGCAAATTTAACAAAAGGTTTAGGAGCTGGAGCTAAACATGAAATAGGTCAAGCTGCTGCGGAAGAATCATTAAATGATATTGTTGATTATATTAAAGGTAGTAACATGGTTTTTATTACCGCAGGCATGGGAGGAGGCACAGGTACTGGTGCTTCACATGTTATTGCTAGAGCGGCGAAGGAATTAAATATTCTAACAGTTGGAGTTGTAACTCTTCCTTTTTCTTTAGAAGGTCCAAAAAAAATGAGAATAGCTATGACAGGATTGGAAGAATTAAAGAAACATCTAGATACAAATATAGTAGTTCCAAATCAAAACTTATTCAAAATTGTTAATGAAAAGACAACTTTAAAACATTCGTTTGGATTATCGAATGATGTTTTAAAATTTGGAGTTCAAAGTGTTACTGATTTAATGGTAAGACCAGGTTTAGTTAATTTGGACTTTGCAGATGTTGAAACTGTCATGAAAGGAATGGGAAAAGCCATGATGGGAACAGGTGAGGCAGAAGGAGAAAAAAGAGCGGAAGAAGCAACAAATGCTGCTTTATTGAATCCTTTAATTGATGAATATTCTTTAAAAGGTGCGAAAGGTCTTTTGGTTAATATTACAGGAGGATCAGACCTCACTTTGTTTGAAGTTGATGAAGCCGTAAATAAAATTCGTGCAGAAGTGGATCCCGAAGCTGAATTAATTTTTGGATCAATTGAGGATGAAAGATTAAACGGAAAAATTAGAGTTTCAATTGTGGCTACAGCTCTAGACGGACAAGAGCCAGAAACTAAACCAGTCGTTAGTATGGTCCATAGATTGCATAACAGAAATACTGGTTATAGCGATAATTTTACGAGTAGTGTATCAACAAACCAGGCAACACTCCAAGCAACTCAGGGAGCAACAGCTCTAGATCTAAATAATATTATTCAAGAAAGACCAGAGCAGGAGAATAATATGACCGCTCAACAAAAACCAAATGAAGAAAAGGCCGAAGATGTTGCGAGCGAATCGTCCATGGAAAATATTTCAATAGATAATGCTGCTTATTTGCAAAATTTAGAAGATATGCCTGCAGAAAATATTCAGGATGAAGATCTTCCAACTTTTGAAGTTGATAGTATTGAATTAGAAACTCCTGAACTTTTTTCAAGTCATGCATCTAATGAAATAGAATCGCAAGAGAATACAAGAGAGAATGAACCACAAATATTTGAAGAGTCAAAAATAGAAGAAAATACTTTAACAAAAGAGCCAGAAATGTTCGAAGAATCTAATTCGGAGGAAGACTTTGAAATACCAGCTTTTTTACGAAGACAAAAAAATTAAATGGACGATAAAAGAGAAATTTATGAATGCCACCATGTCACTGGAAAAAAAAGAACATCATCCAGTGATGCTCAATCAAGTATTAAGCATTATATCCCCTCAACATGGTGGCACGTATATTGATTGTACTTTTGGTGGAGGAGGTTACTCCAAAGCTATTTTAAAATTTCCAAATACCAAAGTAATTGCTTTTGATAGAGATCAATTAACAACAGATTACGCAAATTTATTAGAAAGAAAGTTTCCAAAAAGATTTAGTTTTTTCCTAAAAAAATTCAGTGAGATAAATAAATTTGTTGATTTAGAAACAAATCCCAAGGCTATAATATTTGATTTAGGATTATCATCTTTTCAGCTTAGCGATACAAAAAGGGGCTTTTCATTTAAATCTAAAGATTTTTTAAATATGGAAATGGGTATAAATGAATATTCTGCTTTTAATGTTGTAAATACTTTAGATAGAGATCATTTAGCTAAAATAATAAAAACATTGGGAGAAGAAAAAGATGGTAAAAAAATTGCTAGTAAAATTGTAAAATATAGAAATAAAAAAACTATTAAAACTTCAGAAGAACTGGCCTCAATAATTGGTGAAGCAAAAAAAAGTCGCAAAAATTTTTCAAAAAATCCTGCTACAAAAACTTTTCAAGCTATAAGAATTTTTGTTAATAAAGAATTAACAGAATTAATTTCAGGTCTCATAGAAGCTACAAAACTTCTTTCAAATGGAGGAATATTAGCAGTTATAAGCTTTCATTCATTAGAAGACAAAATTGTAAAAAATTTTTTTAGTTATTATTCAAATTTAAAAAAAAATCCTTCACGGTATTTACCTATTAAAGAAAATAAAAAAGATTTATTTCAATTATTTTTAAAAAAACCTTTAATTCCAGATGATGAAGAAATAAAAAAAAATATTCGTTCGCGTTCAGCAAAACTTAGATATGCAGTTAGAAATGAAAATTCTTTTTTTTATCCAGATGAATTAAGAAATAAATTTTTAACTTATTTAAAATTAGAAGAAGGAATATTATGATAAATAATGATAAGTGGATTAATTCACTTCCAAATTCAAATAAACATTTAGAAAAAAATACTAACGAAGTTAATTTTGATAAATGGACAAACTCTGTTCCTAAAAAAAATAATACCACTTCATTTAAAAAATATACATTCGTAACAGTAATATTGATAAGTGGATTATTATTTGTTTCAGCATTAAAAAATCAAACACGGAATTTACAAAAAGAAATAAATAAACTTGAAACCAATATAAGAAAAATTCAATTCGATTTAAAACAAGCAAATTTGGACCATAATGTTATTACTTCTCCAGAAAATATATCTTTATTAGCAAAAGAATACTTGAATATAAATTTTGAGACTTACAAAAAATCACAAATAAAAATGTTCAACTATAAGCCTGAAGATTTGTCTGTTTCACAGGTGGGTAAAAAGCAAAAAATTATTGAACAAAAAAGTAAAAAATTTTCAAAAAATGTAAGGAAGCATTTAGCAAAAAAAGTTGAACAAAAAAAAAGAGAGATAAAAAAACTACAAGAATTGTACTCAAATCCAGAGCAAATACCAAATGAAATGAAAACAGAAGTAGCAAAAAAAATTAAACAAAAAAAAATTGAGTTAAAAAGTATTTATAATAAACCAGGTGAAATTCTTACGCTGGAGAGAGTCAGAAATTGGGGTGTAGTTCAAGTTGTAAAAGTTTTTTTAGGTATTCCGGTAGTTCCAGGAAGATAGTTTTTAATGAAAAAAAATAAAAAAACTATTAAAAAAAAAAGTTTTTATTTTGAAGATTATACAGAGCAAGAGTTAACAAATAATAATAAAGGTTTTAAAATTATAAGGGTTTCTCCTAATAGAGTTACTTTTTTATTTTTTATTTTTATTAGCTTAATACTTATTTTTAGCCTAAAAATTACATATTTATCTTTGTCTTCAAATAAAGATTTATATAATAAAAAAAACAATAAATTTTTTTCAAATCACCGCAGAGATATTTTAGATAGAAACGGAACTGTTTTGGCAACAAATGTTGATCTCTATGATATAGGCATAAGGCCAAAACTATTAAGTAATAAGGATAAAAAAAATTTATTAATTAAGTTGGGTCTTTCATTTCCAAAACTTGATTTAATTGAAATTAAAAAAAAATTAATGAAAGACGATTTTTTTTGGATTGGTCGAAGATTTACACCTAAAGAAAAAGATCAATTTTGGCTTATGGGAAATAAAGCATTTGTTTTTGATTTAAAACCATCTAGAGTTTATCCTCAAAAAAATCTTTTTAGTCATATTCTAGGACAGACTGACGATAGTAATACTGGAATATCTGGAGTGGAAAAATTTTTTGATAAAGAATTGAGTGTAGAAGAGAAGTTAATAGATCCTTTGAAATTAACTCTTGATGTAAATTTGCAGCATTTAATCAGAGAAGAACTAATTAATGCGAAAATACATTTCAAAAATATTGGTAGTGCAGCAATTTTAATGGATGTGAGAAATGGTGAGATATTGTCCTTAGTATCTTTGCCAGATTATGATTTAAATAAAAGAATTTTGCTCAATGATTCTGTTTATACAAACAAGATAACTTTAGGTGTATATGAATTAGGTTCTGTTTTTAAAACTTTTACCATAGCAGCCGGTTTAGAAAATAATTTAATAAATACCAATACAATATTTGAAAATTTAGAAAATAGATTGACCTGTGACAAATACACAATAAGTGAACATGATAAATTACCAAGTAGTTTAACTACTGAGCAAATTCTAGTTAGATCATCTAATATCGGAGCGGTTCGAATAGCACAAAAAATTGGGGTCGAAAAATATAAAAGCTTTTTAAATTCTCTAGAACTTTTTAATAGAATTAGTTTTGACCTAGATGAAATTGGAACTCCACTATTATTTAAATGGGGAAAATGTAAATTAGCTACATCATCTTATGGACATGGAATTACTACAACACCTCTGCAATTAGCAAAAGCTTACGCTATTTTAAGTAATGGAGGATATAAAATTAATCCGTATATTTTAAAAAAAAAGAAGAGCAAGGAAGAAGGACAACAAATTATCTCTAAAGAAACAAGTATTAAAATAAATTCTATGCTTAGAAAGGTTGTAAGCCTTGAAGAAGGTACAGCAAATTTTGCGGATATTGAAGGTTACGACGTGGCAGGAAAAACTGGAACAGCAGTTAAGTATAGTTCACAAGCAAAATTAAACACTTTCGTTTCAATTTTTCCGTCAAAGAACCCAAAATATGTCTTAGTCGTAATGCTAGATGAACCAAAACCTGCACCAAATTTCGTTTATGAATTCTTGCCTTCAGAAAAATTTCCGAACGGATATAAATACAAAGGTGAAAAAAGAAATACTTCAGGGTGGAATACAGTTGTAGTGGCCGGCAAAATAATAGAAAAAATTGGTCCAATTTTAGCCATAAATGACCTACAAGCTTCCAAAAAATATTAAATGCTTTTAGGGGACTTATTTAAATTAGCAAATAAGAAATATCGAAAAATACTCATCAAAGGTATTTCTTTTGACAGCAGAAGAGTAAAAAAAGGAGATATTTTTTTTGCGATAAAAGGCAATAAGACATCAGGAATAAAATTTATTAATGAAGCAATAATAAATGGTGCTGTAGCAGTAGCAAGTGATCAAAGGATAAAAAATATAAGTTGTAAAGTGCCCATTCTATTTATTAAAGATGCTAGAAAATGTTTAGCGGAAACATGTTCTAAATTTTATAAAAAAAAGCCTTCTAACCTAGTTGCGGTAACTGGAACAAATGGAAAATCATCAGTAGTTGATTTTTTCTACCAAATCATGACAATTAATAAAGTCTCTGCGGCTTCAATTGGGACATTAGGTATATTTTCTAAGAAATATAATAAAAAAACAAATTTAACTTCTTTAGATCCATTAACTATGCATAAGAATCTTGAAATATTATCAAAAAATAAAGTTAAAAATGTAATTATGGAGGCATCAAGTCATGGTTTGAAACAAAAAAGATTAGATAATTTAAATATAAAAGTTGGAATATTTACCAATCTTAGCCATGACCATATTGATTATCATAAAAATATTAAAGCTTATTTGAATGCTAAAATGCATTTATTTAAAAAATTGTTAAAAAAAAATTCAAAAATCGTAACTGATGAAGATAATAAAGAATTTAGCACGATAAAAAATATTGCTGATAGAAAAAAAATTAAAAAATTTACAATAGGTTCAAATTCAGGAAATATAAAAATATTAGATAATCAATATAAAGATAACAAACAAATTGTTAAGATTTCAAGCAATTCAAAAATTATTTTTTTAGAAATACCCCTAGTAGGATATTTTCAAATAAAAAATTTATTAATGGCAGTACTAGCCGCATCTTGTTGTGGCTTAAGTCTAAATAAAATTTTAAATCAGTTAGAAAAAATTAAACCAGTTCCTGGTAGACTCGAATGCATAGGTAACTTAAAAAATAATTCAAAAATATTAATAGATTTTGCTCATACTCCTGATGCGTTAGAACAAAGTTTAGTAGCGATCAAGAGACAATTTAAGAAAAAAATTATTATAGTTTTTGGCTGCGGAGGAGAAAGAGATAAAAAAAAAAGAACAATAATGGGTAAAATTGCTAAAAAATATTGCAGAAAAATTTTTATTACCGATGACAACCCAAGGAATGAAAATCCTCAAAAAATAAGAAAATCAATTATGAAAGGCTGCAAGAAAATAGCTATTGATATCGGTAGTAGAAAAAAAGCAATAGAATTAGGGATAGAAGAATTAAAACCAAACGAAGTACTTTTGGTTGCAGGAAAAGGTCATGAAAAAACTCAGGATTATGGAAACAAAGTTATAAATTTTTCAGATAAAAAAGTAATAAAAGAAATAATTAATAAAAAAAATTCCTCTAATAAAAAATTTAAATATAAAGATTTTATTTTACAAAAAGCATTAAATAAGAAAAATATAAAAAATGTAAATTATAATGGTGTTTCAATTAATACAAAAACAATAAAAAAAAATAATTTATTTTTTGCCATAAAAGGAAAAAAAATTGATGGTCATAAATTTACAAAAGAAGCAATTAAAAAAGGAGCTACAAAATCAGTGATAAGCAAAGGTATAAATAAATTTCCTAAAAATAAAATTATAAGGGTGAGTAATACTTTTTCATCCTTAAACAATTTAGCTAAAGTTACAAGAGATAATACTTCAGCTCGAATTATAGGGATAACAGGTAGCGTGGGAAAAACAACGCTAAAAAATCTAATTAGTTTTGCTCTAAAAAATTATGGCAAAGTTTATTATTCTCCACACTCTTATAATAATAAATTTGGTGTACCTCTTAGCGTCTCAAACTTAAAAGAGGATACAAAATATGGAGTATTTGAAGTTGGCATGGATAAAAAGGGTGAAATAGATAATTTATCAAAAATTGTTAAACCTCATATAGCTGTTATTACAAATATTTCTGGAGCTCATTTTAAAAATTTTAATTCACTTAAAGATATAGCAAAAGCCAAAGCCGAAATAATTAACAATATATCGCCTGATGGAAAAATTATTTTAAATAAAGATGATAATTTTTTTAATTTTTTATCCAAAAAAGCTATAAAGAGAGGAATAAAAGTTGTTTCATTTAGTTCAAAGAAAAAAGCAGATATATCTTTATCCAATATCAGTTCAGTTAAAAATGGATATAGATTAAAAGTAAAAATTAAAAAAGATATTTTTTACTTTGATGCAAAATATCCAATAGATAACTTAATAAAAAATATTTTAGCATGTATTGCTGTTTTGTATAGTTTAAATTTGAATTTAGAATATATGAAGAAAAAATTTATTAATTTTACTATTCCAAGTGGAAGAGGAGATATTAAAGTTATTAATTTATTTAATAAAAAATTTAGATTCATCGACGAAAGTTATAATGCAAATCCATTATCAATGCATTCCGCTATTAATAATATGAATCATTATGAAAGAAAAAATAATACAAAAAAAATAATTTTCTTAGGAGACATGCTAGAACTCGGAATAAAGTCAAAACAGTTTCACAAAAAATTGTGCAATATAATTAATAAAAGTGATATAGACAAAGTTTATGTTTACGGCAATTATATAAAAACAACTTTTAAATATTTATCTAAAAACAAAAGAGGAAAAATATTCAATAATCTTAAGGAAGCTTATGTTTATTTAAGCAGAATTATTAACAACAATGATTTACTTATGGTAAAAGGATCTAATGCAACAGGATTGAATCAATTTTCAAAAAATATTAAAAAGAGGTCATTCAGTGTTATATAATTTTTTAATCTCCTTAATAGATGAATATTCTGCACTAAATGTATTTCGTTATCTGACATTTAGAACAGGACTTTCAGTAATGTCTTCTATGACCATAGTTTTTTTAATAGGAGGCCCTTTTATTAAATTTATTGAATCCCATAAAATTACTGGGCCCATAAGAGACGACGGACCTTTAGATCATATAATTAAAAAAGTGGGTACCCCCACTATGGGTGGAGTCCTTATTTTGATTGGAATTCTTTTCGGAACATTATTGTGGGCTGATTTAAAAAATCCTTTTATTTGGGTATTGTTATTTGTTGTAACAAGTTTTGGATTGCTTGGTGCTACAGATGATTATTTAAAAATAAAACGAAATAATTCTAGAGGCATAAGTTCACTAATTAAATTTATTTGTCAAATTATTCTTTCATTAATAGCTGTATTATTATTGATGAAATACGGAAACAATGAACATCTTGAATACGTTTACTTTCCATTTTTTAAAAATTTGCTAGTTCATCTAGGGCTATTTTTTATTCCATTTGCAATTTTTATAATCGTAGGATCTTCCAATGCAGTAAATCTAACTGATGGTTTGGATGGTTTGGCTACAGTCCCAGTTATACTTGTAGCATTATCTTTTACTTTTATTTGTTATGTTGTGGGTAACACAGTTTTTTCAGAATATTTACAAATTCCATATATTCCTAATGTTGGTGAAACTTCTATTTTTTGTGGTTCTGTCGTTGGATCCTGTTTAGGTTTTTTATGGTATAACGCTCCCCCGGCAAAAATTTTTATGGGAGATACTGGCTCTTTGTCTCTAGGTGGATCCTTGGGAGCTGTAAGTATAATTTCAAAACATGAAATTGTTTTAGGTATTATAGGAGGTTTGTTTGTGCTTGAAACAGTTTCAGTTATGATCCAAGTAGTTTCCTTTAAACTAACCGGCAAAAGGGTTTTTATGATGGCACCCTTACACCACCATTTCGAAAAAAAAGGATGGGCAGAGTCTACGGTGGTTATTAGATTCTGGATTATATCTATAATTTTAGCATTGATAGGCTTAGCAACGCTTAAATTAAGATAGTCGATGTTTTCTTTACAAAAATATAAGAATAAAAAAATTGCCATTTACGGAATGGGATTAACAGGATTTTCAGCAGCAAAAGCTCTTAGAATTTTAAAAGCCAAAGTTTATTGCTGGGATGATAATAAAAGAATCAGAAATAAAGCGAAGAAGTTAAATTTTAAAATAAAAAAGTTTTGGTCAAATAAAAATTTGATTGATAATATTGTAATAAGTCCAGGAATAGACATTAACAAATGTAAAATAAAAAAATATTTAAAAAAAAACCATAATAAAATTATTACAGATCTAGATCTTTTTTTTGAATTTAATAAAGATGCCTTAGTTATTTCAGTAACGGGCACAAATGGAAAATCTACAACCTGCAAAATTATTGAAAAAATTCTAAGAAGTGCAAATTTAAATGTAAAGACTATAGGAAATATAGGAAATCCTTTTTTATTTTCTAGGAAATCAAAAAAAAATATTTTTATTTTTGAAATATCCTCTTATCAACTTCAATATTCTAAAGTATTTCGTACTAAACATGCAGCAATATTAAATATTTCTCCTGATCATTTAGAAAGACATAAAAGTATAAAAAATTATATTAAAATTAAATCACGTATATTTTTTGGTCAAAAAAATTCTGATTATTTATATATAAATTCTACTAATAAGTATTCAAAAATGATTAAAAAAATTTTTAAAGAAAAGAAAATAAAATCAAAATTAACACCAATAAACAAATACACTTCTAAAGCTTTATTCAAAAAAATTAAAAATGATTATTTTAAAAGCCAAGGAAATCTTGAAAATTTATCATTTGCGTATGCTATTGCGAAAAAATTAAAAATAAATAATAAAACTATAATCCAAGCTATAAACAAATATAAAGGACTTCCTCATCGTCAAGAAATTGTATTTTCAAATAAAAAATTATTATGTATTAATGATTCTAAAGCAACAAGTTTTAACGCAAGTTTGCAGTCTCTAAATAATTATAATAGAATTTATTGGATAGTTGGAGGATTACCAAAATATCTAGATAGTTTTAATTTACAACAAGTTAAAGATAAAATTATAAAAGCATATATTGTTGGTAAAAATATCTCTTTTTTTAAAGAACAAATTAAAAAAGATATTGATTATAAAATTTCAAAAAATATAAAAAATGCAGTAAGTGATATTTATAGTGATTTAAAATTGTATCCCAATGGTAAAAAAACTATTCTTTTAAGTCCAAGCGCAGCCTCTTTTGATCAATTTAAAAACTTCGAAAGTAGGGGTATTTATTTTAAAAACTTAATAAGAAGAAAATTTAAAGAAAATTAAATGTTTAGTTTTAGCAGAGAAAATACTAGCTTGATTGCAAAGTGGTGGAGAAATATAGATAAAGAAATTTTATTTTTATTTTTATTTCTTTTTTTATTAGGACTCTTTTTCTCCTTTTCATCTACTTCATCAGTAGTTGCGGAAAAAATGAATAAACAAACATATTTTTTTTTTACCAAACATCTAATATTTGTCTCCATTTCATT
Organism: uncultured Pelagibacteraceae bacterium; assembly: GCA_902567785.1. Classification (GTDB taxonomy): domain Bacteria; phylum Pseudomonadota; class Alphaproteobacteria; order Pelagibacterales; family Pelagibacteraceae; genus AG-414-E02. The sequence continues at coordinate 15,667 of CACFOR010000005.1, read as the reverse complement.
AATACTGATTCTGGGAATATCAATTCATGATAAGAATAAATTAATAAAACTTTTTCCTTACTTATTTTTTATTTCACTTTTGTTGCTTGCATTAATACCTCTATATGGTGTTGAGGTTAAAGGATCAAAGAGGTGGATGGATTTACCTTTTTTACCAAGATTTCAACCTGTTGAACTAGTAAAACCTTTGTTCATAATTTTTATAGCAAAAATTATTATACTGCATGAAAAAGTTAATATGTACAAAAGATACTTTTATTCATTTTTATCTCTATTAATTATTATGATTTTTTTGATTAACCAGCCAGATCTTGGACAAACTTTGTTGATAGCTTCTACGTGGATTACAATGATTTTTATTTCGGGATTTAATATGTTTCTTTTATCAATATTAGGATTAATATTTATATCAACTATTGGACTCATATTATTTTTTTTCCAAGAAAAATTTGGTTACATTATTTTGAGATTAAAGACTTTTATTGATCCTAAATCAGGAGATAACTTTCAATCACAAAAAGCATTGGATGCCATTAGGGAAGGAGGTTTAACTGGGCAAGGAATGGGAGAGGGCATTTTAAAAGACAAAGTCCCGGAGGCTCATACAGATTATATAATTGCAGTAATATCAGAAGAGTTTGGTGCAGTGTTTGTTTTATTTATAGTAATAATATTTTTGTATATTGGTTATAAAGTTTTAAATAAAGCTTTTTTGGAAAAAGATGAATTTATCAAATTGGCTTTATGCGGATTAGTTTCTCTACTAATTATACAATCATTTATTCATATAGGTGTTAACATAAGACTGTTACCGACAACAGGAATGACTTTACCTTTTTTAAGTTACGGAGGATCTTCATTGATTGGAAGTGCTTTTATTGCTGGAATTATTTTAAATTTTACTAGAAAAGATTCTAGAAGATATTTTAAAGATGAATAAAAAAATTATTTTTTGCGCAGGAGGAACTGGAGGTCATATATTTCCAGCTATTAATTTAATGAAGCATTTTTTTGAAAAAGGTTTCGATGTGGTAATAGTAACGGATAAAAGAGGAAGTAGTTTTATAGATAATCGATTAGAATTCAAATCGCATATTTTAAATGTAACTGCTCCATCAAATAAAAATTTTTTAAAAAAAATTTTGTCATTTATTTTAATTTTTTATTCATTGATTCAATCAATTATAATTTTAAAAAAAGAAAAAGCAGATATAATAATTGGTTTTGGAGGCTATGTATCTTTTCCTGTTTCATTTGCATCCAAGTTATTTAATTTACCATTAATAATATATGAACCAAATATAATTTTTGGAAGAGCTAATAAATATTTAATTCCTTTTGCAAGGAAAATTTTTTTAGCAAAAAAAATTAATAAAAATTTTCCAGAAAAATATAAACATAAAATTTCTGAAGTAGGAGCAATTTTAGACAAAAGAATTATTAATTGTGTAAAATTTGAGAAAAATAATAAAAATGAAGATTTTTCTATTTTGATTTTAGGTGGTAGCCAAGGAGCAGAAATTTTTGGAGAAATCGTTCCAACAGTAGTGAATATGTTAAAAAACAAAGGAATTAAAATTAATGTAAATCAACAATGTATCAAAAATCAAAAAGATTCAATTATTAATTTTTATAATAAAAATAATATTAAAAACTATATTTTTGAGTTTGATTATGATATTTTGCAACTAATTCTTTCTTCAGATTTAGTTATAACTAGGTGCGGAGCATCTACCATGGAAGAATTAGTACATACATCAACTCCATTCATAGCAGTTCCGATTCCCCATTCTATTGATAATCATCAGTATTTAAACGCCAAATTTTATGAAGAAAAAGGTTGTTGTTGGATTCTTGAACAAAAAAACTTTAACAAAGAAAACTTATTTAATTTAATTATATCTACTATAAACAATCAGAATAAACTTGAGACTATGCAAACAAACATGAAAAAAAAATACAGTAATAACGTTTATAGTGTTATAGAAAATGAAATTAACGAATTTATTTAAATATGAAAATTAATATAGCTAGCAACGAAATAATTCATTTTATTGGAATTGGTGGAATTGGAATGAGTGGACTTGCTCAAATCATGAAGAATATCGGTTTTACAGTTCAAGGCAGTGATTTAAACCAAAGCAAAAATACTGAAAGATTAATTAAATCACAAATCAAAGTTTATTTTGGTCATCATAAAAAAAATTTAGAAACAGCTACGATGGTTGTGGTTTCCTCGGCAGTAAAAAAAAATAATGTTGAATTAAAGTATGCAAAAAATAAAAATTTACCAATTTTTAAAAGAGGCGACATGTTAGCTAATATTGTTGCATTAAAAAAAAATATAGTAATTACAGGATCGCATGGGAAAACAACAACAACATCTTTGGTTGCAAACATTTTATTAGAATCTGGTTTAGATCCTACAGTCATTAACGGTGGCGTGATCAATTCATTTAAAAATACGGCTCAACTTGGCAAGGGAGAATGGGCTGTAATAGAGTCCGACGAATCTGACGGAAGCTTTTTAAAACTACCTATTACTTATTCAATTGTTACTAATATAGATAAAGAACATCTTGATTATTATAGAAATTTTAAAAAATTAAAAAAAAGTTTTCTTAAATTTATTGAAAAAACTCCTTCATTTGGAAAATCTGTAATTTGTTCAGACAATTATCACCTTAAAACATTAATAAATAATTTAAAAACTAGCAATTTTTTAACTTATGGATTTAGTAAAAATTCAAATTATCAAATTGTTAATGTAAAAAAAAATATTCATAGTTCAATATTTGATTTAAAAGTAAATCTTAGAGGTAGCAAAATTGATGCAATAAAAAAAATAAAAGTAAATTTACTAGGTGATCATAATATTAGAAATACAGCCGCTTCAATAGTTATTGCATTAAATCTTGGAATAAAAATAGAAAAAATAAAAAAAGCACTGAAAAAATTTTTAGGAATTCAGAGAAGATTTACCAAAGTTTTTTCATTAGAAAAAAGAGAGTTTTTTGATGATTATGCACATCACCCAACTGAAATTAAAGCTGTTATAAACAGCGTTAGAGAAGTTTATAAAAATAGAAAAATAATTTGTGTATTCCAACCTCATAGATATTCGCGAGTTAAAGCTTTAAAAAATGAATTTGCTTTATCATTTAAAGCTAGTAATGAGGTAATTCTTTGTCCAGTTTATTCAGCAGGTGAAAAGATAAAATATAATTATGATCAAAACAATTTTGGTAAATTAATTTCTAAAAAATCTAATACTCAGGTAATTAACATAAAAAATCAAAATGAATTGAAAAATTTTATTAAAAAAAATTTAGTAAATGACGAGCTAGTTATATGTATGGGAGCTGGTAGTATTTCTAATTGGATTAGACAAATTGGCGATGAATTAAAATGAATTTAATTTCTGACATAAAAGAAATAAAAAAAAAAATTTCAGGTCAAATTTTATTTGATGAAAAACTTTCAAGTTATTCGTGGTTCAATCTAGGAGGTCCTGCGAAAATTTTGTTTAAACCAAAAAACTTAAATGATTTATCTTTTTTTTTAAAAGAAATAAAAGGATTAAATAATATTAAAGTTTTGGGGGCAGGTTCAAACACATTAATTAGAGATGGTGGCTTTAATGGAACAATAATAAAATTTGGAAAGTCTTTTTCCCATATGTCTTTATTTGATGAAAATACTATCATCGCAGGAGCATCTGCTTTAGACAAAAATCTTTCGAGTTTTGCTTTAGAAAACTCTTTGTCTGGATTTGAGTTTTTGTCCTGTATACCAGGAACTATTGGGGGAGGTATTCGCATGAATTCAGGATGTTATGGGGAGGAAATATCAAAAATTTTGATTTCAGTTCAAGCAATGGATTTTAATGGTAAAGTCAGGGTAATTTATTCATCTGATATAAAATTTTCATACAGAGGATGTAATTTAGATGATAACTTAATTTTTATAAGTGCTACATTCAGAGGTCAAAAGGATAATAAAGAAAAAATTAAAAATAAAATTGAAAATTTAATTAATAAAAAAAAAAAAGATCAGCCTTCACAAATTAAAACTTGCGGCAGTACATTTAAAAATCCTAAAAATTATAAAGCTTGGGAGCTAATAAAAAATTCAGGATGTGACGGCATGAATTTTGGAGATGCTTATATTTCTGAAAAGCACTGTAATTTTTTTGTTAATAAAGGGAAAGCTAGATCTCAAGACTTGGAAAATTTAATTCATGAGGTAAAAAATAAAGTTTTTAACAAAACAGGAGTAAGCTTAGAATTGGAACTTCAAATTATTGGTGAAAAATAATGAAAAATTTAATTGTTGTCCTTATGGGAGGGTTATCCGACGAAAGAGAAATAAGTTTTTTGACAGGGAAAGCTTGTTCCAAAGCTTTAAGAAAAAAAGGATATAAAATAATAGAACTTGATGCTAAAGGAGAATTCGTCGAGAAATTAAAAAAATTAAATCCCAAACTTGTTTTTAATGCACTTCATGGAAAATATGGAGAAGATGGGTTTGTTCAAAGTATATTGGAGTCTCTAAAAATTCCATATACCCATTCAGGAGTTCTTTCTTCAAGTTTAGCTATGGATAAGGAACTATCAAGATTTATTTTTAAAAAAAATAAAATTAAAGTACCAAAATATTTTATTTTAGAGAAAAATCATAAAAATGATTTTAATAATAAAATAAAAAAAAATAAAATTAGATTTCCAATAGTTATTAAGCCAATCGATGAAGGTTCAAGTTTGGGAGTTTATATATGCAAGAATAAAAAAAATTTTGAAAAAAATTACAAGAAGCTTAAGAAAAAATATAATAGAATTATTGTTGAGCAATATATACCAGGAAAAGAGATTCAGGTTGCAGTAATGGGTAACAAAGCCTTAGGAGCAATAGAACTTGTTCCTTCAAGAGAGTTTTATGATTATACTGCTAAATACTCTTCCAAAGCTAAGACCGAACATATTATGCCTGCATTAATTCATTCAAAAAAATACAAAGAAGTTCTAAAATTGGCTAGAAAGGCTCACAAAATATTAAATTGCAGAGGTATTACTAGATCTGATTTTAGATTTTTCAATGATGAATTTTATTTGCTAGAGACCAATACTCAGCCAGGCATGACAGCACTTTCTCTAGTCCCTGAAATTGCCAATTATTGTGGAATAAAATTTCAGGATCTAATTACTTGGATTGCCAAAGATTCTAGCATCAATAGATGAAAAAATTTAATAGAATTTTTTTGTTATTGGTAGCACTTATTTTTTTAACAACTTATAGTCCTCTGGAATTTAATTCAGGGTTAGTATCAAAAAGCGATTTTTTTAAAATAAGAAACATACAAATTCAAAATAATTTTTTAATTAGTGAAAATATGATTAGCAAAGAACTAAATCATATTTATGATAAAAATATTTTTTTTATAAAAAGAAAAGAATTAGAAGAACCATTAAAAAATATTGATTTTTTAGAAAAAATTGAAGTTTATAAAAAGTATCCAGACACTATAATTATTAAAATTTTTGAAACTAAACCAGTAGCTATAATTTTTAAAAAAAAAACTAAATTTTTATTAGATACTTCATCAAACTTAATATCTTTAGAAAATATTGATTTGGTAGATCCTTATTTAAAATTAAATGATATTTTCCCTCGTCTTCCAAGTGTTTTTGGAGAGAATGCTGAAAAAAATTTTATAAATTTTTTAAATCAATTAAAAAATAGTAACTTTCCAACTGAAAAAATTAAAGATTTTTATTACTTTCACAGTGGAAGATGGGATTTAAAACTATTAAGTAATAAAATAATAAAATTTCCTAACACAAACATTCAAACTGCTATTCAGAAAACTACAGAATTGCTTAATCGAAAAGATTTTGAAAGTTACAATATCATTGATTTGAGGGTAGATGGTAAGATAATAGTAGAATAATGAATTCCGAAGATCCGATAGGTATAGTTGAAATAGGAGATAAAAATATAAAATCTCTGATTTTTAAAATTAAGAATAATAATGTAGAAATTCTATCAACTTCTGCAGACCCATCCGAAGGCATTCGTAATGATGTTATAATAAATTTATCTAAAGCCTCCAAAGCAATAAGAACTTCTATAAGTAATGCTGAAAGAAAAAGTAAAGTAACATTAAAAAAAATAAATGTAGTTTTTGAACAATCAGATTTTTTATGTACTAAATTTTCCAAACATAAAAAAATTGATGGTTCAAAAATACACAGAGATGATATTGAATTTTTATTAATAGAAGCAAAAAAAGAATTAATTCACAATGATAAGAATCAATCTATAATTCATATTTTTAATCACAACTACATTGTTGATGGCAAAACATTTATAGAAGAACCGATGGGAATCTATGCTGATACATTGAGTCACGAAATGACTTTTATTTCTGCTCCAAAAAATAATTTAAAAAATATTTATCAGTCATTCATTGATTGTGATTTAGAAGTTGAAAGATTAATTTCTAGAACTTTTGCACTTGGAGCAAAACTTTTAGACGAAAAAGAATTGAAATTAGGTTCAGCTTTAATAAATTTAGAACACGAAAATGTTAGCTTGGGCTTATTTAAAAATTTTGCGTTAGTACATTCTGCAATGATTCCTATTGGAGCAAACCATATTACAAAAGATATTTCCAAAGTTTGTTCATTAAATTTAGAAGAATCAGAAATTATAAAAAACAGTATTGACTTTTCATTTGAAAATAACTCCAATATTTTTGATAAAAATAATTATTTAAAAAATAATTATTTTATTAATTCAAATTATAGAAAAATAAGCAAAGATTTGATTTTGAATGTTGTTAGATCAAGAATAGATGAAATTTTTGACAAATTAAAAAAACAATTAATCATACCAGGTTTCAATTTAGGTTTTGGAATAAGTTTTTTATTAGCAGGAGAGGGATCTAATTTTATTAATTTAGATAAGTATTGTAAATTTTTTTTTAAATCAGATGTAAAGTTAATTAACAACAATATTATTGAAGATGAATATTTAAGTAAAAATTTTGTTGCTTCTTTAGGAGCATTAAAAATAATTAAAGACGGATGGGAAACAGAAGCTTTACCTAAAAATAGTGTAAAAAATACGGAAAAAATTGGCTTTTTTAACAAAATTTTTGGGAATCGGTAGTTTTGAAAGATTGTATTTTTTCGTAATATAAATTGTCTTTTATAGTTTTTTCTCATTTTGTATACAAAATATTAAGAGATGAATCTTCAAAAAACAATAAATGAAAGTATAGAACTCGAGGGTGTAGGCTTACATAACGGTGTAAAGGTTAATTTACGCTTGAAGCCTGCTGAAGTTAACTCTGGAATTAAGTTTATAAGAACAGATATTGATTCTGAAAAAAATATAATTGAGGCAAATTATAAAAATGTAAGCTCTCCTATACTTTGTACTAAAATAAAAAATTCTTTTGGAGTTTCAGTTTCTACAATAGAACATTTGATGGCTGTTTTTTATGGGGAAGGAATTGATAATATAGTAGTTGAAATCAATGCTCCTGAAGTTCCAATAATGGATGGATCTTCTTTCGATTTCGTAGAAGCTATTAAGTCAGTTGGAACGCAAGAACAAAATTTACCAAAAAAATTTATTCAAGTTTTAAAGAAAATTGAAATTAAAGATGGATCAAAATATATTTCTATTGAACCATTAAATAGAGATTTAGTTATTGATTTTGAAATTGTTTATAAAAATCCACTAATAAGAACTAGAAGAAAAGAATTTAAATTGAGCAAAGGGGATTTGGATTCAATATATAATTCAAAAACATTTTGTCTATATGAAGATATAGATAAAATCAAAAGCCAAGGGCTGGCAAAAGGAGGATCCTTGGAAAATGCAATTGTTGTTAAGGAAAACAAAATATTAAATGAAGATGGTCTTAGATATAGAGATGAATTTGTAAATCACAAAATATTAGATTGTTTGGGAGACTTAATGCTTTCAGGGCATAGAATTTATGGTCGAATAAAAACTTCACAAGGAGGACATCAACTTACAAATACATTGTTGAAAGAATTTTTATCAAATAAATCAAATTGGGAATTTGTAAGTTTTGAAGGAAAGCAAGAAGGTCAGAAAGATAGCCTCTACCCAAGCCCAGTAGCTGTCAATGCTTAAATAAAAATCAGTTAAGAAAATTGTAATAATCAAATATTTTGATAAAGTAGCTTTTTATCTGAAATGTTAAGATTTAATACAATTTTATTATTATCAATTTTTTTATTATTTTCTTGCTCAAAAAAAAATAATAAAGAAGTGATTACTTCGGAACCTACCGAAAAAGAAATGGCAGCAGCTATTTATTTAGAAGCAGTCGAATCACTTAAGGCAGGTGATGCTTTTTATGCTTCAAAAAAATTTAAAGAAGTTGAGACTATGCTGCCCCAAGGTGAATGGGCAAGCAAATCAAGTCTCATGGCAAGTTATGCTGACTATTCTAGGAACGCATATTCTAATGCAATATTTAGCCTTGAACGACATATCAGAACTTATCCAGCAGATAAAAACATGGCTTACGTACATTACTTAATAGCAATGTGCTATTACGAACAAATTTTAGATGAAAAAAAAGATTTAGATCCTTTATTAAAAGCAAAAGAAAAATTTGAATTCATCATTAAAGAATATCCAGATACCGATTATGGCACAGATGCAAAATTTAAAATTGATTTAATTGTAAATCAGTTAGCAGCTAAAGAAATGTCAATAATAAGATTTTATATGAGAACTAAAAAATGGATTCCAGCTCTTAATAGACTTAAGATTTTGATAAAAGAGTATGACACAACTATTTTTGTAGAAGAAGCCTTGCACAGATTAGTTGAGGTTTATTATAGACTTGGACTAATAGAAGAAGCAAAACAAGCAGCTTCAGTACTGGGATATAATTACAAATCAGGAGATTGGTATAAAAAGAGTTATAAAGTATTCAATAAAAATTATAAACCAAAGAAAATAGAGAATAAAAAAGAAATGGGACTTATTAGAAAAAAAATAAAAAGTTTGTTCGAATAAAATTTATGGAAAGAAAAGAAATTGAAAAAGCTTATATTAATAAGATTAAAGAACTAAGAAAACACGACGAAGCCTATTTTGCACATGATAAACCAATTATTTCAGACAAAGATTATGATGCAATTAAAGAAAAAATTTTAGAACTTGAAAAAAAATATAGCTTTTTAAAACACAAAAATTCACCTAGTAAAAAAGTTGGCTATGAACCTTCAGGAAAATTTAAAAAAATTCAACATGAAGTTCCAATGTTGTCATTGGCAAATGCATTTTCTACAGAAAATATAGAAGATTTTTTAAAGAAAATAAAAAATTTTTTAAATATAAAAAATTCTGAAGAAATAGTTTTTTCTGCTGAACCAAAAATTGATGGTATCTCAGCATCATTAAAATATATTGATGGCATTTTTACACTTGGCTTATCACGTGGTGATGGGAAAACTGGGGAAGACATAACTAACAATCTCAAAACAATTAAAGACATTCCTAAAAAAATTAACAAAACTAATTTTCCCAAAATTCTAGATGTTAGAGGAGAAGTTTATATATCTAAGTCAGATTTTAAAAAAATTGATAAAAAATTTGCTAACCCAAGGAATGCTGCCGGAGGATCTCTAAGACAAAAGGATCCTAATGAAACAAAAAAAATACCACTAAAATTTGTTGCTTACGGTTTTGGTACTGTTCAACCAAAAAATTTTGAAAAACAATCTGAATATTTAAAATTATTAAAAGAATGGGGTTTTAATACAAATTTACATAATAAATTGGTAAGAACAATTAAAGATATAGAAAAAAATCACAAGAAAGTCGAAGAACAAAGATCGAGTATTGATTACGATCTAGATGGGTTAGTTTATAAAGTAGATAATTTAAAATTACAAAATAGGCTAGGCTTTGTTTCAAATTCTCCAAGATGGGCAATTGCTCATAAATTTTCTGCAGAAAAGGGATTTTCAATAATTAAAAATATTGAAATTCAAGTTGGAAGAACGGGAGCGTTGACTCCAGTAGCTAAAATAGAATCAGTTAACATTGGAGGAGTTGTTGTTTCTAACGCTACATTACATAACGAGGATGAAATTATGAGAAAAGATATAAGAATAGGAGATATAGTGTGCGTTCAAAGAGCTGGAGATGTTATTCCTCAAGTTTTATATGTCAACAAAGACAAAAGAAATAAAAATACAAAAAAATTTAATTTTCCAGAAAAATGTCCTTCATGTGGCTCAAAAACTATAAAAGAATTTAATTATACCACTAAAAAAAAAGATGCTGTTACCAGATGTCCAGATTTAAAATTTAATTGCAAGGAAATTTTAAGAGAAAAACTAAAACACTTTGTTTCAAAAGATGCTTTAAATATTGATGGCTTTGGAAAAAAAATAATACAAAATTTTTGGGATCTAAATTTAATTAAATATCCAGCAGATATATTTGAATTAAATTTTGAGAAAATTTCTCTCTTAGATGGATGGGGAGAATTATCTGCCTCTAATTTAAAAGAATCTATTAAAAAATCGCAAGAAACATCAATAGATAAATTAATTTTTGCACTAGGCATAAGACATATTGGACAGGAAAATGCAAAAACTTTAGCTAAATATTTTGTAAACATAAAAAAATTTGAAGAGCTTTTAGATAAAGATAAAAGAAAAAAAATTTTAAATTATCTTCTAGAATTAGACGGTATTGGAGAAACTCAGACTAATTCGTTAGAAATATTTTTTTCAAATTCTAATAACTTGAGTACAGTTTCTAGTTTGATAAAAAAATTAAACATTGCTGATTACAAAAATAGTAAATCAGGTATTTTTTATGGAAAAACAATTATGTTTACTGGTGGACTAACCAAGATGAGTAGGGCAGAAGCAAAAGCATTAGTAGAAAAAGAAGGAGGAAAAATTTTAGGGACTCCTAGTAAAAAATTAAACTACCTAGTAGTTGGAGATTCTAAACCAACTTCTAAAAAAATTGAAAAAGCAAAAAAATTAAATATCAAAATTCTTGATGAAACCAGTTGGTATGGTCTATTAAATAGGCGAACAAGCATCAACTAAATTAGCTTTTTCTTTGAGATTCATAAATTTAAATAAATTTTTTTTTACTTTTGAGTGATATTTATTTAACCAATATATTTCATTTCGATTAAGCATTTTTTTCTTAATCAAATCTTTTTCTATTGGAGCCATAGTTAATTCTTCAAATTTATTTTTTTTAATATAAATAAGATTTTCAATTCTTATACCGAAAAATCCATCTTTATAATATCCTGGTTCATTCGAAATAATCATACCAGGTTTTAAGTTTATTTTATTTTTTTGAGAAAAAGATTGCGGTCCTTCATGAACGTTCAAAAAATACCCAACACCATGACCAGTACCATGAGGATAATCCAGATTTATTTCCTTCAAAGATTTTCTTGCACTTTTGTCTACATGCAATCCTCTAGAATTTTTTTTTATTTTATATTCCGAAACAGCAATATGACCTTTCAAAACTCTAGTATAAACTTCTTTTATAAATTCAGAATTATTGCCCAAAGAAATAGTTCGAGTTACATCAGTTGTTCCAAATGAATATTGCCCTCCAGAGTCTACTAAATATAGGTCACCTTTTTTTAGAGTTCTATTAGATTTAATCGATGCTCTATAATGAATTATAGCACTATTCGGTCCAGTTCCAGAAATTGTATTGAAGCTAGGAAATTTGTAAGATTTATTCATTTTTCTAAAACCTTCTAGTTTTTTTTCAGCAGATATTTCAGTAATTTTTCTTTTTCTAAAATTTTTCTTTAACCAAAAAAGAAATTTGGTTAATGCAACACCATCAATTATATGACTTTTTTTCATATTTTTAATTTCAGTATGGTTTTTGATTGCTTTTAATAAATAAATTGGATCATTTTTTTCTATAATGCTATTTTTTTTATTAAGTAAATTTTTATATTTAAATGAACAAGACAAATTATCTAGCCAAATATTTTTATTAGATAAATTTCTTAGTTTTATTTCTATTTTATTTTCATCAATAAATTTTATTTTTTTATAAAGTTTTTTTTTAATTTTTGTTATTTTATTTAAGTGGCAAAATAATTCTATATCTCCTTTATTATTTATTAATAATCTGGCATTTGGTATCGGTGAAAATTTTGAGTCATGACCTCTAATATTTAAAATCCACGCTACATTTTCTGGAGCAGTAACCAACAGATAATCAATCTTATAATTCAAAAGTTTATTTTTTACTCTCTTAATTTTTTCCTTAGAACTTTGCCCAGAATCTTTCTTTGAAATTAAAAAAAATGGTTTCGAAAAATCTTTTGGTTTTTCAAACCACAGAATATCTATCAAATTTCTATTTACTGGCCTAAGAATTATATTTTTTATATTAAAAAGAAAATTTAATTGTTTTTCGTTATGCAGCTTGGGATCAAAACCAATTTTTATTTTTTTTCTGAACTTAAGTAAATCTTTGGGAAATTTTTCAGGCATAGTAATAATATTAAATTTTTTTCCTGATTGAATTCGCGCTTGTATTGTGTATCTTCCGTCAACAAATAAATAATTTTTATTCCTTAGAATTAATGCAAATCCAGCAGAACCTGAAAAATTTGAAATAAACTTTAATCTATCACTTGATTTATTTACATATTCATTAAAATATTCATCATTTTTTGGCACCAAATAACCATCTAAGTTATAAGTCTTCATAATTTTTTTTAATTTGCCTAACTTATTCATTTGATTCTTTTTAATTTTTTTTTCTGTAATCTTGCCCAACCAGGACTTTTAATTCCTTCATTATAATCTATATCTTGGTTAAAAAAGAAATCGTCATTGTTTTGTTCTTTTATTTCCTCTTTTTGAATATTTTTTTCAGGTAGTTCTTCTATAAACCTTGAGGCTAAGGCATCAATCCAATCTCCTCTGTACATTCTGTTTTCTACAAAAGATATAAATGATTCTTTTTTAGCCCTGGTTAATCCAACATAAGCAAGGCGTCTTTCTTCTTCTAGAGCCAAATCTCCTTTTTCCTCCAAAGACTTTTGATGAGGAAACATTCCTTCTTCCCAGCCAGGTAAAAATACTACATCAAACTCTAAACCTTTTGCAGCATGCATAGTCATTAAATTAACTTTTTCACCATCCCAATCTTGATCTATTGAAGTAGCTAGAGCAACATGTTCTAAAAAACCTTGTAAATTATCAAAATCATGCATCCCTCTAATTAATTCTTTCAAATTTTCCAATCTACCTTCGCTCTCCAAATCTTTTTTATCTTTTAATATTTTTGAATAACCAGATTCATCCAAAATAATTTCCATTAACTCATAGTGTTTTTTTATCTTTAAATCCGATCTCCATTTATTAAATAAATTTAATATTTTTACTAATCCTAATTTTGCTTTTGGTTTAATTTTATTTAATTGCACAAGTTCTAATGCAGAATCTTCTAAGGATTTTTTATTTTTTCTACCCCAACTATGTAATTGTTTTAATGTACTATCCCCTATTGCTCTTTTGGGGTTATTGATAATTCTTTCAAAAGCCAAATCATCATTCTTTTGATTCACTATTCTTAAATAAGCAACGCTATCTTTAATTTCTGCTCTTTCATAAAATTTTGTCCCTCCAATTACCCTATAACCCATTCCAATTTTTAAAAATCTTTCTTCGAATTCTCTAGTTTGAAAAATGGCTCTTACCAAAATAGATATATTATTTAAGGAATATTTTTTTTTTAGTTTTTGTTCTATAGTATCACTAATTCCTACGGCCTCATCTCTTCCATTTTTATAACAAGAAAGTTTAACTAGCTCTCCATCTTTGCTATCTGTCCATAATTTTTTACCCAACCTATCTTTATTATTTGCGATTAATTCTGAGGCAGCAGTAAGTATATTTTGGGTTGATCTGTAATTTTGTTCAAGTTTTATAATTTTTGTATTTTTGTAAGTCTTACTAAAATCTAAAAAATTTCTTATCTCAGCACCTCTCCAGCTATAAATTGATTGATCGTCATCTCCCACACAACATATATTATTATTTTTCATAGCAAGTAATTTTAACCAGTTACTTTGGATGTAGTTTGAATCTTGATATTCATCAACAAGTATGTATTTAAAATTATTTAAATATAATTCTAATATGTCAGGGTTATTTTTAAACATCTCGACACAAAGCAGAATAAGATCTCCAAAATCGCAAGAATTTAAAATTGTGAGTCTTTCTTGATAAAACTTATAAACATTTAATATATTTTTTTCTAAAGGAGGTCGTTTTTTTATAAAAACATCTTTCGGAAGTAATCCTTTGTTTTTCCATTGATTGATAATAGATAAAACAAATTGTGGTGAAATCTTTTTAATATCTATATTTTCAGCCTTACATATATTTTTTATTAATCTAAGTTGATCTTCTTGATCTATAATTGTAAAGCTTGAATTTAATCCTACTGCCTGAGCATGTCTTCTTAAAATTTTAGCACTTACTGAATGAAAAGTTCCAAGCCAAGGTAATGACTTTACTTTTTCTTTTAAAAGGGAAGATATTCTATTTTGCATTTCTCGAGCAGCTTTGTTTGTAAAAGTTACACAGAGAATTTGATTAGGCCATGCTTTTTTTTCTTTAATAATATGGACGACTCTTGTAGTCAAAACTTTTGTTTTGCCAGAACCCGCTCCAGCGACAATTAAACATGGGCCATCTATATTATTTATTGCTTCTTTTTGATTATCGTTTAAGTTGCTTAAATAATTTTGTTTGATAATTTCCATTAAATTTATATTTTACAATTTTTAGTTAAAATAAATGAAATATATTAATTTTAAAAGATATAAGTTTTCCACAGCTATAAAAAACTTCAAAACACTAACAAATAGTTTTTTAAAAATTTTTAAAATTCTAAATTTAAGCAAATATGACTTTAGAAAAATTTATAAATACATAGATATTAAAAAACTAGATTTTAAAAAGATAACTAAATATTTAAATTTTAGATCATATAATTTAAATTTAATAAAACACATCAAATTATTTAACTCGAAAATTTGGACAATACATATTCCTTCAGCAATATTTTTTTTTAGTTTTTTATACCTCTTAATTCCAACTTTTTTTAATTATGATAAATCTCATATAGAAAAATTTATATGCAAAAATAAAAAAATAGAATGTTATATAAAAGGAAAAGTTAATTATAGTTTATTTCCATCTCCTAGAATAAAAATTAAAAATTTAATAATAAAAGAAGCTACCGATAGTAAAGTTAATCTATTAACTGTTGAAAAAGTATCGATTAAATTGTCAATTAAAAATTTATTAGCTAGAGAAAAACACAAATTTAAAAAAGTTTTACTAAATAATTATGAAGCTAATATAAATCTTAATAAATTTAAAAATTATGAAAATTTTTTTTCAAAAGAAACTAATTTTATTCCATTAATTTTTAACAAAGGTAAAATTTTATTTTACAATAAAAAAAATTATGTCGGAACAATTAGCGATGCAAGAATAAAAGTTAAATATCTAGAGAATTTAGTTGAAGCTAAATTAGAAGGTAAATTTTTAAATGATGACATTACAATAAAGTTTGAGAATAA
>CACFOR010000004.1 GCA_902567785.1 uncultured Pelagibacteraceae bacterium | reverse complement strand
ATTAATGCTTGCCTGTCTTTTTATGGAGGAAAGATTATCGCAATAAAGGGTATCTTTTCTAATATCAAAATAAAATGCGGACAACTCTAGAGAACAAAAATTTGCTAATTCCTTATAAAGTTTATGAAAATTATATTCTTTAAAATATGTTTCGAAATTTTTATTTAATAGAAAAATCTTATGTAAAATGAATCGTTCTAATTCTGGCCATTTTTCGACTTCTTTTGAATTTAAATCGAAATCAATTTTTTTATCTTTCAAATTCCCTAATAAAAATCTGAATGTATTTCTAATTTTTCTGTAGGATTCCGCATGTTGTTCTAAAATAGAATAATCTAACCTTAAATCTTCAGTATAGTCAGATGCTGCTACCCAAGTTCGCAAAATATCTGCACCATATTTTTTTAAAATATCTTCCGGAGCAATTATATTTCCTGTTGACTTTGACATCTTTAAACCTTTGCCATCAACTACGAATCCATGAGTAAGAATACTTTTAAATGGTGCCTTACCTCTTGTACCGCAAGATTCTAATAGAGAAGAATGAAACCACCCTCTGTGTTGATCGGATCCTTCCAGATACATGGATGCTGGCCACATTAAATCTTTTCTTTTTTCCAAAACATAAGAATGGGTAGCACCACTATCAAACCAAACTTCAACTATATCGTTAGATTTTATATATTCTTCCTTTTTATATTTTTTTCCTAAAAATTTTTGAGGATCGTCAGTAAACCAGCAGTCTGCTCCCTCTTTTTCAAAAATTTTTGCAATATTTTCTATTACTTCCAAATCTTTCAAAGGTTCTTTTGTTTTTTTCGAAACAAAAAGAGGCAGTGGTACTCCCCAAATTCTTTGTCTAGACACACACCAATCTGGTCTAGTTTCAATCATTGATCTAATTCTATCTCTACCTCTTGCGGGAAAAAATTCAGTATCATCAATTGCTTTAAGTGCTTTTTTTCTTAAATCTTTTTTTTCCATAGAAATAAACCATTGTGATGTGGCTCTATGAACCAAAGGTGCTTTAGATCTCCATGAATGAGGATAGCTATGAGTCAGTTTTCCACTTGCTAACAATTTTTTACTTTTTATAAGATTTTCAATTACAATTTGATCTGCTTTAAAAATATGAATCCCTTCAAATTTTTTGATATGTTTGGTGTATCTACCATCATCATCTATTGTATCTAGAGACTTAATTCCGTGCTTTAAGCATAAATTAAAATCATCAGGTCCATGACTTGGTGCACAATGAACAATACCCGTTCCTTGTTCAAGTGTTACGAAGTTTCCTTCCAACATTGGGACATCGTGCTGGTATCCTAAATTTTCAAAAGGGTGGGAACAAATTGTTCCCTCAAAATCTTTTCCTTTAATTTTCTCAATTAATTTATGCGCTCCTATTTCGCTCTCCTTTAAAAAATCATCAAGAAGTTGAGTAGCAATTACAATTTTTTTACCATCAAAATTCTCTAATTTTGAAGTAATCTCGATAATTGAATAGTCTAGATTCCTGTTATATGCCAAAGCTTTATTTGCTGGTATAGTCCAAGGTGTAGTAGTCCAAATAATAATTTGAGCACCCTTTAACAAATTAATTTTTGAAGTCCTAACGTTAAAACCTACATATATTGTATTAGAAGTATGGTCTTTGTATTCCACTTCTGCATCAGCTAAGGCAGTTTTTTCTACTGTTGACCAAAGAACAGGTTTGTAACCTTGATATAAACTACCATCTAATAAAAACTTACCTAACTCTCTTACTATTTGTGCCTCAGAATCAAAACTCATTGTGGAGTAATAATTATCCCAATCTCCCTCCACGCCTAATCTTTTAAATTCTTTAATATGAACATTTATCCATTTTTCTGCAAATTCTCTGCACTCCAATCTAAAATCTTTTATTGGTATCTGATCTTTATCTTTTTTATTTTTTTTATACTGCTCTTCTATTTTCCATTCTATGGGTAATCCATGGCAATCCCATCCGGGAACATAAACTGAATCTTTGCCTGACATTTGATGAAATCTTGTAATAATATCTTTAAGAATTTTGTTTAAAGCCGTTCCCATGTGTATGTGACCATTTGCATATGGAGGTCCATCATGTAAAACAAATTTTTCTTTTCCTTCGCTAGATTTTCTAAGCTTTTTATATAAATTCAATTTTTCCCAGATTTTCAAAATTTCAGGCTCTTTATTGGGTAGGTTTGCCTTCATTGAAAATGAAGTTTTTGGTAAATTTATATCTTCTTTGCTCATAACACCAATTTTGTTTTTAAACCTTTTTTTGCCGAAATTACATCTTTATTCATTTGTCTCGTTAATTGCACTGAATTCTCGAATTTTCTATCTTTTCTAATAAATTTTAAGAAAAATACTCTAAGTCTTTTTCTATAAAGATTTTTTTTAATACCAAATATATTTATTTCAAGGAAAATTTCTTTACCTTTAAAAGTTGGACGAGAACCTAAATACGCTACTCCATTATATACAGTTTGTGTATTTCCTATCTTAACTCTGACTGCATAAATTCCTGATTTGGGTAACAAATAATTTTTTATATTTATATTACAAGTACGATATCCTAGTTTTCTTCCTAATCTTTTTCCTTTTATAACAATACCATCAATAAACCAGGTTCTGGAAAGCAATTTGTTTGCTAAATCTATATTACCACTTTCTAAAAATTTACGAATTCTGGTGGAAGAAATAATTTTTTTTCCATATTTAAATGGTTTAATTTTTGACAATTTGTAATTATATTTTGTACCAAATTTTTTTAAAAGATTTAAATTACCCTTTCTTTTATTACCAAATTTAAAGTTATCACTTACAAAAATTAACTTTGGCTTAATCTTTCTGTAAAGAATATTTCTAATAAAACTTTCTGCCTTTATTCTTGAAAAATTTTTATTAAATTTTATGTTAACCACAAAATCTACGGCATATTTTTTGAAGATTATTAGCTTTTGGTTTTCTGATGTTAGCCTATAGTTTTTTAGTCTTTTATTAAAAAACATTTTTGGTAAAGGGGAAAAAGTTAAAATTCCAAATTTTGATTTATTTTTTTTTGCAAAATTTTTTGCTTTTTTAAATACTTTTTGATGTCCCAAATGTATTCCATCAAAATTCCCTATGGCTAATGATGAATATTTATATTTTTTTGAAATAGATGCATTGTTAAAAATTTTCATAACTTACCAGCTCAATCTTTCTTGATAATAATTAGTTTTTGTATTGTATTGTTCCATTACATTATCATATTTTTTTATTGGCAAGTTTAAAAATTCTTTTTTGTGAATTCCTTCAGTTATAAATAACGAATCAAATTTCATTTTATTTGCACCTATTATATCTGTGCGAATATTATCTCCTATAGCAAGAACTGTTTCATTTTTTTTAAGACAAAAATTATAAATTTCAGGATACGGTTTGCCAAAATAAACAACAGAGCCACCTAATTTTTCAAAAATTGCTGCAATGGATCCTGCGCAATACTCTCTTTGTGAACCACGATCCACCTCCAGATCGGGATTTGTACATACCATTTTTAACTTTGTGTATTTTTTTAATAAATTTTTATAGTAATCTAAAAATTCTATTTGGTCATCAAAGAGACCTGTGCATAGTATAAAATCACATTTATCTAAGTTTGTTTTATTTTTTTCAAATCCTTTAATTAAATCCTCATCTCTTTTTGGTCCTAAATGATAAAACTTTTCTCCATAAGTATTATTTTTTAAAACTTGCAGTGCAGCTTCACCTGAAGTAAAAATGTTTTTAAGAAAATTTTTATCCATTTTTAAATTTATTAAATATTTTTCAACACTTGTGGACGGCCTTGGTGCATTTGATATTAGTACAAATCTTTTTTTTAACTTATTTAAATTTTCCAGAACATTTATGGCCTCCGGGTATAATTTTACCCCATTATGAATTACACCCCATAAATCTATGAAAAAGGCATCATATTTGTTTTGGATTTGACTTAAGCCTTTAATGAGTTTCGTTTCCATTGTATTTAATGATTAGCTCAAGAAAGTTAAAAAATACAGCTTTTTGGTGTATTTGTGCTATAAAATCTAAATTTTTTAAGGGTATTGAAATGTTTATATCGATTATTATATATGTCCATATAAAAAATTAGGAGTAAAAATAGTATGAAATTTAGACCACTACATGATCGCGTTTTGATTGAAGTTTTGGACAGTGAAGAAAAAACTGCAGGAGGAATAATTATCCCTGACACAGCAAAAGAAAAACCCCAGGAAGGCAAAGTGGTAGCTATAGGTTCTGGAGCAAGAACTGAAGATGGAAAAATTATACCAATGGATGTAAAAGTTGGAGATTTAGTT
This sequence comes from uncultured Pelagibacteraceae bacterium, assembly GCA_902567785.1. Taxonomy (GTDB): domain Bacteria; phylum Pseudomonadota; class Alphaproteobacteria; order Pelagibacterales; family Pelagibacteraceae; genus AG-414-E02. The sequence goes on along the minus strand of CACFOR010000004.1, from coordinate 93,717 downwards.
CTTTTTGGAAAATGGTCAGGCACTGAAGTAAAAATTGATGGAAAAGAATTCAGTATAATGAAAGAATCAGACATTATGGGAATTTCGAAAGGAAAAAAATAAAATGGCAAAAATTGTTAAATTTGACACTGAAGCAAGAACAAAAATGCTGAAGGGTGTGGACACTTTAGCTAATGCAGTTAAAGTAACTTTGGGCCCTAAAGGAAGAAATGTAGTTTTAGATAAATCTTATGGTGCTCCACGAACAACTAAAGATGGGGTTACTGTAGCTAAAGAAATTGAACTTCAAGACAAGTTTGAAAATATGGGTGCCCAAATGGTTAAAGAGGTAGCTAGCAAAACTAACGATGAAGCTGGAGACGGAACTACAACAGCTACTATTTTAGCTCAATCTATAGTAAGAGAAGGAATTAAGTACGTTACCGCTGGAATGAATCCAATGGATGTTAAACGAGGATTAGACAGCGCGGTAGCACATGTAATTGAAAAATTAAAATCATCTTCAAAAAAAGTAAAAACAAATGATGAAGTTGCTCAAGTAGGAACTATTTCTGCTAATGGAGAAAAAGAAATTGGAGATATGATTTCTAAAGCTATGCAAAAAGTAGGTAATGAAGGGGTAATTACTGTTGAAGAAGCTAAAGGCCTTGAAACAGAATTGGATGTCGTAGAAGGAATGCAATTTGATAGAGGATATCTTTCTCCTTATTTTATTACAAATGCAGACAAAATGACAACCGAATTAGAAAATCCTCTAATTTTGTTACATGAAAAAAAATTGGCAAACCTGCAAACAATAGTACCACTATTAGAATCTGTGGTTCAAGCGGGAAGGCCATTAATGATAATTTCAGAAGATGTTGAAGGTGAAGCTTTAGCAACTCTAGTAGTAAATAAATTAAGAGGAGGATTAAAAGTTGTTGCGGTAAAAGCTCCGGGATTTGGCGATAGAAGAAAATCTATGCTTGAAGACATTGCAATATTAACTGGTGGACAAGTAATCTCTGAAGATCTAGGTATAAAATTAGAAAATGTTAAAATAACTGATCTTGGTTCTTGCAAAAAAGTAAAAGTAGATAAGGACAATAGTACAATTGTTGCTGGATCTGGAAAAAAATCTGATATTGAAGCTAGATGTAATCAGATCAGACAACAAATTGGAGAAACAACTTCTGACTACGATAAAGAAAAACTTCAAGAAAGATTGGCTAAACTAGCAGGTGGAGTTGCGGTAATAAAAGTTGGTGGTGCAACAGAAGTAGAAGTAAAAGAAAGAAAAGATAGGGTAGAAGATGCACTTAACGCCACAAGGGCAGCGGTAGAAGAAGGTGTCGTTGTTGGTGGTGGTTGCGCTTTACTTTATGCTGCTCAAGATTTAGATAAATTAAAATCAAAAGGTGCTGATCAAAAAGCTGGGATAGATATTGTTAGAAAAGCTTTGGAAGCCCCTATAAGACAAATAACTACAAATGCAGGAGTCGATGGTTCGGTAATAGTTGGAAAACTTTTAGAAGGAAAAAAAGCAACGCAAGGTTACGATGCTCAAAACGAAGAGTATTGCGATATGTTTTCTAAAGGAATTATAGATCCAACTAAAGTTGTAAGAACAGCATTACAAGATGCTGCTTCAATTGCAGGATTATTAATTACAACAGAAGCTATGGTAGCTGATAAGCCAGAAGAAAAAGATTCTGGTCCCGCTATGCCTCCAGGTGGCGGAATGGGTGGCATGGGAGGAATGGGTGGCATGGGAATGTAACCCAATTAAATTAATGAATTTAAAAAAGGTCGCAAAGTTGCGGCCTTTTTTTTTGAAATCAATAAACATGCCTGAGAACTTAAAATACATCCATCCTTAAGAACTCTAAGATTATTATCCTTTAAAGTTTTTCCTGTCGAAGTTATATCTGTAATAATTTCAGATGAACCAATGAATGGATAGGTTTCTGTCGCACCAAGACTTGCCACAAGTTTGTATTGAGTGATTCCCTTTGAGAATAGAAAATTATTAGTTAAATTTGGATACTTTGTAGCAACTCTTAATCTAGTATTTTTTCTGTCTCTAAAATCAAAAGAAACCTCTTCTAGATCTGCTACTGTCTGAACATCTATCCAGTCATTAGGAATAGCTACTACTACTTCAGCAACACCAAAATCTAGTTTTCTTTTAATTTCAATTTTTTTCTGAAGATTGATAGACGATTCTTGTAATAGGTCTAGGCCAGATATTCCTATATCAATTGTTCCATCGCCAAGTCTTTGAATTATCTCTTTGGCGTGTAAATAAATAATTTTTGAATTAGGTAAATTCTCTATTTGAGCAAAATAATTTCTTTCACCTCCATTAGACGTTGGTTTAAGATTATTTTTTTCAAAAAAACTTATTGAGTCTTCTTTTAATCTTCCTTTACTTGGCAAACCTATGGTTATTAAATTTTTCATATTTATAAGTTGTTTAAATTAATTGCAGCTCCAACTGCTGAAATATTTTGTTTAGATCCAAGACTTTTTAATAAACCATCATATCTTCCACCTCTTGCTATCTCTTTTTTTGATGAGTTATATATTTCAAAAACTATTCCGGTATAATATTCTATATCTCGTCCAAAATTTGTTGAAAAAATAGTTTTTGAATTTATTTTTGATAGTTTTTTTATAGTTGATAAATCTTTAAAAACACTATTATTTAATTTATTTTTTTTGGCAAAACTTTTTAAAATTTCTTCTAGTTGATCAATGGGACAATTAATTTTTAAATACTCTCTAATAATTTTGACGATTTTTTTATTTTCTTTAAATAATCTTGGGTCTTTGATTTTTCTATCAAATCTAGACAAAATTTCAGAAACTTTACGACTTGCAATTTCTTTGTTTTGATCAAGATTTTTCATCTCTGCAAATCTTTTTTTATCTAACTCAACTGACACTGGATCCACATCGGAGTTAGTTTCAAGTCTTTTAAGCAAATCATCAAAATATTGAGGTCTCCAAAAGTGCCTTTTTAATCTCATCTTCCATCTTTCTGGAATTGTCAAAGACTCTATTAACTTTTGAAATAAACTTACATCACTCACCTTAATCGATGTATTTTTTATTTTTATTTTTTCAATTGAACTTGCAATTGTTTTTAAAACTTTTAAATCATCAGTAAATTTATTCTTAGAACCTAAAATCTCTATTCCCAACTGATCATGAATAACCTTGTCCTTTGGATTATTTGATCTTCTGTAGGCTTGGCCCGAATAAAAAATTTTTGAATTTGATTTAGAATTATCTTTTAAATATTTTATACATGAAGCAACGGTTAAATCTGGTCGCAAACAAATACTTTTCCCGCTGTCATCCTCAAAAGTAAGCATTAGTTTTCTAAAATTTTCACCTGACCTTTGAATAATGTAATCTGAATCTAAAAGAACATCTGGTTCTGATAAAACAAAACCACCCTTCTTAAAAACTTTTATTATATTTTCAGAGTATTTTTTTGATTTCATCGCTTAAACTTTCAATCTTAATGGAAGATTCTTTGCCTGATTTGAGATTTTTTAAAGTAACTTTCCCAGATTTTATTTCATCATCACCATACAAAATAACAGCTGGAGAACCTATTTTGTTTGCATACTCCATTTGTTTTTTTAACTTACCTTCACCTGGATAAATCTCAGAACTGATATTTGATGTTCTAAGTTTTTTTAATATACCAACATATTCTTTGTTTTTGTTTTTATCAAAAACACATATAACGACAGGTCGAGTATTATTTATTTTAAAATCTTTTTTTTGCATTAAAGCAAACACTAGTCTATCAAGACCGATTGATATTCCTGTTGCGGGACAATCAAAATTTCCAAAATTGCTTACAAGATTATCGTATCTTCCGCCTCCCCCTATTGAACCAAATTGAATAGCTTGTCCTTTTGAATTCTTTACCTGAAAATTTAAATTAACCTCAAAAATAGGACCTGTATAATATTCCAAACCTCTTATCACCGATGGATCAAATTTATAATTTTCAAAATTATAATCTTTAAATATTTTGATAATTTCTAAAACATCTTCACTATCAGATGTTTTGCTTTTTAAAGCATTTTCAATTATTTTTATCTGATCATTATTAAGATTTGCACCCTTTGTGTAATCTCCAGATTTGTCTTTTCTGCCTTCTCGAAGAAGTTTCTTTGCCTCTTCCCACCCAAGTCTATCGATCTTATCAAGAGCACGTAAAGTAGTTGATATTTGCTCTTTTGTTTTAATTTTTAATTGCCCAAAGAGTTTATCAGTGAATTTTCTAGAAGAAATCTTGACAGTATAATCTTTTTTATCTAATCCACATTTTTCTAATATCTCTGATATTAATACACAAAGTTCAGCATCAGATTGTAAACTTTTTGTCCCTACATAATCTGCATCAAATTGCAAAAACTCTCTAAATCTCCCGGGTCCTGGTTTTTCGTTTCTCCATACAGTTCCTAGTTGATAACGTTTAAAAGGTTTAGGTATCTCTAGGTAGTTTTTTGCAACGTACCTTGCTAAAGGAGCAGTAAGGTCATATCGAAGTGATAACCATTTATTTTCATCTTTGAAAGAAAACACTCCTTGGTCTGGTCTTTCTTTGTCAGGCAAAAATTTTCCAATACTATCCGTATACTCAAAACTTGGTGTCTCGAGATATTGAAATCCGTACTTAGTCATAACCTCTTTAATATTAGAAATTATAAAATCTCGGATTAATAATTCTTTTTCCTGTCTATCTACAAAACCTAAAGGTAATTCCTTTGAGGGTTTAAGATTTTTTTCTTTACTCATTATTTTGGTACAGCAGGGTGGATTCGAACCACCGACCCCTAGTTCCACAAACTAGTGCTCTAACCAACTGAGCTACTGCTGCATAACTCCTTTTTATATTATTTGTTAATAAATTTGTATTTTAAATATGTAATGATTTAGCTAAGCAATAGCCTAGCATGTGCAAAATGGTGTTTTGCATTTAGAATGTTTATGATTTTTAAATTTTCAATCATTGCTGCAAAGTAACATATTTTTTCTACTTTGCAACAATAGATTGTATACAATTAAACTTTTTGTAAGTTAACTGCGGAAGGACCTTTTTGACCTGTCTCAACATCAAATGTTAATTGGTCCCCTTCATTTAATTCCAAGCTTGCTGCTTGGGCTGCAGAAGAATGAACGAAAACATCTTTTTCTTTGTCATCTCGTTCAATAAAACCATAACCCTTTTGTGGGTTAAACCATTTTACTTTTCCTTTGATACTCATGTTATTACCTTTCTTTGTTTATTATAAATTCATTGATAGTCAATCTAACAACAAATTTTATTGGGGCAGTTCAAATTAAATATTAATAAGTTCTGCCCCAAATTTTATGAAATTTATTGAAATACGATTAAGCTTTTTGCAGATTTACTGCGGAAGGACCTTTTTCGCCGTTCTCAACTTCAAATGTTAGTTCATCGCCTTCATTAAGATATTTTAAGCCAGCAGCTCTTACTGCTGTGTGATGAACAAAAACATCTTTTTCTTTATCTTCACGTTCAATGAAACCATAACCTTTTTTTCCATTAAACCATTTTACTTTTCCTTTAAGACTCATTTACTCGTTCCTTGTTTGTTAATAATGTGTTGCAGTTTATCTACAACAAAACCTCTTTAATAGATTTTGAATACATATGTCAAGTTCAAAGATAGCCAAAACGTGGTGGCCAGGGACGGAATCGAACCGCCGACACAAGCCTTTTCAGGGCTCTGCTCTACCGACTGAGCTACCTGGCCTAATTAAAACCGATAAATTATTCTTCCTTTAGTTAGATCGTAAGGAGTAATTTGAACTAAAACATTATCGCCGGTCAATATTCTTATTCTATTTTTTTTTAATTTTCCAGCGGTATGTGCTAAGATTTCATGATTGTTTTCAAGCTTAACTCTAAACATTGCATTAGGTAATAGCTCTTTTACTTCACCTTTATATTCTAAAAAATCTTGTTTTGCCAATTTTTAATCCTTTCGCAGTTTTTATAAAAAAAAATACCAAATTTCAACATCCAATTATATTTTGAAATTAACCCCTTTTAATAATTATTATTTTAATCTTCTAATTTTTGCACCACAATTTGACAATTTTTTTCTATTTTTTCATATCCCCTATCTAAATGATAGATTCTATTTAAAATTGTTTTTTCTTTTGCAACTAACCCAGCAAGTACTAAACAAACCGAAGCTCTTAAATCTGTGGCCATTATTTCTGCTCCATAAAGTTTACTTTTACCATAAATTTTTGCCTTATTGCCAAAAATTTGAATATGTGCACCCATTCTTCTTAACTCAGAAACGTGCATGAAGCGATTTTCAAAAATATTTTCCTTTATCGTTGAAATTCCGTTTGCCATTGTCATAAGAACCATTAATTGAGCTTGTAAATCAGTTGGAAAACCTGGATATGGTTTTGTTGTAACATTAATACTCTTTATTTTTTTTGAACCAAATACAATTATATGATTTTTTTTCTTAATTATTTTAACTTTCATTTTGTTTAGTAAGTTAATTTCTGTAGAAATAATTTTTGGATCAATATCAGTAATTTTTGCTCTACCATTAGTTAATGCAGCCGCAATAATATAGGTCCCTGCTTCTATTCTATCAAAAATAACTTTATGCGTTGCTGATTTTAATTTTTTTACACCAATCACATTTATGCTTCTTTTTCCAGATTGTATAATTCTGCAACCAATTTTTTTTAAAAATTGAATTAAATCTTTAATCTCAGGTTCTGTTGCACAATTTCTTAATTTAGTAATACCTTTTGAAAAGCAAGCTGCTATTAATATGTTTTCTGTTGCTCCTACCGATATTTTTGGAAATTTTATTAAACACCCCCTTAAACCTTTTTTTGCTGACGCAATAATATATCCATTTTTTACTTTGATTCTCGCTCCCATCTTTTTAAGTGCATTTAAATGTAAATCTATTGGTCTTGACCCTATAGAACATCCTCCTGGTAAAGAAACTTTCGCCACACCATATTTCGCCAGTAGTGGGCCCAAAACCAAAATTCCTGCTCGCATGGTCTTAAGTAAATTATAAGGGGCAAATGTTTTTAGTTTATTATTGTTAATTATTTCAATTTTTTTATTCTTTTGGCTTAATTTAACATTTGATCCAATAGTACTCAAAAGTAATGCCATCGTTTGAACATCGCGAACAATTGGTATGTTTTTTATGATAATTTTTTTATCGGTTAATATTGTTGCGGCTAGTATTGGTAAAGTTGCGTTTTTTGATCCAGATATTGGAATTGTCCCAGATATTTTTCTTCCACCTTTAATTTCCAATTTTTCCATTAATATTTAAGTTACACTTTAGGTAAAGTTACGCCAGTTTGTTTCATATATTTCCCTTCCCTTTTTTCATAAGTAATGCTTGGTTCTTCATTTCCTTTTAAAAAAACAAATTGGGCCGCTCCCTCGTTAGCATAAATTTTTGCGGGCAGAGGTGTTGTGTTGGAAAATTCAAGCGTCACATGGCCTTCCCAACCTGGTTCAAGCGGTGTAACATTAACTATTATTCCACATCTTGCGTAAGTTGATTTGCCTAAACATATAACCAAAATATCTTTTGGTATTTTAAAATACTCTATAGTACTTGCTAGTGCAAAAGAGTTGGGTGGAATAATACATTCATTGACTTTTCTTGATACAAAGCTGTTATTTTTGAAATTTTTAGGATCAACAACTGCAGAGTCAACGTCTGTAAAAATTTTAAATTCATCAGAAACTCTCGCATCATAACCAAAAGAAGATAGGCCATAAGATATTACTTTATTTTTTTTCTGCTCAGATACAAAAGGGGTTATCATTTCTTTTTCTAGAGCCATTTTTTTAATCCAACGATCTGATAAAACGCTCATTTGTTATTTAATACTTCTCTGTTATATTTTTTTTGAAAAATTTTTCTTTTTTTAAGATTATTTTTTAATGATCTTTCAATTCTTTTTTTTCTTTGTTCTTTTTTTAGATTTATTTGCATTCATTTCTTATTTTTGACCTGGATTTGTTAAATCATCTAAAGTAATTGTTTTTTTAATATCATGCGTCTTGATTTCTTCTTTATCCTGATCCTGAGTTCCAGAAGACAAAAGTCTTTTAGCTCTACGTTGAGCAAGTCTCGCTTTTCTCTTTGCTTCTTTCAACATAGCTCTTTCACCACGTTTTGATTTATAGTCGTAATGTATGCCCATAAATTTTCCATTAATTGATATTAGCTTTTACTTTGTTGTTTGCTCTATTGTCAAGTTACTTAAATAATATGGCAATTTCTTGCTTAACTAAAAACTCTCTTTTTGATATTTCTAATTTTACGGGAGCTCATATGGCTTATTTAGTAGAGCATCAACATGGTAAGTAAGAGGTCATGAATTCAATTCTAATTGTGAACTTCGCTATTTAGATTTATTTTGATAATAATAATTCTTTAACAACTTTATTAGATATAGATTTTTCCAAATTATACCATATAGGCAAGCATAGATGTTGCGAAGGAATCTGCGTGCTATTCCCAAGAGAATAATCATAAACTTTCGAAGTTATAGTTTTAACCTTTGGTAACAATTCAGAAATTTTTTTATTTGGAGAAATTAGAATAAATTTATAATAATTTCCGGTAATAATATCAGTTTTTTGAGATATATACTTAATTTTAAGTTTGTCACAAATTTTAGAATATTTATTAGCTATTTTCGATTTATTTTTTATTATTTCTCTATATTCCTTAACCACTGAATAAATCATCAAAGCCTGCAATTCTGCTAGTCTAAAGTTGCAACCAATTTCCATTTTTTGTTTAAATCGATCGTATGCAATAAAATCTTTTATCAACTCAGCAAGATTATTATCATTGGTAACTACTATTCCTCCTTCTCCAGCAAAAATCGCTTTGGTAGAATAATAAGAATATACTCCTGCATTCCCAAATGTACCTGAAAATTTATTATTTAGTGTTGAGCCAAAACTATGAGCGCTATCTTCTATTAAAATAATATTTTTTTCTTTGCAAAATTCTGAAATTTTTTTAATATCTGGATTAATTATTCCTCCAATGTCACTTAGCATGATAACTAATTTTTCAGTTTTATTGTTATAATGATCAACTGCTTTTTTTAAATCTTCAAAATTCGGCATTAATGTCTCAAGTCTACAATCAATATAATCAACAAGATTATATCCTGCTGTTTTTGTAATTACTTTTACTCCATACATTGTATTCGACTGTATCATTATGTCGGTTCTTCCATAGTATTCCTTGTAAATTAGTAAGAGAGCCGTTAACCCGCTACCATTCGAATTGACTGGAATTGCATTTTTAGAGTTTGTTATACTTTTTATTTTTTCCGAAAGTTTACTGTTCCATGGTCCTTCCGCAAGTTTACCAGATTTAAATATTTTATTCTGATTAGTTTTAAAAAATTTAATTGATTTTTTTGGAAGTTTAATTGTACCCATATTAATATTTTCTAATTCTGCGAATCCTCCCAAATGGTATCTGCCACTAAATGTGAAAATTTTCCATCATCTGGAAGAGTACGAAAAAATTTTCTTGGATTTTTTTTATATACTATCCTATAAAACTCTGGCGCCAAACTAAATGCTAAAGTAAATTTACCTGGAATAACTGACCATACATTTTTATATTTAGCAACTGGATCAATATGAAATAAATAATTTCTATTTTCTTTGTTTACGGATACTTCATTTTTAATACCAATATATTTTTTTATAATTTCCATTTGAGGATTTTGTTTTTTATGTTCATTAATCATAAAATCAAAATATTTTTCAACTTCATCCCTCTTGCTCAAACTTATGCCACCTACTAGGCCAAATGAATTTTTTTTAGTAACAATATTGATACAATTTTTTTTAAAACAGTCTAGCTCAACAAAAGATTCTGTTTTTGATTCTATATTTTTTACTACCGCGATAGGTGCAAAACTTTTTTTAATTTTAAAATTGCTAAATTTTTCAATACCCGCACCTAAACAAACAACCATATTTTTGCTTTGAAAAGTTCCATTATTGCACTTGGCCACCACATTTTCATCTATATTCTTTATTTCAAGTAATTCATTATTTGTAAAAATTTCTAAACCGTTATTTATTGAAGTAGCTATCATGTCCCTCAATAAATATCTTGAATTAGTAGTAAAATCTGTTGTTTTAATTTTAAAGAATTTTTTTCTACTTAATATAATTTTTATTAAATTTTTAATAATTGGCAAATGATACTTTGCAGTTAGGCTTTCCAAAATTCCAGCACGACGACGCAACCAATCATGTTTGTGAATTCTATCTATTAACGCTATTGATCTGGCAACTGAAAACAACCAAGGAAATATAAATTTTCTATTTTTTAACCTATATTTAAAATTTATATAATTTGAATTAAACCATCCCTTATCATTTTTTTCAATTTTTAAACCATCTTCTGATGGCTTTATATTCATTCTAGAGAAAGATGAATAAAATTCTAAAAGATCATCAAGAGAACCCAAAACATATTTCAGTGTATTCATCTTATCTTTTACTAAAGTATACAAGGATCCTGTGTGAACCCATTCATGAAATTCTTTTGTAGTTTCTGATGCTAATTGATTATTTTTTTCAATTAAAGCTACGGTATGACCTTGTCTTGTTAATATTTCAGATAAAGCTATACCTGCCACGCCGCCGCCAACAATTATCCATTCAAAAGTTTTCATTAATGAAAAAATGTATCTTTAATTTTTTTCAATTCTAAATTAAGAGAAAAATTCAACTTCATAGATATTTCTTGTAATAATTTAATGTGGCCAAAAATTAGCATGAGAGAAATAAATTCTTTCTCTCTAGATAAAATTGTTTTTTTCCCAGATTCATTCAAATAATTTGGAATAAAAATCATATCCATTTCAGCTGGTGTTCTGGTTGAATGTTTACCTATTTCTATCCATTCACACAACATATAATTCTTTTTATATAAATAATTTAGTAGTTCGGTCCAACTAGGAACATTTTTGTACATTGGTATTATTTGAACTTCTATTTTCATCATTAACGGAAAATATTCTCCTAGACCTTTTAATATTTCCAATTCAGAACCTTGTGTATCGATTTTTAAAAAATCTAAATTATTTATCTCAAATTTTTGTAAGCTTTCTTTAATTGTTGTGCAATTAATTTGAATTTCATCAGTAACATCAAATAATGAAAAATTCTTCTTTTTAAACCCATATAAACTAAATGCATTTTTATCAGGCACATACATTGATGAACTCCCAGGACGATTTCCTAAAACATAAAGTTTTTTTTCACAAGGTGTGCTCCAAAGCCCGTTTGAAATCACTTTATAATTTTGTTTAACTAATTTTTCTGCCTCGCTTGGTATTGGCTCAACTAATACAGGATCAAAAAATTGATTGTATTTTTTGGAAAATATAGATCCATTAAAAAAACCATCTTGCGCTCCAACATCTAATGCTATCAATTTTCTTTTTTCAATTAATTTTGAAATAATATTTCTATGGTCATCAACACTATGAGATTCTGAGCGTAGTCTGTTGAGCTGATTAACTATTCTTGAATTCAATTTTAATTTTATAAAAATTTTTGAAAAAATTGATATTATTTTAGAAAGAACAATTTTAATCATTTTTTAGTAAAAGTGGTTAAACCTAATTTTTTACCACTAATTCTTGAAGATGCACAATGAATATGACTCCTGTCAACAATAAGAGTTTCTCCAATCTTCCAAGGATATATATATTCTACCTCGAGACCTTTTAAATTATTAATATCTATATGAGATAAATATTTTTTATGAATTTCCTTGTCAAATTCCTTATCGCCCAAATGTTTGTTTGATCTCTCATTTTGACCTGGTTTTGGTTTAAAATTTAATTCTTCTGGATCGTTAGTAAATGTCGTAGATGGTCCATACCATCTTTTCGTAAAAAAAATTGTATCCCCAATAGGACTCAAAGGAGTAATTATTTGCTTATAAATAATATCATCTTCTTTAAATCCTGAATCAACATGTACTTTGAGAGGTGAAAAACTTTCGTGATAAAGACCATAGTAGTCTTCGCCAGATTCAGATTTTAAAGTATCAAATTTAAAATCACCTATGGCTTCATTTATTTTTTCGATATATATTTTATCCAATTCTTTATTGTAATTTGGTAACCAACCTTTTTTTCTAACATTTTGTTTTTTGTTAAAAACTGTTTCGGGAAGTATCTTATACAAGTCTTCGATTTGTTCTATCTCCTTTTGAGAAAAAAGATTTATTTTTTTTGGCGCAGATTCTAACTTTTTTATTTTATCTAAATATTTACGTTTCATAAATTTTTTATGTCCTAAAATAAATTTTTTTAATTACAAATGCTAAAAATAAAATAATAAAGAATGCCATTATTGGAATATATATTTCGGGAGAGAACAATACAGTTGAGATACTTAGTTCTTGATTTTGATCAATAACCTGTTCAATTCCATTTCCAAGAGAAACGGTAACAAACATTGATGGCATGCTGCCAATAAAAGTTGCGACAATATAATTTTTCAATGACATATTAAATAATACAGGAAGTACATTTTGTACAGCATAAGGTACCCCTCCTCCTCCAACAAACCTAAAAGTCATAAAATAAACTATATCATTTTTATTAAAAAATTCTTTTAATTTAGAAAATTTTGGAGCTAATTTTTCTTGTATCATTTGCCGAAAAAAAAATCCTGACAATATGTATAATAATGTTGCGCCGATTGTTGTGGATGTTAAAACAATTGTTATACCCCACCACTTTCCAAACACAAAACCTGAAAATATTAATAAAGGCATGGCAAAACCCAATAGCAAAACCCAAATTATTGAAAAAATAAAAAAAATAATTGTTAAGAACAAGAAGTTGTCATTTTTGTATTTCAAAATGATATCCTTGTGCGATCTAATAAATTCATAGCTCATCAAATCTTTAATATCGATGACTGAAAATAAAAAATATAAGCCAATTGAAAAAATAGCTAAATAAGTTGCCCCTAGAAGAAGTTTAAGATTTAAAGAGTTTAAATTCATAAATTGATTTTTATCTGTACTTATATGTGCTTATTACCTATAAATATCAAAAAATTTTAAGAACAACTAAATAAATTTTATGAAAAGAACCTACCAACCAAGCCGAATTGTAAGAAAAAGAAGACACGGATTCAGATCTAGAATGAAAACAAAGGGTGGCAGAAAGACGCTGGCAAGAAGAAGATCAAAAGGAAGAAAAAAAATATCCACCTAAACTACATTCGTGAAATGATAAAATTTAAGAGTTTAAATCAAAACAAGGAATTTTTAAAAATTTTAAAAAAAAAAAGAATAAACACAAAATATTTTACAATTTATTTTAATAAAAATTCAGAAAATATTAATAAGTATTTAAATATAAGCTTTGTTATGAAGAAAAAAACTGGAAATGCTGTAATAAGAAATAAGATAAAAAGAAAACTAAAGTACGCTGTTCAGAAGATTTGCAGAGAAAGTAAAATAATAGACTTAAATTACACTTATGTAATTTTTGGTAAAAATAATGTATACAAAGATAAATTTATAAATGTTTTAAATGAAGTAAATGAAACTTTTAAAAAAATTAATCAAAAGAGTATATAACTATGAAATTTATAAATAATTTTTTTATCTTAGTAATTAAATTTTATAAATATTTTATATCACCTTATTTTCCTTCTAATTGTAGGTACCTTCCTACATGCTCGGAATATTTTATAGACTCATTGAAACTTTACGGTCCTTTTAAAGGTTCTTTCTTAGGATTAAAAAGAATTTTAAGATGCCATCCCATTAAAATTTTTGGTGGAAGAAGTGGCTACGATCCTGTTCCTAACTTAAAAAAACGGAGAAAGTAAATGGAATTTAAAAACGTCTTATTGGCAATTATACTTTCTACTATGGTTTTAATTGTTTGGGCTGTCTTCTTTGAAGCTCCAATTGTTGATCAAACAAATTCTAATAATGAAATAACAAAAATGGAGGAAAAAAATTCCCCCTCTGTTGATGACGATAGCAAAAAGGTTGAAAGTGAGATAACAAGAGATGAGATAGTCAATAAAACAAAAAGAATTAAAATTGAAAATGAAAATATTAAAGGTTCAATATCATTAGAAGGTGCAATAATAGATGATATCATTTTTAAAAATTATAATGAGGAACTGAACGGTAAAGATAAAGTTGTTTTTTTAAGTCCAAAAAATTCATCAAGAGAATATTTCGTTGAAAGCGGTTGGGCGGCAAGTGGAGATGAAAAAGTAAAACTTCCTTTGCTTGACACGATCTGGGAAGTTAAAGGAAATAATACTCTAACACCAAATAATCCTGTTACATTAGAATGGAATAATGGAAACGGTTTAATTTTTACAAAAAAAATTGAAATAGATAATAAATTTTTATTTAAAATTACTCAAAATATTAAAAATAAATCAAACAAAGCTTACCAATTTTATCCGTACGCACAAATAACTAGAAGAGGAATACCCGAGGGGATGAAAATATATATTTTACACGAAGGTTTTCTTGGAGTATTTGGAGATGAGCTACAGGAAAAAGATTATGATGATATTGAAAAAGAAAAATTCAGTATTAATAGCTCAAAAGGTTGGCTTGGTATTACCGACAAGTATTGGTTAACTGCGATAGTTCCGGAAAAAGGAAAAGAATTTAAGGCTGAATTTGTTGCTAAAAATCAAAAGTACAGAGCAAATTATATAATAAAAGAAGCAAAAATTCTTAATCCAGGTAATTCTATTTCAAACAGTATAAATACTTTTGTAGCAGCAAAGGAAGTTGCGGTTATTGATAACTATGCCGAAACTTTAGGAATAGAAAAATTTGATTTAACAATCGACTGGGGTTGGTTCTATTTCTTTACAAAACCACTATTTTTTGTAATTGATTATTTTTTCAAACTTACAGGTAATTTTGGTTGGGCCATCGTAATTATTACTGCTTTGGTCAGATTAATATTTTTTCCACTTGCAAATTATTCATTTAAATCAATGGCAAAAATGAAAATACTTCAACCAGAAATTATAAGACTTAAAGAATTGCATAAAGACGACAAAGTTAAATTACAACAAGATATGATGGCTCTGTATAAAAGAGAGAAAGTTAACCCTATTTCTGGATGCTTGCCAGTATTAATTCAGATTCCATTTTTCTTCGCGATTTATAAAATGCTTTATGTAACATTGGAAATGAGGCATCAGCCTTTTTTTGGATGGATAAAAGATTTATCTGAAAGAGATCCTACTTCCATTTTTAATCTATTTGGATTAATTCCTTGGGATCCTCCAACTTTTTTAATGATTGGTGCTTGGCCTATATTGATGGGATTAAGTATGTGGGTTCAACAAAAATTAAACCCAACGCCTCCTGATCCTATACAGGCAAAAATATTTATGTTTTTTCCTATTTTTTTAACAATTATATTAGCTCCTTTCCCTTCAGGTTTGGTTGTTTACTGGACTGTAAATAATATATTAACCATTGCACAACAATGGGTAATTATGAGAGGAACAAAAGTTAAAACAGTCTAGAAAATGCTCTCAGCTGAAAATTTAGATAGTAAAGTAAAAGAGTTTTGGCCAAAAGATGGTCCTCCTACTGAAGAAATAAAAAAATACATAAAAAAATATTCAAAAGAAAAAATAGTTATAAAGTGCGGTGGGCGAGTTCTTTTGGATCCTGATCTTTTTGATAATTTTATAAATGATATCGTAATTTTAAAAAAACTAGGGCTAACACCTATTGTAGTGCATGGTGGAGGACCCAGAATAAAGAAAAAATTGGATGAGCTAAATATAGAAACTAAATTTATTATGGGACTCAGAATAACTGATGAAAAAGTTATAAAAGTAGTAGAAAACGTAATGATTGAGTTCAACAAAGAAATTGTATCTGCTTTAGAAAAAAAAGGATGTTTAGCTAAATCAATAACAATTAGAGAGAATAACATTATTTATGCAGAACAAAAAAATAGGGAATTAGGTTATGTTGGCAAACCAACAAAAATTGATGACCTACTAATCAAAAATTTAATTAAAGAAAATTTTATACCTGTTGTTTCTCCTATGGGGTTGGACAGTAAAAAACAAGCTTATAACATTAATGCTGATACTGCTGCAGGAGCTTTGGCTAGAAGCTTAAAATCAAGAAGATTGATGTTAATGACCGATGTTGAGGGGGTTTATGACAAAAATAAAAAATTAATTTCTGAAATTAAATCAACCGATGCGGAAAAATTGATTTATGACGAAACGATTAGCGAAGGAATGATACCAAAAATAAGAACCTGTATTAAAGCATTAAATGATGGAGTTAGAGGTGTTGTTATTATTGATGGCAGAAGTTCACATTCAATTTTATTCGAATTATTCTCAGACAAGGGTGCCGGAACACTTATAAGAAAATGAAAGAATTTGAATCAATTAAATTTTGGATATTTGATTTAGATAACACTTTGTATTCAGGAAAAACTAAAGTTTTTGAACAAGTGGATAAGAAAATGTCAAAATACATATCAGAAAAACTAAACGTCACTATAGAGGAAGCTAAAAAAATTCAAAAAAATTATTTTCATGAATATAACACAACCTTGAACGGCATGATTAAAAATCACAAAATAGACCCAAATGAATTTCTGGATTTTGTCCACGATATAAATATAGATTTTCTTAAAAAAGATATACAGCTTGGAGAGGAACTTAAAAAACTTGATGGAAAAAAAATCATATTTACAAATGGCTCAAAAAAACATGCAATAAACATAACTCAAAAAATTGGCATAGATGAATATTTTGATGATATTTTTGATATTGTTGATTCAGAATTTGTTCCAAAACCATCTGTGAAACCTTATAATAAATTGATAGAAAAACATAAAATTGACCCAAAATTATGTGTATTTGTTGAAGATATTGCAAGAAATTTAAAACCAGCATATGAAATGGGTATGAAAACAGTCTGGATAAAAAATGAAGAACCATGGGCAAGCAAATTTTCAGATAGTAAATTTGTAAATTATAAAACAAATAATTTATCTGAATTTTTAAAAAAAATTAACTTAGTAAGAGCTACGTGATGAATATAAATTCTTTTGAAAAAATAATAAATGAAGCTTGGAATAACAAAAGTCAAATAAATTCTAAATCTAGTAGAAAAATATTAAATTCTATTAGTAAAACTATAGACTTGTTAGATTCGGGTAAAATAAGAGTTGCGGAAAAGAAAAATGATGAGTGGATTGTTAATCAATGGATTAAAAAAGCAATTTTATTAAGCTTTAGAGTTAATAAAATGAAAATTTCTAAAGGCCCCTATGCTGCTTGGTTTGATAAAGTAGAAGGTAAAACTCATAAATGGAATGAAAAAAGATTTATTAAAGAAGGTTTTAGATATGTTCCTAATGGTGTTGTAAGAAAAGGAGCGTACATTTCAAAGAATGTTGTATTAATGCCTTCGTTTGTAAACGTTGGAGCTTATGTAGATCAAGGAAGTATGATTGATACATGGGCGTCTGTAGGATCTTGTGCACAAGTTGGAAGAAATTGCCATATATCAGGCGGTGCTGGAATTGGTGGAGTATTAGAACCTATGCAAGCAAATCCTACTATCATTGAAGATGAATGTTTTGTGGGAGCTAGAGCAGAAATAGCTGAGGGAGTTATTGTTGGAAAAGGATCAGTGTTATCTATGGGAGTTTATATAGGAGCATCAACACGAATTTTTGATAGAGCAACGGGTCAAATACATTATGGAAAAGTTCCGAATTACTCTGTAGTGGTACCAGGAACAATGCCAAGCAAAAATAATCCTGAGGGACCATCATTATATTGTGTAGTAATTGTAAAAAAAGTGGACGAAAAAACAAGAAGTAAAACCTCAATTAATGATTTGTTGAGAGACTAAAAACTCATGCCAATCAGTGAACTAAAGTTAGCAAAAGAATTGATTCGTAGACCCAGCGTCACACCAAAAGACGCAGGAACAATAAACCTTTTGGCAAAAAAATTAAGATCTCTTGGTTTTAAATGCCAAATAATAAATTTTAAAAATATCAAAAATTTATATGCAAAACTTGGAAAATCAAAACCTAATTTTTGTTATGCGGGCCATACAGATGTAGTTCCTCCAGGAAATATAAATGAATGGAGCGTAAACCCTTTTAAACCAACTGTAAAAAATAATAAATTAATTGGCAGAGGGGCCAATGACATGAAAGCTTCAATAGCCTGTTTTGTAGCTGCAGTAAGCAAATTTAAAATAAAAAATAAAAAATTCAAAGGTTCTATAAGTTTATTAATTACAGGGGATGAAGAAGGTTTAGCAATTAACGGAACAAAAAAAGTTGTTAAATATTTAAAAAGAAAAAAAGAGAAAATTAACTTTTGCTTAGTAGGAGAACCTACAAATCCTAATAGGTTAGGAGAAATGATAAAAATTGGAAGAAGAGGAAGTATTACTGGAAGATTAACTATAATTGGCACACAAGGACATGTGGCTTATCCACATAGAGCCAACAATCCATCAAACGCAATGGTCAAAATTTTAAAAAAAATAAAGGAAATGAAATTAGACAAAGGAACAAAAAATTTTCAACCATCTAATTTAGAAATAACAAAAATTAACATTGATAACTATGCTGACAACGTGATTCCGGGATCAGCTAAAGCGGTATTTAATATTAGGTTTAACGACAAACATTCTTCTAGTTCTTTAAAAAGAAAATTAAATACAGTATTTAGATCTATAACAACAAAAGCTAAATGCAAATTTAATATAAAATATGAAATTTCAGGTGAATCTTTTTTGACAAAACCAAACAAAACAACATATATGATTCAAAACACAATTAAAAAAATTACTAAAATTAAACCTAAATTATCTACTGCGGGCGGAACTTCGGATGCTAGATTTATTAGGAAAATAGCACCTTGTTTAGAATTTGGCCTTGTTGGAAAAACTATGCATAAAGTAAATGAATCTGTACCAATTTCTGATCTTAAAAAACTAAGCAATATATATCTAAGAATTTTAGAAAATTACTTTAAATGAAAAATAAAAAATATAAAGAATTTGTCTTAAATTACAAACCGTATCAATGGGAGATTAATGAATCAGATTTGAGACCTGCCTTTAAAGGAAAACATAGTTTTATATCAAACTTTATAAGATTCTATAAAGTTTTTCTTTACTTAGAAAAAGTAAAAGAAAAAAATTCAAAGAAATTAAAAATTTTAGATATCGGAGCATATCCTGGAAACATGGTAAAGATGAGTAATATGATTTTTGAAAATATATCTGAATACTGTGCCGTTGGACTTGATATAGATAAAAAATTTATAGAAAAAATGAAAGAATATAATGTTAGGTGCATTGATACAGAAATTGACCCCCAATTTCCAGATGCAAAAAAAATTGTTAACTGGGAAGTAAAAGATTTTGATATTTGTTTTTTACTGGACACAATTGAACACTTGGTCGATCCCATTTATTGTTTAGATCAAATAAATAAATCTCTAAAAATTAATGGATTTCTATTAATTACAACAGACAATATAACTAACTTTTTATATGTAGCTGATATGTTAAGAAAAGGAAGAAGCCCAAATGTTCATCCTGTTTTATCTTCTATGGTATACAGGGGAAATCACCGACCACATCATAAAGAATTTAGTAAAGAAGAACTTGAATTTATGTTAAATCGTTGTGGATATAAAATTATTGAACACGAATACTTTGATAGAAAACAAGGCGATTATTTTATAGATAGTAAAAATAATTCTATAAAAAAACATAAAATTAAAAAAAGTTTAAAAAATATTTTATTTGAATTAATAAAAAATACTGGTTTCATTATTCCACATTTGAGAAATCATCAAATACTATTGGCTCAAAAAGTTAAAAGTAATGAGGAAGTAATAAAAAAAAGAACTATAACAACTTCAAAAGAAGAGTGGTTTAAGATAAGAAAAGATACTATTGGGGAATAATAATATTTGTAATGAAAACTTGTATTGTAACAACCGACTCTTATTTGAATCACAATACTGGCCAAGGTCATCCTGAAAGAGCAGATCGTGTAACTGTTGTTATTGAACATCTAAAAAAAATAAATTCTAAAAATCTAATATGGAAAAAACCTGTAAAATTCAATCTTAAGTATCTTGAGTATGCTCATGATACAAATTACCTAAATACAATTAAAGAATCTTTTCCAAAACAAGGTTTAAATTTTTTAGATGGGGATACAATAGTTTCACCTGGAAGCAAGGAGGCAACCATTGATGCGGTTGGATCAATACTAACAGGTATAGATGGTGTTATAAAAAAAGAATTCAAAAATGCTTTTTGTGCTGTAAGACCACCAGGACATCACGCCGAAAAACAAAAAGCTATGGGATTTTGTGTTTATAACAATATAGCTGTAGGTGCCTGTTATTTATTAGAAAAATATAAATTGAAAAAAGTCGCAATTATTGATTTTGATGTTCATCATGGCAATGGAACTCAAGACATTTTTTATGATAATGAAAAAGTTCTTTATATTTCTTCCCATCAATATCCATATTATCCCGGCTCAGGTGCTGCGAGTGAAAAAGGGAATAAAAATAATATATTAAATATACCTTTAAGTGCCGGTACACAATCTCATGAATTCTTAAATGCTTATGAAAGTATTTTTAAAAAATTAAAAGAATTTAAACCTGAATTTATTTTATTATCTGCTGGATTTGATGCTCACAAAGATGATCCTCTTGCACAAATTAATCTGAGATCAAAAGATTATTATACTTTAACAAAAAGAATATTAACATTATCTAGAGAACTTTGTGACGGAAAAGTTGTATCTATTTTAGAAGGTGGGTATGATTTAAATGCACTTAAAGAAAGTGTTGATTACCATATAAAATCTTTTTTAGAATATTAATATTGAATTTTTACCAAATAAAGACCACAAGCAGGTGCGGGAGGAGCACACTTTGCCCGACTTTTTGATTTAAATGATTTTATAAAATCATTTAAATTCCATTTTCCTTCACCTAAATACTTTAAACATCCTACCATTGATCTAACTTGTTGTTGTAAAAACGATCTGGAAGTAAACTCCAAAGTAATTTTATCTTTATTTTTTCTTACTAAAATTTTTTCAATAGTTTTGATTGGTGATTTAGCACCACAAGACGCTGCCCTAAAAGTTGAAAAATCATGAGTTCCTTGCAAAAATTTAGCACCTTTTTGCATAGAATTTACACTTAGCTTTTTCCTTATATGCCAAGCTTTATTTTTTTGAAGCGCTAAAGGAGAAGGTCTATTAACAATCGAATAATGATAAGTCCTTTTTTTTGCATCATGTCGTGCATGAAATTTGTTATTTGTTTTGTATATTTTTAAAACTGTTACTGCTTTGTTACTGATATTTTGGTTAATAGCTGGTAAAATATTTTTGTAATCAATTTTTTTTTTTAAATCAAAGTGTGCAACTTGTGCTAAAGCGTGCACTCCTGAATCTGTTCTTCCAGCTCCAATAACAGCAACTTTTTCACTTGTAAAATTGAATATTGCTTTTTGTAATACTTCTTGAACAGATTGGCCATTTTTTTGAAATTGCCATCCAACAAATGGTGTTCCTTCATATTCTATTTTTATTTTATACCTTTGCATCAAATTAAATTTGTATCCTTGTTAATTTTGTTACCTAATAAAAATTCTTTCATAGTTTGCTTATTTTTTCCCTGTCTTTGTAGTTCTAAAATTTGAATAGAATTTGTATTGCATCCTACTGTTAAATTTTCATCAAGTACAAAACCTGCCTTTCCTATTTTTGAAGATATTTTTGCTTTTAAAACTTTAAAACGTTCCCCTTTATATTGAAACCATGCTCCAGGATACGGGCTTAAACCATGAATATGTCCTAAAACTTTATCTGCGTTCAAATTCCAGTTTATTTTTGTTTCGTTTTTTTCTATTTTTTTGGCATATGTGGCTTGAGATTTATCTTGGTCTAAAAACTTTGCTTTACCAGACCCAATGATCTTTAGGCTTTCAATTAACAAATTTGCTCCTATTGTTGATAGTTTTTTTTCAACTAGACCATGAGTATCAGTATTATTTAATTCCAATTTTTTTGTTACTAAAACAGGACCGCTATCCAATTTTTCTTCAATCTTCATTATGCTTATACCTGTCGTTTTATCTCCGTTTATTATTGCTCTTTGAATTGGTGCGGCTCCTCTCCATCTTGGAAGTAAGGATGCATGAATATTTATAAAACCAAATTTAGGTATGTTCAAAAAATTCTTTGGAATTAATTTTCCATAAGCAACTACAATAACTATATCGGGAGACAATTTTTTGAAAATTTCAAATTCATTATGATTATTTAAATTTATTGGATTTTTAATAAGTAGTTGATTTTTTTTACAAAATTCTTCTACTGGTGAAAAATTAACTTTTTGTCCTCTTTTAGATTTTTTAGGTGGCTGAGTATAAACGCACGCTAGATTAAATTTATTTTTTAAAAGAGCATCTAGGGCGGAAACCGAAAAATTAGGTGTTCCCATAAAAACTATTTTAAGTGACATCGATGTATTAGTGAATTTAAACTATAATCCTTTCAATTGCTTTCTTTTGTTTTGAAAGCTTTTTTATAATCATAGATTTTTTTAATTTTGATAGATAATCAATAAACAATATACCCTCCAAGTGATCTATTTCGTGCTGAATACAAGTAGCGAGCATACCTTCAGCTTTAATTTCTTGTGGTTTGCCATAATAATCTAAAAATTTTATATAACATTTTTCTGGCCTGTCTATTTCTGCAAATTGACCTGGAACAGAAAGACATCCTTCTTCGTAGGTAGAGTTGGTGCTAGACTTATCTAATATTTCTGGATTAACAAAATACATTGGTTTTTTTACTTGATCCTTGCCTGATATATCTAGAACAATTATTCTTTTTGGTATGCCAACTTGAATTGCTGCTAAACCAATACCAGGTGCTGCATACATAGTTTCTAACATATCATCCATAAGTTTTCTTATTTCATCATCAACTTTTTCAACATTCGTTGATTTTTCCCTTAATATTTTGTTTGGTTCAGTTAAAATTTGTCTTAAAGCCATGTAAATATGAATAAATTATAAGGTTATTATAGTCAAGTAATAGGGGCTTTATAAATAATTAAGAATTTAAACTCTAACAGGTAATGCTGTACTTAAAATATTGTTTCTTATTTTTTTTAATTTGAGTTCATTTAATATCTTATTTAAAAAATATATTGTTTCGGGATCTAAATCTTTAACATTATCTTCTCCAATTATTTCTACAATTTTAAGCATAACTAGACCAATTTCATTATTGTTGGCCAAGTCATATAGATTTTTTGGAACTGTCAGTTGAGAAGAAAATTCTGAATAATCTAAACCTTCAGGTAAATTTATACCATCGGCAACCAAAGAATCTAGAACAACAATATCATTTATAGAAATGAAATATTTTTTATTTTTTTTAATTTTTTTATAAACCGACTTTAAATCTTTTTCAGTTTTACTAGGCTCCACTTCTTCATTTAAGAAGTGTTTGATAACTTTAGATCTATGTAAAATGTCATTATCAAATTTTACTTTTGTTGCCGTTTTTACATCTAAATTTTTTTCCACTAAATCTTTATAATCCTCTGGAATTTCTTTAGGGTCTATTGATTTTAAAAAATTTGATAATTCTTCAGTGTAAACATTTAAAATTTTATCCTTAATAAATAATTCTTTTAAAAGAAAAGCTAAACTAAGTTTTTTTTCTATATTATCACTTAATAACATACTTTGATAAATTAAAGCTCTAGCTTTATAATTTGATAAATTTTTATAAATTTCATCAGAATTTTTTAGTTGGCTAAAATTGAAATTCATGCCTAAATAAATTTTAAAAATTTCATCACTATCAAAAGAATTTTCTGCCGCAGCTTGCTCGTATGATAATATTATATTTTCATCTTCAATATTATTTATTTGTATTAAATTTGCTGAAGAAAGATATCTCCATATATACTTATCTGTTTTGCTATCAGGTTCATATTTAAAATCATTACTAGTAACATAAGATAAATAAAAATTTAAAAGATTATCATCTCTAATTTTTTGATTAGTTGTATTTTTCATTCCTAACAAAAAATTAATTTTGTCTACAAAAAAAGCGTCTTTGAAACCTCTTTCCATTAAAAGATCAAAAAGTAATTGACCTTCTTCTTTACGATTATTATTTATTAAACAATAAATTGTAAATTTTTCTAAATAGTTATTTTGTACTTTTTGATCAATAAAACTTATTTTTTCACAAGCTGATTTTATATCCCCTGAAGAGAGATATTCATTAACTAAAAATTTTATTGCCTTAGTGCTTTTTCCTGCTTCTGAGTTGGTCTTTAAAAATTTTTCTAAATCTTTAATTCTATTTTTATTAATTAGCCATTCAATTTTTATTTTTAAAAAATTTTCTTCACTCAAATTTTTTTTAGGTGCATACGCATTAGTAAATAATACTTGAAAAAGTAAATCTTCTGAAAGTTTTGAAAGTTTTAATTTATCTATTCTTTTTAAAATTTTTGTAATTTCTGCACCATCAGTTTTGGACCACATGTTTAAATTGAAATTATTTTCTTCAGGATCAAATATACCTATTACGGTTTTTTCTTTGTTGTTAATTTCATCTTCATCAATTTTTATTACAATTTTATTTATGTCTTTTGAAAGAATAGGACTTTTTATAGTAATATCATTTTCATTATTATCATTTTGTTCCGTCTCCACTTTTTTTTCTTCTTTTTTCCAAATATCTGCAGGTTCATCGTCACTGCGCACAATGCTTGAAACTAAAATTGTAAATAAAATTATGTAAAGTGTTATTTTATTTAAGTGTGATAAGCTTATCATTACTAATTACTTGCTTGATAGGTTTTGTAGGAGCTGGAAAATCTATTTTATCAAGCAAAAATATTCCCAAAAACAAAACCACAAGAATCAAAACGGCTTTGATTATCAAATTTTTACTAATTAAATTTCTACTTGTTCTTGGTCTTAATCTAAGTTGCATATTTATCAAATTATATTTACACTGAAAAATAAGACATAATTGTGAAAAATCAAATTTAAAATATCTTGTAGTGTTGAAAAAAAACCTAATTTTATTGGGAATGATGGGTACTGGTAAATCTACCTTGGGTAAAATTGTGGCTAAAATGCTCAATATAAAATTTATCGATACAGATTTTAACATCGAAAAGAATTGTTCTATGAAAATTCATGAAATATTTAAAAAAAAGGGTGAAGAATTTTTTAGGCACCAAGAAGAGCAGGAGGTCATAAAATCGCTAAAAAAAAATAATTCTGTTGTAGCCGTTGGTGGTGGAGCGTTTATTAACAAAAAAATAAGAGATGCAATTTTAAAAAATTCAATCTCTATCTGGTTAGACTTAAACTTAAAAACTTTATACAAAAGAACAAAATGGAGTAAAAAAAGACCTTTGCTAGAAGGTGAAAATACTGAAGAAATAATAAAAAAATTATACAATGAAAGAAAAAATATATATAAATTGGCCAAATATAAAATCAATTGTGACGGTATAAGCAAAAAAAAAATAGCAAAAAAAATTATATCTTTTTATGAAAAAAACTAAATTATTTATTAAAACTAAAAGTAAAATATATCCAATTTATTTTGGTAGTAATCTTTTAAACAAAACTGGAAAAATAATTGAATCTCAATTACCTGGCGTAAAAAAAATATGCATAATTACTGATAATAAACTACCAAAACATTTATTGAAAAAAACAATTACTTCACTAAAAAAATATGAAATTACTTTATTTAAACTACCAGCCCAGGAAAAAACTAAAAGCTTAAAAATTGCAAATAAAATTATTGAAAAACTTTTAAAAAATAATTTTAATAGATCAGATTGCATAATAGCTTTTGGTGGTGGTATTTTTGGAGATTTATCTGCTTTTGTTTCTAGTCTAACAAAAAGAGGATTAAAATTTGTTAATATTCCTACGACGCTATTAGCACAAGTTGATGCTTCGATTGGTGGTAAAACTGGTATTAATACAAAGCAGGGAAAAAATTTAATAGGAACATTTTATCAGCCAGACTTTATATTAAGTGACGTTTCAACTCTTAAGAGTTTGCCTCAAAGAGAATTAATTTCCGGATATGGTGAAATATTAAAACATTCTTTAATATATGACAAAAAATTCTTTCTATGGCTTTCTAAAAATGGAAAAAAAATATTATATAAAAAAAATAAAAACTATCTGGTAAATGCAATTTTTAAAAGTTGCATAATTAAAAGTAAAATAGTGAGTAAAGATGAGAAAGAAAAAGACTTAAGAATGATATTAAATTTTGGACATACTTTTGCACACGGTTTTGAAGGTGCAAAAAATTTTTCAAAAAAATTAAATCATGGTGAAGCAGTTTTACTAGGAATGATAATTGCTAGTGAATTATCAAAGCAAAAAAAACTATTATCAGAAAAGGATTTATTATCAATAAAGAAACATTACTATAATTTAAATTTATTATTTAATATTAAAAAAATATTTAAAAAAGGAGATATTAAAAAAATTATAAATTTTATGAAAAGAGATAAAAAAAATACTAGTGATAAAATCAATTTAATCTTATTGAAAAAAATTGGCAAAACTACAAATCCTAAACAAGTTTCATTAAGAGATTTGGAAATAAGAAATTTTTTAAATTCCTATTATAATTAAGCTTATTTAATTTCAATTTCAAGTGCATGGATTTTATTTTTCATTTCATCTTTTAAAATTGAAAAAATTTCCTTATGAGCTTCAATCTTGGTCATATTTTTTAATTCATTAGATTCTATTATAATTTTTAAATGAACCTTATTCGAATCAAAAGATTTGTGTTTGGTATGAAATTTAGAATTATCAATTAGTGTTATATTTTTAGGATTAATTTTTTGATCAATTTTTCCTTTTATTTTATCAAATAA
This sequence comes from uncultured Pelagibacteraceae bacterium, assembly GCA_902567785.1. Taxonomy (GTDB): domain Bacteria; phylum Pseudomonadota; class Alphaproteobacteria; order Pelagibacterales; family Pelagibacteraceae; genus AG-414-E02. The sequence goes on along the minus strand of CACFOR010000004.1, from coordinate 66,593 downwards.
AGTCATGATTTTGCTTCAAAAAGCTTAGAACATATAATAGTTTTAAACAATGAAAAATATTTGTGAATGGTACAACTGTAACGAAAACGGTGATTTCAAAGCACCTTTGGAAAGAGATAATAGTAAAAATTATAGATGGTTGTGTAAAGAACACATAAAATCATTTAATAAAAACTGGAATTATTTTGATGGTATGAATCAAGAAGAAATTGAAAGTTTTATAAAATCAGATGTCACATGGCATCGGCCTACTCAAAAATTTGGTTCGGCTGATAATTTTTTTAGTATATTGTGGAATAATGCCCTAAATGACAAGTTCAATTTTTTCAAAAAAGATGGGGACATAAATAAACTAAATGAAAAAAAGTTAAGCGAAAGAGATAAAGATGCATTTAGAATTATGGATTTAGAATTAAATGCAAGTTGGCCAATCATACAAAAAAAATTTAAATCCCTTGTAAAAAAATTTCATCCTGATAAAAACGCGGGTAATAAGCAATTTGAAGATAAATTGAAAAAAATAACTTTGGCTTATAGCCATTTGAAAATTATAATGATAAAAAAGTAAAATTATGACAAATTTAAGTGAATTGACTCCGGATATAAAAGTTTCTGTAAATCAAATTTTTGGCATAGATACTAATATGAAGATAGATGGATTTTCAAAAAAAAGTAAATATGTACCTGAGGTAGATAGTAATTATAAATTTGATAGAGATACTACACTAGCAATAATTTATGGTTTTGCTTTTAATAAAAGAGTTTTGATTCAAGGTTATCATGGAACGGGAAAATCAACTCATATAGAACAGGTAGCTGCAAGACTGAATTGGCCATGTATAAGAGTAAATTTAGATAGTCATATAAGTCGTATAGATTTAATCGGCAAGGATGCAATTGTTATTAAAGACAACAAACAAATTACAGAATTTAAAGAAGGAATACTACCATGGTCAATTCAAAATCCTATTGCTTTAGTATTTGACGAATATGATGCTGGTCGGCCAGATGTAATGTTTGTAATTCAAAGAGTTCTTGAGAAAGAAGGAAGTTTCACATTGCTAGACCAAAATAAAATTTTAAAACAGCACTCTTTATTTAGATTGTTTGCTACAACAAATACCATAGGACTTGGTGACACTACTGGTCTTTATCAGGGTACTCAACAGATAAATCAGGGGCAGATGGATAGATGGAATATAGTTACAACATTAAATTATCTAAAATTTGAAAAAGAATTAGAAATAATTCTTGCTAAAACAAAAAATTATAACACAAAAGAAGGCAAAGAAATTGTTTCGAACATGATAAAGGTTGCTGACTTAACAAGAAAAGGATTTGTAAATGGGGATATTTCAACTGTAATGAGCCCACGGACTGTTTTGCACTGGGCTGAAAATTCCGAAATATTTAAAGATGTAGGATATGCTTTTAGAGTGACTTTTTTAAATAAGTGTGATGACTTAGAAAAAAATATAATTGCTGAATATTATCAAAGATGCTTTGGGGAAGATTTGCCTGAATCTTCAATAAATATAAAAATTTAAACAATCCAAATGGATGAAAAAGAGTTATTAAAAGAAAGATTTAAATCCGCAGTTTCTTCTGCTGTTAAGGCCATATCTGAAAATTTTGATCTTGAAATCAAATTTGACAATAGCTCAATTACTAAAAAAAATTCATTAAATTTGCCTGAAATTGTAAATTTAACAAGTCTTCAAGATTTTACAAACTTAAGAGCATTTGCTGATTCTGAAGCTTTAAAAATCAAATATAATAATAAAAATATATATTTAAAAAATGAGCCAAGCGGTTCTATGAGCAAAACTTTATATGCAATTGCCGAAAAAATCAGATATGAAAAAATAGGGTGCAATAAATTAAAAGGAGTAAAAAACAATATTACTCAATGTTATGAAAACAAATATAAAAAAAGAAAAATAGATGAAGTAGCAACCGAAGCTGACGTACCTATAACTGAAGCTTTTGAATTATATCTAAGAAATCATTTTTTTAAGATTAAACAAAACCAGACAACAAAAAAAGTATTGAGTTATTGGCAAGAATCATTTGATAAAAATTTAAAACCAAAATTAAAAGAATTAGAAAAATGTATAGAAAACCAAAATTCTTATAGTGAATTAGTAGTGGATTTAATTGAAAATTTAAATTTTGAAGATTCAGTTTCAAAAGATAAAACAGAAGATAAAGATACAACAAAAGAAGATCCTTCTTCATCTGAAGAAAATAATAATGAAAATAACCAAGGACAAAGTAAAGATGAGAATAGTGTAGATTCAGATCTAAGCTTGGCCGAAAGTGATATGGAGCCTTCAAGTGAAAATGAAGATTCTGAACAAAAAAGCGAGAAAGAAGTTAGTATTGAATCTAGAGTAAACAAAAAGAGTCCTTCAAAAGAAAAATATAAAGTATTTACAAGTAAGTTCGATGAAGTAAAAAATGCTGAAGAACTAGAAAAAGAGGAAGAAATTTCAAGACTTAGAAAAAATTTAGATCAACAGCTAACAAATCTTCAAAATTTGATTGCTAAACTAGCTAATAAACTACAAAGACAACTTTTAGCAAAACAAAATAGATCTTGGGAATTTGATCTAGAAGAAGGAATGCTTGATGCATCAAAATTATCTAGGATTATAGTTAATCCTCTACATTCGTTATCCTACAAAATAGAAAAAGAAACTGAGTTTAAAGATACCGTGGTTACTCTTCTCATTGACAACTCTGGATCCATGCGTGGTAGACCCATTTCTGTAGCTGCAATATGTGCCGACATCTTGTCTAGAACTTTAGAGAGATGTTCGGTTAAAGTGGAAATTTTAGGATTCACAACAAAAAATTGGAAAGGCGGACAAAGTAGAGAAAAATGGAATCAAGAAAATAAACCTATTAATCCCGGTAGATTAAATGACTTAAGACACATAATTTATAAACCTGCTGACAAACAATGGAGACAAGCAAAAAAAAATCTTGGTTTAATGTTAAAGGAAGGTTTATTGAAAGAAAATATTGATGGAGAGGCTCTAATATGGGCTTTCAAAAGAATTGTTGCGAGAAAAGAAGAAAGAAAAATATTGATGGTTATTTCAGATGGAGCTCCAGTTGACGATTCAACTTTGTCTGTAAATTCAGGTGATTACCTGGAAAAGCATTTAAAACAAACTGTTAAGTGGATTGAAGAGAATTCAGACGTAGAAATTCTTGCAGTCGGCATAGGTCATGATGTAACGAGATACTATAAAAAAGCAATTAAAATAGCAGATGTTCAGGAACTTGGAGATGTAATGATAAATCAGTTAACAAAACTTTTTTCAGAAGATAAGCAGAGAACTATACACTAACTTTTTTTTTCACATTTGAAACATCTTTAAATTTATAAATTAAAATTTTAAAAGGAATCAACATCACCAAAGCAACAAATATTTTCACGGACAGATCTCCTAAAGATAATGTTATCCAATTTATTCCTGTTCCATAAAATGCTATCGAAAAAAATAAAAAAGTGTCAATAAAAGAACCAATTAAAGAAGAAACCAAAGGAGCAACAAACCAAATTTTTTTTCTTAATTTATCAAAAATTTGTACATCAAATAATTGGGCAATCAAAAAGGCAACTCCTGATCCAACTGCAATTCTTTTTGATATTAAATTTGAAAAATCTGTAGAGAAACATAATGTAAGAATTAAACCAAAAACAAAACCTACATAAACAATTTTTCTAGCAGTTATTTTTCCAAATTTTCGATTTGCTAGATCGGTTATTAAGAAAGCAACAGGATAACTAAAAGCTCCATAGGTGAAAAAATCTTTAAGACCAAAATAATTAACCGGAAACTGAACAAGATAATTTGATAAAGCTACTATAAAAGCCATAGAAAATGCTAAGATCAAAAAAAAATTTTCTTTTTTAAGCATTAATAACTAGGCTTTTGCAACTATTTTATTTTTAAGTTTTTTTACTCTAGATGATAGTTTTAATGATTTAACGCTTTTAAGGTAAAAGTCTAATCCACCTTTATGATCAACCGTTCTAAGTGCAGCGTTGCTTACGTTAAGTGTTATGTTTCTTTTTAATATATCGCTTTTAAAAGTAACATTTTTTAAGTTTGGAAAAAATTTTCTTTTTGTTTTGTTGTTTGCATGACTAACGACATGGCCTTTTAAGGGTGATTTGCCTGTAAGTTCACATTTTTTTGACATAATATTTTCCTAAGCAGTATATAGAGCCTGTAAAAAATGGAATCAAGACTATATATTAAAATATTGACAACTTTAACGTTGAGGAATAGTTATATTTAAAGATTTTAAATGGAAGTTTACCTACCTATAGCAGAAGTTCAAATAAATGTAGTACTAGTACTTTTCGTAAGTTTTGTAATTGGTTTTTTGTCAGGTTTATTCGGTGTGGGAGGAGGTTTTTTAATGACTCCCTTTTTGATTTTTATGGGTATACCTCCAGCTTACGCAGTGGCAAATGAGGCTAATAATATTTTAGCTTCTTCAACTTCTGGATCTTTAACTCATTTTTGGAAAAAAACTATGGATCTAAAAATTGGTTGGCTAATAACAGCTGGCGGTGTGGTTGGTACAGGATTAGGAATTTTAACCTTCGCTTATTTTAAAGAGCTAGGAAAAATCGATTTAATAATTACTCTGGCATATATGTATGTTCTTGCCATCATAGGAAGTTTCATGTTGCGAGACGGTATTATGGAAATTGATAGAATTAAAAAAAAAGTAGTAATTAAAAAAAAACTACATACTCACTATTGGATACATGGACTTCCTTTTAGAATGAGATTTAGAAAATCACAGGTATATGAAAGTGCTCTTGTTCCAATTATACTTGGTATAATTGTTGGGTACATAGCAGCTATTATGGGAGTTGGGGGTGCATTTTTAATGGTGCCTGCAATGATATATTTGATCGGAATGCCAACAAAATTGGTACCGGGAACTTCTTTGTTTGTTACAATATTTATAACTGCTTTTGTTACCATCTCTCATGCTTTAAGTTTTCAAACAATCGATTTAGTTCTTGTTATGATACTAATTACCGGATCAATAGCTGGTGTTCACGCTGGACAAAAAATTGGTCAAAAACTTCAAGGATCAGAATTAAAAACCTTACTAGCCTTACTTTTAATATCAGTGGGAATCTTAATGGCTTACGATACTTTCTTTAAAAATGGAACTCCAAGCATAAGTTTTGCAACAAATAAAATTGCAGAAATAAGTGAATTCGGAAATACAATTTACAATTTATCAATAAAATATCCAATCACTTACGCTATTTCATCTATTTTCCTAGCATTAATTAGTGGTGTAGCAATATCTTTTATCAGGAGACAAATAAGCAGGTGGAGATCTCAAAGAACAAATCAACCAGCAATGTATTAATTGATGAGCACAACATTACCCATAGCTTTTTTAGCTGGTTTAATTAGTTTTTTATCGCCTTGTGTCCTTCCTTTGATTCCCGGATATATTTCTTACATTTCAGGAACGTCGTTAAATAAAATAAATGAAAAAAAAAGGAATCTTGTAGTAGTTAAAACAATTTATTTTACCATAGGATTTTCTTTTGTTTTTATAGCACTTGGCTCAACAGCTACATTTATTGGGCAATTTTTTTTAACTAATTCAAATATTTTTAGAATTATAGCTGGTTTTGTCATAATATTATTTTCTCTTCAGTTAATTGGCATTTTAAAATTTAATTTTATGAACAAAGATATAAGATTTTTTACTAACCAATATAATAATAGCTTAATATTTCCGTTAATAGTTGGTGCAGCTTTTGCTTTTGGTTGGACGCCTTGCATAGGCCCTATTCTTGGATCAATTATAACATTAGCGGCATTAGAAGAAAATATGGCTAGGGGAATTTTATTACTATCATTTTATTCTTTAGGGTTAGCTATACCTTTTATTATCTCAGGAGTAATGATTGATAAATTTTTATTTTTTTCTAAAACTTTTAAAAAATATTTATCAAATATTACAAAAGTGGCTGGGATCATTTTATTACTAACGGGAATAGCTATTTTGACTGGCCAATTGCAAGTTCTAGGTTTTTTTATTCTAGAATACTTCCCTTACTTTGAAAATATCGGTTAGTTATAGACCGGCACCAACTGCTTCTTTTATATTTTTGATTCCTTCAACTTTTAAAATTTGAATTAATTCTTTTTTTATATCCTTAGCTACAAAAGGTCCCCTATAAACAAAGCTGGTATAAAGTTGTAATAATGATGCTCCTGCTATAATTTTTTCATAAGCTGATTTTCCTGAATTGACTCCCCCAACACCAATGATGGGAATTTTTGAATTTAATTCTTTGTAAAACTTCTTAATGATATTTGTTGATATTTGATGCAAAGGATCCCCTGAAAGCCCACCTTCTTCCTTCTTTAGTTCACTGATCAAATGATCTCTATTACCATTTGTAGTATTTGTTAGGATAATTGCAGAAACATTATTTCTTATTGCAGCTTCTGCAATTTCTGGAATGTGACTATTGTTAAGATCTGGTGAAATTTTTAATAATAATGGAATATCAGTTTCATTATCTTTTTTTATTTTATTAAGAGTTATTATAAGATCTATAAGTTTTTTCTGATCATGAAAATCTCTTAAACCTTTGGTATTCGGGGAAGAAATATTTATAGTAATATAATCTGCTACATCAAAAAAATTTTTTAAACCCAAACAAAAATCATTTTTTTGATCCTTGGTTTCTTTGTTTGGTCCAATATTAACTCCCAGTATACCTTTTTTCTTCTCTGATTTTATTCTATCTTTTATTATTTCCATTCCTTCGTTATTAAATCCCAGTCTATTGATTAAAGCCCTATCGTCTTCCAGCCTAAATATTCTAGGTTTTGGGTTTCCGTATTGTTTTAGTGGCGTAACCGTTCCAACTTCTACAAATCCAAATCCTAATTTCAACAATGAATTATAAACTTCTGCACTTTTATCAAAACCTGCTGCAAGACCAATAGGATTAGGAAAACTTTTTCCTAATAATTCAATATTTAACATTTGCTCATCTGCAACCTCAAACATTTTGCTAGGAAAAGGATTAAACTTAAGCGATTTGACAGCTAAATCGTGGGCGGTTTCAGGATCTAATTTAAATAAAAATGGTCTTAAGACAGAAAACATTATTTAATATATTTATTAATCAATTCTATACTTTCTTTTATACCAAAAAAACTTATAAAAAATCCCATTCTTGGACCGTCCTGATCGCCAAAAATTATTTCATAAATTGCTTTAAACCATTCTCTTAAATTTTCTTTATATCCATTATCTTTTCCAACAGAGTAAACGATTGTTTGTATATCTTCTGGATTCATCTGATCCTTGCAATCTTTTAACCTTTGAACCAAGTCTTGCAATGCCTTTTTTTCTTTATCATTAGGTTTTCTATACTTTTTATTTGGCTTAACTATATCTTGGAAATACTTTAATGCATATCCTACTAAACTATCTAGAATTGGATGATCTGATATATCAATATTTTTTTTATTTTTTTTAATAAATTTCCATAATACATTCTTGTCAGTAGCATTGCTCGCTCCAACTAGATTCAGTAAAACTGAAAATGGCATAATTGATTTTTCTTTAGGAGGATTTCCATTATGAACATGCCAAACAGGATTAAGAAGTTTTTGTTTATCATCTTGTTCACTAAATTTATCAATACACATTAAATACTCATCAACAGCTTTTGGAACAACATCTGCATAAAGTTTTTTTGCTCTTTTTGGATTTTGATACATGTACAAAGATAAACTCTCAGGCGAAGCATATTTTAACCATTGTTCAATAGTTATTCCATTGCCCTTCGACTTAGAAATTTTTTCTCCTTTTTCATCTAAAAACATCTCGTATGCAAAACCATTCGGATTTTTTTTTCCAAGTAATTGACAAATTTTACCTGAAAGAATTGCACTCTCAATTAAATCTTTTCCGTACATTTCGTAATCTATATCAAAAGCGTACCATCTCATCGCCCAATCTACTTTCCATTGTAATTTGCATTTTCCATTTATAATTTCTGTCTCAACTTTTTTGCTACCATTTTGATAAACAATTTTTCCTTCTTTTTTTTTTATTTCAAGAATTGGAACTTCCAATACCTTCCCTGTTTCAAGGCATACTGGCAAAAAAGGACTATATGTTTTTTGTCTTTCTTGACCAAGTGTAGGAAGAATTATTTCTTTTATCTGTTCATATTTTTCTAAAACTAATAATAACGCATTGTTAAATTTTCCTTTTTTATACGAATCTGTTGAACTTACAAAAGTATAAGTAAATTTAAATTCATTTAAAAATTTTTTAAGCATTTCGTTATTATGTTCCCCAAAACTTCTATATTTTTGGAAAGGATCAGGTACACTTGTAAGTGGCTTATGAAGATTTTTTTCTAAAATTTCTTTATTTGGAATATTACTTGGTACTTTTCTTAAACCGTCCATATCATCAGAAAAAGTAATAATTTCAGTTGGTATATCAATTAGTCGCTTAATTGCATTAACCATCATTGTTGTTCTTGCTACTTCTGCAAAAGTTCCAATATGTGGAAGGCCACTTGGTCCGTAACCAGTTTGTAAAGTAATTTTTCCCTTTTTTTCGTAGATTTTTTTTCTTTCTTTAATAAGTTTTCTTGCCTCAACTAATGGCCAAGAACTGCTTGTTTCAATTATTGATTTATCAATCACAATATAAAAGATTTATTAAATTTCATAAGTAAAATACAGATATAATAAGGTCTTATTATGTTGAATTTCGAATATTTTTAAATAGTCTCCGAGTTCAAAAATGAATAATAATAAAACAGTTTTTTTTCAATTGGTATTCTCCTGTTAATATTGGGGACATTCATGCTTATACCACTATTAGTAGAGTTTATATATGATGAAGAAAATAAAATTTTTTTATCTTCAGCATCAATAACTGCGTTTATAGGGGTTCTATTAATACTTACTAATCTAGAAGAAAATAAAAAATTAAATTTACAACAAGCTTTTCTTTTAACAACTTTATCTTGGTTAAGTATTGCAATTTTTGGATGTATTCCGTTTTTATTTTCTAGTATCAATTTATCAGTTGTTGACGCTTTCTTTGAAAGCATGTCTGGAATAACAACTACAGGTTCAACAATCATTACTAATTTGGAAAATACTCCAAAAAGCATTCTTATTTGGAGAGCTATTTTACAATGGTTAGGGGGAATAGGTGTAATTGTAATGGCAATAACAATACTTCCTTTATTAAACATTGGAGGAATGCAACTTTTTAGAATGAAAAGCTCTGATACTACGGAAAAAATTTTACCCAAGACGCGTGAAATTACAATTTCTATTTCAATCATATATCTATCTTTAACTTTTGCTTGTGGAGTTTCTTATTGGCTTACTGGTATGAATATTTTTGACAGCATAGCTCACTCTATGACAACAATTGCCACTGGTGGTTTTTCAACATACGGTGAATCAATTGGTTATTTTAATAATCCAAAAATTGAAGTTGTTTCCATTATTTTTATAATTTTAGGAAGCATACCTTTTATTGCTTATTTAAAATTCATAAAAGGTGAAAAAAAAACTTTTTTAAAAGATAAACAAATAAAAGGTTTGATTTATATTTTAATAACTTCAATTTTATTAATTTTTTTATATTTAATAATATCCAATAGAGAATATAATGTTTTAGAAAATTTTAGAATATCAACTTTTAATGTAGTTTCTATTTTATCTGGAACGGGTTATGTTACAGCAGATTTTAGTTCTTGGGGAAAATTTCCGTTAATATTTTTCCTTTTTTTAATGTTTATTGGTGGATGTGCTGGATCAACCACATGTGGTATTAAAATCTTTAGATTTCAAATATTAGGTTATTTTATAATAAATCAAATAAAAAAATTAGTTTATCCACGCGGTATCTTTTCTATAAAATATAATGATGAAAAAATTAGTAATACATTCATATATTCAATAATAACTTTTATTTTTCTCTACTTTTTTATTTTTTTTATTTTAGCTGCTATTTTATCTATTAATGGTCTAGATTTTGTAACTGCAATATCAGGCTCTGCTTCTGCAATATCGAATGTAGGTCCTGGATTAGGTGAAACAATAGGCCCTAATGGAAATTTCAGTAATTTACCTAATTTTTCTAAATTAAGTTTGAGTTTAGGAATGCTTCTTGGTAGGCTTGAACTGTTTGCTGTATTGGTTTTGTTTTTTCCATCTTTTTGGAAAAATTAGAAAGTTGAGATAACAATGGAAATATATAAAAAACAAACTTTGTCTGAAACTTTTTCTGTCTACTTTGAAAAACGGATGGCAAGAATTTTACTTTTGGGAATTATCAGTGGATTTCCTTGGGTTTTGATTGGCAGCAGTTTAAGCTTGTGGCTTAAAGAAGATGGATTAAGTCGAAGTACAATCGGTTGGGCCGGACTTATATTTGCAGTCTATGCCTTTAATTATTTGTGGGCTCCAATAATAGATAGAATTAGAATCCCTTGGTTAACTAATAAAATTGGACATCGTCGTGGTTGGATCGTTACTATGCAAGCTGTTATTTTGATTAGCTTGGTATGCTGGAGTATTATAGATCCAACAACAAATTTAGCTTTAGTAATTACGGTTGGATTAATTATTGCTGTTGCTTCTGCTACTCAAGACATCACGGTAGATGCATTAAGAATAGAACAGATTGGTGTAAATGAAGGTTCATCGATGCAAGCTGGAGCTGCTATGGCAGTTGTTGGTTGGTGGACAGGTTATAAATTAGGTGGAGTAATAGCTTTAAATGCGGCAGAATATTTACAGCAAGCTGGATTTGAAAATTATTGGCAAATTACTTTTTTAGTTCTTGGTATTGTTATTATCGCCTGCAACATTGGCTTAATGTTTGTTGATGAAAAAGAGACCAATGAACGACAAGAATCTCAAAAAAATACAGATCAAATGATAGAACAAAAATTAGGCTCTTCTAACGTTGCTACTAAATCAATTGCATGGGTTAGTGGTACTGTTGCTGGCCCAATAATAAGTTTTTTTAAAAAAAATGGATTTAAAATTGCTATAGGTATTTTGGGATTTGTTTTTCTTTTTAAAATTGGTGAGGCTTTTCTTGGAAGAATGTCAATTATATTTTATAAAGAAATAGGATTTTCTAAAGGAGATATAGCTCTTTATTCAAAAGGTTTGGGATGGATAACGACAGTCGTATTTACCTTGTTGGGAGGTTTGTTTGCAATTCGTTCTGGAGTTATAAAAGCTATGTTTATTTCTGGAATACTTATGGCTTCAACAAATCTTTTGTTTTCTTTACTTGCGTGGTCAGGAAAATCTGAATGGCTTTTTGCTATAGCTGTAATTTTTGATGACATGGCAGCTGCATTTGCTACTGTTGCCTTTGTTGCTTTTATTTCATTATTAGTTGATAGAACCTATACTGCAACGCAGTATGCTCTTCTTGCTTCAATAGGAACTGCAGGAAGAACAACTTTAGCCGCTTCATCTGGGGCATTGGTAGATTGGTTAAATGGTGACTGGGGTATATTCTTTGTAATTACAGCTGTCATGGTAATACCTTCATTAATTTTTCTTTGGTTTATTCGAGACAAACTTAAATTGCAGTGAGAAGCAATCTCTCAGTCATAAACGTATATAAAAAAAAAAGTATTCAATCAAAACTACTTGTAACTCAACTTTTATATGGAGATTCTTTTAAGATAATTAAAAAAAAAGGATCTTGGATTAAAATCAAAAATAATTTAGACGGTTATAAAGGATTTATTAAAAAAAAAAATTTTCCTCTTAATAAAAAGTGTACACACAAAGTATATAATTTATTTGCGAACCTATACACGAAACCAAATTTGAAATTTAAAACTAAAAAAAAAATATCCTTTGGATCCAAAATTATAATTACACACAAAAAAAATAAGTTCTATAAATTTGATAATTTCTGGATAAAGAAAAATGATTTAAAAAAAATTAAATATAAAAGCAAAGATATGTTTAATGGTTTAAATAAATTTTTGGGAACAAAATATGTTTGGGGAGGAAAGCATTTTTCAGGGGTTGATTGTTCGGGCCTGATTCAGCTTTTTTTTAATTTTAATAACAAATATTGTCCAAGAGATAGCAAAGATCAAATTAGTTATTTTAAAAAAAAAATTAAACTAAAAAATATTCGCAAAAATGACTTAATATTTTGGAAAGGGCACGTGGCTATTGCTATTTCAAATAAAAGCCTAATACACGCTTATGGTCCTCTGAAAAGTACAGTTAGAATGCCTATCAAAAATACAATTGATAGAATTTACAAAACGGCAAATTTAAAAGTGATAGGAATAAGAAGAATTACTTAATTACTTATTCATGTACCAAATCACTGCTACAGCTGCAACAACCCAGATCATACTTTACCTCCTATTTGTTAAATGTATAAACGAATCTTATCGATATATTATAACAAAAAATATTATTTTTATAAACAATGTACAGATTTAAAAAATACAACATATAATAGAATGCCAAAATGATTAATATGAAAAGAGTACTTTTTATAGCTATATTAAACATATTTTTTTGCAACCTAAGCTTTGCGGAATCGTACTATTTTAAAGAATGTATAATAAGCAATGCAGTAGAAGGGAATTATGTGATTGATATTAATAAAAATGTTATTGAAGTGGAATTAAGAGCTGCTGATGGAGCCGTGCAAAATTTTAAGGACAAAATAAAATTAATTGAAAAAAATAAAATTACAAGCGAAAAAATAAAGAGTGCCCAAGGTGAAAATCTTTACTATCAATATTTTTTAAATTCTGATTCTAAATCTGTACTTAAATTACAATTCAAAAGAGAAAAGGGATCTGATATCGATTTATATAATTTGTATGATAAAAGACAAAGCTTATGTAAAAACGTAAAAGCTGATTGGGACAAAAAAAAAATTGATGAAGTGAAAATTAGTAAAGAGAAAAAAGAAATATTAAAAGCACAAGAAAAAATTAAAAAAGAACAAAGTTCATTAAGCGAGTGCCAGGGTAATAAATATGAAAAATGGACAAATTGTAGGGGTTCATACATATCTAATAGTGGTCATAAATACATTGGCTATTTTATAAATGGAAAAATTCTTAAAGGAATATCTTTATATCCGGGTGGTGCAAAATATGTTGGTGAATTTAAAAATTTTTTGCCAAATGGATATGGAACGTTTGAATGGTCTAATGGAGACAAATATTTTGGTGCGTGGAAAGACGGTAAAAGTCATGGAAATGGTACCAAAATTTGGAATGACGGAAGAAAGTACTTAGGAGATTTTCAAAATGATAAATTACACGGCGAAGGAACCTTGTTTTACCCTGATGGAAAAAAATACGTTGGAGAATTTGCTAATGGAAAAAGGCACGGACAAGGAACTTTTAGTTATGAAGATGGAACTGCCTATGTAGGTAAATTTCTCGAAGGGCAAGAGGAAGGAATGGGCCAATGCATTAATAAAGATGGATCTAGCGTTCCATGTATAAGTAAAACAGATGTTCTAACAAAAAAATACTCAGGAAAGGATACGTTAAATATATCAATTGTCGCAAAGAAATGGGTAAGACTTAGTCAGTACGAAACCAACACCAAAAAAGGAAAAAAAATTATGGATCAGTTAAAATCTGACTTTGAAAGTAAAGCGTCAGAGCTGTGCTCAACTAAAAGTAGTTACAATGTACTAGAAAAAAGAGTTACTGTATTAGAAATAGATGAAACTCCTGCTTATGGCCTGGAAGCTAAAGTTAAATTGGGAATCAATGGAGTTATAGAATGTGTCTAAATTTTTATTTTTTATAAAATCCCACAGATGGCGGAAAGAGTGGGATTCGAACCCACGGTACCTTTGACAGTACACAAGCTTTCCAAGCCTGCGCCAATTTTTTAACGTAGCAAAATCAATATTTATTTAACGGAAAAATCTTAAAATTGAAGTTGGTTTGTGACCAGAGTGCGACCAGATTATTTATCATTTTTTCAGACCAGCATCACGATAAGTATGAATATAATCAAACCAATTATAGGAACAAAGAAATATTGCATATTATTATGATGCCTTTCTAAAATCCCATGGATATTGAAACATCATCGCCCACATCCCTAGTTTATTTTCTTTTGCAAACTCTTCGTCTTTAATAAATTTTTTTGAGTATTTTCGATAAGCAAAAGCATAACCACTTCTCACAAGATATGATGATAAACTTTCCCCGTTAACAAAACATTCTGCTAACGTTCTTTTATAAGCATCCTTTCCTTCGCTGATACATTCAGGTGTTTCATTGCCTATTTTTTTAATAAGAAGCATCTTTGCTGTTTTTCCACAGAAAACCTTTTCATCTCCCTTCATGCACGTTTGTTTTAATTCAGGTGTGTCTATGCCAGAGAAACGAATTTTCTCACCATTGAGCACGATTGTGTCGCCATCCACTACTCTTAGGCTATCTGCGAAACTGTTGCTGCAAAACAACAAGCCCAGAACCAAGATCGTTAAAAGTTTTTTCATTAATTTTGTTTTGAAGGGATCACAAAATCATGTTTTTTCATGAATGATTCTGCTTCTTCTTTTGTTGGAAAGCTCCAAAGATTAACTACACGCGGTGGCAAAACATTTCGATATTGAACAACAGACCATTGTTTTTTCCCTTCCATACTTTTATTTGGATGTGTTTGTATTTTTGATTCACTTAGTTGATAAATATATGTGCGGTGATCCCTATAATTGTCGGGATAATGCGGAAAATCATCTATAATATTTCCAGTTCCATATTTATGTTTTTTTTTATTTTTCACTTGGAGCTCCAAAATAAAAAATCGCACCAATTAATGGAACCACCACAAGATGTACCCAGAACGGTGCTCCAGACATTATGCCCATAAATATAAATAGACCCATTCCACCTAACGCAAATGTCACGCGTTTTGCTGATGCTTCAGTTCTTTCTTTTGTTCTTCGTACAAGTTTTATATTTGGATTTGCTTCCTCAAACTTTTTTTTGAAATCTTTGTCGTCCATTAATTCAGCACCCTATCTAATATCTTAACGTTCACTATCTTCTTTCCATCAAATTCTTGAATATCAACTTCTATTTCATCGTCAGGATCAAATTTATTAAGTATGGATCGAACGTAGTGATCTAATGTTTCTAATTTAGTTTTAAGTTCAAATTCTTTTTCAAATGTTTTCATTTTTCTATTTTTAAACCCTTCATTCTGTCTAATCTAAAAGTTCTTCTATCTTCTCTCAAAAAACAATATCCAACCAAATATAAATTATCAACGATATACTTTATTTTTCCATCAACTAAAATTTCCTTTGTTAGCTTATGAGGTTTCACTTTTCTTTTCATAAATCTTTTTTCTTTAACTTTATAATAAGTGAAATTAACAATTTTCTTCAATTTAATTGCTTTTTTTATAGTTTTTATACGTTCAGGATAAGCTGAGGGTCTATAAGTTTTTTTGTTATCACCGAAAGTGATTCCTCCATGTTTTTCCTCGTGACAGTTGTGACAAAGAACCATTAGATTTGAAGGCTTATGATTTCCACCTCTTCCTCTGAATTTGATATGGTGAACGTGCAAAAAACCATAATAATCTTTTGATTCTCCACAATCCTCACACTGTTCTTCTGCTTTTTCTAAAGCTTCTTGTCGTCTTTCCTCCCAATCTGGCGGGTAGTCAGGCCAAAAGTGATAAATTTTTTTTCTTAAATTTTGAATTTTCTGACTTTCATGACTTAATAAAGTTAACTTAGCTTCAATAAATTCAGTGCTATTTTCTAGGTTAAAACTAAATATAGATTTTATTTTATTTATTAAGCTGTTTTTTTTTATATAAAGATAGTTCATTTCACGAGAAATTTCATTTGGTCTGTTTTCTAAAAATTCAGCGCAATTTTCGTGAACGAATTTTGCATTAATTAGTGTTATTCTTTTTCCGCCTTTTGCTTTTCTACATGCAGGGCATTTTTGTATTTTTCTCATCTCATTTGCGACCACAGTGCGACCAAACCGATTTTAACGCCACACTTAATATTAGAAAAGCTTAAATTAATGGCGGAGAGAGTGGGATTCGAACCCACGGTACCTTTGACAGTACACAAGCTTTCCAAGCCTGCGCCAATTTTTTAACGTAGCAAAATCAATATTTATTTAACAGAGAAATCTTAAAATTTAAGTTGGATTGCGACCAGAGTGCGATCGTTATCCAGTATGATCTCCGATCGCTGCACCAATCAAACCACCAGTGATAGCTCCACCTATTATTCCAAAGGTAGTTGCGTATGGATATTTAACACTAACAAATATTATTCCAATTATAGCACCGAAAATCCCCATGAAGAGTATGTGGCTATTTCTTTTTTTTTCACGAAAATTTGATTCTTTTTCTTCTTTTCTTACCCTTTCTTCAATTTCCTTTTTTGTTTCCGTTTTTTTTTTAATCTTTTTCATTTTTTATTTCGAAACCAATAACTTCTAACAAGGATGCTAAAACCCACCGCAGCAAGAAATACTGTCAGCCACCAACGATTATTATCTGGAATTTTCATAATATTTGGTGCGTCCGTTGTGATCATTAAAACTGAACATGCTAGCAAAAAAACACCAGCTATTGGCATCATAAATTTGTTTATTGGGTCATTATACGTTTTTTCTCTATATAGATGGCGATTAATTTCTGAGATCGCTTCATCTTTATTTTTTATTTTTTTAATAGCACACACATAAATTGACATGGCGTTAAAAACTTCAAAAAATCTTTTTTTTAGAACGTCATTTATTGGACCATCTGGATAAGTTGGAACATCTTTTAAATTTTTTAAAAAATGCGCCATTTTTATAATATCGCCTTTTATATTTTCAGCCATCTTATTAACGTCTATTAAATAACCTTCTGTTTTATCTTTGGCTATATCAGTTTCGGGCTCCAACTCTAGAATTTTAAAAGCTTCGTCTAGTTTTTTTGAATTCTCAACAAAGTATTTCTCATTTTTTTTCATTTCATTTGCGACCATAGTGCGACCAAACCGATTTTAACGCCACACTTAAGAATAGAAAAGCTTAAATTAATGGCGGAGAGAGTGGGATTCGAACCCACGGTACCTTTGACAGTACACAAGCTTTCCAAGCCTGCGCCGAGAACATTGGTATATATGCCTCAATTACGAAACCCAAAGCGAACTATTTAGTATCCTTTATCAGTTAAAATAGGTGTACAATAATTCTTTGTTTGAGAGGGATTATGAGAAAAAAAACTAAAAAGAGAGTTAAAAAAAGAAAAACCAAAAATTATAATAAAAATAAAATTAATGGAGCGGGTATAGATCTGCAAAAAGCTGTAGATCTTAAATTTAAAACTCTAGGCAAAATTTATAAAAATTTTACAGAAAAACGCGAAAGAGAAAAAAAGGAAAAAGAAAAATTAAAAGAAAAAAATAGGGAAAAACAAATTAAAGAAGAACAAAAACAGTTAAAAGAAGAAGAAAAACAGTTAAAAAAAGAGGAAGAAAATAGATTAAAAGAAATTAGCTTTATAAGAATTGAACAAGAGAGAAAGACAAAAGAAGAACAAGAAGAGCGGGAAAAAATTGATCCAATTTATAAGGAGGGTATAGCAAAAGCAGAACAAGAAAAACTGGGAGAACTTGAAAGGATTTCCCAATTAAAAGAAAAGCGAATAATAGATGAGCAACAAAAATTGGAAGAGATGAACCAAACTTACAATGAAAAATTAGAAAAAATAGAAAATGAAAACATAATAGCTATTGAGGAAATAAATAAATTAAAAGAAAAAAGAATAGAAGAAGAACAGATAGAAAAGGGGAAATTGGATCAACATTATAAGGAAAAAATAGAAAAAGAAAAACAAAGAAGAATCGCAAAAAAAGAATTAAAAAAAACTAAAGCTGAAGAAACAAGAAGATTAGAATTAGAAGAACTATCAAAGATAAAAGAAGAAAACAGAATACTAAAAGAAAAAGAAGAGAATAATTTAAAAAAAGAAAAAGAAAGAAGGTTAAAAGCTGAAGAAAAAAGAAGATCAAATGATGAGATCATAAGAAAAATAAGAGATGAACAAATATTACTAAAAGAAAGAGAAAAAAGCTTAGAAGAAGAATCTATAAGAATATTAGAAGAGGAAGAAAATATAAGATTTAAAGAAGAAGAAAAAAGAAGATTGCTAGAAGAAAATAGGAGATTGAAAGAAGAAGAGGGAAAAATTAAAAAAGAAAAAAGAATAAAATTAGAAGAAGATGAAGAAAGAAGATTGCTAGAAGAAGAGGAAAGAAGAATAAAAGCAGATGAAGATGAAACTTCAAAAAAATTAAATTTAATAAAAATAAAAAAAGAAAAAGGAATTGAAGAAGAGAGAAAATTAATTGAAAAAACGGAACAAACTTACAAAAATAAATTAGATGACGCTGAACAAAAAAAACTCTCACACCTTGAGGAAATAAATAAATTAAAAGAAAAAAGAATATCAGAAGAAAATGAAGCTAGAAGAAAATTGGATAAAATTCATAAAAATAAAATAGAAGAAATAGAAAGAGATAGATCAAACCGTCTTGAAGAGGCAAAAAGAATAATAGAAAAAAAATTAAAAGAAGAAGAGAAAAGCAGGAGATTAAAAGAAGAACAAGAAAGAAAACAAAGGGCAGAAGAAGCTAGAAAAATACAAATTAAAGAAGTTGAAACAACAAAAGAGATTGAAAGGGAAAATTTAAAAAAAATGGAAGAAAGAAGGTTAGGTCTACCTCTCGAACAGGAAAATTCAGACCAAGAAAAAAAGGATCAGAGTTAATGGCGGAGAGAGTGGGATTCGAACCCACGGTACCTTTGACAGTACACAAGCTTTCCAAGCCTGCGCCTTAAACCGCTCGGCCATCTCTCCATTTAAGTTTCCTTATTTATTTTTAAAACTCCAATAAAAGCTTCTTGCGGAATTTCCACTTTTCCAAACTGTTTAGCTCTTGCTTTACCTTTTTTCTGTTTATCTAACAGCTTTCTTTTTCTGTCTCGTGCTCCTCCCCCATGAATTTTTGTGAGAACATCTTTTTTAAATCCTTTAATTGTTTCTCTAGCAATAATTTTTCCTCCGATAGCAGCTTGAATTGGAATTTGAAAATTATGCCTAGGGATTAATTCTTTAAGCTTTTCACAAACTAGTCTTCCTTGTGATTGAGCAAAATCTTTATAAATAATCATAGATAAAGCGTCGACAGGTTCTGAATTAACAAGTATACCCATTTTAACTAAATTTCCTTCTTTGTATTCTGTTATTTCATAGTCAAAACTAGCATATCCGCTTGAAATAGATTTTAGTCGATCATAAAAATCAAAAACTACTTCGTTAAGTGGTAATTCATAATTCAGGACAGCACGATTTCCGGAATAAGTTAAATTATTTTGAATTCCTCTTTTATCCTGGCATATTTTTATTATTGATCCCAAATACTTGTCGGGAGTAATTATTGTTGCCTTTATCCAAGGCTCTTCTATTGATAAAATTTGAGTTGGATCTGGCATGTCTGTTGGATTCTGTAATTCTTTAGTTGAACCATCTCTTTTGTTAATCTTATAAATTACACCAGGTGTTGTTGTAATGAGATTAATATTAAATTCTCTTTCTAATCTTTGGGTTACTATCTCTAAGTGAAGCAAACCTAAAAAACCACAACGAAAACCTAGGCCCAAAGCACTTGAGGCCTCAGGCTCATAAGAAAAACTAGAATCATTAAGTTTTAACTTTGCGATACCATCTTTAAGTTTTTGATACTCAGAATTATCTACTGGAAATAAACCACAAAAAACTACTGGCTTGCTGGGTTTAAATCCAGGCAGAGGTTTATCTATTGGATTTGCTACATCACATATGGTGTCACCAACTTTAGTATCTGATAAATTTTTAATCCCAGTAATAATAAAACCAATTTCTCCTGATGAAATTACATCCATATCTTTTGGTTTTGGAGTAAACACACCCACTTTTTCAATTGTGTGTTTACTATTATTTGACATCATTTTTATTTGCATTCCTTTTTTCAAGCTTCCGTCTATAGTTCTAACTAAAATTACTACTCCTAAATAACTGTCATACCAACTATCCACGAGTAAACATTTCAAGGGATTTTTTATGTTACCTTTTGGCGGAGGTAAAATTTTTATTATGGATTCTAAAATTTCGTCTACTCCTTCTCCCGTTTTTCCTGAGCAATTTATTGTGTTAGTAACATCTATTCCTATTACATCTGCTATTTGTTTTTTTACTTTATCTGTATCTGAAGCAGGCAAATCTATCTTGTTAAGTACTGGAATAATTTCGTGATTATTATCAAGAGCCTGATACACATTCGCCAAAGTTTGTGCCTCAACACCTTGTGCACTATCAACTATCAATATAGATCCTTCGCAAGCTGACAGAGATCTGCTTACTTCATAACTAAAATCTACATGACCCGGCGTATCAATGATATTTAAAATATAGTCTTTTCCATTCTGAGCTTTATAATTTAATCGAACTGTTTGTGCCTTTATAGTAATTCCTCTTTCTCTCTCTATATCCATTGAATCTAAAACTTGATCCTTCATTTCTCTTTCCGTAAGACCTCCACACTTATGTATCAATCTATCTGCCAGAGTAGATTTTCCGTGATCAATGTGCGCAATTATTGAAAAATTGCGTATATTTTCATTTGTAGACATTAGGTTCTTAAAGTGGCACCCGTTATTTCTTGAACTGTAGATATGATTTTTTTACTTATTTCATCAATATCTTTTTCTTCTAAAGTTTTATCTTTAGGTTCCAACGTTACACTAAAGGCAATAGATTTCTTACCTGGTGTAATATTTTCTCCCTGATAAACATCAAAAATTTTAACATTTTTGATCAAATCCTTATCAATTTTTTTAACAAAATTTATAATTTCTCCAGAACTATATTTTTCATCAATAACAAAAGCAAAATCTCTGATCACTTTTTGATAATCAGAAACAGCAAATTGGGGCTTTGCTTCTCTAATTTTTTTTCTAGACTCAGGTACATTTTCTAAAAAAATTTCAAAACCTAAAATATTATCTGCTTTTAGATCTAATTTTTTAATAATTGATGGATGAATTTCTCCAAAGTATGCCAATTCTAGACCACTTTCCGATCCCAATGACAATAAGCCAGATCTTCCTGGGTGGTACCATTTTTTTGATTTATTGCTTACTGTTATCTTTGAACTATCAATGCCAATTTCGTTTAAAGTTCTCAAAGCATCGTTTTTAATATCAAAGACATCAAAATTTCTTTCTTTTTCAATCCAATTTTTTCTTGAATATTTTCCAGTTTTAATTGCACCAATCATGGTTAATTGTTCCCCAGGCTTATTACCTTTAAAAACAGGCCCTATCTCAAATAACATTAGATCTTCAAAATTTCTATGAATATTTTTTTTAGCTCCAATAATTAAATTTGAATAAAGAGATGACCTCAGTACATCTAAATCGGTTGAAATAGGATTAGATAATTTTATCTCACTTTTTAATTCTGAAAATAGAACATTTGTTTTTGAATCTGTAAACGACCAAGTAACTGCTTCTGTATAGCCTTTTGACGCAACTGATCTTTGAGCAAAATGAAAAAGTTTTTGTCTATAATTTAATGTATCTTTAACATTTTCTTTTTCTGGACTAATTAAAGGTACTTTATCGTATCCTTTAATTCTTGTTAACTCTTCTATAAGGTCTATATCTTCTTTAATATCTGGTCTCCAAGTCGGTGGAAGAACTTTCATTTTCTTTCCATTCGTTTTCAGAGAACAGCCTAGAGACGTTAAAATTTTCTTTATTTCTACACTAGTAATTGTAAATCCGATAACTTTTGAAAATTTCTCTGGTTCTAAATCAATCATTTTTCTTTCATCTTTTAACTTACCTACTATTGAAAATTTACTTGCTTCACCACCACACATATCCAATATCATGCACATACCAAGTTCTAGACCTAATTTTATAGAATCTGGATCTATCCCTCTTTCAAACCTAAATTTTGCATCAGTATCAATATTTAGTATTTTTGAGGTTTTTCTGGTTGATGATGGAAAAAAATATGCAGATTCTAATAAAATATTTTTTGTAGAAATCTCCGTACCAGATCTGGTTCCACCAATAATTCCTCCAAGACCTAAAACGCCTGATTTATCAGTTATTGCACACATGTTATTTTCAAGTGTATATTTTTTATTATCTAGAGCTTCGAATGACTCTCCTTTTTTTGAATTTCTAACAATAATTTCTTGGTTAATTTTATCAGCATCATAAGCGTGCAAAGGTCTGTTTAAATCAAACATTACATAATTAGTAGCATCTACGATTGCTGAAACTGGTTTTAAACCTAAAGAAATAATTCTTTTTTTTAACCAATCAGGACTCTCTTTGTTTTGAACATTTCTAATATAAACGCTTCCAAAAATAGCACATCCTTGTCCTTTTTCTTTCCTTATTGAAACCTTAACTGGATTTTTAAATTTTTGATTTATTTTGATAAGAGGTTGTTTTTTTAAACGTCCAAGACCAGATGATGCCAAATCTCTAGCAATTCCTCTGACTCCTAAACAATCGGGTCTATTTGGAGTAATAGCAATGTCCATAGTTTTTTCCCCAGTATTTTTAAAATATTTTTCTCCAATATTTTTTTCTTTTTTATTTAATTCAATAATTCCTTCTTTGTCTGAAGATTCATCAAGTTCATAACCTGAACAAAGCATTCCATGAGATTCTATTCCTCTTATTTTTGCTATTTTTAATTTCATGTTAGTTTTTGGAATAACTGCTCCAGGAGGTGCATAGACCGCAAATAAGCCGTCTCTAGCATTTTGAGCTCCACATACAACTTTGACTAATGCTCCCGATCCTATATCTACATCACAAAGCTTTAATTTGTCTGCGTTAGGATGTTTTTGAGATTTCACAACTTTACAAACAATAAAGTTATCTAAATTTTCATTTGATGATTTTATATTTTCTACCTCTAGTCCAATTTCTGTCAAACGTTCTGCTACTTGATTTAAGTTTGCTTTCGTTTCTAAATGATTTTTTAACCATGACAAAGAAGTTATCATCTGCTTAAACCTCTGTAATTTGTAGGTACGTCAAGTGGATCAAATCCGTAAAATTCTAACCATCTAATATCGCTTTCAAAAAAAGCTCTGAGATCATTTATTCCATATTTCAACATAGCTAATCGATCTATTCCTACGCCAAAAGCATATCCTTGATATTGTTTTGGATTAACTTTTACATTTTTCAAAACTTGGGGGTGTACCATTCCGCAACCAAGTATTTCTAACCATTTGTCACCTTCGCCAATCTTAATTTTTCCATCTTGAATTTTGTATCCAATATCGACCTCTGCCGAAGGTTCGGTAAAAGGAAAATGGCTTGGTCTAAACCTTATTTTGACTTTTTCAACTTCAAAAAATTTTTTAACAAAATAATACAAGCAACCTTTAAGGTGACCCATATTAATATTTTTATCAATATGCAAACCTTCTAATTGATGAAACATTGGTGAATGTGTTTGATCGCTATCGTGTCTATAAGTTCTTCCAGGAGCAATTATTTTAAAAGGTGGTTTGCTCTTTAACATTGTTCTAATTTGTACTGGCGATGTATGTGTTCTTAAAAGTAAATCTTTAGAGTTACTAAGATAAAAAGTGTCATGCATATCCCGTGCCGGATGATTTTCAGGGGTGTTAAGTGCAGAAAAATTATAATACTCGTTTTCAACGTCAGGACCTTCCTCCACTGAAAATCCAATTTCAGAAAATATAGAAGTGACTTCGTCTATAACTTGTGAAACTGGATGAATTTTACCTGTAAAATAAGTTCTGCCAGGTAAAGTTACGTCTATTTTTTCGTTTTTAAGTTTTTTATTTATTTCTGATTGATCAAAATTCTCAAGTTTA
Organism: uncultured Pelagibacteraceae bacterium; assembly: GCA_902567785.1. Classification (GTDB taxonomy): domain Bacteria; phylum Pseudomonadota; class Alphaproteobacteria; order Pelagibacterales; family Pelagibacteraceae; genus AG-414-E02. The sequence continues at coordinate 42,548 of CACFOR010000004.1, read as the reverse complement.
TTTTCGAGCAATTCTGTTGCTTTCGTTTTTAAAGAATTTAATTTTGAAGCAAAATCTTTTCTTTGTGACTGATCTAAACTTCCTATTTTTTTAAAAAGCTCAGTAATAATTCCCTTTTTACCAAAAATTTCTGTTTTGATTGATTCGTAAGATTTACGATCATTTATATTTTTTATTTTACTTAAAATATCTGACTCTATTTGACTAAAATTTTCCATATCAAAGTTTTCTTTATTGATTCTCTCTTTTGATGACGATAATAGAAATACCCTTATTAGTTAAGGGAGGATTGTACTTTTTTTACAATAGATTTGAATACTTCTGGGTTATTATATGCAATATCTGCTAAAACTTTTCTATCTAGCTTAATTCCAGACTTATTAAGACCATTAATAAATTTTGAATATGTAATTCCTTCAGCTCTAACTCCTGCATTTATTCTTTGAATCCATAATGATCTAAATTCTCTCTTTTTTGCTCTACGATCTCTATAAGCATATTGCATTGCTTTTTCCAAAGCCTGCTTTGCTACGCGAATTGTATTTTTTCTTCTTCCGTACTGACCTTTGACTTGCTTTAAAACCTTTTTATGTCGAGCGTGACCTGTTACTCCTCTTTTTACTCTTGCCATATTAACCTCTTAAACTATAAGGCATATAAGACTTTACAATTTTTGAATCTTGCTTGGACATTATAGTAGTGCCTCTTTGTTTTCTTATTTGAGAATTTGTTCTTTTTATCATACCGTGCCTTTTGCCTGCTTGTGGCATTTTTACTTTACCTCTTGCAGTTAATCTAAATCTTTTTTTCGCTGAACTTTTAGTTTTTAATTTAGGCATAAAGTTAAGGCAGTTTATACAAATTTTATATTTGATTTACAACAGGATTATAGTGGTTGAATTATCATAATGATCTGCTTTCCTTCAAATTTAGGTTCCACCTCAATTTTACCAAGTTTGGCGGTATCATTAATAATTCTCTTCATTAAATCGTGCCCTAAATGAGTATGCTGCATTTCTCTTCCTTTAAATAAAACTGTAAACTTAACTTTATCTCCTTTCTCTAAAAATCTTTGTGCATTTTTAATTTTAAAATTATAGTCGTGAATTTCGGTAACAGGCCTAAGTTTTATTTCTTTTAAATTAATAATTTTTTGTTTTCTTTTTGCTTTATTTGCTTTTTTTTGCATATCATATTTATACTTACCAATATCAATAATTTTACAAACGGGAGGATTGGCATTTGGTGAAATCTCTATTAAATCTAGTCCTTCCTCTCTTGCCATATTAATAGCTTCATGTGTATTAAAGGTTCCTAAATTTTTTCCTTCGCTACTTATTACCTGAACTTCTTGAGCACGAATTCTTTCATTCGTTCTAGGACCTTTCGGTTTTGTCCTTTTTTGAAAATAATTTTGTTTAGGAAAAGGCACTTAGTTTATAGGAAAATTAATTTTTTTAGATATTTTTTTTATTGCATCATTAATTGAAAGAGTTTCTTGTTTTTCGGATCCTAATTCTCTAATTGTAATACTTTTTTTATCCTCTTCTTTTTTTCCACAAATTAATAGCAAAGGCACCTTGGACAATGAATGTTCTCTAATTTTGTAATTTATCTTTTGATTTTTTAAATCCACTTCGGTGTTTATACCTGCTTTCACAAATTGTTCAAATATTTTTTTTGCATAATTATCAAATTCTGAAGAAATTGGCAAAACTACTGCTTGTAAAGGAGCCAGCCATAATGGCAACTTTCCAGCATAGTGCTCTAATAGTATTCCAATAAATCTTTCGAGTGAACCAAACAATGCTCTGTGTAACATTACGGGAACTTTTTTTGAACCATCGCTAGCAACATACGTGGATCCGAGCCTCCCAGGAAGATTCAGATCTACTTGCAAAGTACCACACTGCCAATCTCTTCCGATGCTGTCGCGAAGAACAAAATCTATTTTTGGACCATAAAAAGCTCCTTCACCTTTATTAATTTCATATTTTAGTTTTGAATGTTTTATTGCTTTTAATAATGCAGATTCTGCTTTGTCCCAAACTTTATCATCTCCTACTCGTTTTATTGGTCTATCTGAAAATTGTAGCAAAACATTTTCAAAACCAAGATCTTTATAAATTTCTAATATTAAATTTGTAACGTTTAAACATTCTTCAGTAATTTGATCTTCGGTACAAAAAATATGAGCATCATCTTGTGTAAAAGCTCTAACTCTTAGTAAACCATGTAAGGCACCAGAGGGCTCATACCTATGGACTTTTCCAAATTCAGATAGCTTAAGAGGAAGATCTCTATAACTTTTTAATCCCTGATTAAATACTTGTATCCCCCCTGGACAATTCATTGGTTTAATAGCAAAAACTTTTTCATCTGGAGTCTCAGAAGTAAACATGTTTTCTCCAAATTTTTCCCAATGACCTGATTGTTCCCATAAAGTTTTATCAAGTATTTCTGGAGTATTAATTTCCCTATAACCAGACTTTCTTTGTTTTTGCCTCATATAATTTACAAGAGATTGAAATAAAGCCCATCCTTTGTGGTGCCAGAATACTGCACCGGGACTTTCTTCTCGAAAATGGAATAAATCCATTTCTTTACCAAGTTTTCTATGATCTCTTTTTTCCGCTTCTTCAAGACGTTTTAAATATTCATCAAGTTCCTTTTGTGATGGCCAGGATGTTCCATAAATTCTTTGAAGCATTTCATTATTTGAATCACCCCTCCAATAGGCTCCGGATACCTTTGTGAGTTTAAAATATTTACCAATTTTCCCAGTTGATGATAGATGCGGTCCCCTACAAAGGTCGTACCACTTTCCATGGTAATATATAGAAACCTCTTGATCCTGAGGTATGCTATCAACAAGCTCGACTTTATAATTTTCCCCAATCTTTTTGTAATGATCTTTTGCTTTTTTTCTTTCCCAAACTTCTCTTTTTGTAGGTTCATCTTTCTCAACAATTTTTTTCATTTTTTTTTCAATTTTTTCTAGATCTTGAGGAGTAAAAGGTTCTTTTCTAGAAAAATCATAATAAAAACCATCTTTAATTGCTGGGCCAATAGCTATTTTAGTACCGGGAAATAATTCTTGAACTGCCATTGCCATGACATGCGTAGCGTCATGTCTCATCGCATCTAACCCTTGCTCATCCTTAGATGTAATAATTTTTACTTTAGCATTTTTTTTAATTTGATAACTTAAATCTTTTAATTCTCCATCAACTTCCATTATTAATGCAGTTTTTTCTAAAGTTTTACTAATTTTTTTTGCTATTTCAAAACCATCAATTTTTTTTGAAAATGGAATCTTTTTACCATCTGACAATTTTATATCTGGCATTTATTGAAATAACTCTATCAATTTTTTATATTCAGTAAAGGTAGTCTGACACATTTTATCAACATCAAACCTTTTTAATACATTTTTTCTACCTTCAAAGCCAACAGTTTTTAGTGAATTATAGTCTTTTTGCATCACCATAACTATTAAATCCGCTAAATTTTTTGGATCTTTATTCTTAAATAAATATCCAGTTTTTTCATTTTTTATAGTTTCTTTTGAACCTCCTATATCGCTAGCAATAATTGGCAATTGCATTGATTGAGCTTCGACAGAAACTCTTCCAAAAGCTTCAGGTTCAGAAGAACATGAACATACTAAATTTGAAATTCCATAAGCAAGTGGCATCTCTTCACACTTGTCAATAAATTTAATAACTTTACCCAATCTATATTGCTGAACCAAAACAAGAAGTTGTTTTCTGTAAACATTTCTACCTTGGTCACTTCCTAAAATAATAGCTTCAAAAGAAGGGATATCACTTTTTTCTGAAATTAATTTAATAGCTTCAATAAATATTTTTTGGCCTTTCCAGTGTGTTAATCTTCCTGGTAATAAAATAATAAACTTATTTCTATCTATATTATTTTGTTTAGAAAATTTATCCAATTTCATCGGTAAAATTTTTTGAGGATTAAAGTAATTGGTATTAATACCTCTAAATATTACTAAAAGTTTTCTTTTAGATTTTAAAAAAAATTTTCCGTAATTTTCATTAATATGAGAAAAAATAAAATTAGAACCTGCAATAACTAGATCTGATCTAACCATAATTGAGTTATAAAATTTTTTAATTTTATTATTAAAATTATATGTTCCATGAAAAGTTGTAACAAATTTTCTAAAGCTAAGCTTTGTTGCAAAATAGCAAGACCAAGCTGGAGCTCGGCTTCTAGCGTGAACAATGTTGATATTATAAAAAATTATTATAAAAAGAAGTATTATTGTATTAAGCAAAATTAATATCGGGTTTTTTGAATGAACAGGTAATTTAAATATTTTCACTTTTTTTTTATCAACATATTTAAGAAGATCGCCTCCACTAGTAGCTATATAAGATTTCCAACCTTGTTCTGGTAAAAAATGTGCTAAATCATAACATCCTGTTTCTGCTCCACCATAACCTAGGCTGGGTATGACTTGTAAAACTTTGATTTTTTTTTTCATCTTTTTGAAATATTATAATATGTTAAATGAGTTACAAAAGATCTAAATATTTTACAACACGTAGTGGTAATAAAATTAAATATCTACATATTAAAAAAGATAGTGAAATAACAGTAGTTTTTTTTCACGGATTTATGTCTGATATGGTTGGAAAAAAACCCCAGGCAATCCAAAGATTTTGCAATAAAAAAGGTTTAAATTTTCTTAAATTTGAATATTCAGGACATGGAAAATCAACCGGAGAGTTTACTAAAGGAAATATATCCAAATGGACGAGCGAAGCCAGAGAGATAATTAGTATTAAATTAAAAAAAAGTAAAAAATTAATTTTTATTGGCTCAAGTATGGGTAGCTGGATAGGATTAAATTTATTTTCATTTTTTAATAAAAAAATAAAAGGTTTTATTGGAATTGGCTCTGCTCCTGAATTTCTTGAAAATTTAATGTGGAAGAAGTTTAGTAAAAAAATAAAAAGGATTATAATGGCTAAAAAAATTTATAATGTTCAGCATGGAGAATATAACTATCCAATTACTAAACAATTAATTTTTGATGGAAGAAAAAATAAAGTTTTAAATAATAAAATTAATTTAAAAATTCCTATAACACTATTTCATGGTAATAAAGATGATGTAGTTCCTTTAAAATATTCAAAAAAAATTCTTATTTTTTGTAAAAAATCTGAAAAAAAATTAATTATAATTAATAATGGTCAACACAGTTTATCAAAAACAAATGATTTAAAAAAAATTTGTTCTGAGTTAAATCATATTGTAAAAAAAATTCCTGACATTAAATAGCCTGAGAAAATTTTCTTTTTAAAGATATAGGATTTGATAATTTATTAAGCATTTCTTTTGGACAAATTTGTTTAAAATTTTTTAGTTCACTATCAAAATTATCTATTATGCTTTTAGCTATTTGGGACTGCGTTTCTTTTAAATGTTCTTTAATTAAATTTTTTAAACAAGCTTTCCAGTAATCAGTTTCGGGTATTTGCCAAATTACTGAGTTAGAATTTACATAATTTTCAAATTCATTTTTTTTATCATAAACAAATGCCATACCACCCGTCATACCTGCTGCAAAATTATCTCCAATTTTTCCTAGTATTACTACAATACCTCCAGTCATATATTCACAACCATTTGAGTCACAGCCTTCTACGACTGCTTCAGCTCCAGAATTTCTCACTGCAAATCTTTCGCCAGACTGTCCTGCTGCAAGCAATTTGCCTGATGTAGCTCCATAAAGAACTGTATTACCTATAATTGTATTTTCATTTGTAACTAAACCACTTTCAAAAGGTGGCTTGATAACTATTGTTGCTCCCGAAAGTCCTTTTCCTACATAATCATTAGCATCTCCTGTTAAATTTATTTTTAAACCTTTAATTCCAAAAGCTCCTAGAGATTGGCCGGCCGACCCAAATAAATTAATTTCGAGAAGATTCTTTTCATTATTATTTTTTTTATATTTGTTATAAATATAGTGTGATAACTTTGTTCCCACTGCTCTATGAGTATTTTTAATTTCAAAACTTGGAATTTTATTACTTTTTTTACCAATATAACTTTCTATAGTTTTATAAATTTTTTCATCTAAAGTATCTGGGACTTTATTTATTAAATCGGGCGAGCAATATCTATTATTTTGGCCTGGGTCAGCTTGAACTAAAAGAGGACTCAAATCTAGATCATCTAAGTCAGATGTTCCTCTGCTTACTTGTTTTAAAAGATCTGTCCTTCCTACAATTTCGTTTAAATTTCTAAATCCCAATTCAGATAAAATTTCTCGAACTTCTGTTGCAATAAAAGTAAAAAGATTTACAACTTTTTCTGGTGTTCCTGTAAATTTTTTTCTTAAACTTTCGTCTTGAGTACATATGCCAACGGGACAAGTATTTGAATGACATTGTCTTACCATTATACAGCCCATGGCTACCAAAGATGTGGTTCCAATTCCAAATTCTTCCGCTCCCATCATGGCTGCCATTACAACATCTCTTCCAGTTTTAATGCCTCCATCAGTTCTTAGAGTGACTTGATGTCTTAAACTATTTAAAGTTAAAATTTGATTTGCTTCAGTAAGACCCATTTCCCAAGGTACACCAACATATTTAACACTGGTTTGTGGACTGGCACCTGTTCCTCCTGAATGTCCTGAAATTAAAATAACATCTGCTTTTGCCTTTGCTACCCCGGCTGCAATAGTCCCAACTCCACTGGAAGCTACTAATTTTACTCCAACTCTTGCCTTTGGATTCGATTGTTTAAGATCATAAATAAGCTGTGCTAAATCTTCTATAGAATAAATATCATGGTGTGGGGGAGGTGATATTAAAGTTACTCCTGGTGTAGAATGCCTTAATTTTGCAATTTCTTTCGATACTTTAAAACCAGGAAGTTGTCCGCCTTCACCAGGTTTAGCTCCTTGTGCAATCTTGATTTCAATTTCTTTACAATTATTTAAATATTCTATTGTCACTCCAAATCGTGCGGAGGCTATCTGTTTAATTTTTGAATTTGAACTATCTCCATTTTCTTTTCTTATGAATCTCTTTTGGTCTTCTCCTCCCTCTCCACTACAGGAAGCAGCTCCCATTCTATTCATTCCGATAGCTAAAGTTTCATGTGCTTCGGAAGACAAAGCTCCGTGTGACATACTTCCGCTTCCAAATCTTTTCCTAATACTTTCAATACTTTCAACTTCTTCAAGACTTACAGATTTATTTAATTTTTTAAACTCTAAAAGATCTCGTAAATTTATTATGGGTAAGTTATAAATTCCCTCTGCATATTTTTTGTACACCTCATAAGAATTAGAACTTACTGCAGACTGCAATGTATGAATTAAATTTCCTTGGTATTGGTGGGTTTCGCCATTTTTTCTGTACTTGTAAATTCCACCAATTGGAAGAATTGAAATATTTTTTTCAAAAGCTTTTTGGTGAAGTTTTTTTATTTTTTTCTCAATACCGATAATTCCTATGCCCGATATTCTAGATATCATGCCTGGAAAATACTCAGCTACAACTGATCTACTTAGTCCGACAGCTTCAAAATTGCATCCACCTCTATAAGCACTTAAAACTGAGATACCCATTTTAGACATTATTTTCAACAAACCGTTATCTACTGATTTTACATATCTCTCGACACATTCTTTAAAACTAAGTTTTCCAAATAATTTTTTTTCATATCTTTGGTAAATAGAATCAAAAGCAATGTAAGGATTTACCGTTGTAGCTCCAACACCTAATAAAACAGCAAAAGAGTGCGTGTCTAAAACTTCTGAGGTTTGAACATTAATTGAAGCAAAACCCCTGATACCCATATTTACAAGTCTTGAATTAATAGCTCCAATGGCTAAAGCCATTGGTATTGGTGCTTTTTTTTCATCAGTTCCTTTATCACTTAATATCAAGTGTTTTCCTCCTTCGCGTACAGAAGTTTCTGCTTCTAAACGCAGATCTTCTAACCTTTTTTTTAAACCATCCTTTATATTAAAAGTACAATCAAGAATTTTAGTATTTCTTTTAAAAAACTCAAAAAATTTTTCGAACTGTGAGTTTGATAATACTGGGCTGTCTAAAACATAAATATTTTCTTCTGTTAAATTTTCAAAATCAAGTATGTTTCCTGTATTACCGAAGCGAGTTTTTAAACTCATAACTTCATTTTCTCTTAAGGAATCGATTGGTGGATTTGTTACCTGACTAAAGTTTTGTCTAAAAAAATGCGCAAAAGGTCTATATTTATCAGATAATACAGCAGCAGGAGTATCGTCGCCCATCGAACCTACAGCTTCTTTTATATCCTCTACCATTGGATGTAAAATTAGTTCCATATCTTCGACATTCATTCCAGCTAGAAACTGGCGTCTTCGCAATTCTTCTCCTCTAAAAATAAATTTTTCCTTCGTAATATTAAATTTCTTATCCAAATCTATAATTTGCTTATTATACTTTTTATAATCTTTTGAGATTTTATTTTTTAAACTTTTGCTATCGTGAACCTGACCTTTTTCAAAATCTATAGCAATAGCCTGGCCTGGCCCAAGTCTTCCTTTGAAAATAATTTTTTCGTTTGGAAAAGAAATCATTCCAGTTTCAGAACCCGCAAATAACAACTTGTCAGAAGTAATTGTATATCTTAAAGGGCGTAATCCATTTCTGTCTTGTGCGGCAATAATCCATTTTCCGTCAGTAGCTGCAATAGCGGCTGGCCCATCCCATGGTTCGATAGTGCTATTTAAAAAATTAAATAATTGCTGATGTGCTTTTGAAACTGTTTTTCTTCTTTTTGACCAAGCATCTGGAATAAGCATAAGTTTTGCGAGTGGTACGGATTTTCCTGATCTAACTAGTAATTCAAAAACATTATCCAAAGCTGCAGAATCAGAATTTCCAAGTCCAATAACTGGCTTTAAAGATTCAATTTCCTCAAAAAGTTTGCTATTCATATCTTTCTCGTGAATTTTCATCCAATTAATATTTCCTTTTATTGTATTAATTTCTCCATTGTGGGCTAATGTTCTAAAAGGTTGAGCCAAATCCCAACTTGGAAAGGTATTTGTTGAGTATCTTTGATGAAAAATTGCAAATCTTGAAATAAATCTTTCATCTAATAAATCTGGGTAAAATTCTGATAAAGCTTCAGCCAAAAACATACCTTTATAAATAATGGATCTAGAACTAAAAGAAGCTATATAAAAATCTTTTATTTTCTGTAAATTTGATTGTTTTTCAATTTTCTTTCTGACAACAAACAATTCCCTTTCAAGTTCATCAGATTTTAAACTTTTATTATTAGACTTGAAAATAATCTGTACTATCTCTGGTCTATTACTTTCAGCTTTGATTCCAAGAACTTTTGTATTAACCGGAACTTGTCTCCACCTATAAATATAATAATTTTTACTAAGTAATTCATTTTCCACTATTGTTTTGCATTTTTCCTGTGAAGCATAATCATTTCTTGGAAGAAATATCATGCCAACACAAATTATTCCTTCTTTATGTTTTCTTCCAGCATTTTCAATTCTTTCGATAAAAAAATCTTTGGGAATTTCAACATGTATACCCGCTCCGTCTCCAGTTTTTCCATCTGCATCCACAGCTCCTCGATGCCAAACTGCTTTTAATGCTTGAATTCCAAATTCTACTACTTTTCGTGATTTTTTACCTTCAGTGGATGCAATAAAACCAACTCCACAAGCATCGTGTTCAAAACTTGGATCATATACTTTTCCTTGTATTAATTTTTTTAAATTTTTTTTATATAATTCCATTCATGCTGCTTCTGTTTTTTTAAATTGTTTAAATTTTAAATATTCATTGATGGCTATTGCCGCTTCCCTACCATCTCTAATTGCCCATACAACTAGTGACGCGCCTCTTACTATATCTCCTGCTGCAAAGACACCTTGAATATTAGTTTCCATTGATTTTAAATTAATTTTAATAGTTCCCCATTTTGAAACTTGAAGACTAGGATGTTTAAAAAGAACAGGTAAATTTTCAGGATCAAAGCCTAAAGCTTTAATTACTATATCAGCTTTAATTTCAAAATCAGAATTTTTTATAGATTCTGGCTTTTGTCTACCAGATGAATCTGGCTCACCAAGTTTCATTTTTTCAACTAAAACTGATGAAATTTTTTTTGTTCCACTAAACTTTTTTGGATTTGAAAGCCAAATAAATTCTACACCTTCTTCCTCTGCATTATATACTTCCCTTGCAGATCCAGGCATATTCTTTCTGTCTCTTCGGTAAAGGCATTTAACAGATTTTGCGTTTTGTCTTACGGCAGTTCTTACGCAATCCATTGCTGTATCTCCACCACCAATAACAACAACATTTTTATGTTCTGCATTAAGTAATCCATTGTCAAATTTTTCAACTTTATCTCCTAAACCCTTGCGGTTAGAAGCCGTAAGAAATTCCATTGCTGGAAAAATATTTTCTAAATTATTTCCTGGCAAATTTACTTCTCTGGGTTTATAAACACCTGTAGAAATTAAAATGGCATCATGTTTATCACTTAATTCTTGAAGAGATTTATCTCTGCCTATTTCTATATTTTGTACAAATTTGATTCCACTTTCTTTTAAAAGATTAGTTCGTCTTTCTACAACAAATTTTTCTAGTTTAAAATTTGGTATTCCATAAATTAATAAACCCCCAGGTCTATCATAACGATCATAGACGGTTATTTTATATCCCAATTTTCTAAGTTGTTCAGCACAAGCTAACCCTGCTGGACCAGCTCCAATAATTCCAACTGATTGATCAATTTCTTTTTTAATTTTTATAGGTTTAATCCACCCTTTTTCCCATGCCGTGTCTGTTATATATTTTTCTACAGAACCTATTGTTACTGTTCCGTGACCTGATTGTTCTATAACACAATTCCCTTCACATAAACGATCTTGTGGGCAAATACGGCCGCAAACTTCTGGCATATTGTTTGTGCTATGTGCTAATTCGTTAGCTTCTTCTATTCTATTTTCTGCAGTAAGTTTTAACCAATCCGGAATATTATTATGTAAGGGACAATGAACTTGACAAAATGGAACACCGCATTGGGAACATCTGCTTGATTGTTCCTTGGCCTTTTCATTGATAAACTCATCGTAAATTTCTTTAAAGTCATCAACTCTTTTATCAACATCCCTTTTATTTGGTGTTTGCAAACCAACATTTACAAATTTAAGCATCTTTTCAGACATAAATTATCTTTCAGTGATTGTTTTTATATCAATATATATGGGGCTAAAAGCACTTTTAGGACATAAATACTGACATATATTTTAAAAAATCAAGGAAATTAGTGATTTATATTGCATAACAGCTATGCAATAGTGGTAATTGATGCTTTCTTCTATTGAAATATTAATTCTTTCTATAATTCAAGGAGTCTCAGAATTTCTTCCGATAAGCTCTTTAGCTCATTTAGTTTTAGTTTCAAAATACTATGCTTTCACTAACCAAAATTTACTAATTGATATTTGTTTACATTTGGGATCGTTACTAGCAGTTATATTTTATTTCAGAAATGATTTATTTAATTTTATAAAAAATAGAAATTTTTTAATTAAAATTCTTATCGGGACTCTTCCAATCATTCCAGTGGGTTATATTTTTTATCAAACTGGTATAATTAACCAATTGAGAAATCTTGAGATCATAGGCTGGATGAGTTTAATTTTTGGTATATTATTATATATAAGTGACAAATCCAAAATAAATAAAAAAATTGATACACAATTTTCAGTTAAATCAGCAATTACAATTGGATTATTTCAAATACTAGCATTAATCCCTGGTGTAAGTAGAGCTGGAATTACAATTACTTCTGGTAGATTATTAGGTTTTAATAGATTTGATTCTGCTAAAATTTCTTTTTTATTATCAATACCAACATTATTCGCTGCAAGCATATTAGGAATTTACAATATTTATAAGGAAGGAAGTTCAGAACTTAACTTTTTGGCTATTATAGCAGTAATATTTTCTTTCGCCTTTTCTTATTTAACAATTGCTATTTTTTTAAATTTCATTAGAAAATTTAGTTTAAAAATATTTGTTATTTATCGAATAATTATTTCTATATTAATACTTTCTTTTGTCTATTTATAATTTTTTTCATAAATTGGGGCTAACTGAGATAACAAAATACCACCTAGAATAAATAAGCAGCCAACTATATTATTAAAGCCTAAAATTTGATTTAGAATTATCCAAGCTGCTATTGCCGCAACAACCCCTTCTAACGACATAACTATTGCGGCTGGAGCTGATGAAATATTTTTTTGACCAAAAATTTGTAAAGCAAATGCGACTCCTCCCGACAAAATTCCTGCATATAAAATTTCTATTGTTTCTAATTTAATTTTTGAAAAATCAATTTCCTCAAATATTAAAACAAGTATAAAAGATAAGGTCGCTACTATTAGATTTTGCACTAAAGCAATGAAGTAAGGTAAATCAAATTTTCGGATAATTTTTCCAATATAAATAATATGCAATGCCCAGAATACAGCACCAATTAAAACTAATGTATCTCCAAATCTAACTTCGACATTATTAATATCACTTAAAAAATAACCACCAATTACACATGCAAACACAGATGGCCATATCGACCAATGTAATTTCTCGGAAAATAAAAAATAAACAATAATAGGAACCATTGGTACGTAAAAAATTGTAAAAAAAGCAGAATTGGCTACATCTGTATAAAGCAAAGATACTTGTTGAAAAATACATCCTAAAGTTAAAAATATTCCTATTGGAATTGAAAGTTTTATGAATTCAGATGTCTTGTTGTTGATTTGATACTTTATTTTTTTTCTCTCAAATAAAAAAACGAAAGGAGCCACAGCTAGGAAACCAACATAAAATCTTACACTATTAAAAGTAAAGGGACCTATATTATCCATGCCCTGATCTTGTGCAATAAAGGTAGTTCCCCAAATTAATGTGCAAACAAATAAACAAATAAACGATATTATTTTTTTCATAAAGTAAAAACTATACCGCTAATTTATATGCAAAATCTTTGCCTAGACTTTCTTTTAAATGAACACAAAAACGAGCACCTTCTGCTCCATCAATAACTCTATGATCATAGGATAATGATAATGGAAGCATAATTCTATTTTCATATTTATTTCCCATAAATACTTGTTTAGTTGTTGCCCTTCCAATCCCAAGAATAGCTACTTCTGGCTGATTAATAATTGGTGTAAAAAAACTTCCACCAATACTTCCTAGGCTTGAAATTGTCATTGATCCTCCAAATAATTCTTTTTTATTAATCTTTAGCTCTCTGGAAAGTTTTGTAATTTTTTTCAATTCATTGCCCAACTCGGTTATATCCTTTTTATCAACATCTCTAATCTTTGGCACCATTAATCCATGTGGTGTGTCAACAGCTATCCCTATATGAAAATATTTTTTATAAACAAGATTCTCTTTTTTTAAATCCAAAGATGAATTAAAATTTGGATATTCTTTTAACGCCTTCACTACTGCTCTAATAATAAATGCTAATGGTGTAATAGAAAGTTTTTCACCCGTGTATAAATCTCTTAAAGTTTTTCTAAATTGCTCCATTTCAGTAATATCTGCTTCATCATGCTGTGTAACATGTGGTATTTCACTCCACGATTTTTCTAGATGCGGTCCTGCTATTTTTTTTACTCTAGGTAATGGTTTTATATGAATTTCACCAAATTCAGAATGATCATACTGTTGAGATATTGGTGTTTGTTTTTTTTTAATTTCTCCTGAAATTGATTCTTTTATAAATGATTTTACATCTTCTTCTGAAACTCTCCCTTCTCTCTGAGATCCCTTGATTTGATATATGTTAGCACCAAATTCTCTTGCCAATTTTCTGACCTTTGGACTTGCGCTAATTATTTCTTTCTTGTCAGCCATATTTATAATTCTGTTGGAATAGGTTTATTCTTATCAATATTATATTTTTTAATAGCTTTCTCAGCCTGTTTTGATGGAATAAGCTGTTCTTTAGCCAACGCACTTAAAGTGTAGGCTACAATATGCTCTTTATCTACTTCAAAGAATTTTCTTAGTTTTTTTCTACTATCACTTCTTCCATAACCATCAGTACCAAAAGAATAGAAAGGTTTAGAAATGTAAGGTCTAATTTGATCTGCGTAAGTTCTGATGTAATCGGACGCTGCAATTATTGGTCCATCTCTTTTACTTAAGCATTTCTCTACATAGCTTTTCTCTGGTTTTTGGTCAGGATTTAATAGATTTTTTCTCTCAGTTTCCATACCATTTTTTCTTAATTCATTAAAGCTTGTGACGCTCCAAACATCGCTATCAATATTATATTCTTTGCTTAAAACTTCTGCAGCAGATATCATCTCTCTCAAAATTGTTCCACATCCTAATAGTTGGATTTTTATTTTACCTTTGTTGTTAAACTCTTTAAACAGATACATTCCTTTCAGGATTCCTTTTTCACAATCTTTTGGTATCGTGGGATGTTTGTAATTTTCATTCATAACAGTTATGTAGTAAAAAATATTTTCTTGATTATCGTGCATTCTTGTTAGACCTTCTCTTAAAATAACTGCTAATTCATAAGCAAATGTTGGGTCATAACTAATACAATTTGGTATCGTTGAAGCAAGCAAATGACTATGGCCATCTTGATGTTGTAATCCTTCTCCAGCCAAAGTAGTTCTTCCTGCGGTCGCCCCTATCAAAAAACCTCTGGTCTGAGAATCTCCAGCAGACCAAATAAGATCCATTACTCTTTGAAATCCAAACATAGAATAAAAAGTGTAAATTGGAATCATTTCCAGATCGTGGTTAGTATATGAAGTCCCGGCAGCTATCCAAGAAGATAAAGCACCCGATTCGGTAATTCCTTCTTCTAACACTTGTCCTTTTTTGTCTTCTTTGTATGTACTAAGCTGTTCAGCATCTACTGGTTCATATTTTTGGCCCTCATGGGCATAAATTCCAATTTTTTGAAAAAACCCCTCCATTCCAAAAGTTCTTGCTTCATCGGGTATTATTGGCACTAATCTTGGTGCTATATTTTTATCTCTCAGTAAACTTGTTAACATTCTTACTAAAGACATTGTGGTAGACATTTCGCGACTACCAGAAGATTTCATCATATTTTCAAAAATATCTTTTCCTGGTTTTTTAATTGGTTTTGCATAAGAACTTCTTTCGGGCAAGTTACCTCCTAGCTTCATTCTTCTTTCTTTAATATATTTAATTTCTTCAGAATTTTCTTTGGGCTTATAAAATTCTATATCCTTTACTTGTTTGTCCGTAAGAGGAATATCAAATCGATCTCTATAGTAGAGCAAATCTTCTTCTCCTAGTTTTTTTTGTTGGTGGGTTGTATTAATACTTTCTCCAGATTTACCCATACCGTAACCTTTGATTGTTTTGGCTAGAATGACGGTTGGTTGACCTTTTGTTTTTATTGCTTCGTGATAAGCTGCATATACTTTATGAGGATCGTGACCACCCCTATTCAGCTTCCACACATCTCTATCAGTCATTGTAGATACTAGTTCCTTTAACTCAGGATATTTTCCAAAAAAATTTTCTCTAACATAGGAACCACCTTTTGCTTTAAATGCCTGATATTCTCCATCAACACATTCGTTCATTCTTTTTATCAATAACCCTGTTTTATCTTTTGCTAGCAAGGGATCCCAATAAGATCCCCATACTACTTTGATCACATTCCATCCTGCTCCTCTAAAAAGTCCCTCTAGCTCTTGAATAATTTTTCCATTTCCTCTGACAGGACCATCTAGTCTTTGTAAGTTACAATTAATAACAAATATTAAATTATCTAGTTTTTCTCTTGAAGCTAAACTAATTGCTCCCAAAGACTCCGGTTCATCCATTTCTCCATCACCAAGAAAAGCCCAAATTTTTCTGTTCTCTTCTTTTAATAAACCTCTGTTAATTAAATACTTAGTAAATCTTGCTTGATAGATTGAAAGAATAGGACCTAACCCCATTGACACAGTTGGAAATTGCCAAAATTTAGGCATCAGCCACGGATGAGGGTAAGATGAAAGTCCATTAACTCCAACTTCCTGTCTAAAGTTGCCAAGCTGCTCAGCTGTAAGTCTGCCTTCTAAAAAAGCTCTAGCATACATACCTGGTGCACTATGACCTTGAAAATAAATTAAATCTCCACCAAATTTATTGTTTTTTGCTCTCCAGAAATGGTTCATTCCTACATCATAAAGCGTGGCTGCAGAAGCAAAAGTTCCTATGTGGCCCCCAAGTTCAGGATTTTTTTTGTTCGCCTTAACTACCATGGCTGCAGCATTCCATCTAATCAAAGATCTAATTCTTCTTTCTATATTTTGATCACCTGGAGATTTGACTTCAGATTCTGCGGATATACTATTTATATAAGGAGTAATTCTAGTTAAAGGTCTGTTAGAACCTTCTTTATAAGCTTCATCAATTAGTTTTTTTAACAAATAATGAGCTCGTTCGGATCCGTCTTGTGTAATAACAGCATGTAATGAATCTAACCACTCTTTAGTTTCTATTGGATCAATATCTGAACCATTAGAGCGGGCTGGAATTTTTTTGGGTATTTCTTTCTTTTCCACTTTTTTTATTACTGACTCTGCTTGTTCAATAATTTTTTCTGTTTCTGGTAAAACTTCATCATCTTTTAATATTAGTGGTTTTTCTTTTTTATCTTTGTTTTGAATAGTTTTTTTAGGATTTTCCTTATTCTCCTTAATTTCAGTCATATTATTTTCGATTGTGGCTAAAATACTTCCTTTTGAAACCTTGTCTCCAATTTTTACATTTAATGAAGAAATTTTTCCTGAAAAAGGAGATGGAACTTCAACGCTAGATTTATCACTTTCAAGAGTAACTATTGGATCATTTTTTTTTATGATAGCCCCGGTTTTAGTTAAAATTTCTATTATTTCTACGTTTTCGAAATCACCTATATCTGGAACAGTTATTTTGGTTGCCATAATTTATGTTTTATTTATACCACAATTTAATCCTTTTTCAGCCATGTAAATATCGTCACTGTAGCCATGAGTATAATTTTAAAAAATATAGCAAAATTATTTGAACCCAATTACAACAACCTGGACGCCAAACTTTGGGTTCAAAAAGTAATTTTAAAAAAATATTTAAAAAAAATTAACAATTCAGTATAAACTGTCCACAGAGACACTTTAAATAATACATATACTTTGATAAGAAAACATAATGCGCCTGTAGCTCAATTGGATAGAGCGCTTGGCTACGGACCAGGAGGTTCTGGGTTCGACTCCTAGCAGGCGCGCCAAAGTAAAATTTTTTATGATTAAATGGATAATAAACATGTCTCTACAAAACGCAGTTGTATATTTTTTAATTCTGATAGCTTTATTCGTCTTAGTTTTAACGCTAATATTCTAAAAATGATTGACAAAGAATTTGAACAAATAAGTCTTAAACCTGGTTTTATGAAACATAATGGTGGACTCTTGTTTAAAACTATTTCTGAAAATGAATATCAATTTAAAACTGTAATTAAAGAAAATCATCTTAATTCTGCGGGTATTACCCATGGAGGATTTATCGCAGCCATTATTGATGCAGGTGCTGGCACAGCCGCTCATATAGCTGCGGATAAAAACCCTTGTGTAACTATTTCTCTAGAACTAAAATTTATTTCTGCTGTCAAATTGAATGAAGAATTAGTTGGAATTACTAAAATACAAAAAAAAACTAAATCTATGGTTTTTCTAACATGTGAATTAAAAGTTAAAAATAAAATTGTTGCTACAGCTTCTGGAGTGTGGAAAAAACTGAGATTGCCAGGTGCTGGGCCAGGTGGTTAAATTATAAATCGGGTTTCCTTCTATAATTTAAATAACCAAAAACAATCAATAGGAGCATTGCAAACGGATAAACAATACCTTTGTTGGGTCTATCTAAATTTTCAATTTTGAATTCAGTAATGATATCTCCCATTTCTATTCCATCTTTTTTTGCGAGACCCTTCCAATCAACTATATCTACTATCGTTTTTCCTTCTTGATCAACTAAACTCATACCATAATCTTTTAAAGAATAATTTTTATCAAAACTATTTCTTTCAATTACAAAAAGTTTATATCTCTCCCCATAATCAGTATTTCTTGTTATTTTTATATGAACATCATGATCTGGTTTTAAAGTAACCATTTCTAAATTATTAATTTGTAATGGAGAGTACTCAAATTTTGGATAGAATTTATCCATAACATAATCAGGTCTTAAAAATGATAAAGAAATTAATAGAAAAACAATTATTTCATACCACTTCATTTTATTAACAAACCAAGCTTGGGTAGCAGCAGTAAATACTAGTATACCAACTAAAGAAGTTATAATGACTACTAAGGCGTGCCAAATATTGTCTACACCTATTAAAAGAAGTTCATGATTAAACAAGAATACAATAGGAAGAATAGCTGTCCTTAAACTATACCAAAAAGCTTGCACTCCAGTTCTAAGAGGATCTCCACCTGAAATACCTGCCGCTGCATAAGATGCAAGACCTACTGGAGGAGTAACATCTGCCATTAATCCAAAATAAAATACGAATAAGTGAACGGCTATGAGTGGAAATATATATCCCGAGGCATTGCCAACATCTACTAAAACCATAGACATTAATGATGCCACAACAACATAGTTTGCTGTTGTAGGAAGCCCCATGCCTAACAACAAACATAGAACTATAGTTAAGAATATTAAAATTACCACATTATCCTTTGCAATAGACTCTATTACGATAATTAAATTTGTGCTTAATCCCGTAGATCCCACTGCTCCGACTATTACTCCCGCTGTTGCAATAGCAATTCCAACTGCAACCATGTTAATTGCACCTTTTTCAAAACCAACGATAGTTTGATTAAACCAAATTTTTAAAGCATCTTTAAAGTTTGATTCTTCTCTTGATTTAAATAATTTATTTACCAAATTAACTAAAATTAATGCAATGGTTGCATAAAAAATTGAATAGGAAGCCGTAAAACGAAGAACAACTAATAAATATATTAAAACAAAAATTGGAATTAAAAAATGTAAACCAGCTAAAAAAGTCTTTTTTAGATGTGGAACATCTTTTGCCTCCATTCCCTTTAGATTTAATTTTAAGGCTTCAAGGTGTGAAATATAAAACAACGCTATGTAAGATATAACTGCTGGTAAAAATGCATGTTTTACAACTTCAAAATAAGTAACTCCGATAAAGCTTGCCATTACAAAAGCTGCAGCTCCCATAACTGGGGGCATTATTTGACCATTAACTGATGAAGACACTTCTATTGCTCCGGCTTTTTCTTTTGAAAATCCGGTCTTTTTCATAATCGGAATAGTAAAAGTTCCTGTAGTAACTGTATTTGCAACTGAAGAGCCAGATATCATACCGGTCATGCCTGATCCTAAAATAGCTGCCTTAGCCGGCCCTCCTCTCATTTTTCCAACCATAGCAAAAGCTAAATCCAGAAAATATTTACCTCCGCCTGCAGTTTCTAAAAGTGCACCAAATAAAACAAATAAAAATATAAAATCTACCGACACCCCGATAGGAATTCCAAATATAGCTTCTTGATCAAACCATTGAAATCCAACAAGTCTCTTTAATGAAAGCCCTCCATGAGAAATTATATCAGGAGCATATTGTCCAAAATAAGAAAATAATAAGAAAATTATTGCTATTATAGCCAAAGGTTTTCCTATTACTCTTCTGGTTGCTTCAAGTAATATTAAAATTCCAATTGTTCCAATAATTAATTCGATTGGTATATTGATATTTTCACCTAAGGTGATGTTTAAAAGAACTCCCCCCCTGTCTATAAGTTGGTCATAAAAAAAATAAATATATAGACAGCAAAAAGATGCAACTATACTTATAAAAATATCAAAAACTGAAATTTTTTTACCCCGTGAAATAGGAAATATTAGAAATGCTAGCAATAAAGCAAAGCCCAAATGAATTGCTCTAGCTGGCAAACCCTTAAACATTCCAATATTAAATATAAACGGAAATGGAGATGCGTACCAAAGCTGAAATAGAGACCAAATAATTGCTATGGCAGCAACAATTTTTAAATGTAATCCTGTAAGATTTCTAGTTGGCGATAAATCTTCGTGAATTTTGCTTTTAATATTTGTATCAGTTTTTTGATCCATTTATAAAAGATACTTTACTATAAAAAAAAGGCCCAATAAATATATTGGGCCTTTTAATTTAATTATATACTTAAATTACATTAATCCAGCTTCTTTATAGTATTTAATTGCACCAGGATGTAATGGAGCTGATAAACCATCAGCTATCATATTTTTCTTTTCCAGTGGTCCAAAAGCAGGATGTTGTGATCTGAAAGCATCAAAGTTTTCAAAAACAGCTTTTGTTACTAAGTAAACTAGTTCTTCAGAAACATCAGCGCTAGTTACAACAGTAGCTTTTACACCAAAAGTAGTTACATCTTTCTTTTGTCCTGTATAAGTACCTTTTGGTATTGTTGCTGCTGCATAGTAATCTGCACCATCAATTAAACCTTGCACAGGTCCACCTGTAAGATTAATTGGTAGAGCTTTTGCTCCACAAGTAGCTGCTTGTTCCATAGCACCATTTGGAAATCCTACTGAATAACCAAATGCATCTATTTTACCATCGCAAAGTGCTTTTACTTGCTCAGAAGAAGTTAATTCTGTTACTCCTTTAAAGTAACTATTATCAACTCCCATTGCTTTCATAAGTTCTTCCATGGTTCCTCTTTGACCTGAACCGGGATTACCTATGTTAACTGTTTTACCTTTAAGACCTTTGAAGTCTTTAACTTTTGCTTTTTTTCTTGCCCAAATTTGGAAAGGCTCGTTGTGAACTGAAAAAACAGCTCTTAGATTACTAAACTGTTTTCCTTCCCATTTGCTTGAACCGTTGTAAGCATGAAATTGCCAGTCAGACTGTGCTACACCAAATTGGAATTCTCCTTCTTTGATTTGCCCAATGTTATAGTTAGATCCTCCTGTAGAGGGAGCTGTACATCTATACGCTTTGTTTGTCCCTTTTTTTCTACCGTGATCTGAACTTATTGCAAATTTATGCAACATTTTACAAATTGCGTTTCCAGTCTGAAAATATACTCCAGTAGGTCCGCCTGTTCCTATTGTGAAGAACTCAGCTGATTTTGCTACAGACGCCAACGGCGCAGATAAAGCAAACATCATTAAAGCTCCTGCAATAGTGGAAATAATTTTTCTCATTTTTTCCCCTTTCTTTTAATTATTAATAATTAAATTTAATGAAATAAGGATATCAATTTTAAAATGAATCTAAAGTGAATTTGACCATTCTTTTAATGCAGCAATTCCATCGACTATATTTGGTGCATTTTTCTTAATATCTTCATTATCTAGTTTATTACTACCCAAAGTATTCTTTAAAAAAATAGCTCCATCAAAATCAGTATAACTTAATCTTGCAACCATTTGATCATTTTCTAACCCAAAATCGCTTCCGGGCAACAATGCTACACCAGTTTTATTTAGTATATCCTTGCACATTTCTGATGAAGTAGAAAATTTCGCATTGGTAAATTCTGGAAATATATAAAAACCTCCTTCAGGCTTTGCTATATTTATTACGTTTGATTTTAAATTTTTATAAACGTAATCACCTGTAAATGATAATATTTTTATTACTCTATTTAAATATTCTGAATGATTCCCTTTATATGCTTCAATTGCGGCATACTGAACTGGTGCACTTACTGATGAAAAAGACTCACTACATAAAATTTTTAAACTTTTCTTCAACTCATTAAGTTCCTTGGGTATTCCAAAAAAGCCAAGCCTCCACCCCCCTGCACCACACCATTTACTTAAACCAGTGCTTACTATAGTTCTTTCAGGATAAAAATTTGAAATGGATAAATAATTTTTATCAAAAGTTAATTTAGAATAAATTTCATCAGAGAGTATTACTAGGTTATATTTTTTAGCAATTGCAGCAATTTCTTTTAAATTTTTACAAACTGTACCTGAAGGGTTGTTTGGCGAGTTTATAATTAATAACAAATTCTTATATTTAATATTTTTAATTTTATCTTCTATTTGTTTTCCTGTCGGAAACCAGTTTGTGTTACTGCTGGTTTTTATCCAATGAACTTTATTTTTTGCAATAAAAGCTTGGGGTTCGTATGAAACCCAACTTGGTGCTGGAAGTAATATGTCTCCATCAAAAGCTATTTGCGTCAGAAACATAAGTTCTTTTGTGCCTGGTCCTACTATAATGTCTTCAGATTCAAATTGGTTATTATTATTCTTGTTTAGATCCTTTGCTATAGTTGCTCTTAATTCTTCAAGTCCTTGCATAGGCAAATACATATTTTTATTTGCGTTATTTCTTAAAGCTAATATCACAGAATCTGGAACAGGAAAGGGTGATTGCCCAAAACCAAATTTATAAATTTTTTTTCCAATTTTCTTTAACCTATTACACTCCTCGTTTATTTGTAAAGTAGCTGAAGGTTTTAATTTTTTTAACTGATCTTTAATAATTTTATTCATTAAGCTCTTTAATATTTTGAAATTGTTTTAAGCTATCTGGATTCGTTAAAGCTTCCAAGTTTTTAATTTCTCCCTTTCTGTGGTTTTTTTAATACGGTCCTATTTATTTTCCAAAAAATGTTTCCATTAATCCATTATGCCAAAAAAAATTAATATTGAATTCTTTAAAATTATGTTAAGCTTATACGTCGAGATTATTGAAAAGGAGAACTTTTATAAGGGTGATTCGGTCATGTTTTAGTCATCTTTTGTTCTAGATGAAAATCTAAATATAGTGTGAAAGAAAAAATATAACACAATTTATGGAAAACTACTCAAAAAGAATTACTGCTGTTCTGGGTCCTACAAATACTGGAAAAACACATTTAGCTGTTGAAACAATGTTGGAATATGAAAGTGGCATCATAGGTTTTCCATTAAGACTACTCACCAGAGAAGTTTACGACAAGTGTGTAAAAAAGGTTGGTATTGAAAAAGTAGCACTAATTACTGGGGAGGAAAAAATAATTCCGAAGTTGCCTAAATATTATATTTGTACAACAGAATCCATGCCCAAAGATATGGCTGCTGATTTTGTTGCCGTTGATGAGATACAAATGTGCACAGATCATGAAAGAGGTCATGTTTTTACTGATAGATTATTAAATGCCAGAGGTGAAAAACTCACAATGTTTCTTGGTTCCCATACAATGAAATCAATATTACAATCTCTCATTAAAGAGATTCAATTTGTAAAAAGAGAAAGATATTCGAAACTTACCTATAGTGGATATAAAAAAATATCACGTTTAAACCCTAAAACTGCACTTATTGCTTTTTCGGTAGATGAAGTTTATGCGATAGCAGAATTGGTCAGAAGACAAAAAGGAGGGGCTGCAATAATCATGGGTTCTCTAAGTCCAAAAACCAGAAACTCGCAAGTAGAATTATATCAATCTGGTGATGCAAATTTTCTTGTTGCTACTGACGCTATTGGAATGGGAATAAATATGGATATTGACAATATAAGTTTTACTAGTTTAAGAAAATTTGATGGGAAAAAAACTAGAAAATTAACTTTGAGTGAAATTTCCCAAATTGCTGGCAGGGCTGGGAGACATATTAACGATGGGACTTTCGGAATAACTGGAGAGTGCAAACAACTATCACCTGATGAAATTGAAAGATTAGAAAAACATGATCTTAACAAAATAAATGTTCTTTACTGGAGAAACTCTGAAATTAATTTTGACAGTATAGAAAACTTGGTTTCTTCTTTAGAAATGAAAACAAACAGTGAATATTTAAAAAGAATCCATGATTGTGAAGATGAAAAAATCTTAAAATTTTTAATAAAAAATAATAATGATTTAAAAGAAAATCATGAGAAAGATTATATAAAAATACTATGGGAATGCTGTCAAATACCAGACTTTTCTAAAAAAGCTTATGGAAACCACATAGAAATAGTAAAAAAAGTTTTTGAATTTCTTACTTCAAAATCGGGAAAAGTTACTAATGAATATATGAAAAAACAACTTGAACATTTGGATAATTACAATGGAAACATTGATACGCTAGCTAATAGAATTTCAAATGTTCGAACATGGTCATATGTTGCGAATAAAAAAAATTGGGCAAATAATTCTGATTATTGGGTTGAAAGAACAAAATATATAGAAGATAAATTATCAGATAAACTACATGAAGAGCTTACAAAAAGTTTTATCGATAAGAGAATAAGTGTACTAGCAAGAAATCTAAATCAAGACATATCATTAGCAACAGAAATAAAAAATGAAAACGAAGTTATTATAGATGGTCAGTTTATGGGGAAACTTAATGGTATGAGATTAAATTTAGATTTGAAATCCGGATCGTTAAAAACTGATATTAAATCGCTAAAAAAAGCAGCTAGACAAGCCATCGCACCAGAACTAATGAGAAGAACGCAAAAAATAATTGGGAGTAATATATTTAGTATTTATGATGATCACAAAATATATTGGATGGATAATCCTATCGCTTATATCTCGCGAGGTAAAGATTATTTAAACCCTAAACTGGAACTTTTAGTAGATGAAGCAATTGATGAAGAATCTAGAGAAAAATTAAAAATTAATTTAGAAGAAAAACTTTATTCACTTATTTCAGCGGAGTTGTCAGATTTAGTTAATTTAACTAAAACACAATTCAAAAATAATTATGTTAGAGCTCTTTGTTATCAATTGTTTGAAAACAATGGTGTTATGAAAAGAATAGATGTACAAAAAATAATAAAAAATCTTTCTAAAGAAGATAGATTAAACTTAAGAAAGTCAGGTATAAAAATTGGAAGATATCACGTTTTTCTACCAAGGATGCTAAAACCAAGCGCGGTTAATCTTAGAGTCAAATTATGGAAATTATATTTTCCAGAAGATAAAAAATATCTTGTACCAAAATCTGGTTTAAATTTTTTAAAGGATGAATCAAAAAAAAATAATAAATTTCTTTTAATTTGTGGTTTTGAAAATTTTGAAAAATTTTATATTAGAGTAGATATTTTAGAGAGACTTTTTTTAAAAATAATTGAAAATACTAAAGATGAAATAATCAAAATTAACTCTGATATGATCAATCTTATCGGGTGTAATAAGGAAAACTTCTTTAAACTATTGGATTTAATGCATTATAAGCCTAAAAAAATTGAAGGAGAAAAAGAAGAATTTTTTACCTATAAACCTAAATTTAATAAAAGCAAAATAAAGAAAAATAACAAAATCAACAAAAAAAATAATCCTTTCGAAAAATTATCAGAGATAAGGTTTAGGTAAATGTTAAAAAACTTTTTCAAAAAAAGTAAAAAAAATAGCCCAGATGATGAAAATATATTGATAATAGCTCTATTGATACATGCTGCAAAAATTGATGAAAATTATACCGATTCTGAAAAAAAAATAATTATCAATACAATTATCCAATTAAAAAAAGTAGATTCAATTGAAGCCGAAAAATTATTAAAATTTGCGGAAGAAAAAGAAAAAGAATCTAATCAAATAATTGGATTTACAAAAGAAATTAAAAAATATTCATATGAATTTAGATTAAAAATAATTGAAATAATTTGGAAAATTGTATATTCAGACGGAACTAGTGATAGCTATGAATCTAGCTTAATAAGAAGAATATGCGGGTTGTTATACATCTCGGATAAAGATAATGGGATTATTAAAACAAAAATTCAGAACCAGTTAAAAAAAATATGACTTTTATTGTTAATGACAAGTGTATTAAGTGTAAATTAATGGATTGTGTAGAAGTCTGTCCGGTTGATTGTTTTTATGAAGGTGAAAATATGCTCGTTATTAAGCCAGACGAATGTATCGATTGTGGAGTATGTGAACCCGAGTGTCCTATAAGTGCAATAGAACCTGACACAAATGAAAAAGCAAAAGAATGGGTTGAAATAAACGATAAATATAGTCAGATGTGGCCAAACATTACGAAAAAAAGAGATAACGATGTACCTGAAGATCAAGAAAAGTGGCGAAATGTTAAAGATAAGCTAAAATATCTCAGTGAAAAACCTGGAAAAGGAGACTAAAATTAAACATGGTAAAAAAGAAAAAAATAAAAAAGACTAAAAAAAAAATAAAAGTTAAAAAAAATAAAAAAATTCCTGTCAAAGTTAATGAAAGTCAACTCGAAACAAGAAGTGGCTATAAATCAAAAGCCTTTAAAGCAAACGAAATTAAAATTAAAAAAATAGTTAAACAACCTTCTGAAAAAAGAATCTACAATGTAAAAGATTATGTAGTATATCCAAAACACGGTGTTGGCAAAATAATTGCAATAGATAAAGCTAAAATAGGAAGTATTGATATGAATTTTTATAAAGTATATATACAAAAAGAAAAATTAACCTTGAGTATACCTCTCAACCAACAATCGCATTTAAGATATGTTTCTAGTATTAATCAAATAAATAAAGCTATAAATATTTTAAAAACTAAACCCAAAATAAAAAGAAGCATGTGGAGTAGAAGAGCTCAAGAATATGAACAAAAAATTAATTCTGGAAAAATATATGAGCTAGCTGAAGTAGTGAAAGATTTAAATAAAAAAACTGATGGAATTGCAGAACAATCGTATAGTGAAAGACAACTTTTTGAAAAAGCTTATGAAAGACTAAAATCTGAATTTGAAGTAGTTTTGGGTGAAAAAGCTAAAATTAAGATGGATAAAGCTTTAGATCGTATTGAAAATACAACGGGGATAACTCCAACTCCAGAATAAAAAACGCCCTCCTAGATTTAATTTAGTAGGAGGGCGAAATTTTTTAAAAAAGGTGCGATTTATCTTCTTCTTCTTTTCTTACCTTTTCTCTTCTTACCTTTTTTCTTTTTTCTACGTTTAGCCATTATTAGCTCCCTTTTTGTTTTAATTAAAACAAATCATTAGGTGATTCGTTCATTTATTAAAGCTTTATTTGTTTTTTTACTTAAGTCAAACACAAATTATCTTAAAAAAAAATTTATAAAATTATTTAAAAAAATAATTTTTTTTATAATTAAAAAAAACAAGCAATAACAATGTTTTTTAAACATTATTTATAATTTACATTTATTGAAACTAATTATTTTTTATAAAAATTTTCTAAAATATTTTTATATTTTTCTGTTACTTTGTTTCTTTTCACTTTCATTGTGGGCGTTAACAAACCATTCTCAATTGAAAAATTTTCATCAATTAAAGAAAAATTCTTGATTTTTTCGACTAAAGTTAAATTTATATTAATTTCATCTATAATTTCTTTTATTTTTTCTTTTTGATCTAAAAATTCTTTACTAGGAACAATAAGTGCAACTAAATAATTTTTCCCTTCACCAAAAACCATACATTGTTCAATTGCGGGAGAGTTTGTTAATTGGTTTTCTATTTTTGCTGGAGAAATATTATCTCCACCAGCACTGACTATTATATCTTTTTTTCTGTCAGTTATTTTTAGATAGCCGTCTATTGGATCTATTTCTCCTATATCACCTGTATATAACCAACCATCCTTAAGTACTTTCGCTGTATCTTCTTTTTTATTCCAATAGCCCAACATTACATTTTCTCCTTTAACCAAAATTTCTCCATCCTCAGCTATTTTGACTTGGTTTCCTTTAAAAGGGGGACCAACTGTTTCAACTCTAATCTTATGGATAGGATTACAGCTTACTACTGGTGAGGTTTCTGTAAGACCATAACCTTGTAAAGTAGGTAATCCTATGGAATTCAAAAATTCACCAATTTCTTTATCTAAAGCTCCCCCTCCAGATACGAAAGCTTTTAAATTTCCTCCAAATTGTTTTTTAACCTTTTTTCTAACTAAAAGGTTTACTAATCCATTTAAAAATTTTTCATAAATATTCATTTTTTTTCCTAATAATTTTTTCTTACCTAAGTTAATTGTAATTTTGATTAATTTGGCTTTTAGGCCTGTAGCCTTTTTCATATTCATATTAATTTTGTTATAAAGATTTTGATAAAATCTTGGCACAGCAGTCATAATAGTTGGTTTGGCTTGTGAAATATTTTCTAACAATTTTTCTATTCTTTCGGCATAAAAAACTTTTGCACCAACTGCAATTTGGACAAACTGGACTGCGTGTTCATATGAGTGTGATAAAGGGAGCCAGGTTAAAAAAATTGGTTTTTTATCAATCAATGGTTTTAAAATTTCTTGAGCGCCTTCTAAATTATTTAATATTCCACCATGACTTAAAATAACTCCTTTGGGATTTCCAGATGTACCTGACGTATAGATAATACAAGCTGGCGAATTTCTTTTTAAATTTTCATTTTTTATTATTTCATTTTTGCTTAATTCACTGTTAACAATTGAATCAAAATTTAGATATTTTTCTTGTTTCTCTACATTGCCGAGTTCATCAAATGTAATTACTTTTTTAATAAAATTTTTTTCTTTAATTATATTTTTTAATTTGCTGTGCATCTCATTGTTAGAAACAATAATGACTGAAGGTTCGCAGTCCTCTACTAAATATTTATAATCTTTTTCAGTATAAGTAGTGTACGCAGGTACAGTAATACCCCCAGCTAACATAATTGCTAAATCAGCAATTAACCATTCAGGTCTATTTTCAGAAACTAAAAGGCATCTGTCACCTTTCAAAAGATTATCTTTTAAAACTTTAGCAAGTTTTTTAATACTTGTTGATGTTTTTCCCCAAGTATATTTTTTTTTATTTTTTGGGTTTAGCCACTCTAAAAAATCCGCATTTGGATTCTCTTTTGCTGCCGTATAGAAAAACAAATCAACTAAATTGTTAAATCCTTTTAAATTCATTTTTTGGTGGGCGAAGAGAGACTCGAACTCTCACAGTATTGCTACCATTGGATTTTGAGTCCAACGCGTCTACCAGTTCCACCATTCGCCCAATTTACCTTTTGTTATTAATTTTTTGTGATCTCATTATCTTGCGAATCTATAAAAGACGCAACTAAAAAAATTTATGTATAAATATTATCACGAAAATTAATGTAGATGCATACTGAGTTCATCTAAAATTTTCTTAATAAATATATTTCCGTGCATAGCTGGTAATAAATGCGCTTCATCTTCCTGCCAAATATTTTGATAGTTAAAATTTTTATCATTTAATAAAATTTTACTAAAATTAATATGTATTATATTTTTTTTATTTTTTATAACATCATCAACTACATTTGATATATTTAGTTTATAAGGAGAATGTTCAAAAAAATGTGGCTTATGTGGAAAAGTAACAAAAATTAATTTTTTAATGTGTTTTTTTTTGTTCACTTTTTCAATATATTCAATAATTGTATTTTTAAAATATCCTATTGCTTCATCTGACGGTTCCATTAAATATTTTCCTATGGTACTCCAATAACATTTATCAAGTTTTTCTTTATCAATTGTAGAGTAAGAAATATATTTTCTATAAAATCTAATTGTAGATTTCATAAAAGCATATTTAAATTTAAAATTTATTAACTGAAACGTCTTTATTATTTTTGATTCATTATTTAGTGAAATTTTAGATAATCCATAAATTTGAGAAAAATTATATAAATTTTTATGCATTAAATATGCCTCTGGTTGGACAGAGTTTAAAATACCATTTTTATAAATTTTGTTATTTTTATATCTACAATTTTCATCTCCAATATCGGTTTGATCTATATAAGCTATTACTAAATCTGGAAAAATATCAAAATCATCCTGCAAAACATCAAGTTGTAAATTCATCAATGAAGGAGAATATGATGAAGTTCCAGCATTAATAAAACCTACATTTTTTTCATTTCCAAATTCTTTAACTAAATTTTGTGATATGTAAAAACGTGTTTGTGTAAAGTCCATCCATGAATCTCCTTGCAGTAATATAATTTTTTTCTTGTCTTTCAGTTTATTCATTGGTGTAAACAAAAGATCTTCTGCTCTAGTTTTTTTATAGAATAAACTTAAAGCAAACTCGTCTCTGATATGGTGAATTTTACTTGAATATTTTTCGTGAAAATTTAAATTTTCTAACGATTTAAATGTATATTTAAATTCATTATTAAAATTAATAAAAGTATAAACAAACAATATAGTATAAACTAGAATTATAGTTATCAAAGATGAGATAATAATAAGATATGAGTTCTTCATTTCTATGAAATATAATAGACTTTACAAATGAGAAAAAATAGAGGAAAAAACATATAAGTTAAAAAGAAAAAAATTAATATGAAGACTAGTGTTAAAAAAAAAGCAAATAAATCATCAAGTTCAAATCGAAGTTTTGGAATAGTTTTTTTTATTGTTTTTTTTATAATAGCTTTTTGGAATTTTCGAGGTGAAATTGATCAAATAAGAATTTTGCCATTTATTGTTTCTTTAGTTTTTTTAATCCTAGGTTTAATTAATTCAAAACTTTTAGGTCCTTTAAATTTAATCTGGATTAAATTTGGAGAAATTCTTGGAAAATTTATATCTCCTTTAATAATGGGAGCAATCTATTTTGTAATTGTTACGCCAATAGGGGTGTTCATGCGATTTATAGGAAAAGATTTGTTGAAAATTAAATTTTCCAAATCTAATTCTTATTGGATTGAAAGGCAAAAAAATATAGGCCCAATGAAAAGGCAGTTTTGATGTTAAGTTTTTTAAAAGAATTTTTTAGTTTTTTGAAAGAAAGAAAAAAATATTGGCTACTACCAATTATAATTGTATTGGCATTGTTTGGGGTACTTATAGTACTGAGCCAAGGTTCGGCAGTAGCTCCATTTATTTATACAATTTTTTAAGTGACTTCAATTTTAGGTATATCTGCGTTTTATCATGACAGTGCCGCAGCACTAATTATTGATGGAAAAATAATTTCTGCCGCTCAAGAAGAAAGGTTTTCTCGAAAAAAACATGATCCAAGATATCCTTTCAATGCTATAGAGTTTGTTTTAAATAATGCAAATTTAAAATTAAGCCAAGTTGATTTTATTGTTTTTTTTGAAAAACCGTTTTTAAAATTTGAAAGATTGCTTGAAACATATTTGGCTTTTGCTCCAAAAGGTTTTGGTTCTTTTTGTATGTCAATGCCTATATGGTTAAGGGAAAAACTTTTCCAAAAAAAATTTTTATTTGAAAAACTTAAACAGCATGATGAAAATTTTGATGATATAAACAAAATTCATTTTTCTGAACATCACTATAGCCATGCTGCAAGTGCATTTTATCCCTCTCCTTTTAAAGATGCGATTATATTAACTTTGGATGGAGTTGGAGAGTGGGCAACAACTACTGTTGCCGAGGGTAAAAACAATGAAATTAAAATGCTTAAAGAAATTCATTTCCCACATTCTATTGGTTTGCTTTATTCTGCTTTTACATATTATACAGGATTTAAAGTAAATAGCGGAGAATACAAAGTCATGGGTTTAGCTCCATATGGAGAACCAAAGTATAAAAATATAATATTTAAAGAACTTATTGATCTTAAAGAAGATGGTTCTTTTAGATTAAATATGAAATATTTTAACTATGCTACCGGTTTAACAATGACCAATGAAAAATTTTCAAAATTATTTGGTCAAAAAGTTAGAGATCCAAAAAAAGATTTATTAACCCAATTCCATATGGACATTGCAGCATCTATACAAGCTGTAACTGAAGAAATTGTTTTAAAACTTGTGATCTCTTTATCTAAAGAAAACAAAAGTAGAAATTTATGTATGGCAGGTGGAGTAGCATTAAATTGCGTCGCAAATGGAAAGATCTTGAAAAAAAAAATATTTCAAAATATATGGCTTCAACCAGCGGCTGGAGATGCTGGGGGATCGTTGGGGGCAGCTTTAGCTTTTTGGTATCAAGAACTTGGAAATAAAAGATTTATTTCAACAAATAATAAAGATGAAATGAAAGGTTCTTATCTTGGTCCATCTTTTAATAATGACGAAGTTGAAAACTCTTTAAAATCAATTGGAGCTAAATATAAAAAATATGAAGAAAAAGATTTAATCTCATTAGTTGCCAATGAACTTAAAAACGAAAAAACAATAGGCTGGTTTCAAGGTCGAATGGAATTTGGACCCAGAGCTCTTGGAGCAAGATCTATTATCGCCGATCCAAGATCAGATAAAATGCAAAAAGAACTAAATTTAAAAGTTAAATTCAGAGAAAGTTTCAGACCATTTGCTCCTTCGGTTTTAAGAGAAGATTTAAATGATTGGTTTGAACTAGACTGCGACAGCCCCTATATGTTGTTAGTTTCAGATGTAAAAAAAAATATACAAATACCCATGAGAGAAAAAGATCAAAAACTTTTTGGTATAGATAAATTAAATATTAAAAGATCATCAATTCCAGCAATAACGCATGTTGACTATTCTGCGAGAATACAAACGGTACATAGAGAAACTAATCCAAAATATTATAGTTTAATAAAAAAGTTTAAAGAAATTACAAATTGTCCAGTTTTAGTAAATACGTCATTTAATGTTAGAGGAGAGCCTATAGTTTGTTCAATTGAAGATGCTTTTAAATGTTTTATGGGTACAAACTTAGATATTTTGGTATGTGAAAATTTCATTTTATACAAAAATGAGCAAAATTCTAAACTTATAGATAATTATAAAGATAAATTTAAATTAGATTAAAAATTTTTTAACTACGAAACTCTTCTAACTAAATATACAAATATTAATGAGGTAGCAAACATTATCAAACTATAAGTAGCTGCTGGTATAACATAAATTCCTCCTCCAAATATAGATGTAGCTACAAATATTGCTAAAGTTCCATTTTGCAAACCACATTCGATGGTAATACACTTTTTTTGCTGCGCTCCTGATGCGAGCAGTTGAGCCACGTAATATGCAACTATCATCATAGTAACGTTAAGTACTAAAGTTATTAAGCCAGCCTGGGCAAAATAAATTATTATATTATCTTTTTCAGCCAAAATAGCTCCTAATAAAACAAGAATAAACAATACCGCTGAAATTTTTTTAGCAGTTGCTTCTAATTTTATAGCAAGATTTGATAAAAATTTTCTAAAGATCATTCCAATAATTACTGGAACTGTCACAATCAAAAACATACTAATGGCCATATCGGTTAATGAAATATTTACATTCAAACCTAAATTATCAATTAATGTTACTGATGTTAAAATAATAAAGGGTACCGTTATCACACTTAATAAACTTATAATTGCTGTAAGTGAAATTGAAAGAGCAACGTCACCTCTTGCAAATGAAGTTAATATATTGGAAGTAACTCCTCCCGGAGCAGCCGCTATAATCATAACTCCAATTGCTAACTCTGGAGAGATGGGCCATAACTTAACAAGAATAAAGGCAATAATTGGAAGTAAAATAATTTGAGAAAAAATTCCAACTAAAAAATCACGGGGTTGTTTTATAACTCTTAAAAAATCAGCTCCAGTTAAACCCAAGCCTAGTGCAAACATTATAAAGGCTAAAGCTAATGGTAAAATTAAATCTGTAACAATGTTCATATGTGTTATTATAAAGATTTTATGAAGAAAATAATATTACTATTTTTTATAACAACAATGTCGTTATTTAGTAACAAGATTGCTTATAGCGAAAGCCCTAAAAATTACCTTAAGGGTAAATTTTACAGCAGCGTTAAGAACCATTTTTTAATTGCCACAGAAAAGATGAGAGATGAGAAATTTAACAAAACAGTAATAGTTATGCTTGAAAGTGACATAGATGGAGCTTGGGGACTTGTAATTAATAAACAGTTAGGAAAAATGCCGATTGCCTTATTAATTGACCCATCATTGAGTACCTCCGAGGAAAGGGAAAGATTATTTGGAATTGATGTTCCAGTCTTCTGGGGAGGGCCCGTAGAAACAAAAGAAATTTTTATATTACATTCAAATGATTACAAAAGTGAAAGCACAAAAAACTACGGAAATTTTTCAATCAGCCAAGATTATAATATTTTATTTGATATTGCTAAAAAAAATGGACCCAAAAAAAGCTTAATTATCTTCGGTTATTCCGGATGGGGAAGTGGACAATTAGAAGGTGAAATGGAAAGAGATCATTGGATTCTTTCAGATATTGATTTAGATATAACGTTTGATGAAGAATCAAATAATAAATGGAATAAAGCTTATAAGAATAGTTTCATAAAAATATAGATCTAAATGATTAAAAAATTATACGACAAATGTGTTACTTGGGCTGGGTATAAATATGCTAAACCAATTCTAGCTGTTGAGGCATTTATAGAAAGTTCTTTTTTTCCTATACCTCCAGATGTCATGATAATTCCAATGGTAATATCAAAAAAGAATCAGTTTATTCGAATAGCTTTAATAGCAACTATTTTTTCAGTATTGGGTGCTTTGTTTGGTTATTATATTGGTTATTCTTTAAATGAAATTGCAATAAAAATTTTTGAAATATACGGTTATGAATATTCTGATAGCTTTAAAGAAAAATTTACAACTGGTGGAGGATTTTTTGCTTGGTTGGGTATATTAGTCACTGCAGGTTTTACACCTTTACCATTTAAGCTTTTAACTATTTCCAGTGGAATTATTCATTTTAACTTATTTTCATTTATTATTATATGTATCTTAACAAGAGGTTTTAGATTTTTTTTAGTTGCATATCTTTCATATAAGTTTGGAGAAAAAATAGGTCCTTTTTTAGATAAGCAGGGAACAAAATGGAGTATAATTATCGCTTTGATAATTATTTTAATAGCTATAGGAATTTACTTTGTTTTACAAAAATAAAAATGATTCAACAAATAAGTAAAAAAATTCTTTTTATAATACTAATATTTATTTCTCTAATTTTGGTATCTGCTTTTGTAATAGAATACAATTTGGGTCATCAACCTTGTAAATTGTGCCTTTACGAACGTATTCCATATTTTCTTTCAATTTTACTAATAGGAAAAATTTTTATTATTAAAAGTTATGAAAAAGTAACTTTATTAATTTTATCTTTAACTTTTATTATTAGTTCTATTTTAGGTTTTTATCATTTTGGTATTGAGCAAGGTATTTTTAGCGAAACATTGGCTTGCACAACAGAAAATTTATCTGGCACTTTATCAAAAACAGAACTTCTAGAGAAATTGGAGCAAAACACCATAAGTTGTAAAAATGTTACCTTTAGAATATTTGGCTTTTCCCTTGCTTCAATTAATACCATTTTTTCTATCTTACTTAGTGCTATATTCATAAAAATGTTTACAGATTATGGAAAAAACTGATCCAAAAACTTTGGAAGAAATTATAAGAGTTGATCATGCTGGGGAGCGTGGTGCAATAAAAATTTATGAAGGACAATTATTAGCACTTAAAACAATAAAGCACGATAATATTCTTAAAGACAAAATTCAAGAAATGAAAGAACAAGAAAAGGAACATTTAGAATATTTTGAAAAAGAATTACAAAAAAGAAAAATAAAACCCACATATTTTCTACCATTGTGGGATGTTATGGGTGTTACATTAGGATTTGGAACGGTTTTATTAGGTAAAAAAGCAGCTATGCTTTGTACGGCTTCTGTAGAAGAGGTTATTGAAGATCATTACCAAAACCAAATTAAAAAACTGGGAAATGATGAAATCAATTTAAAAGCTAAAATTGAAAAATTTAAAAATGATGAAGCAGATCATAAAAATATAGCTTACGAAACTGGAGCTACTAATAAAGGCTTTTATTCAATAATGGATACCATAATAAAAACAGGATCAAGAATCGCAATAACTATTTCTGAAAAAATTTAGCTTTACTAAGGTAAAAGTTCGACATCCCAATAAAGATAATCCATCCAACTTTCATGTAAAAAATTTGGTGGAAAGTTTCGTCCATTTTGATGTAGATCATCTACTGTGGGCCTGAAGGGTTTTCTATACAAACTCATTCCAGAAACAGGATATAATCTTCCACCTTTTTTTACGTTACATGTTGAACAAGCAGTAATAACATTTTCCCAATCAGTTACGCCGCCTTTTGATTTTGGTAATAAATGATCAAAAGTTAAATCTTTTTTATCTCCACAATATTGGCATGTAAATTTGTCTCTGAGAAATACATTGAATCTTGTAAAACTTGGATATTCAGATGGTTTTATAAAATTTTTCAAAGCAATCACACTTGGTAAATTCATCTCAAAGGAAGGGCTTCTTATTTTTCTATTATAATTTGACACAATACTAACTCTCTCAAGAAAAACAGACTTAACTGCATCCTGCCAACACCAAAGTGATAGAGGATAATAACTCAATGGCCTAAAATCAGCATTCAATACCAATGCTGGGCATTTTTCTAAGGGCACTTTTTCAGAAGCAGATATAATCATATAAATAAGTTAACGGATTAAAATAAGTTTTGCAAGAAATAGTTTATTAAAAAAATGTTAAAATTATAAAAGATTTTTTTTCAAAAATTCTAAAGCAAGACTCGAGCCTTCGACAGGAATCCTATGCTCACAATTCTTAAACATTTTAGTTTTTATATTAATACCTTGTTTTTTTAAATATTCTTTTGATTCTAACAAATAGGTAGGGGATACAATTGTATCGTTTTCGCCGTGCATTAAAAATATTTTTGGTTTTGAATTGATGTTTTCTTCTAAGTGTTTTTGATTAATTATTTTTCCAGAAAAACCGATTAGGCAATTGATTTTTTTTTTTATTTTCAACCCTGTTTGAATAATCATCATACAACCTTGACTAAAACCTATTAGAGATAGTTTATTAGCTTGTAAATTATAAGCCTCTAATACTTGATCTAAAAAAATTTTTAATTTTTCTTCAGCAATCAAAGATTTTTCAAGTATTACTTCTTCTTTTTCAGAAGTTAAATCAAACCACTGAAATCCTGCTTCATTAACAGAACAAATTTCTGGTGCATTTGGGCATAGAAAAATTGCGTCT
Source organism: uncultured Pelagibacteraceae bacterium (assembly GCA_902567785.1). Classification (GTDB taxonomy): domain Bacteria; phylum Pseudomonadota; class Alphaproteobacteria; order Pelagibacterales; family Pelagibacteraceae; genus AG-414-E02. The sequence continues at coordinate 5,506 of CACFOR010000004.1, read as the reverse complement.
GGTAAAAATCTTTGCCAATTAATTGCAAGAGTACTTATATCTTTTCCATCACCTCCGAAACCGTGGCATAAAATTATTGCCTGGGAAGGTTTATTTTTTGACAACGGAGGAATAGTAGTTACATCCAAAATATAATCAGTCATAATTTGATAACCATTTTACAAATTTTTTATCTTCAAAATTTATTTCTCCAATAATTCTGGCAAATTCTTCTCCTTTTTTATTTATTAAAACTGTAGTAGGAACTCCTCTGAGCTTAAATTCTTTAACAAAATTTAATTTCGGATCAAAAAAAATTTCTAATTTTTTAATATTTAGTACAGTAAAAAAATTTTTTGTTTTAACTGGATTTGGTTGTTCCATATTTACAGCAAAAACTTTTAAATTATTAAAACTAGAGTTCTGATAAAGATTATCCAAAGAAGGCATTTCTCTTCTACAAGGTTTACACCATGTTGCCCAAAAATTGATAACTACAAGCTTTCCATGATACTCCTTTAAATCAATTTTATTACCTGAAAAATCTTCAAATATAATGGATGAAATTGGCTTTGGAATTTCGTTTATAGCTATATTATTGAGTGGAACATCTTCTTGAGTTTGTGATATTGATGAAAAGATACTAAAACAAAAAATAAAAATTGAAAATTTTACTATTTTATTATTTATAAGCATGAAAAAACTTAACATATGAAAAACAAAAGTAAAACAGTTTGGGGTACAAGATTTAACAAACCTATGTCAAAAATTTTTGAAGAAGTAGGTTCATCAATTGATATTGATAAAAGGTTGTTCGAAGAAGATATTTTTGCTTCTATCGTCCATACTCAAATGCTAGCTAAGCAAAAAATTATTAGTAGAACAAGAGGTACCAAAATAATAAATGGATTAAAAAGAATTAGAAAAGAAATTAAAAAAAACAAATTTCACTTTAATAAAAAATATGAAGACATTCATCTTAATATAGAAAAAAGACTTTTTGCGCTTATTGGGGAAGATGCTGGTTACTTGCATATTGCAAGATCTAGAAATGATCAAGTAATTACAGATTTTAAATTGTGGATAAAAAAAGCTTCAAATGAAATACTTAAAAACTTAGATATTTTGATTAAAAACTTTCTTAAAAAATCTGAAAACAATATTCAAACCATAATGCCTGGTTTTACTCATCTTAAAAACGCTCAACCAATTTCATTTGCACATTATCTATTAGCTTATGTTGAAATGTTTAAAAGAGATAAAAAAAGATTTAGTAGCAATATTTCTTATATTGATGAATGTCCACTTGGTGTAGGAGCTTTAGCTGGCACCTCTTACAAAATTGATCGAAATTTTACATCTAAAAAATTAGGTTTTAAAAAGCCTACCAATAATTCTATTGATTCTGTGTCGGATAGAGATTTTGTTCTAGATTTTTTATCTTCAGCTTCAATTTGTGCAATGCATATTTCTAGATTTGCCGAAGAGTTGATTATTTGGAATTCTGATATATTTAAACTTATCAAGCTTGATGACAAAATGTTAACTGGCTCTTCAATAATGCCGCAGAAAAAAAATCCTGATCCCGCTGAATTGATTAGAGGAAGGGCTGGAAAAAATTTTGGATCTTTGCAAGCAATGTTAACTACAATGAAAGGGTTACCTTTGTCATATTATAAAGACATGCAGGAAGATAAGTCTTTGGTGTTTAGCAGTTATGATACTCTTTTGGAATCATTAATAATAACTAATGAACTTATTAAAAATATTAGATCAAACAAAGAAAGAATGCTGTCTTTGTCAAATGAAGGATATACTACTGCTACGGATTTTGCAGATTATCTTGTACAGAATAATGGGCTATCCTTTAGAAGTGCATATAAAATTTCAGCTAAATTAGTCAATTATGCAGAAAAGAATAAAAAAAAATTAAATGAACTTAGTTTTAATGAATTAAAAAAAATTAAAAACGATTTGAATAAAGATGTAATAAAAGTATTTAATGTAAGAAACTCCGTAAATCTCAAAACATCCTATGGAGGTACCTCTACTAAAAATATAAAAAAAATGATATCTAAATTAAGAAAGGAACTTAAATAATGCGAAAATTTCTGTTAATTATTGCTACTTTTTTATTTTGTGTTTCATGTGGAGTAAAAAGTGATCCGCAGTACAAATCTAGTAACAATTTTATTAAAACTATAAATTTAGTCTAAAAAACATGAATTACATCAGGCTTAGGAAAAATTACCTTAGTGTTGAAAATTTGTCAGTGCAAAAACTTGTAAAGAAATATAAAACACCTTTTTACTGTTATTCTCTTTCGCAACTAAAAGATAATTTTTTTACTTTTAGGGATTGTTTTAAGACAGTTAAACCAATTATATGTTTTTCAATTAAATCAAATTCTAATTTAACTTTATTGAAAGAACTAAGAAAAATTGGGTCAGGTGCAGATGTTGTATCTATTGGAGAATTATTAAAAGCAACAAAAGCAGGAATAAATCCAAAAAAAATAGTATTTTCTGGTGTTGGTAAAACTGAAGAAGAAATTAGAATTGCAATTAGAAAGGGTGTGCTTCTAATCAATATTGAATCTGAAAGTGAGGCAAGCCTTATTAATAAAATATCAAAACAGCTTTCCAAAAAAGTTTCTGTAGGCGTAAGACTAAACCCTAATGTAATTGGAAAAACAAATAAAAAAATATCAACTGGTGGAAAAGACGAAAAATTTGGCTTGGTTTATAATGATTTTATAAACCTATGTAAAAAAATAAAAAAAATGAAAAATTTGAATCTACGTGGCTTAAGCGTACACATTGGTAGTCAAATTACAAGCATAGTACCGTTTAAAAAAGTTTTATCTGTAATAAATAAAGTTATAAAAAAAACCAATATAAACTTTGAATTTATTGATCTTGGTGGAGGAATAGGTATTTCCTATTCTAAAAATGAAAAAAAAATCAATTTAAAACAATACTGTAAAATGGTTGCCAAATTTTTAAAAAATAAAAATTCTAGAATCATATTTGAACCAGGAAGATTTATCGTGGGCAATACCGCTATCTTAATTGCTAAGATTATTTATATTAAAAGAAGTAATAATAAAAATTTTATTATATTAGATGCTGGTATGAATAATCTACTGAGACCAGCTCTATATGATGCCCAGCATTCTATTGTGGCAATTAAAAAAAGAGGAAAATTCTTAGGAAAAAATATTAAATTTGTAGGCCCAATATGTGAAAGTACAGATAAATTTTCTACATACAGAACTTTTTCCCAAATTAAAGAAGGAGATTGTGTAGGTATAACAAATGTTGGAGCTTATGGTATGTCTTTGTCATCAAATTATAATACGAGACCAATCGTTGCTGAAGTTTTGGTAAACGGATCAACACATAAAATAATAAGAAAAAGACAAAGTTTAGAAAATTTGGTTAATAATTAATTATACATCCATTTTAAATGCAACTTTTAAGATCATTATTGTTTAATCTTTTTTTATACACGGGTATTACTCTTGTTTTTATAATTGCATTACCGTCATTATTTCTACCTCCAAAAATTACTTTGGTATTTGGAAAATTTTTGGGTCACTATGTAGTTTTTATAGTTAAAATATTTTTAAATACAAAAGTAGAATTTAAAGGAATAGAAAATATACCTAAAACTGAAAAATTTTTTGTTGCTTCTGCACACCAATCAATGTTCGAAACTTTTGCATTACAAAGTGTTCTGAATTATCCAGTTTTTATTCTAAAAAAAGAACTGTTAAAAATCCCCTTGTTTGGACTTTATTTAAAAAAAATCAAATCTATTGAAATAGTAAGAGACACTACTACTAAAGATAATCTTAATTTTTTTGACAAAGTAGCTAATATTATTAAGAATGAAAAAAGACCTCTTTTAATATTTCCTCAGGGTACAAGAGTAAAGGTTAAAGATAAAGTTCCTTTTAAAAAAGGAGTTGGAAGAATATACGAAGCTTTAAATATTTCTTGTGTTCCTGTAGCATTAAATTCAGGTAAAGTTTGGCCAAAACAGGGGATTATTAAATACCCGGGTAAAATAACGGTATCCTTTTTAAAGCCAATTAAACCTGGATTAAATCGAGATGAATTTATCAAAAATTTAGAGATAAAAATTTATGATGAAATTAAAAATATTTCCTAATTTTATTTTCTTCCAAAATCAGGTTTGCCAATATCTTGGCCGGCTTCTATAATCTCTTTTCTAATTTTTTTAGTTCTCATAAAAATTTTCTCTAATTTTTTTTCATTTTTTCTTTTAATTGCTCCTCTTAAATCTTTTAGATTTTCTATAAATTTATCAATCATTTTTAACGTATTTTCTGGATTTTGAATAAAAATATCTCTCCACATAATAGGATTAGATGCAGCAATTCTAGTAAAATCTCTTAATCCTCCAGCACTATATTTTACAATATTATGGTCTTTTTTCTTTTTAATTTTAAGAGTGGTATTTACTATATTATATGCAATCAAGTGTGGCATGTGGCTTGTGATTGACAAAATAAAATCATGTTGTTTTGCATCCATTACATCAACTCTACTTCCTAATTTTTTCCAAAACTTTCCTAACAATTTAAGATCTTTTTGTTTTGATTTCTTGCTAGGAGTTAAAATGCACCATCTATTTTTAAAAAGTTCAGCAAAACCTGATTCTGGTCCACTTTCTTCTGTGCCAGCTATAGGATGAGATGAAATCCAAGAAATATTTTTGGGAATATTCTTTTCTATTAAGGCAATTGCTTTTTTTTTAACCGACCCAACATCGGTTAATATAGCTCCATTTTTTAGAGAACTGCTTATTTTTAAAACTACATTTTTATAACTACTCAAAGGAGTAGCTATTATAATAAGGTCAGAATCTTTAACTATTTTTTTGTATCTGAGCTAGCTTCATCCACTATGTTTAATTTTATTACTTTTTTATTAGTATTATTCGATCTATTGGAAGAAACTACTTTCCGTGCAAGTTTATTTTTTTTTATTCCTCTTGCAATAGAAGAACCTAATAAACCACATCCTATTATGCATACCTTTTTAAACATTATTTAAAAATACTCCCTATAGATTTTATAAAATTTTCATTAGCTTCTTTATTTCCCACGGTTAATCTTAAAGAATTTGATATCTTATATTGAGTCATTTTTCTTAAAATTAATTTATCTGAAGCCAATTTCATAAAAGCTTCGTCAGAATTAATTTTTGTATCATCAAAATTCATCAAAAAAAAATTTACCGCAGGTTCATTTGTTTTAATATTATACTGCTTTAAAACAGAAAATATTTTTTCCGCCCATAGTGTATTGTGTTCAATTGCTTTTTTTGTCCATTCATTATCCTTAATAGCTTCCACGCCAGCTGCAAGAGCTGCTCTATTAACATTAAAAGGTGGTTTTATTTGGTACATGTTATCAATTATTTCCTTAGAAGAATAACCCCAGCCCAATCTCAAACCGGCCAAACCATAAATCTTTGAAAAAGTTCTAGTAACTAAA
>CACFOR010000003.1:85000-173503 GCA_902567785.1 uncultured Pelagibacteraceae bacterium | reverse complement strand
AATAGCTCCTAGGGCTGCACTTAGTCCCCAATTTAATGTTGTTTTCAAATGGTAAGCAATCCAATTTCCTATCATTTGTCCATCCTTACCTCCAACTAACTCAGGCGTAATGTAGTATCCAATCGCAAGTATAAAAACCAGCATACATCCCGCGCTAATTCCAGGTACAGAGTTCGGCATATAGATCTTCCAAAAAGCATGTAAAGGAGAAGCTCCAAGGTTTAAAGCTGCTCTCATATAATTTGGCGAAATTGTTTTCATAACACTGTATAAAGGTAAAACCATAAAAGGTAATAATATTTGCGTCATAACAATGATGGTAGCTGTTTCGTTGTACATAAGCTTAAAGCGGTTCTCGTCAGCAATAATATTGGACATCACTAATAAATTATTAAATACACCTTTTTGCTGAAGCATAACCATCCATGCTACGGTTCGAACAAGCAATGATGTCCAAAAGGGTAACAGCACACATATCATTAAAAGATTGCTGTATTTTAAAGGTAGCGTTGATAACAAGTAAGAAATTGGATAGCCCAACATCAAACAAAAAATCATAACTAAAACACTTACCTTAAATGTTTTAAACCATGTATGATTATAAATTCTTCTATTTTCTTTCTGTCGAACAATTTCTTTATCTACATTATACTTTAAATCAACCGCATTTAAATAATATCCTGCGGTCGTAGCGTCAACCATCACTCCTAAAGCTTTCCAATATTCCATGTCAGCCCACTTTTTATCAATGGCTATCATTTGTTCTTTGTATGGGCCTTCTTCAATTTTTTTAAATTTACGCTTTGATTTTTTTAGTAAACTTTTCCAACCTGATTTTGCATAATTCATTCGGGTGCTAGCTTTACCTATGGCATAACCTTCACTGTCTTTAACTTCAAAGAACATTGTTTTATAAAGTTCTTCGGATGGCAAATCTTGCCTATCCCATTTTTTATATTCTTTAAAAGTTTTTGGAAAAACGGTATTTATATAACTATCATCAACGCTTCGAAGCAACATATCACCGATAGGAATTAAGAATGTAAAAAGTATAAAAAGTAAAAGCGGCGCAACTAAGAGAATTGCTCTTATTTTATTTCTTCTTTCAGCTTTTTGAAGACTAACTTTTAAAGGAATTCCTTCAGTTGTTAAAATAGAACCTGCAGTTGTTTCGTTCATAATTGTGTTTCTAAACAAAAAAGGCGAGACTCTCGTCTCGCCTTTTTTTTAAACATTACGAATTATTAGTTACCCTTCCAAGCACCGAATCTTTCGCTAACTTCAGCGCCATTATCAGCCCACCAAACTGGGTCAGCTATAACAGCTCTCTTAAGTACTTTCGGAGCAGTTGGCATGTGAGGTAAGATATCGATATTTCCACCTTCTTTTATGAACCAAGGTTCACCTTTTTTGATGATATCGATACTAGATTTTCTCATAGGGCCGTATGGAATGTATTTAGCTTGATCAGCTAAAGCTTGAGCAGTTGAAGCGTGAGCCATAAACTCAAGAGCTTCTTTCTCATTTCCACCTTTGATTGCTACAAGATATTCTTGTTCAAGAACTGTAGCATCCCAAATGTATTCGAAGTCTTTACCTTCAGAAAGAACAGCAGCACCAATTCTACCGTTGTATGCTAATGCCATAACAACTTCACCGCTTGAAACTAATTCAAGTGGTTTAGAACCAGCTGACCAGAATACAACGTGATCTTTAATTGTATCTAGTTTTGCAAATGCTCTGTCTATTCCTTCAGGAGTACTCATAACTTTGTATACATTTTTAGCTTTAACGCCATCAGCAACTAGTGCCATTTCGATTAAAGCGTTTGCCCATGTATGTATTCCTCTTTTTCCAGGAAACTTTTTAACATTAAAGAAATCTTTAATTGTTTTTGGTTTTTTACCTGGAAAAGCACTTTTGCTATAAAACGCTGTGTAAGCCCAAAAAATCTGTGGCACAACACAATCAGATACTGGCGGAACAACCATGTCATTAATGAATGAACTTTGGTCTACTTTTGCGAATAATCCTTCATCACAACCAGTGATAGCTTGGTCTGGAAGTACGTCTACAACATCCCAAGTTACGTTTCCTGCTTCTACTTGGGCTTTGATTTCTCCAAGACCACCGTTGTAATTTTCAACAGTAACTCCAGAACCTTTGCTCCAAGTATCTATGTAAGCCTTTTGTTGGCTATTCGTATAAGCTCCACCCCAAGATACAAACGTGATATCTGCATATGATGATGCAGTAAATGCTATCGCGATCAATCCAAGGAAAGTAGCTTTAATTAATTTAAACATATTTTACCCTCTTTATTGATTAATTATACGTATAAGTCGCAGATTTAAACAAATTGAGAAAGTACTGTAAACCTAAAAAATAAGAAATTAAGCTAGATCTAGTGCCCTTGAATCGCTAGCTTTCCAAGATAGCTTTACGGTAGCGCCTTCTTTCAAATTGGCACCTTTATAAGAATTTGGAACTTTAACAATAAATTGATCATTTCCACAAACTTCAACTCTTGTGCGAATATGATCTCCTAAATAAATTAATTCTTTTACTTTTCCATTAAAAGAATTTTCAAAATTACCTTCAGTAGAATTAATCTCGACTCTTTCTGGTCGCAAAGAAACAGTTGAAGAGTCACCTACGGCATTAATATTTACTTTTAAAGAAGTAATGTCATCACCTTTAGCAGTGGTTACAACACAATTTTTTCCATTAATAGATTTTACTTTTCCTTTAAGTTGATTGTTTTCTCCAATAAAATTTGCGACAAATGCATTTTCAGGTTTTTCATATAAAATATCTGGCGATGATATTTGTTGAATTTTTCCATCATTAAATACCGCTATACGATTTGACATCGTTAATGCTTCGCTTTGATCGTGAGTAACATAAACAACTGTAATTCCAATTCTTTCATGAATATGTTTAATTTCATATTGCATTTGTTCACGAAGTTTTTTATCAAGCGCTCCTAAAGGTTCGTCCATTAATACTAATCTTGGTTCAAAAACTAAAGATCTTGCTAAAGCAACACGTTGTTGTTGTCCGCCTGATAATTGTAACGGCATACGATTTCCAAACTCTCCTAGCTCCACCATATCCAAAGTTTTTTTTACTTTTTCTTGAATATCTGATTTATTTAATTTTCTAACTTCAAGCGGAAAAGCAAGATTCTCATTTACTGTCAAATGTGGAAATAATGCATAGTTTTGAAACACCATTCCAATTCCTCTTTTGTTAGGAGGAATTTTATTGATAGCCTCGCCTTCTAAATATATTTCTCCACCCGTAGGAGTTTCGAATCCAGCTAACATCATTAATGTAGTTGTTTTTCCAGAACCAGAAGGCCCTAGCATTGTAAGAAATTCCCCCTGCGGAATATCTACATTAAGATCTTTAACTACAAGTGTTTCTCCATCGTAGCTTTTATCTACTTTATCAAATTTAACGAAACTATCTGAGCTCCCCATAAGTGCCGGATTAAAACAATTTTTAAAAATTATTTCAAGGTATTTATCCTTTAATATGCAAATCCCTTGATAAATTGCAGAATAATTCTGAGCCTTTTTCCGTTACTCTTACAGACTCGCTAGCTTCAACTCCCCAATCACCAAATTGCATTACAGCAATCATGTGAAAAGTAACGTTAGGTTGTAAAACCGTTTTGTCTCCTTTTGATATATTTAAAGTCTGCTCACCCCAATCAGGAGGATAGCCAATTCCAATTGAATAACCTGTTCTTGATTCTTTTTTAATTCCATATTTATCTAAAACTCCCCAAAATTTTTGAGCAACATCATCGGCAGTATTTCCTGGTTTGGTAGCTGAAATTCCTGCATCCAATGCTTCGTTAGTTGCTTTCATTGTATCTATTTTTTTTTTGATTTTTTTCTCCCAAAAGCACTGTTCTCGCCATAGGACAATGATACCTTTTGTGAACTCCAGATATTTCAATAATGGTTGCCTCACCATTAACAAATTTATCTTCGGTAGCTGTTAAATGAGAAGCTGAAGTTCCTTTTCCTGTAGGTAATAAGGTTGCAATGCTAGCATAATCTCCTCCAAATTCAGGAGTACCATTAAATAAAGCTTTTTGAATATCTGCAACCGCATCACATTGTCTTGTTCCGGGATTAATAACTTCAAAAGCTTTTTTCATTGCTCTTTCACTTATTCGAGCTGCTGATTTCATTAGTTTTATTTCTGATTCTGATTTAACAATTCTTGCCCAATTTACTAAACGTTCACCATCTTTGATTTTTGCATTTGGCAGTCCCTTTTTTATTGTTTCATAACAAAATGCTGTGAAATAATGACTGTCCATCTCAAGTCCAATATTAGACTTATCCCATTTCTTTTGCTTAATTATTTCAACTAAATATTGATATGGATGCAAAGGCCATGTGTGAATATACTTTTCATCATAAGCAATAATATTTTTATGCTGTAAATAAGTTTTAATATAACCTCCGCTAGAATCTTGTGCTCTAAGAAAACAAATGGGCTCATCCTCATTTATATGTACTAGAACGCATTGTGCATAATAGAAAGACCAAGCGTCATAACCGGTTAAATAATTCATGTTGGCAGGATCGTGTGAAACTAATAAATCAATCCCTTGCTTTTGCATTGACTCTTTAACTTTTTTTAATCTCTCTTTATATTCTTTTTTTTCAAAAAGCATTTTAATTTCTTAAAAGTTTTCCATATCCTTCTATTGGAAATTTATATCCAATAGATCTTAGTGTATCCCAGATTAAAGTCTGATTGCTAGAAAGAACAATTTTATTAATTTTTTTTTCAACTTGGTCAAGAATTTTTAAAACAGGAAGCGCAGTGCAAGATACAAAAAGTGCATCTGCTTCCTTAATATCTAGCTTGATTAAAGTTTCCAATAAATATTTTGGATCTACGCTGGCAATATCTTCATCCAAATCTATATTGTAAGTACTAAATGATACAATATTTATATTTTTTTTTTTAAAGTAGTCTAAAATAGTCTTATTTACCGATTCTGGATACGGAGTAAATAGAGCAATCTTTTTTAAATTCATTTCTTTAAAAGCTTTTATGGCAGAAGTAACTGGGGTAGTAACATAACAGTTAGGTTTTGCTAATTGAACTTTTTCTTTAACTTTATCTTCTCCTATAGCTATTGTTCCTGATGTGCAGGCATAAGCAATTGTATTTATTTTCTGTCCCGGTAAAATTTTTTCAGTAACAGATTCTATTTGGTCATGCATTTTTAAAAGATTTTCTTTAGTTAAAGGGTTTTCGTTGTGAATTCGATTTACAAATAAATCAAAAGGCAGTTTTTGACAAATAGATTGAAAATCACTTTCTATTGTAAGATCTGTAGAGAGTGCAAGCAAACCAACTTTTGGATTTGTTTTTTTTTTTAATTTAGGAACAATATACTTTGATTGTATAGACATTAATTTATTTTATTATGTTATGTTCAGGACCAAAAGGAAATTTTGTAATATCTTCAGCACTATTTTCCTTAACAACTAGTATATCATGTTCTCGATAACCTCCTGCTCCGGGTTCTCCTTCGGGAATCATAATCATTGGTTCCATTGAAACTACCATGTTTGGTTTTAATGTTGTTTCTACATCTTCGCGAAGCTCTAACTTTCCTTCTCTGCCGTAGTAATGACTCAAAACACCAAATGAATGTCCATATCCAAAGGTGCGTCTATGAAGGTAACCCAGCTCTGAAAATAAATTATTTAGCTCAGCTGTTATTTCTGAACATTTAATTCCTGGCTTAATAAGTTTAAGTCCATGGCGATGAACTTTTACATTTGCTTCCCAAGCTTTAAGTGATGCGTCGTCAATTTCTTCAACGAAAAGGGTTCTTTCAAGTGCAGTATAATATCCAGAAATCATGGGAAAAGTATTTAGGGAAAGAATATCACCTCGCTTAAGTTTTCTTGTAGTGACGGGATTATGTGCTCCATCGGTATTAATACCTGACTGAAACCAAACCCAAGTATCTCTAAGTTCTGAATCAGGATGATATTTTGCAATAGCCTTTTCCATTGCGTCTCGTCCAATCATAGCAATTTCAATTTCAGAAACCCCAGCTTTAATTTCTTTAACAATAGCTTCCCCTCCTATGTCCGCAATTTTTGCTCCACTTTTTATTAAAACAATTTCTTCATTAGATTTGATCATTCTCTGCTGCATTGTGAATGTTGATATATCAATCATTTCAGGATCGCCAAGCGCATCTTTTAAACTTTGATAACGCTCCATAGTTAAATGATCTTTCTCTATACCGATTTTTTTAATTTTTTTTAATAGCGAGGTTATAGCTTTTAAATAATTATCTCTTTCCCAATCACTATAAATAAGATTATCTCCATAGCATCTACGATTTGGTTGACCTGCATCAATGTTTGCTGAAACAACGACGTTTCTTTTTTCAGTAACAACACATGCATAAGGTCTTCCAAAAGAGCAATACAAAAAACCAGAATAATAGGCCACATTTTGCATGGAAGTTAAAATAACAGCATCAAGATTATTTTCTGATATTATTTTTCTAAGACCTTTTAGGCGATTTTCATATTCTTTTTGGCTAAAAGGCAATTTGGCCTTCTCACCGTTTGTAAACTGAAAAAAATTAGATCTTTTCATTGTATATTTTTATTTATAATACATAATACAAGTCATATCTTAAACGTAAATGAAATTAATTATTGGATTAATTGTCGGTGTTTTTATATTTGTTCTTTTAAAACAGCTATGGAAAAGCAGTATAAATTCTAATACAAAAAATAACCTCAAATCCTACGGATTAATTATCATATTAACTTTGATATTTATTTCCGTAGTTGATTTTACAATGCGAGCTTTTGAAATTTTTAAAGGTGATCTTTTTGTTCAAAGAAATCCTTCTAAGGTAGTACAAAATATTAAAATAAAAAATTATAGATCACAACAAAATGTATCTCATCCTTACTTTCTATATACATCTACCCCAGGTTTTAAAGGGGTTTTGCCGCTTATTGAACCAAATAAAAATTTTAAAATTTCTATTAATAGTCACGGATTTAGAACAAAAAAGTTTTATCCAAAGCTTCCTTGGAAAATTAGAGTTATAATAATGGGAGATTCGTTTATGTGGGGTTACAATGCTAATCAAGATGAAACTCCAGCGGCTGCACTTGAAAAAATAATACACAAAAAAATTTCAGAAGACGTTGAAGTTTTATCACTTGGTCTAACTTCATATTCAGGAGTTAGGTATGCTTCACTAGCAAGAATATATTTGGACTATTTAGATCCAGATATTTTAATTGTAGCTGTGGACCAAAGTGATTTTAATGAAGATAAGAAAAGATTCGAAGAATATATTCTTGATGAAAATGGGTATCCTTTAATTTTAAAAAATGCAGAAAAAATTCTTAAAGAAGAAAAAGACACTTTTCTAGCTATGGACGTGTGGGGCAACATGTTAAACGAAAATATAACTTTTGATCCAAGAACTCGAATTATGATTGGAAGCCCACTTGCTGAGACCATGCTTAATTTTTCTGACGGCCTAGTATCAAAATCACAAATAAAAGAAAAAAAAAATAAAATTAACAAAATAACAAAAAATAATTTTTCTGAATATTATCCAAATATAAAAATTATTACTTACAGTGAACTAAAAGAAAAATATGGAGATGATATATCAAAAGGTCTTCCTCCTTATGTATCAAGGGACATAATTCCTTATACTTTTGAAAGAGCAGTTAAAGAATATCAAAGCACATTTAAAAGTTTAGAATACATTCGTAATGAAACTTTAAAGAGAAATCAAAAATTGTATTTTAGCTCTTATCCTTATCCTATGATGATATCTCCTTATGAAAATATTAACTATCATGTAAAATATCGTAAAAATAATAGTATCTTTGATTTTTCAGAAAATCGTGTTCATCCAAAATTAATGGAAAATTTTGCTTCTAAATTAGGAGTTACACATATCAATACATATGGAGTTTTTGAAAAGAATTACTTTGGAATGTGGGGTAATTTTGATCCTCACTTTACAGCAAAAGGTTACAATCTTTTTGCAAATTCTCTATTTGAGGGAATTAAGAATGAAATCGAAAAAAGACTGATTTCAGCGAATAAGAAGCTGAATCAATAAGATAAATAAAAGAAATTTTCTCATTGAAAAATAACTATTAAAAGTAAATACTATTGTAAATTAATAATATTATTAAGAGGGAAAAATATGAAAAAACTATTTATTGCTGCAATTATGTCTTTGTCTCTATTAACGACAAGTGCATTTGCAGAAATCAAAATGGGTATCATTTTAGGATTTACTGGTCCTATTGAATCTCTTACTCCAGCAATGGCAGCTTCAGCAGAATTAGCTTTTAAAGAAGCTTCTGACTCAGGTTCTTTGCTTGGTGGAGAAAAAATTACACCTGTAAGAGCAGATTCAACTTGTGTTGATTCAGCGGCTGCAACAACTGCAGCAGAAGGTTTAGTAGCGGAAGGTGTTGCTGCTATTATGGGAGCAGATTGTTCTGGTGTTACTGGAGCAATTGCAACTAACGTTGCAGTTCCTAACGGTGTAGTAATGATATCTCCTTCAGCAACATCTCCTGGTCTAACGACTTTGGATGATAAAGGTTTGTTCTTCCGTACAGCTCCGTCGGATGCTCGTGGTGGACAAATTCTTGCTGATATAACTAAAGACAGAGGAATTAAAAGTGTTGCAATTACATATACTAACAATGACTATGGTAAAGGTTTAGCTGATGTTTATGCAGCCGCAGTTAAGGCTCATGGAATTAAAGTTACAACTTCTGCAGCTCATGAAGATGGTAAAGCTGACTATAGTTCTGAAGTTGGTACACTAGCATCTGCTGGTGGAGATGCAGTTGCCGTAATTGGATATCTTGACCAAGGTGGTAAAGGAATTATTCAAGGATCTTTAGATTCTGGTGCCTTTGATACATTTATATTATCAGACGGTATGATTGGTGATTCTCTTACAGAAGCTTTTGGTAAAAGTTTAAATAAATCTTTTGGTTCTTTACCAGGTTCTACAGGTAAAGGCGCAGGAGTATTTGCAAAAGTAGCTGGAAAAGCTGGAATTGATCCTTCTGGTCCATATACTGGAGAGTCTTACGACGCAGCAGCTTTAATCGTCCTTGCAATGCAAGCTGGTGGTTCTGCTGATCGTGGTTCAATTGCTAAAAACGTAATGGCTGTAGCTAATGGCCCTGGTAAGAAAATTTATCCAGGTCAACTTAAAAAAGCTTTAGATCTTTTAGCTAAAGGTAAAGCGGTTGATTATGAAGGAGCAACAGGTGTCGTATTTACAGACGTTGGAGAACACGTTGGTAATTTCTTAGAAAAAGAAATAAAAGGCGGCAAATTTAAAACCAAAAAACAAAGATAAAAATTAAATCTTAAGAATCTCAGCGGTAAATACCGCTGGGATTCAAAGAGTAAAGTCTAGTAAACTTTAGGCCTTAATCTCATAAAAAAAAATATATTTAATTGACTTATTATGTCTAAATTGGTCAAATAAATCCCAGTATGAACAATTTTTGTATAAAATTTTTTTTATGATTCCTTTAAGAAAAACTCCAGCAGTTTCTCCATCTTCGGTAATTCAATTATTATCAAAAAATTATTTTGGTGTAATGTCAGCTTTCTATGAAGCTCAAAGTTCTTTTTTAACTAAAGCCTACAAAAGATATGGGGACTTAGAAAATGCAAATATACATTTTTGTTTTGCTCGCGATATGCATTTGCAAATAGTTAGGCAAAGAGAGAGAAATTTAAATTTTGATTTATCTCTAAATAATTTTTGGAAAAATTATAATTACATTGAACATCCTGATAAAAAAATTAGAGATATCGTAAATGAAACAGGAATTCCAAAAGAAACTGTGAGAAGGAAAATAAAAAACATAAGTACTGTAAAAAGACAAAAAAATGGAAAGTCATATGCAATGGATTTTTATCCAGAAAAAAAAATAGAAGCATATCAAAAAATATTTGAAGACGATATTAATGATCTTTCGATATTTATTTCTGAATTCTCTAAGCAATTTGGTTTTTTAGAAACTTTTTCAAGAAAAACAATTTCAGATGAATTCAAATTGCAATTCTCATTTTACAGATATCATTTTTTGTCTATTGAGATACAGTGGTTAAAGATGTGGCAAAATAAATTGAAAGATAATGATTTATTATTAATAATTATACAAACTATTATACCGACTCTACAAAATGCAAATAAAAAGGTAAAAAGATTAGATGTAGAAAATTTATTTAAAATTATTGGTAAAGTTGATCAAAATTGCCCTAGTAGTTCAGGAATAGCTGCTAGCTCAATAGCTGATGTTATTGGAATGCCTAGAGCTACTTGTATTAGAAAGTTAGAGAAACTTGTAACATTAGGTTTTTTAACCCGTGAAAAAAAAACAAAAAGGTACATTATTAGTCAAAATATTGACGATAGAACACATAATATTTTAACAAAAGAAAATGTGGGACATACTATAGAAATATTTTCTGAATTTATTTCTATTATCCTAAACAGCTTGGCTTATAACAGAAGAATTTCTACAACTAAAAACTAATAATTAGTATAACTATTACTGCAACCGCACCAACTCCAGAAATAATTTTTAAATTTAAATTATTTTCAATTCTCTTTTCTTCTTTTCGTCTATGTAGTAATTCGTTCAGATTAAGTTTACCATTAGATGGAAATCTTGTATCAACAAAATTCTCTTCTTCATTTTCAGCCAACACCTTAGCCTGATTTACTTTCCCTCTCATAAAGATAATTTAACCACAGAAACTTAATTTGCACTAGGTATATGAGTATCAAAATGGGTCAAATAAGCGTATTTTGTAGCAAACTAAACCTGTTTAATTTTTTCAGGTAAAATACCTTTGGGCCTGTATCTCATAATCAGCAATAAACCAATTCCCATCATTAAAAATCTAAAGTAAGGGATGCTATCTATTAAATGGAGCCTTAAAACGTTTGTTTCCTCTAAACCCGTTGTAAAAAAATTAATTAAAAATAGTGCAATTGGTGCTGCTTCAATCCATAAAAACCAAACAGCAAAACCACCTAGAACTGCTCCAAAATTGTTTCCACTACCTCCAACAATTACCATTACCCAAATCAAGAAAGTGTATCTCATCGGTCTATAACTTCCTGGTGTAAATAAACCATCATAGGTAACCATCATTGCTCCTGCTATTCCAACTATTGCTGAACCAAGTACAAAAATTAAAAGATGCTGTTTCACAACATTTTTTCCCATTGCGTTAGCTGCTTCTTCGTTATCTCTAATCGCTCTCATCATTCTTCCCCAAGGAGAATAAAGTGCTTTTTGAGTAACAATTAATAAAATTATAACCACAGCAGTAAAAAGGCCCGCAAAACATAATTTGACAAATACAGTAGATCCTTCAATCACCAACTGCTTTAGCATTTGTTCTTTTTCTAAAGCGTCAGTAATTAGATTTAAAGTACCTTGATTAAATCTTGCTACTAAATCAATAAACCATTCTTTGTTTTGAAGATCAATTTCATAGGGAACGGGTCTTTTTAATCCTATAACGTTTTTAACTCCACGAGATAACCAATCTTCATGTTTTATTACCGCAATTACAATTTCTGATATTAATAATGTGGCTATCGCCAAATAATCTGCTCTAAGACCTAAAGCAATTTTTCCTATAACGTAAGCTAAACCACCAGCAAAAAATGCCCCTACTATCCAAGAAAATAGTATTGGAAATCCCATTCCTCCTAAAAATCCTGTGGTCGCTGGATTGACAGCCTCGATTGATTCAATTGCTGGTCCAGATATTAGTCTTAAAAAAATTAAACCGACTATTATTACAGCAGCAATTCCATAGTTTCTTTTATTTGATTTTTTATATTTTTTAATAATAAAGCGAACACTAAATACCATTAAAGCTATGAGCAGTGCACATAAAATCATATTTAGTCCACCGACCTGCCAAGCTTCTCGTACCGGAGGGACCGAAACTAAAACTGCAGCCAAGCCACCAAGAGCAGTGTAGCCCATTATTCCAAAATTTATTAACCCAGCATATCCCCATTGAATATTTGCTCCCATTGTCATAACAGCAGAAATTAAACAAAGACATAAAATTGAAAGAGCTATACTCCATGATTGCAAAAAGCCCACCAAGATTATTAGACCCAGCATTATTGAGTAAGCTAGTATTACATCTCTATTATTTCTCATATAATTTTTCCTTTAAAAATCCCCGATGGTCTAAATAATAAAACTACAACTAAAATCGAAAATGAAACAGCAAACTTGTAATCGGTTGACAATAATTGTAACAAACTATCTGGTTCTATACTTTCCGGTAACAAATAAATAAAGAATTTTCTGTAAGCATAAGTTACGAGTATTTCAGAAAAGGCAATAACATAACCACCTAAAAAAGCACCAAAAGGATTTCCAATACCTCCAACAATGGCTGCCGCAAATATTGGAAGCATATTGTTAAAGTACGTGAATGGTTTAAAACTTTTATCTAAACCATATAAAGTTCCACCAATCGTTGCTAGGATCGCAGCTATTATCCAGGTAATCATAACAACTCTTTTCGGATCTATTCCTGATAACAAAGCTAAATCTTCATTGTCAGAATATGCACGCATACTTTTTCCGGTCTTAGTTTTGTTTAAAAACCAAAATAAAATAGACACAACTATAATTGTAACAAATAAGGTAATTACCTGAGTTGATTTAATAGTTAATCCTTCGTTTAGACCTGTCATTTCTTTAAATTCATTTGCTTTTAAAATGAATTTTTCTCCATCAAAAAATCTTCTATCAAAAGGTCCAATGATTATTCTTACGATTGCTTGAGTAACAAACATAGTTCCTATACTTACCATTGCAAGCATTACAGGCGGGCTTTTCTTAAACCGATAATAACTAAAAACTAATTTATCCTTAACAAGCACATATAGTATCGTAATCATTATTCCAAAAGGAATCGCAAGCAGAGCGGTTGGAAGCACTCCAAGACTTATACCTAGAGATTGAAAATACCATGTAAATAAAATTGTAAACATTGTTCCAAAAGACATAAGATCTCCTGCTGTAAAATAGGCAAATCTTAAAATTCCATAAATTAAAGATACAAAAATAGCACCCAGTGCAAGCTGTGAACCATAGGATAAAGCTGGCACAAAAATATAATTCAGAAGTAAAACTATTGCATTTATAAAATCCATATTACCCACCTAAAAAAGATCTTCTAACTTCAGGATCATTTAATAATTCTTTTCCAGTGCCAGAAAATTTATTTTCTCCTGTAACTAGAACATAACCTCTATCGGCAATGCTTAATGCTTGTTTGGCGTTCTGCTCAACCATTATGATTGCCACGTTTGTTTTTTTAACTTTCAATATATGATCAAATAATTCATCCATTACTATTGGTGATACACCTGCCGTAGGTTCATCAAGCATCAACACTGAAGGTTTGGTCATCAAAGCTCTTCCTAAAGCAACCTGTTGTCTTTGACCTCCCGACAATTCTCCAACTATTTGAAATTTTTTTTCTTTTAGGACTGGAAATAGTTCATAAATTTCATTGATAATTTCTTCGACGCGTTCTTCTCTTAAATATGCTCCCATTTCTAAATTTTCTTGAACACTTAATCCGGTAAAAACATTTCTAGTTTGCGGAACAAACGATATTCCTTCCTTAACTCTATCTTGGGGTGTTAATTTTGATATATCTTTTCCATCAATATAAACTTTTCCAGATTTTAGATTCAGAAGACCTAACATAGCTTTCATAGCGGTAGATTTTCCTGCACCATTAGGACCAAGAATTGCGACAATCTCTCCTCTGTTTACATTAATTGTGCAAGAATTAATTATATCAGCGCCTCCATAACCACCGGTCATTTTTTCTCCAGAAAAAAAATGCATTATCCTGTTCCATTTTTAGATTTAGAGCCTCTACCAAGATAGCTCTCGATTACTTGTTCATTATTTTTTACTTCATCTGAAGTTCCTTTAAATAAAACAGAACCCTCAGACATTACAATCACTGGATCACATAGCCTGCTAATAAAATCCATATCATGTTCAATCATACAAAAAGTATAACCTTTTTCCTTATTAAGTCTTTGAATTGCGCTTCCAATATCTTTTAATAACGTTCTATTTACGCCTGCACCCACTTCATCTAACAAAACTAATTTAGCATCAACCATCATAGTTCTGCCAAGCTCTAATAATTTTTTTTGACCACCGGATAAATTACCAGCAAGTTCATGTGATAAATGAGTAAGATTTAAAAAATCGATTACTTCAAGAGCTTTTTGTTTTATTTTTTTTTCTTCTTGACTTACTTTTTTTGGATTAAATAGCGCATTAGTTAGATGCTCTCCAGATTGATTTCCGGGAACCATCATTAAGTTTTCTAATACAGTAAGATTTGTAAATTCGTGTGCAATTTGAAAAGTTCTAAGCAAACCTTTAGAAAATAATTCATATGAAGGTATTCCAGTAATATCCTCGCCACAAAATAAAACATTTCCACTTGAAGGTTTTAAATTTCCTGCAATCAAATTAAACAAGGTAGTTTTTCCTGAACCATTAGGACCAATCACCCCAGTAATAGAACCTTTTTGAATTTTTAGTGAACAGTTTGAAACAGCCGATAAGCCTCCAAAATACTTGGAAAGATTATCGACTTGCAAAATATTTAAATCTTGCTTCATAAAACTATGCCTTGTTTAATCTTTTTAAAATATTATTAAGAGATTTTTCCAAAGATTTGTAAAAACCAGATCTTCTAAGTTCCTTAACTCCTTGTTCGTTAAGTCCTCCAGGAGTTTGAGATTCTGAAACTAAATATTTTAAATGTTTTTTTGAATTAACAACTGAATCTTCTGATAAGGCAACAAATAATGAAGTAATATATTTTTGAGCCTCATTTCTTTTAATTCCTCTTTTTACCAACCAATCTGACAAAACTTTTAATATTTCATAAAAAGGTGCCATCATTCCTGATGTAGCCCAGAAATTTTTTGACGATCTTTCGTTTCTAATCTCGACCGTTGTTCCAATTTTGTTAAAAAAGTTTCTCACTTGGCTATCTGGTGGGCAAATTGGAACCGGCCCCTTTCCCAAAGAAATGGGTGGCAATGGTATTGCTCTCACAATTTTTGTTCTTTTTTTAACTATTTTTTTTAGTTGAGCCAAATTAATCGTAGAAATAAAACTAATAATCTTTTGTTTAGATCTAAAATTTAATTTTGGTAATATTTTTCCACCTACTTTTGGTGTTACAGCTAAAAAAACCCAATTACATTTATCAACAATCTCTTGATTAGTTTTTGCAATGTTAACTTTCCTAAATCTTTTTTTTAATTTTTGAGCTATATTTTTATTTCTTGGTGAAACAAGAATTTTTTGAAAGGAAATCTTTGAAGTGCAAATTCCAGTTACAACTGATAAAGTGATTTTTCCAGTTCCAATAAATCCTAATTTCATTATGCAATGAAGAATATAGAAGCACTAAGTATCGTCAATTGTTATATATAACAGCAAAATCCGGTTTTTCTGTGCAAAAATAATGCAGCCATATAGAAATGTAAGTATAAATCCCGACTATAAACATTGATTGAGAACCGGTTGCAACCGCAAAAGAAAAAGGAATACCTATTGCAAAAACATACATGGCATTAGGAGTCCATTTAAAAATCCCTCTGTTTTCAAAAGGTAAGTTTCTATATCCAGAATCAAAATGATCTGCTCCAGCTGCACGCAAAAATCCAAAATATTTTTTTACTGAGTACATTGTGTAAGCGCCTGGGATAAATAAAATAAAACCTAAAATCCAAGCAAGCCACCCGGGTTTGTATAAAGAGCCATAATCAACAAAACACAATACAATTGCTGAAAGTCTTGAAATAATTAAAATAAAAAAAATTATTACATATCCTTTAAATCCAATCGTATTACTTATTGATTTCCAACATAGTTCTGATCTCCAACATATCCATACATAAGTCTGATGAACTAAAGGAATTGCCATAGCAATTATAAACCAATCTAAAGCCCCTATTCCAAGAAATATATTTGTATTACTCTCAAATTCAGCAAACTGAACTCCCACATAAAACAAAAGAATTGTCCCACCTAAGTGCCAAATTTGGTGTTTAAAAAAGAAATTTATTTTATTTTCTACCATTTTATAAATAATTGGCTTGAAAAGATTAGTTTATGCTACCATATTATATGGTAAATGAAAAAAGTGGTAATTTATACAGGCCCAATGTGCAATTTTTGCTCTGCAGCAAAGCATCTGCTAAATAAAAAAAAGGTTAGTTATACAGAATTTGATATAGCAGTTGATTCATCAAAAAGGCAAGAGATGCAAGAAAAAACAAATGGTGCAAGAACCATTCCTCAAATATTTATAGGCGATACCTATGTGGGTGGATATCAAGAATTAAAAGCTTTAGAAGTTCAAGGTAAGCTTAATTCACTCTTGGGAATATAACTTTAAAGCCAATCTGGATAAGGTAATTTTTTTTCAATTAAAAACTTTTTATTAAATAATTTACTTTGATATCTATCAGATCTATCGCAAAGTATAGTAATTATATTTTTGCCTGGTCCTAATTTTTTTGCTAATCGAATGGCACCAGCTATATTTACTCCACAACTTGTTCCAAGACTTAAACCTTCGTTCTTAATTAAATCATATATAATTGGCAAAGACTCATGATCGTCAATTGAAAAAGCCCCATCAATTTTTGCTTCTGCAAAATTTTTCGTAACTCTGCTTGATCCAATACCTTCGGTAATTGATCCTCCTTCACTTTTTAGCTCACCATTTTCTATATAATTATAAAGAGAAGAGCCTTTGGGATCGGACAAATAAATTTTTATATCTTTATTTTTTTCTTTTAAAAAACTACTTACTCCAGCAATTGTGCCGCCAGTTCCTGAAGAACAAACAAAACCATCTATTTTTCCTTCTGTTTGTTGCCATATCTCTGGACCTGTAGTTTTGTAGTGTCCTTTAGCGTTTGCTGTATTATCAAATTGATTAGCCCAAACCACTCCATGATTATTTGTACTTCTCAACTCTTCGGCTAGTCTTCCAGCAACTTTTACATAATTTCCATCATCTTTATATGGTTTGGGAGGAACTAGTCTTAATTCTGCCCCTATATTTATTAATGCATCTTTTTTTTCTTGTGTTTGATTATTATTCATTACGATTATAGTTTTATATCCTAATGAGTTACCAATGTGACAAAGACCAATACCAGTATTGCCTGCAGTACCTTCAATAATAGTGCCCCTTTTTGATATTAGTTTTTTTTCTTCCGCATCTCTTATTAAGGCTAACGCCGCTCTATCTTTAACTGAGCCTCCTGCATTTAAATATTCAGCTTTTCCAAAAATATTACATCCGGTTAATTCTGATGGTCCACGTAATTTTATTAGAGGTGTATTTCCTATTCCTGCAATAAAATTATCCTGAATATTTTTCATAAATTTTAAGATTTATTGTCCTCTTCATGGCTAATACCATATGGTTTAAATGATTTGTCTTGATCAGGTTTAGATTTAATATTTCTTGCTGGTATTCCAATCATAACTGCGTGAGAAGGAACATCTCGAGTTACAACGGCATTTGCTCCAACTTTTGCATACTCTCCTATAATAATTGGACCAAGTATTTGAGCCCCAGAACCAATTACAACATTATTTTTAAGAGTGGGGTGTCGTTTAATATTTCTTTGTTCATCTGATTTAATACTTGGAGATATTCCTCCAAGAGTAACAGCATGATAGATTGTTACATTATCACCAATTTCTGAAGTTTCTCCAATGACTACGCCCATCCCATGGTCAATAAATAAATTTTTTCCAATTAATGCTTTTGGATGAATTTCTATTCCCGTTAAAAATCTTGAAAACTGTGAAATAATTCTTGCTATTAAATCAAACTTAGCAATGGAAAAGAAATTAGCAATTCTATGAAAGAAAATAGCTTTAACTCCTGGATAGGTTAAAATTATACTAATTTTTGATTTAGCAGCAGGATCACGATTCATTATTGATTCTAAAAAACTATTCATAAATATTTAAATGATTAATTTATTTAAATTATAGGCTAGTTGCCACAACAACAACTAGTTGACTCAGGTGTGCATGAACATTCTTTGTTTCCATCACAAGCGCATTTATCATTTATGCAATTTGCACATTGGCACTTTGGATTTTTGCAAGTCATATTTAACTATATAATAGCTATATCTAAAATTACAATATTTATATTGTCGCTAATTATATTTTATTTAATGTTTTTCCATTTATATTAGCGGGAATAGCAATATCCATCATTTCAGGATTTCCTAAATTTAAATTATTCATTAAATCTGTATACTCTTCTACGGAATTTACTTGTAATCTTGGGTTATTTTTTTTCTCTTTGCCTATCGTGCTTACTTCGTTTCCTTTGTAATCGTGAGCTGGGTAAACTAGTGTTTTTTCTGGCAACTTTAAAATTTTGTCAAACAAAGAATGATATTGGTCTATAGGATTGCCGTTCTGAAAATCAGTCCTGCCAGTTCCATTAATTAACAAAGTATCACCTGTAAATATTCTATCTTTCATTAAAAAGCTGTAAGAACAATCTGTGTGTCCTGGAGTATGCATTGTTATTAACTCTATGCTTTCAATTTTTATTTTTTCATTATCTTTTACTCTTATATCTATAACTTCTGAAGCTGAACGCTCTCCCATAATTTTCGAACAACTTGTTCGCGTGGCCAGCTCGCTTAAACCAGAAATATGATCTGCATGAATATGGGTATCAATAACTTTAACGAGTTTTAGATTTAATTCTTTTAATACATTTAAATATTCTTCTGTATTTTCAATTACTGGATCAATAATTAAAGCTTCTCTACCCTTGCCACTTGAAATTATGTACGTGTAGGTTGAAGATTTTTTGTCAAATAATTGTTTAAAAATCATAATTTTTAAAATTTATAAAAAATTGCATAGCAAATCAATCTTGATTATAATCTTTAAAAAAACATAGAGAGGAAGAAAAAAATGACTTTAAAAATTAATAGTATGGCTCCGGATTTTACAGCGGAGACTTCTGAAGGAAAACTATCTTTCCACAAGTGGTTAGGGGATAGTTGGGGTGTTTTATTTTCACACCCAAAAGACTTTACCCCAGTATGTACAACGGAACTTGGTGCTTTAGCTAAAATGAAGCCTGAATTTGATAAAAGAAATGTTAAAGTTATGGGCTTAAGTGTGGATCCAGTTTCTGATCACGTAAAATGGCTCGATGACATTAAAGATGTTTGTGGATTAAAACCAAACTATCCAATTGTTGCTGATGAAAAGTTAGAAGTTGCAAAACTTTACAATATGCTAGAGGGAGACGCGGGAACAACTTCTATGGGACGTACAGCTGTAGATAATCAAACTGTTAGAACTGTTTATGTTATAAGACCGGATAAAAGAATAGGTTTATTTTTAACTTATCCTATGACTACTGGGCGTAACTTTGATGAAATATTAAGAACAATTGATTCAATGCAGCGAACAGCGAAACACAAAATTGCTACACCAGCAAATTGGAAGCCGGGTGAAAAGGTTATAATTGTCCCTAAAGTAACAAACGATGAAGCAAAAAAAATATATCCTGATGGATGGGAAACATTAAAGCCTTATTTGCGTAAGGTACCTGACCCAGTAAAATAAGTTTGGATCAAAAAAAATTAGACCAACAATCTCGGCATTGGGAAGTGAACTTCTCGAGTAAGCCTGAGATGTTTGGTAGCGAGCCGAGTGTAGCAGCTATCAAATCACTAAAATTTTTTAAGGGTAAAAATATAGTTGAGCTCGGTGCAGGTCTTGGAAGAGATACAGTATTTTTTGCAAAAAATTCTATTCACATTGAAGCTTTGGACTACAGTAAAGCAGCAATAGAGACTATTAAAATTAAATCTAAGAAATTAAATCTTAATCAATTTGTTAAAACAAAATTTTTTGACGTAAGAAAAAAATTACCTTTTAATAACAATTCTGTTGATGGATGTTTTTCACATATGCTTTATTGTATGGCGTTATCTAATCACGATCTTGAAAATTTAAATAAAGAAATATTACGAATTTTAAAACCTGGAGGAATTAATATATATACCGTTCGTAATACCGATGATGGCGATTATAAAAATGGAAATCATATAGGTGAAGATCTTTATGAAAATGACGGATTTATTATTCATTTTTTTTCTGAAGAAAAAATTAGAAATTTATCAAATGGATTTGATATTTTAGAAATTAAAAAATTTGAAGAAGGAACCTTTCCTAGAAAATTATTTAAAGTTACGTTGGTAAAAAAATCACTTACAAGGTAAATTGTTTCTTTTCCAACCAATATTTTCATGGTTTCCTAAAAAACCATCTGAAACATTAGAACAATTATAACCTTGCTTAGTCAGTATCTCAGCCGCCCTTTGTGATCTTCCCCCTATTCCACAAGTGATTAAGATTTCATAATCCTTATCTATTTTTAAATTCTTAAATTCTTCCACAAAATTTTGATTTAAAATTTTTCCCTCAAATTGCAAGGACAAAAAATAAGTTTTTAATCCAATTTTATCACCATCGGGTTTGCCTTGATTCCATTCCTCCTTCGTTCTTACATCAAGCAGTACGCATTTAGGATTATTTTTTAGATATTGCTCTATCTCTTTACTTGGTATTTGTTTAATCATTTTATTTTTTTTTGGGTTTGAAAACTAAACATATACCATTATTACAATATCTTTTTCCAGTAGGTTGTGGCCCATCGTCAAAAATATGACCATGGTGTCCCCCGCACTTCTTGCAATGATACTCAATTCTGGAAGATCCAATTAAATTATCAATTTTTGTTTCGAAAACATTAGGTAATGATTCAAAAAAAGATGGCCAACCACTTCCGCTTTCATATTTTTTACTTGATTCAAATAGCTTAGTGCCACAGCCTGCACAAAGATAATCACCTTGTCTTTTTTCATAATTTAGGGGACTAGATCCTGGTGCCTCAGTTCCTTCATCCTCTAATATGTATTTCTGCTCTACTGTTAAATCTTTATTCATTTTTTTTTGATGATAAAACAATACCCGAAATAATAAATATTGCTCCAATTAAATGATAAATCATAAACTTTTCTTTAAAAATAATTATAGCTAGTATTGTGCTAAAAATTGGTATCAAATGTAGAAATATTCCAGCGCGATTTGAACCAATTATTGAAATTCCTTTAATCCAAAAGATAAATGAAGCCAACCCAGGAAAAAGAACAACATAAGTTAAAGTTAAAATGAAAGGTAAATGAATATTAGCTCTGTAACCTAGGGCTAATTCTATCAAATATGCTGGCAATAAAAAAATAAGTCCAGCGGAAATTATTGTCTGCAGTAAAGATAATTGAGATATTTCTAATTTTTTCTTTCTTAGCAAAGCTGAGTATAAAGCCCAAGAAAACATTGCAACCACCATCCACAAATCACCTTTATTAAAGTTTAAATTCAATAAAATGTTTAAATTAGCTTTTGTAATAATTACAACAACACCAAATAAAGAAAAAATTACACCTAAAATTTGGTAAATATTAGTTTTTTCAATTTTTAATAACCAACAAAAAAGAATTATCATCACTGGAATGGTTGAAATCATTAAAACTCCACTTATTACTTGGGTAAAATTTAGTGAGTAATAAACAATCGAATTGAAAATTGTTATACTTGTTATACCCAAAATTATTATTAATTTTACATTTTCTAATATATATATTTTTTTTTCTAGAATTTCTTTAAGTGTAAATGGAGCTAATATTAACCAAGCAAAAGTCCATCTATAAAAGTTTAATGTAAATGGGGGAATTTCAAAAAGACTGGCTGCTTTTCCAACAATAAAGTTTCCTGCCCAAAATAGTGTTGTCAATATAAGAAATAGATAAGCTTGTTTGTCTTTAGAAAACAAAATAATCTCCTAAATAAATCTTTTCGAATTGTAAGCGGACAAATCTAAATTAGTATTTTCATTAGCAATCATTCCTGCTATTATTTTTCCTGATATAGCTCCAAGTGTCCATCCAAGATGATGATGACCAAAAGAATAATATAAATTTTTATAATTTTTTGAAGAACCTAATACTGGCAAAAAATCTGGCAAAGTGGGTCTGAAGCCTAACCATTCATCATAATGATCTTTCAGCTCTGGAAATAAATATTTTGCATTATTAACTAAATTTAATATTCTTTTTTTGCTTGCTGGATTATTTAGCCCACCAAACTCTACGGTTCCAACGACTCTCAACCCTTGTTCCATGGGAGTTATTCCAAAACCTCTATTTAAAAAAATTACAGGTCTTGAAAGAAGATGGTCATGACCTTTGAAATGTACATGATAACCACGCTCAGTATCTAGAGGTATTTTTTCATCTACTTGATCAGTGAATTTTTTTGAAAAAGCCCCGCAAGCAATAACTGCTTTGTCGAATTTGTAAAATTTTAAATCTGTTTTAATTACTGGTTTTTCATCACTTGTAAAACTAATAGATTCAACATTTTGTTTTTCAAGTTTGCCTCCTTTTTTTATAAACAATTCTAATAGCTTTAATAAAATTTTTTTGGGATTCCTCGCATGGCGTGCACTTGGATATAAAACTCCTCCATGATAAATTTGTTTAATATGTGGTTCTAAGTCATGGATTTCATGTGGTGTTAATAATTTTTGTTCAATACCTAATTTATCTCTTACATTTTTTTCTAATTCTCTACTTTTTAAATCTTTATTGTTCCAAAAATAAATAATTCCTTTGTTTTCTACCAAATGTGAAACGTCAATTTCTTGGAATAATTCGTCGTATGCTGGTAATGCTAAATCTAAAATTTGATGCATATATTTTGCTGTGTGCATCATTTTATTTTTTGTACAGTTTTTGATAAATTTTAAAAACCAAGGAATCATTTTAGGTACATAATTCCATTTTAGAGCCAGGGGACCTGTTGTACTAATCAACATGGCTGGTACGTCAATTAAAATATCAGGTCTATTCATTGACAAAGATGCATAAGGTGAAAAATGACCTGCGTTTCCGTAAGAAGCAGAACTTTCTCCAGGCTCGTCTCTATCTATAATGGTAACTTTAAAACCTTTTTTAATTAAATTTAAAGCTACACAAACTCCTTGGATTCCCGCTCCTATAACGCCAACGGAAGATTTGAACTGAACTTCTCCACTCATTATAAACGTAATTATATATTATTTAGAATTTAAATATAGGATGACAAGTTATACAGCTTTTTTCTGCTGCACAACATGGATGGGTTTGGGTTTTTTAACTGATTCAGTTCTTTCAACAATTTCTTCGATTGCAATATCTTCTTCATTATTGGATTTTCCATTGTTTGCTCTCTTAATGTAACCATCTATATCAGCACCTTCTTCTGTTTTTAAAGTGTTTTTGAAAAAAATATCTCCTTTAATGACAGCCGTTTTTCCAACTATGACATCATTAGCTGAAATTTTTCCCTCTAAGTGTCCATTAATTTCTATAGTTGATGCTTCTACTGAGCCTCTTACTGACCCAGTTTCTGTTATTGTCATTTCTGAAACAAAAACGTTTCCATTTATAAGTCCCGCAATATCTATGGATCCTGAAGTTCTTAAGTCTCCCTCTAGCTGCATCGTCTCTCCAACATGAGATCGACCATTACTATTAATTTTACTTCCTTCAACGCTACGTAAAGATTTAAACATTAATTTTATTTAAACACAAAAATCACACTTTGAGTAATAAAAAGATAAGTATTTTATTATAAATTTTACAATCTCAGGTTGTTATTTTGATAGATTTTCTTTTTGGGTTTTGTCAACCCAATTGCTCATTGTTATGAATTTTACAACTCATTACTATTCCTAAACCAATCATTATTGAAAGCATAGATGAGCCACCATAGGACATGATTGGTAAAGGAGCTCCTACAATAGGTAGTAATCCCAATACCATAGACATATTTACAGCAACATAGACAAAAAAAGCTGAAGCAAAACCAAAACAATACAATCGAGCAAAATTGTTCCTTGATTCTGAGCCAATTTTGGTAATTCTATAAATAATTAGAGCATAAATTAATAATAAAAATAATGATCCAAAAAAACCAAATTCTTCTGAGAATAAGGTAAATATAAAATCCGTATGCTTTTCAGGTAAATAATCTAGATAGCTTTGACTTCCTTGTAAAAAACCTTTCCCCAAGATGCCTCCTGAGCCTACTGCAATTTTTGACTGAATAATTTGATAACCAGCTCCTAAGGGATCTCTTTCTGGATTAAAAAAAGTCAAAATTCTTGATTTTTGATAAGGTTTTAAAAAAGATATCCCTACTGGTATTAAACAAATTAAAACAAGAGAAGAATATAAAAAATACTTTATTCTAAATCCTGATAACCAAATAACTATTAAACCTGTAATAGCAATAAGTACAGCTGTACCCAAATCAGGTTGCACTGCAACTAAATAAACAGGAATCAAAAAACTAATAAAGGGCAGAATAATATATTTTATATTATTAACGTTTTGTGATGGAATTTTATAATAATATCTAGCTAAAAAAATAATTAATGCTATCTTCATTAATTCAGAAGGTTGAAGATTTATAAAAAATAAACTTATCCAACGTTTTGATCCTGACGCTGTGATACCATATAGTTCTACACCGATTAGTAATAATAAGATTATAATATAAAAAAAATAAGCAGATCTTAACAAATATTCAATTTTAAAAAGTGAAATTATTATAAAAAACAAAAAGAAAACAGAAAATCGATAAAGATGACTTTTTGTATGATAAGAAAAGACACCTTGCTCGGAAGAATACATAGCAAAAAGACTTATTATTCCTAATAATAAAACTAAAAATACTAAGAAATAGTCAAAAGAAAGTATTTTATCAATAACACTTAAATTCTTTTTTGAAAAAAAATTTGTTGCCATATCTACACTTCCTCAAATAAATTAGGTTGGTATTTTTCTCTCAACTTTTGTCTCTCTAAAACTTTTTTTAATACCTTTTTGGCTATAGGTGCTGCTCCTGAACTTCCTGCTCCACCATGTTCCACAACAACACTGATTGAATATCTTGGATTTTTATATGGTGCAAATGCGATAAAGAGAGCATGATCCCTTTTTTTATATGGCAGATCAATATTTTTTAATTTTAATTTTCTTTCTTCTTCAGTAATAGTTCTGATTTGAGAGGTGCCAGTTTTTCCTGCATAAATATACCCAGGTTGAGTAAGCCTTGATCTATAAGAAGTTCCCAACGGTTCATTTGTTGCCCCAAATAAAGCATCCAATACAAATTTAACATTTTCCTTATTTCTATATAATTTTACTAACCCACTATCCAAATCTAAATTATTTTTTTTAAAATAAAATTCTTCTCTCCACTTATCTACCATTGGCTGAACAGCTAACTTATCGTCAATGATTCTAGGTTTAATTTCATATCCACCGTTAGCTAATTGTGCCATCATTAAACATAATTGTATTGGTGTAGTTTGAAAATATCCTTGACCTATTCCACTAATTAAAGTTTCGCCTAATACCCAGCCAGTTCCAATATTTTTTATTTTCCATTTTGTATTTGGTACAACTCCCGATTTTTCCTCGTAAAACGAATTTAAAACCTTTTTTCCTAATCCAAAATTTTTTGATGTTACTGATAATCTATCGATACCTAATCTTCTAGCAACTTCATAAAAATAAACATCGCATGATTGTTTAATACCACTCCTCATATTCATAAATCCATGACCCTTTTCCTTCCAACAATGATAAGTTTGGCCATAAAGTTCGATTTTTCCTTTGCATTGAACAATTTTTTTTGTGCTCATCACGTCGTTTTCTAAAGCCGAAAGTGCAACGATTGGTTTTATAGTAGATCCCGGTGGGTAAAGACCCGCTAAGGGCTTATTAATTAAAGGTTTCATTTCATTCTTCAGTAGATCATCCCAATCTTTTTGATTTATTCCATGAACGAATTTATTTGGATCAAACGTAGGGCTTGATACCAGAGAAACTACATCCCCGGTATATATGTCCATAACACAAACTGAAGCACTTTTTTCTTTGAGTAAACCGCTTGCCAATTTTTGTACTTCGTGATCAATAGTTGTTCTAAAATTTTTTCCTGATATACCTTTTACGAGTTCTAACTCTTTAATTCTTTTTCCGTAAGCGTTAACTTCAAACCTTTGGATACCCGGAGTACCAATCATTAAATTATTAAAAGACTTTTCTAGACCATTTTTTCCAGTCTTTAGTCCTGGAATATTAATTTCTCTTATTAGCTCATTATTTTCTAAATCTTTTACACTCGCATCTGAAACATAACCGATAATATGAGAAGAGGAACCGTCAGAAAAATATTTTCTTGATAAAGCTACTACTGGTTTAACTCCTTGTATTTCATGTAGAAACAAATTCAATCTAGAAAATTCAGACCAAGACAAATTATCTGAGATTATTATCGGTTCCCAAGGTTTACGTTTTTTTATTCTCTTAATTATTTTTTTTTTCTTTCTTTCATTAAAATCAATTATCTTTGATAATCTAAAAAATAAAGATTCCATATTGGGTACATCTTCTGGGATCATGTGTAATTGAAAAGTTTGAGTATTGTCAGCTATTTTTTGTCCAAAATAATCCTCTATTATCCCCCTTTGAGGAACGATCTTCCATTCTCTAAAACGATTATTATCTGATAAAGATCTGTATTTAATATTTTCGGATATTTGTAAATAAAAAAGTCGAGTAATAATGGAAATAAAAACAGCTACTTTTAACCCAGACAAAAAAAACATACGTCTGCTAATTAACTTTGTTTTATTTTGAAATGTTTCTGTAAAAGATATCATAAATTATCATTTCGTTGAGCTTGTGATTAGAGAAAAAATTGCCCACAAGACTGGGTAAAAAATAAATGTAAAAATAGAATTTTTTAATAAATAAAGATAGTCAACAACATAGTTAGAAAAGTATAACGATGTGAAATAAACAAAATTTGCAAATAACAATGCTGGAATGAAGCTTATCCAGTCATTTATTAGTGTAATTCTTACTGTTACCACTCTCACATAAGCAGCAACTCCAGCAACAAATAATAATGATAATGAACTTATACCAAATGGAAGTCCCAATACTACATCGCTAATTACACCTGATAAAAAAATCACTCCGTAACCCAGGATTTCTGGTTTTCTTAAGACCCAATAATAAACAAGTATATAATGAATATTGATAGAAAAAAATTTTATATTAATTACAGAACTTCCATTTAATGAAATTATGAAAAGTATTATCAGAGGTAGTGTATCAATAAATTTAAACCAATAATTTTTTGAAGAAATACCCATGCTATTTATTCCTTTTTAGATACATTATCCAGATTTACATTAACAAAGGTGATTTGATTAAGATCTGAAATTAATAAAACCTCTGCTGTTTCTTCTTCTTCATTTGTTTCTACTTCTCCAATAATTAATCCTGGTGAAAAAATTCCTTCCTTGCCTGATGTATATATTTTGTGACCATCTTCAATTTTATGATTTTCAGGCAAATATTCTAAGGTTGGTTTTTTCTTACCATGCCCCGTCAATATTGCATGACTACCGGATGGTTCTGTTATTACGGGTATCCTGCTATTTAAATCTGTAACTAACAATACTCTGGCCGAAAAATAATTAACATCAACTATTCTACCTATAAAACTTTCTCCATCTAAGACTGCCATGCCATTTTTAATACCTTTGTTACTTCCTATATTAATAACAAATGAATTTAGATAAGGACTTTGTTTATCAAGCATAACTCTTGCACTTAATAAATTAGATTGAGATTCAGTCTGCTCATCAATTAATTTTCTTAGTTGAGAATTTTCTAATTCTAAAAAATCCGATTTAGAAATATCATTTTTTAATTCTTCATTTTCCTTTAACAGCTCATCGTAGTTTTTATAAAGTGTAATATGTTCTTCAAAAAAATTATATGTAGATGAAAAAATTTTTAATGGATAAGTAGCAACTACTGCACTTCTATAAACTCCATCTTTGAGCAGTGATCTTATAACTTGTAATGGTTTACGCTCTATTGTTTCGAGAAAAATTAATACAGTTGAAAAAACAATTAATACAAATAATGAAAATCTTTGTTGCGTCCCCTTTCTTAAAAAGGCAGATCGAATTGCTATTCCAAAATCCTCACGACTTGTATCCATATTTCGTATCTTATATTAAGATACTAACATCGCGGAGAATGTCTCTTCTTGATCTAAAGCTTTTCCAGTTCCAATTGCAACGCAAGATAATGGGTCTTCAGCAATTATAACTGGCAACCCAGTTTCTTTTGAAATTAGTTTATCTATATTTTTCAAAAGGGCCCCTCCTCCTGTTAGCACCAAACCCATATCTACTAGATCAGCTGATAATTCTGGAGGTGTCTTTTCTAATGCGTCTTTGATCCCTCCCAAGATTTGATTTAATACAGGTTTTAAAGCTTCTGCTGTGTCTTCTTCTTTTAACGATATTTCTTTAGGAGTACCTGATCTTATATCTCTGCCTTTCATAAGATAAGTATTTCCGCTTGTTGGAACAGCTGTACCGATTTCTTTTTTAATTTTTTCAGCGCTTGCTTCTCCGACTAAAAGGTTAAATGTTTTTCTCATATAACTTATAATAGCAGCATCCATGGCATCTCCAGCAATTCTTAATGAATTAGCATAAACCACTCCCCCTAGAGACATAACTGCAATTTCTGTAGTGCCTCCACCAATATCAACAACCATCGATCCTGTTGCATCCGAAATAGGTAACCCAGCACCAATGGCAGCAGCTATTGGTTCTTCAATCAAATTAACTTTTCTAGCACCAGCAGCTAATGCAGAATCTTGAATAGCTTTTCTTTCAACGGGAGTAGAACCTGTCGGAACACAAATTAATATTCTAGGATTTGCAAAAGCTTTTCTTTTATGAACTTTTTTAATGAAATGTTTTATCATTTCTTCAGTAACAACGAAATCAGCAATTACTCCATCTCTTAATGGTCTAACAGCTGATATATTTCCAGGTGTTCTTCCTAACATAGTTTTTGCTTCATCTCCTACCGCAAGTACAGATTTTTTTCCTTTGTCTTCAATTATCGCAACAACTGATGGCTCATTAAGTACAATCCCCTGTCCCTTAACAAAAACCAATGTGTTTGCTGTTCCCAGGTCAATGGCCATATCAGTTGACCAAACTTGACTTATTTTTTTTAATCCAAACATTTATATTCCTTTCATTTTGTTTTGTTTAAATTCTTTCTTGCTCCGATATTCCTCTGGAGCAGTTTTTTTTCTTTTAATTATCATTTTATTTAACGCATTTAAATATGCATTTGCTGATGCAACTAAAGTGTCTGTGTCTGCAGCCTGACCAACGGTTGTTTTTCCATCTTCTTCAATTCTTACACTTACAGTGGCTTGTGCATCTGTTCCTTCGGTTACTGCATGAACTTGATATAGTTGGAGTTTTACTTCATGAGGGTATAACTTTTTTATGCATTTAAAAATTGCATCTACTGGTCCGTCTCCAGTTTCTGATGCTTTTTTAATATCTCCATAAACTTCTAGCGTCATATCAGCTCTCTGAGGTTCCCCAGTTCCAGCAAATACTTTCAGAGATTTTAATATAATAACGTTATCTTCTTTTATTAAACTGTCATCAACTAGAGCTGAAATATCTTCATCATAAACATGCTTTTTCTTATCTGCTAAAATTTTAAATTTTCCAAAAGCTGTTTGAATTACATCGTCGGTAATATCCTTGTAACCTAGTGCCGTTAATTTATCTTTAAATGCATGTCTTCCTGAATGTTTTCCCATTACCAAGGAAGTTTGTTTAACACCAACACTCTCCGGTGTCATAATTTCATAGGTATTTCTGTTTTTTAACATTCCATCTTGATGAATTCCTGATTCATGTGCAAAAGCATTTTTTCCAACAATTGCTTTATTAAATTGAACGGGAAAGCCAGTAGCATTTGAAACAACTTTTGATGCTTTGCTCAACAATTTAGTATTGATTCCTGTTTTAAATGGCATGAGGTCATTTCTAGTTTTCATCGCCATTACAATTTCTTCAAGTGCAGCATTGCCAGCTCTTTCTCCTATCCCATTAATTGTACATTCAATTTGTCTTGCTCCCGCCGAAACTCCCGCTAAAGAATTTGCAACAGCTAGACCTAAATCATTATGACAATGTGTAGATAAAATTGCTTTATCTATATTTGGCACTTTATTAATGAGCGTTTCAATTATTTTTTTAAATTCTGATGGAACTGAATACCCAACAGTATCAGGTATATTAATAGTTTTTGCACCACATTTAATTGCAAGTTCTACGGTCTTACACATAAAATCTATATCAGTTCTTGTTCCATCTTCACAAGACCACTCGACATCATCGGTAAATTTTCTTGCATATGTGACATGCTCTTTTATTGACTCCACAACTTCTTCTGGAGATTTATTTAACTTGTGCTTCATGTGAAGAGGGCTTGTTGAAATAAAAGTATGGATTCTAAATCTTTTTGCAGATTTTAAAGCTTCATAACAAGCATCAATATCTTTTTTTGTATGTCTAGATAATCCACAAGGAATTGATTTTTTAAGAACTTTGCTAACTTCAGTTACTGCCTCAAAATCTCCTGGTGAAGCTATTGGAAACCCAGCTTCAATAATATCAACTCCCAACTCATCAAAAACTCGAGAAATTTGAATTTTTTCTTCCAAACTCATTGATGCGCCGGGTGACTGCTCACCATCGCGCATGGTTGTATCAAATATATAAACTCTATTTTTATCTTTAGACATTAACCCTCGTAATTAAGATATTTCATTGACATACAATCTACAACCTATGGGCACTTTATGCAAAAGATTTTTGATTAAAAACAAAAAAAAATTAACTAGAGGTGCTAATTTTTTTCTTTATCTACAAGTTTATTTTTGCCAATCCAAGGCATTAGATCCCTAAGTTTTTTACCGACCTTCTCAATTGGATGTTCTGCAAGTTCTTTTCGCATTTTGATAAAATTCTTTTGACCGTTCTTGTTCTCATCCATCCATTGCTTAGCAAACTTACCTGATTGAATATCTTTCAAAACCTCTTTCATTCTTTCTTTAGTTTTTGCATCTATAATTTTTTTTCCAGTTATATACTCTCCATATTCAGCTGTATTAGAGATTGAATAATTCATATTTGCAATACCTCCTTCATAAATTAAATCAACAATTAATTTTACTTCGTGTAAACATTCGAAGTAAGCCATCTCGGGAGGATATCCCGCCTCAACTAGAGTTTCATAACCTGCTTTTATTAATTCAACAAGTCCACCGCATAATACACTTTGTTCTCCAAATAAATCTGTTTCACACTCGTCCTTAAATGTAGTTTCAATTATTCCAGATTTTCCTCCACCAATTGCACTTGCATATGAAAGTGCTAAATCTCTAGCTTTCCCAGAACTATTTTGATGTATAGCCATCAAACATGGGACACCAGCTCCTCTTTGAAATTCACTTCTTACTAAATGTCCTGGTCCCTTTGGAGCAATCATAAAAATATCTAGATCTTTTCTGGCATTAATTAGATTAAAATGAATATTCAATCCATGTGCAAAAGCCAAGCTTGTTCCTTGTCTCATTCTTTGTTCAATATGATTCTTGTAAATATTAGATTGAAGTTCATCAGGTGTTAGAACCATTAATACATCAGCCCATGCTGCCGCATCTGAAAGGGACATAACTTTTAATCCTTGAGCTTCAGCTTTTTTTTTACTTTGCGATCCTTCTCTTAAGGCAACCACAACTTCTTTTACTCCGCTATCTTTTAAATTTAACGCATGTGCATGTCCTTGACTTCCAAAACCAAAAATCGCAACTTTTTTTGACTTAATTAAATCAATATTAGTATCTTTTTCGTACAACATTTTCATATATATACCCCCTATTAATTTTGTTTAAAAATTTCTGATCCTTTTGTCATTGCTACTACCCCTGTTCTTGAGACACTTGCAAGTCCAAGTGGTTGTAGTTTTTTTAACAATTGATCAATGTCTTTTTTTAATGCAGAAACCTCAAAAACATAAGATTTTTGTGTTCTATCCATAACAGTATACTTATATTTTTTACATAATTTTTTTGCTTTTTCTAGTTGAGTTTTTGTAGAAACAATTTTTATTAATGCCATTTCTCTTAATAAAGTTTTCTTATTAGCAGGAAAATCTGCAACTTTATGAACGGGCACAAGCTTGCCCAACTGCAATTTTATTTGTTGAAGTACTTGTTGAGTCCCTGAAGTAGATATAGTTATTCTAGATATATTTTTTTTCTTATCTACTTCCGCTACAGCTAATGAATCAATATTATATCCTCTTCCAGAAAATAGACCTACTACACGAGCTAGAACACCTGATTCATTATCTACCCATACAACAATGATGTGACTCTCTATTTTTTCCTTTGTCGTCGCAAAACTATAAGCTGATTTAACCATAATTAAACTAACACCTTTCCTTCATCAGAAATTTCTTCCTCTTCTTCGGAGCCTAATAACATTTGATTATGTGGTTTTCCCGAAGGTATCATTGGATAGCAATTTTCAACTTTATCAACCATACAATCAAAAATAACTGGTTTATTTACGGAAAGCATCTCATCAATTTTTGAATCTAATTCTTCTGGTTTTTCTGCTCGAATTCCGACGCAGCCATAGGCTTCTGCTAATTTTACAAAATCTGGTAGAGCTGCAGTATAACTTTCAGAATAATTTTTTTCGTGTAATAATTCCTGCCATTGCCTAACCATCCCCATCCACTGATTATTTAAAATAAATATTTTTATTGGAAGATTGTACTGAGCTGCGGTTGACATTTCTTGCATTGTCATTAAAACAGAAGCTTCCCCAGCAATATCTATAACCAATTTATCAGGATTAGCGACTTGCACCCCGATAGCGGCCGGTAAACCATAACCCATTGTGCCAAGACCTCCTGAAGTCATCCAACGATTAGGCTTTGTAAATTTATAATGTTGAGCTGCCCACATTTGATGTTGGCCAACTTCAGTTGTTATAAAAGCATCTTGTGCCTTTGTTAATTCGTAAAGTCTTTGCACAGCATATTGTGGTTTGATCACCTCTTTACTATTTTTAAAACCAAGAGAATTTTTCTTTCTCCAATTTTCAATTTGAGTCCACCATGCTGATATATTGTGTTTATTAGAGTTAGCAAAGTCAGGATTTTTCTGTTTAAAAACAGAGACCACTTTTTCAAGAACAAGTTTAACATCTCCCACTATAGCTAGATCAACTTTAACATTTTTATTTATTGAAGAAGGATCAATATCTATATGTATTTTTTTTGATTTTGGAGAAAACTCATCAATCTTTCCTGTTATCCTGTCATCGAATCTCGCACCAACATTTATCATTAAATCGCAATCATGCATTGCATTATTTGCTTCGTAAGTTCCATGCATTCCAAGCATGCCTAAAAATTGCGGATCATTTCCTGGGTAAGCTCCTAATCCTTGAAGCGTAGATGTAATCGGAAATCCAGTGAGAGAAACCAATTCACGAAGTAGTTCGGTTGCTTTTGGTCCTGAATTAATCACGCCTCCGCCTGTATAAAAAATTGGTTTTGAAGATTTTTTAATTAATTCAAGCGCAGCTTGGATATCATTATCTTTTCCGTTGAACTCGACTTTTGTCGTGCCATTATTTATTTTTTTAGGTTTAATATATTTTCCTTTTGCAAACTGAATATCCTTTGGTATATCAACTAAAACAGGTCCTGGTCTTCCAGAAGTAGCGACTTCGAATGCTTTGTACATTATGGATGACAATTTATTAACATCTTTAACTAACCAATTATGTTTTGTACAAGGTCTTGTAATTCCAGTTGTGTCACATTCTTGAAAAGCATCAGTGCCTATGAGATGTGTAGGCACTTGTCCTGTAATACAAACCAACGGAACAGAATCCATGTAAGCGTCTGTTAAAGCTGTAACAGCATTTGTTGCTCCTGGACCTGATGTAACTAATAGCACACCTGGTTTTCCAGATGATCTTGCGTATCCTTCAGCTGCGTGACCAGCTCCTTGTTCGTGTCGAACCAAAATATGTTTTATTTTTTTATGATTTTTTAATTCATCATATATTGGTAAAACGGCACCTCCCGGGTAACCAAATATATGTTTTACATCATTGTCTTCCAAGACTTGAAAAACTATTTCTGCACCTGTCATTAATTTTGCCATTAATGATAATCTAACCGAGTTTTGATGATGGTCAAGTTTTAGATAAATAACTTAGAACTTTTTTTCGTAAATTAAGATAATTTGTATCTTCAAAAGCTTTCCAATTCTTCATCTGACCTCTTTGCCAAGTATATTGTCTTTTGGCGTATTGCCTTGTTTTTATAAGAACTTGCTCTTTTAACTCATTCATTGAAATTTTTTTAGCTAAAAATGATTCAATTTCTCTAAGTCCTATTATTGAATTTGATGTATGCAATGAGTCAAATGATAAATTTAATTTTCTGTATTTTTTAACTTCACCTACCGCTCCTTTTTTTAACATATTCAAAAATCTTTTTTTGATCCTCAATTCTAATTCTGGTTTGGGTGGAATGAGACAAATTTTTATAAATTTCTTTGAATTAAAATGTTTCTTATTTTTCTTTTTTTTCCAATCATTCAAAGTTATTCCAGTAGCATTGTAAACGGAAATTGCTCTAGAAATTCTTTGTATATCATTTGTATTTATTCCCTCAAAAATTTTTGGATTCCTTTTTCTATAAGAGCTTTGTAATTTCCTTCTATCTGTAAGATTAAGGTGACTATAATTTATTTTTGGAACTTCGGGTATTTCTGCTAATCCGTCAACTAAAGCTTTAAAATATAAACCTGTTCCACCTGCAACGATAGCGACTTTGCCTCTTTTATTAATTTCCTTAATTTTTGTAGCGGCTAATTTGTACCAAGACCCAACTGAAAAATTTTTTTTTGCTGAAACAAATCCGTATAAATGATGTTTTATACTTTTATCATTTGGTCTTGCAGACAAAATTTTAATTTCTTTATAGACCTGCATGCTATCTGCGTTGATAATTTCACCTTTATATTTTTTACCTATATCTATTGCTAATTTTGATTTTCCAGATGTAGTTGGACCAAATAAAAGAATTGCTTTTTTACCTTTCATTCGAATCTCAATTGATTAAATCTATTTTAATTTTATGGTTATATAAGATCTTTGATTAGTTGAGTCATAAATTGCTAAATATAAAGTTTTTGATCCTTTATTAACAATATCCTTAACTAAATTTGAAAATTGATTTGAACTTGTAATTTTTTTCTTTTGTAATTCAACTATAATATCATTTTGCGAAATAAACATTAAAGGACTTCCTTGAAGGATATCTGTTACAACAACTCCTGTTGTATTTTTTGGCAAGTCGCGGTTAGCAATGTCATTTTTATTTAAATCTCTTACTAAAATATTCAAATCTTCTATCTTAACTTGTTTGTCAGTGTTTTCTTTTTTTACTTCCACCTCAGCTTTAAATTGATCAGAAGACTCTAATCTTCCTAATAAAACTTTCTTCGAAATTAGTTTTTTATTTCTCCAAATTTTAACAAGAACTCTTTTGCCAACTTCTGACTGAGCAACTAATTTTGGTAGTGCTCGCATGGTAATAACTTTTTTACCATCAAATTCTAAAATAATATCACCAGCTTTTATTCCAGCTTTTTCTGCTGGACTTTTTTCTGAAACACTAGCAACTAAAGCTCCCTCGACTCTCTCTAATTTCTCTACCTCGGCAATCTCTTTTGTGACTTCTTGTATTCTTACCCCCAACCAACCTCTTTTAGTCTCACCATATTTAATAAGCTGATTAATTACTTTTGCTGCTGGGTTTGATGGAATTGCAAAACCTATTCCTACAGATCCGGATGAACCAGGTGCGATAATTGCAGTATTAATTCCGATAACCTTTCCCGATAAATCAAAAAGAGGCCCACCAGAATTTCCTACATTTATGGAAGCGTCTGTTTGAATAAAATCATCATATCGAGTTATACCAACATCTCTGTTTCTTGCTGAAATTATTCCTGATGTAACCGTACCTCCAAAACCATAAGGGTTACCTATTGCTATTACCCAATCGCCTACTCGAGCTTTATCTGAATTTCCAAAAACAATTGGTAGAAATTTTCGTTCAGATGATTCTATTTGCAAAACAGCTAAATCCATATATGGATCTTTGCCAATAACTTTCGCTTTATATTCTTGAGTACCATTAACACTTACAATGATATCTTCGGCTCCTTGAATAACATGATAATTTGTAACCACTATTCCTTTTTTATCTATAATAAACCCTGATCCAAGAGCTGTCGCTTTTCTCTCGGTTGGTTTATTAAATTCCTTAAGCATATCTTCAAATGGTGACCCAGGAGGAAATTGAAAAGGAAAAGGGTTGGTAGTTGTTTTGATTATTTGGGTGGTAGATATATTTACAACGGACGGCATAAGCCTTTCTGCTAAATCCGCAAAAGAATTTGGTGTACTTTTGCTATGAGAAAGTGATATTGGAAAAACTAGAAAAATTAATACTAAACTAAAATTAATAATATTTTTATAAATTTTCATTAATCCGCCCGTATAAAATACCAAACTATTATAAAACCAATGAAAGCAAATAATAATCCTCCCACTCTTAGTTGACTAATTTGCATTTTTTCAATGGATTTAAGCATATTTTTCATTTTTGATGGAAATAAGGCATATATGCTGCCCTCAATAAACAACATGAGGCCTATCGCTATGATGAGCTCTTTCATGAAATTAATTATTGTTTCTTTATAACTCCGGTATCGCCAAAAAACTTAAAGAAATCACTATCGGGTGAAAGAATTAAAGAAGTATCTCCTCCTATTAGAGCTTTTTCATAAGCTTGCATAGCTCTGTAGAAAGCAAAAAATTCTGGATCTTTACCAAAGGCATTGGCAAATATTTTATTTCTTTGTCCATCTCCTTCACCTTTCATAATTTCCGACTGTTTTTTTGCATTCGCAAGAAGTACGGTAACCTCTTTATCAGCCGTAGAAGTAATAGTTACTGCCATCTCTGCTCCTTTAGCTCTAAATTCTTTGGCTTCTCTTTCTCTTTCTGTTTGCATTCTTTTATATATAGCTTCACTGTTTGCTTGAGGAAGATCGGCTCTTTTAATTCTTACATCAATAATTTGTATTCCAAAATTCTGGGCTTCGGTGTTTACTCCCTCCTGAATAATAGCCATTTGTTTTGTTCTATCTTCTGATAATAAAGTAGCTAGACTTTGTTTACCTAATACACTTCTTATTCTTGAATTTATAATTGTAGACAATCTGGATCTAGCAACTCTCTCGTCACCAACAGATATATAAAATTTTAGAGGATCAACAATTTTAAATCTAGCGTAGGCATCGACGATTAATCGTTTTTGATCAGATGCAATAACTTCTTCTGGTGGAGCATCTAAGTTTAAAATTCTACGATCTAAAAATACAACATTTTGTATAAAAGGTATTTTGACTTGCAAACCTGGTTTAACTATTACTTTTTTAGGATCACCAAATTGAAGCACTATGGCCTGGTTAATTTCTTTAACCACAAAAAGTGACAAATAAATTGCAAATCCTGCTACAGCTATAACTGGGAGTAAAAATTTACTTAATTTCATTAATTGCTAGATCCTTTCTTCTTAGATAATTCTGGTAAAGGTAAATACGGAACTACTCCGCCTGCTTTTCTATCAATAATAACTTTATCAATATCAGCCAAAACCTTTTCCATAGTTTCAAGGTACATTCTTTCCTGGGTTACCTGTTTTGCTTTTGCATATTCATTATAAATAGCTACAAATCTACTCGCTTCACCTTCTGCAGCAGCCACAACCTGTTTTTTGTAAGCTTCTGCTTCTTGTAATATTTTTGCAGCATCTCCACGTGCTCTTGGAATAACATCATTAGCATATGCTTCTGCTTCATTTTTTGAACGTTCCATGTCAGCTCTTGCCGCTTGAACATCTCTAAAAGCATCTATTACTTGATCTGGTGGATCTGCTTTTTGTGTTTGAACTTGCGTAACTTGAATTCCTGATTCGTATTCATCTAAAATACTTTGAATAATTTCTTGAACTTCAATTTCAATTGTTGATCTTCCTTTTGTTAAAATTGGTTGAAGTTGACTTTTTGCAATCACTTCCCTCATAGCAGTTTCTGATGCTGCTTTGACCGTTTCTACTGGGCTTTGAATTCTAAATAAAAAATTTCCTGCATCTTTAATTACCCAAAAAACTGAAAAATCAATGTTAACAATATTTTCATCCCCTGTTAGCATTAAACTTTCTTCTGGGACATCGCCAACTCCTGATGTTCTTCCAGAATCGCTTGCGGCTCTAAAGCCAACATCAATTCTATTTACTTTTGTAACTTTTGGAGTAAGAACTGTTTCAACTGGATAAGGTATGTGATAATTTAAGCCTGGCTGAGTTGTTGAAACAAATTTTCCAAATCTTAAAACAACACCTTGTTCATCAGGCAAGACTCTATATAAACCACTAAAAGCCCAAACTGCAATCAATAAAATAAGTCCAAAAATAATTGGTCTACTTCCGCCAGACTTACCGCCAGGGATAAAATTATTAATTAATTTTTGGATTTTTTCTATAAGCTCATCGATATTGGGAGGTCTCTGTCCACCTCTTCCAGAACCATTTTTCCCCTCTCC
This sequence comes from uncultured Pelagibacteraceae bacterium, assembly GCA_902567785.1. Taxonomy (GTDB): domain Bacteria; phylum Pseudomonadota; class Alphaproteobacteria; order Pelagibacterales; family Pelagibacteraceae; genus AG-414-E02. Next base: position 134,512 of record CACFOR010000003.1, on the reverse strand, counting down.
TCTTGGAGGAGATCCCCACGGGCTTTCACCTTTAAAATCATTTCCATTTGCCATGACACTTTATATAGTGATTTTATTTGCAAAAACAAGTTAAGATAGGAAATATGGACAAAAAGACTACTGGTTTAAGCGATGCTTTTAAAAAAAACACAGCTCCGAGAAGTTTTACCAAAAATCCCATAAAAGGCACCAAATTCACCATAGCAATATCTAGTGCCAAAGGAGGTGTTGGCAAATCAACATTTGCCATGAATTTTGCCCTAGCTTTAAAAACTATTGGATTAAAAGTAGGAATTCTTGACGCTGATATTTATGGTCCTTCGCTACCTAAAATGATGTCTATAAATGAAAAACCAAAAAGTGAAGACGGAAAAAGCATGATACCAATTAACCAATATGGCATTCAGTGTATGTCCATTGGTTTTTTGGTTGATAAAGATACTCCCATGATTTGGAGGGGCCCCATGGTTACAAGTGCAATAAAAACTTTCACTCAAAAAGTTCTTTGGAGTGATTTAGATTTTATCATTGTAGATATGCCTCCTGGAACGGGAGACACACAATTAACGTTTGCTCAAGAAATTAAAGTTGATGGCGTAATTATTGTTTCGACTCCACAAGAGATTGCGCTCCTAGATGTTAAAAGAGGAATTAATATGTTTGATAAATTAAAAGTACCCATACTTGGTCTCGTAGATAATATGAGTTTTTTTGAAACTGATGAGGGTAAAAAATATAATATTTTTGGAAAAGATGGTGTAGAAAAAGTTGCTAAAGATTATAAAAAAGAGTTTCTTGGAAAAATACCAATTAATATTGATTTAAGAGTTGCCGCTGATTCTGGAAAACCTCTTGTAGAAATAAACCCAGATCATAAAATTTCTAAAATTTTTAAAGAAATAGCTACAAAAATTAAAGGATCTTTTCTTTAAAACCAAAAGATTCCATTAACTCATTCCATTCTCTCTTTGAAAGCAAAGATGTATCAAAATCACATTTTTCGCCTTTTATCATTTTTTGAATTACAGATTTAGCTTTAGCAGACAATTCCATACCTCCCACTCTATAATCCATAAATGCATCAAATGTTATTGGTACCCATTTTTTTAAACTCTCTATCATAACATCTGCGTAAGCTCTTATTTCATATTGTGCATGACTATCTGAACGTAGAGATAAAAAATTTAATAAATTTAATAAATCTGTTTTCCAATACCACTGTGTATATGTATTTAAAGTTAAATTCATTCTTGCTAATTCTCTTGCTAAACCTTTGTTGTTTTCATTTATAACACTACCATCAAATCTTTCGTTCAGCATTAATTCATAATTATCATAAGTTTGTTTAGCATCTTTTTTTAAAATATTTAAAATTTCGTCCGCTTGTTTGCCATTAATTAGATCTCCTCTGCCTTGTCTATTGCTTCTTGACTGTGCTGCTAGATGATCTTTTGTTGGCATATAAAATTCTTTATCTAATATTGAATACCGCGCTGAGTACTCATTAACATTTGCTGTTCTATGTCTAATCCATTGTCTTGCTATAAATATAGGTAGTTTTACATGATATTTTATTTCACACATTTCAAATGGAGTGCTATGTCTATGCCTCATTAAATATTTAATTAAACCGCTGTCAGTTGAAACTTTTTTTGTTCCTTTTCCATATGAAACTCTAGCTGATTGTACTATTGAACTATCATCTCCCATATAATCAACAACTCTAACAAATCCATGGTCTAGAACTGGGACAGCTTCATATAAAATTTTTTCTAATTCAGGGGATGTAACCCTTTTTGTAGTATTTTTTTGAGCTTGTTGTTCAAGTATCTCTTTTTTTTGTTGTTCTGAGAGTGTCATTTACAATAAATAAATTGAATCTTTAAAATAAAGTTTTATATTATTAGAGTTGGATTTCCAACTATGACGATAAACGAATTTCGTAATAAACATTGAGGACGTGGGAGCATTACCCACCACCTCCACCATATACAACTTATGGGGGTGAATTAGATTCGACTAGTGTCTAAAGGCTATTCTTTCGTTCGGGATTGCTCCGTCGTTATCGGGCTAATATATAATTGCAAATGATAAATTTGCTCTCGCTGCTTAAATTTATTTAAGAAAGCGCGGTCTGGGGCACCGGGCAACAGAACGCCCCTTTTAAAACAAAATTCCTTCTTTATTTTTTAAAACAATTTCTTTTTTATAATTTCCTTAATTATTAAAGAAACAACATTTACCACCACGCTGTTGCCAAACTGTTTATAAACAACATTGGAATTTTCATGAATTTTAAATTTTTCTGGAAAACCAAAAATTCTTGCACATTCTCTTGGTGCAAGTTTTCTAATTTTATTATTTACAAGATAAAGACCAGTTTTAGACCCTATGCCACCACCATATGCTGTCATTGCAGTTGCGTGACCATATTCACTATATATCCTCTCTCCCTGTCCTCCTTTATTAACATGTCCAACTCTAATTGGTTTTTGCGGGTATGCTCCAAAGATATCTTTTTGGATAGATATTTTTTTTAAAAAAACGTCCTTTCTTTTAATAACATATTTCTGAGTTATTTTATCTGAAAGTAAAATACTTTTTAAACTAATCGAATTGTTGGAAGGTTTCGGAAAATTAAATTCTTTAACCTTTAAATTTTTTTTGAAGGCAACTATGTAAATTCTTTCCCTGCTTTGAGGCACTCCATATTTTGCAGAATTTAATAAAGAGAAGAAAACATCATAATTTAGTTCTTCCAAAATAGATTTTACTACTCGCATTGTTTTGCCATTATCATGCCTTAGGAAATTTTTAACGTTTTCTAAAAATACTACTTTAGGATTATGAAATTTAATAATTCTCGCAACATCAAAAAATAAAGTTCCACGAGAATCTTCAAAACCAAGTCTTTTTCCTGATATACTAAATGCCTGACAAGGAAATCCCGCAAATAATAAATCATGTTTGGGAATATTTTTCTCATCAATATTTGTTATGTCTCCATTGGGTTTTATTTTGAAGTTTTTTTCGTATACATCTTGACAATTTTTATCCCATTCAGAAGCAAACACACATTTTGATTTAATGCCTCTCATTGCCAAATGGAATCCTCCTATTCCACAAAATAAATCAATAAATTTAATCATTTTCCATCAAATCCTTTTTTAATAAATCTATATTATCTTTTTTGTTTTTATCTTTCATTGAAATTACAAAGATCACGTTAGGGTTATTTGTCTTACTTGTTTTAGTAATTCTGTAAAAATCGCCATATTTTTTTTTTGATATAAAATATTTATCATCATCTAATAAAAAATATTTTCCAAGTAAATTTTTTGCCTGACTTTTAAAAAAAAATTTTTTATCTTTAGTAAATTTTACATCTACCGAATTAAATTCATCTTTTACTTTTTTTTTTAAATCAATAGTAGATTTACTAGATACAGGTGAAGATCCACTCTTTTTTTTTCTATAAATCGCCTTAGCAGAAAAAAAATCACTAAATTTTTTATAATGAATAATTTTAATAGTTTCTTTAATTTTACAAGCAATATATCTATTATTCTTCTCCTCTAAAAAATTTTTTATACAATCGTATATAATTTTATCCGAACACCCAAGAACCAAACCCGCTGTTGTAGGTTTATTGTAATTATCGAAATTTTTATTCATATACTCATTAATTTTAGCAGTTCTTAATCTATTGCCTTTAATATCACCTAAAACAAATTTTTTTGAGGAGTTATCTGGGATTATTACAAACTGTCCAATTTGTGAATTATCCTCTTTTATCTCAATATTAAAAATAATTTTATTTTTTTTAAAAATTTCTATATCTGGTTGAGTGGAGTCTGAACCACCTTTAGAATTAGTGTGTATTTTTTTAAATTCAGGATTATTTTTTGCCCATTGAGATATTTTTTTGTCTAGAAAAATTTTTGTTTTATCTTCAGAATCATTCCATGCCATTTAGGCATATTTGCATTTTAGCGTGATACGATCCAGTTATTTATTTATTGTTTTAAAATCTTCATATTTAATTTTTGATACACCACCTACTAAATTGACTCCATAGTGCTTTTTATTTTTAATAAAATTTAAATTGTCAAGAATAGATTTTATGTTTATCCTTTTTTCAAAAAAATTTATATTATCGAGATTTAAATATTTTATCACAATTTTATTATTGTTATCAGGATCAATAACTGCAGTGTTGTTAATTGTTTCAATAGATAAAATTTTTGCTGTTGCTACAAATGATTGTGAGTTTTCACCTTTTCCCGCTAAATAAAATACAACTTCATCATTTTTTTTAATTTCATTAAGAAAAGGTGTTTTCTTATAAAGCGGGTATTTTTTTTCTTTAAGTCTACTATTAATTATATCTCTAGCAAACTTTGTTTCGGTGTCTGATGTGACTAAGCAATAATAACTACTCATTTATATTTAATTATATATTGATACTTTTTCTTTCATCAAACCACCTACAATTATCACAATCATTACCTGAAATTGGGGGTTTGTTTTTTTCAAGACATTTCTCTAACTCTATCAAAGTATCTTCAATATAGTCAGTTTTTAATTCATATGACAATATAGATGTTTTAAAATTAACATTATTATTAAAAGTTTTTTGATTTTCATCAGCAGCATTACAAATTAACCAATAACCAATTTTATGTACTTTAAAATCATTTAGTTTCAACAAATATGCATAAAAATCTAACTGTCTAAGATAAGACTTATGATAGTGTTTGGTAGAAGTTTTGTAGTCTTCAAGTTTTTTATTAGATGTTGCTTTGTAATCTAGAACTACTATTTCATCAGTATCTAAATTAAACCACAAATCATCTAATGAACCACATAAAGTATATTTTGTTTTTTGAGATTTTGCTTCTACACCTTTAGAGTTGGTCCTGTAATTTTTAAGAACCTCTGGATCAAGTTTATTATAAGGAATAAAATTTAAATTATATTCTTTAAAGATAGGATGTTTTTTACCTTCACTTCTTAGTATATCGAATTCTTCTTTTAAAAGTGTATCAACTCTCGAATTGATCGGATGACCTGGTTGACCTGGTGGGTTTATATTATGCTTCTCTTTTAGATAAAAGCATTTGGGACATTTAATAAAATTATCCCATCTAGATCTACTTAACCTTAATGGATTTCTCTTTGGCATAAGAGTTATTTTTTAATCCCTCTTTTCATAATTTAAATTTAACCCCGATTCTCAGTGAAGTCGAGAAGCAAGGTTTTAGAAATATGGTCAAACTCTCAGTGAAGTTTTCAGTGAAGTATTGCTATAACCTATATTTGATAATATAAATTTGGGTCTCGGGGGGCACAGAACGCCCCTCTTTAAACCTTAATGAAGTTTGATGAAGTCTAAACACAAAAATAAGACGATATGTGGAGAGTAGGGTTTAATTATTTAAAAAAAATGGTTCTTTCAACAAAGTGTTATCAAATTTTTTGCTGTTTAAATCTATTTTCTTTCCAAAATATTCTTTTACTACCTCTTCGGTAAACTCACTTTTTTTTGAATATCTGACCTCTTTAATTTTATCTTGAACAACGGGTTTAATTGTAAAAATAGAACCATCTTTAATTCTCTCTGCGATAGAGTGGAATGCTGACTTAACGGTAGACATTGTGTATTCAAAAGGATTAGTTTTTAAATTAGACATAGCGTGATAAAGCATTGGACCACTATCCAATCCTTTAGAAAGTAAATGAACTGTTGCTCCTACTAAATGTGGGTTGTTATCATATAATGCCCAAAAGTTACAATCAGTCCCTCTATAATATGGCGAAACACCAGCGTGAACATTTATTGTTTTTTGTTTAACCAGAAAATCTACGAGTTCACCTTTGATATAACTAGAACCAAAAACAACATAAACATCGCTTTTTAAAAAATCCGACAATAAATTCATTGAGCATTGATTTAAATCTCCAAAAATCATAGGTAAAATTTTAATATTTTTCTTTTTATTATTTACATATAAATTACCGAATAATTTGGATTGAGCATTATTAACATTTTCAAAATATTTTTTCATAGTTGAAGATACTTGATAATGACCTGAAACAACCCCTTCAAAGATAGTGTCACATTCCTGGATAACATAAAATTCATCCGATACCTCTGATAACAAATTGATTAAATAATTGTGTCTATTTTTATTAGAAGTAAATAAGGTAATTTTCATCAATTCATTCTTTCATATATATTAGAATGATCTTCTCTTGCTATTTCTAAAAAAGAATTGTTAACTTTTGTCATACCCTTTTCTGGTTCAATAGTCATTATTGATTTAAAACCTAACTCAATTCCTAGTTCTTTTAAAATTTGTAGTGTGTGCTCATTATAACTGCCACAAGGATGGGACATGGATTTGATTTCATTTTTTGGTTTATTTAAAATATCAGAAATGAAAGATAAACATCTCTCATATTCATTTTTCTGTTCATCATAACCTAAATTTTCTAATAATGTTGGATGATTATGTGAATGTAAACCAACTAAATGTCCTAGATTATTAAGTGTTTGTAAATCACTTTTTTGAAAAAAAAGTTTTTTATAAAAATCATAATGATTGAATTGTTTTTCTTTAAACATTAAAAACATGATTTCTTCATATTGACTTTTGGTCAAAAAATTATCCCTAACCAATCTAAATTTAATATCTGATATTGTATGGAAAGGAAATTTAATTTTTTTTTCTTTGATTACAACGCTATTTTTCTCAAAAAAGGACTTCAAATCTTTATCTAAAACTTTATAAAAATCGTTATAAAACTCATCTACGCTATTAAAATAATTTATTCTAAAATATCTAAAAATTTCTAAATTATCTGGTTTGTTTTGAAACATTGAAGTATGAGCAAAAAAGAAACTTTTGATTTTAAGTTCTTCTAAAACAGGTAAAGCAATATCAATTTGGCATTTTATAGCATCATCAAAAGTTAAACAAACTTCATTATTTTTAAGTTTGTTATTCTTAAATTTTTCAAAAAATTCATCAGCATTTAAAATATTATTTCTTCCTATAAAATTTATCATTTTATATAAATCATCTTTATCTATTGAACCCTGACCTTTTGTGTGAATTCCATCATCGTGGAAATGATGAAATACAATTCCATGATAAAAGTTGTTATTTTGATTAAAATACATATAGAGATAGTTTTTTCATAATTTAAATTTAACCCCAATTCTCAGTGAAGTCGAGAAGCAAGGTTTTAGAAATATGGTCAAACTCTCAGTGAAGTTTTCAGTGAAGTATTGCTCTAACCTATATTTGATAATATAAATTGGGTCTCAGGGGGTACAGAAGGCCCCTAAAGAAAGGAGTAAATATGGTAAAAGAAATGCTTGCAATAGCAAAACTTAAATCTGGTGAAGGAAAATTTGAAAAGTTCATGGGATTTATGCAATCAGATGAAGGAATGGCAGTAAGAAAAACTATTGCTCATGTTGAAAAAACAGTTCCAGCAATAGCGCCAGATAAAAGTTATGTTATGTTTAAAGTGTCAGTTCATAATGAAGAAGAAATGAAGAAGTTTGCTTCAGGTAATAATCCAGTAGCAAAACCTATTTTCGATGAATGTATCGAAATTGTTCAAATGTTTGAATTGACCAAAGTTAAGCTTTAACTTTAAATATTAAATTAAGGGGTCTGGGCACCGGGCAAAAGAACTCCACTTTGTGCTCTTATAGTTATCTTTGTTTATAATGCTGATTTAATTTATATTAATATTACTCGCTATAGACTCTTAATTCGGTTAAAAGAAAATAGGTAAAAAAAATTATTTATGAGCGAAGAACATAAAATGACAAAACAAGATAAGTTAGTATTGGGCATAACTCTAGCAGCAATATTTGGCGGAGTATTCATCCTAGGTTTTGTTGGACTCATAATTAATATTTTTGGCTAAAATTAATTAATATCAAGTCTTTCTAAATATTAGACCTAGTTTATTTTCATATACTTTTTTATATCCATACTCTGTTAATAAATCTTCTGTAAATCTATATTTTGCTAAAAAAATATAATCATATCCATAATTTAATATTTTTCTGTTATATGAATCTTGAGATACGTTATTGTAAATAAAATCATTCAACATTCTCAAAGTGTCATAAGATATTAAAGTATTATTTTTTTTAACCAAAAATGATGCGAAAAAAGTTTCTTTGTCAGATAAAATTTTTATATTATCTTCTTTAATTAAAGAGATAGCGGTATTTTGAAATTTTTTAGCCTGTATATATTTATTTGTATTGTGAATAATATTGGGTATCTCTAAAATTAATAATCCGGAAACGAAAAACATTAATAATGTTTTCTTGAAATCATATAAAAAAATATAAATAAATGGAAATAATAAAATCAATGAAAGTTGAGTATTTCCTGTATTTCCCCCTACTTTTATGCCAGAAATAATTCCCGTTAGTGCAAAAGATATAATTAAATAAAACCATAAATTTGATTTAATATTTTTGGCTAAAAATATTAACTTTTCATTAAAATTAATATTACACAATTTATGATATGAGGAAAAAGCTAAAAAAATACCAAACAAAAATAATAATATAAAATCTTTATAAAAAATTCTTAGAATCTGATTTAAAGATAAAAAACCATCTTCGATATACCTAAGAATAGTATGAAACCACAAATTTTCATTCTGATAAAATAAATAAAAAATACCAAAAACAATAGATAAAATTAATAAGCTGTAAAATTTAAAAAATAAATTTTTATTGAGTAGAGAATAAATTAAAATAGCAAGCAAAAGAGAAACTGCCTGTTGTTTTATTGTTATTGCATAAGCTATAATAATTAAACCAAAGAATAATTTAAAATAGTTTCTATTTTCTCCAACTAAGTGAGGCTTTCCAAGCAAAAAAGCATAAAAAATTAATGAAAAAGCTAAAATATCAGATTTTAATGTAATTACATAAAATACCCAGTCTCTACAAAGCCACATGGATATCACTAATGCTAAAAGCCAGTAATTTTCAAAAGTTATATCTTTTGAAAAAATTTCCTTAATAATTTTCTTTATTAAATAAAAATAAAATACAGCTATCAAGATTGATAAAATTAGCATTACTTCGATTATCAAAAAGTCTGGTAAAAAAAGTCTAAAAAAATAAATAATATAAGAAACCCCTGGAAAATATTCGCTTGAAAGATAAGCTTCTTCAAAAATTAAATTTGGATATAAAATTTTATAATCTTCTAAATTCACAGCCAAACCTAACTGCCCCATTATTGGATATCTATCAAATTTTCCAAATGCCAATAAAATTAAAAAAAATAATGATATTAGATATAGGTAAACTTCAGGACGACTAATTCCTTTATTATAATCTGAAAGTTTGAACATAAAAGTTTATTCTTTAACGTTCTCTAAATCATTCTCAACCATATTGATTACCAAATCATCAAATGATATTTTTGGTTCCCATTTTAGAACTTTTTTTGCTTTGGAATAATCTGCTAAAAGACTATCTACCTCGGCTGGTCTCATTAAATTTTTATCTATCGTAATATGATCTCTATAATTTAAACCAACGTGAGCAAATGCCTTCTCTGCAAAATTTTCAACGGTATGTTGTTTCCCTGTTCCTATTACATAATCTCCACCATTTTTTTGCTGTAACATCAGCCACATAGCATTCACATAATCTTTGGCATGACCCCAGTCTCTTTTTGATTTGATGTTTCCTAATTTTAGTTTTTTTTGAAAACCTTTTTTTATTCTAGCAACTCCTTGTGAAATTTTCCTTGTTACAAATTCAAATCCTCTTCTAGGAGATTCATGATTAAATAATATTCCATTTGATGCGTGCAATTTATAAGCTTCTCTATAATTTTGAACCAAATGAAAACCTGTAACTTTTGATATCCCATATGCAGATCTTGGGTGGAACGGAGTATTTTCATGTTGAGGAGATTCTTTAGCTTTTCCAAACATTTCCGATGATGCTGCAAAATAAAACTTTACATTTGAGTCAGCAAATTCTTTTACTGCAGACAACATATAATGTGTACCATTAATATTCATACTAAAAGTTGAAAACTCATCTTCAAATGAATAATCAACGTAACTTTGTGCTCCCAAATGATATATTTCGTCAGGTTTTATTTTTAAAATAATATTAAATATACGCGCATAACTTTCTAAAGATCCAGAATGTAAAGTAATATCTTTTAAAATTTTTTTGATTCTCCAAAGTCTATGAATTTCATCTTCCATAGCTACTCTTCTTATAACCCCATGAACCTTATATCCTTTGCTCAATAATAGCTCGGCTAAATAAGAACCATCCTGTCCTGTAATACCAGTTATAAGTGCAGTTTTAGACATAAAGAAAATATCCTAGAAAAATTCATATTAAAATAAAAATTGTCATTTACTTTTAGCATAATTAACTTAGATTTTCATATCTTAATATTAAAAGTTCGATTAATTCAGATTTTTAACTATTTCTTCAGTCATTTTTTTTGCATCTGCAAAAAGCATTAAGGTATTATCTCTATAAAAAAGTTCATTGTCCACGCCAGCATATCCTGGGGACAAACTTCTTTTAACAAAAAGAACTGATTTAGATTTTTCTACATCCAATATTGGCATACCGTAAATCGGGCTTTGTGGATCTGTTTTAGCAACTGGATTGGTAACATCGTTTGCACCTATCACAAATGCTACATCTGTACTTGCAAAATCATTATTTATATTTTCTTGTTCAAAAACTTCATCGTAAGGAACGTTAGCTTCCGCCAATAAAACATTCATGTGTCCTGGCATTCTTCCCGCTACTGGATGAACAGCGTAAGAAACTTTTACTCCATTTTTTTTTAAACCATCGGCCATTTCTCTTACAGCATGCTGAGCCTGCGCTACCGCCATTCCGTATCCCGGAACAATTATCACTGAAGAAGCGTTTTTCATTAAAAAAGCAGCATCTTCTGCATTTCCACTTTTTACTGGTTTTATATTTTTATCTTTTTTTGAATTTTGATCTGTTACACCAAATCCTCCCAGGATTACGCTAATAAAAGATCTATTCATTCCTTTACACATTATGTAGGACAAAATTGCACCTGATGACCCCACGAGAGCCCCTGTAATTATCAACGCAGTATTTTCTAAAGTAAAACCAATTCCAGCGGCTGCCCATCCTGAATAAGAATTGAGCATTGAAATAACGACTGGCATATCTGCTCCACCTATTGGTATAATCAATAATAAACCTACTAAAAAAGATATTGCAATCATGCTCCAAAAGAAACTGTCTGATTGATTTTTACAAAGGTAAAAAATCAGAACTATAATTGATAAACCCAGTAATAAATTTATGAAATGTTGGCCTTTAAAGGTAATTGGTGAACCTGACATTATTCCTCGAAGTTTTAAAAAAGCTATTATTGATCCTGAAAAAGTAATTGCTCCTATTGCTGCACCAATTGACATTTCAATTAAACTCGCAAGTTTAATATCTCCAGGTGAACCAAGATTAAAAGATTGTGGATTTAAAAATGCTGATATTGCTACAAAAACTGCCGCTAGACCTACAAGACTATGAAAACCAGCTACTAGTTCTGGCATTGCTGTCATTGGTATTTTGTATGCAATCAAAGCTCCTATTGATCCTCCCGCTAGCAAAAAAATGAACACATAAATAAAACCAACTGAAAAATTTCCTATAGATAGAAAAGTTACAGTTATAGCAATTATCATTCCTAAAATTCCGAATAAATTACCTCTTCTTGATGTTCCTGGTGATGACAATCCTCTTAAGGCCAAAATAAATAATACACCAGAAACCAAGTAAAATATTGCTGATAAATTTTCTGACATATTTATTTATTTTTCTTTTTGTTTTTATACATTTGAAGCATTCTTTGAGTTACTAAAAAACCTCCAAAAATATTTATTGCTGCCAAGAATATTGCTAAAAAACCAAATATATTTGATGTATCAAAAATACTTTTTATATCGCCTGATAGTCCAGCTATTATAGCTCCAACTATAATAACTGATGAAATTGCATTTGTTACTGACATTAAAGGTGTGTGTAATGATGGCGTAACGCTCCAGACAACATAATAACCTACAAATATTGATAAAACAAAAATACTTAATCTAAATATAAATGGATCAATTTCCATGTTTATAAACTTTTATTCATTAGGGTTTTACTTATTATTTCATCTTCTAAATTAATAGAAATTTTTTTTTTTTTATTGTCGTATAAATTATTTACAAAATTAAATAAATTTTTAGCATATAAATTTGATGCGGTAGATGCTAAATTATTTAATATATTTTTCACACCCATTACTTTTACACCATTTATAATATTAATTTTATCCATTTCTGAAAAAGCTGAATTTCCACCTTGAGCTACAGCTAAATCGTAAATTATTGAACCTGATTTCATACTTTTAACCATGTCTTCTGAAATTATTCTTGGAGCCTTTTTCCCGGGTATCAAAGCTGTACAAATAACAATATCCTGGTTTTTAATAGAATTTTTTAATAATTCTTCTTGTTTTTTTTTAAAATCCTCACCTGCTTCTTTTGCGTACCCTTCTTTTGTTTCCAGGTTTTCTGTCCCTTCTACAGATAAAAATTTACCACCTAAACTTTCCACTTGCTCTTTTGCTGTGATCCTTACATCTGTTGCTGATACTATTCCTCCTAATCTTTTAGCTGTTGCGATTGCCTGAAGTCCAGCCACACCTGCTCCAATAATTAATATTTTTGCGGGCGTAATTGTTCCTGCCGCAGTCATCATCATTGGAATCGCTTTTTCAAACTCTTCTACTGACTCAATAACCGCTCTATATCCAGCTAAATTTGCTTGGGAAGATAAAACATCCATCGACTGTGCCCTTGTAATTCTTGGTAGTAAATTCAGTGAAAAAATATTAATTTTTTTTTTTATTAATTTATTAATTTCCTCTTTATCTAAAAAAGGATCAAATTGTCCAATTAGGACTGAAGAATCTTTAATTAGATTAATTTCACCAGATTTTGGACAATTAACTTTTAGTATTATTTCTGCTTTTTCAAAAACTTCTTTGGATGAATTATAAAAATTTGCACCATTTTTTTTATATTTTTCATCAGGTATACCAATATGCTTTCCATAATCTTTTTCCAAATAAATTGTTAAATTCAAATCTTTGAATTTTTTTATAGTTTCTGGTGTTATAGAAATTCTTTTTTCTGTAGATAGATCTTCTTTAACAGATCCAATAATTTTCATTATCTCTGTCTAACTTTATATTTTGGATTTTTCTTATTAATAATGTATACGCGTCCTCTTCGTCTGACGAGTTTCGAATTCAGATCCCTATTCTTATGTGATTTAAGCGAACTAACAACTTTCATAATACAATAAAAAAAATTTATGCCGGCGACGTCCTACTCTTCCATGTCTTAAGACAAAGTACCATCGGCGCTGAAGGGCTTGACTTCCGAGTTCGGAATGGAATCGGGTATGGCCCCTTCGCAATAATCACCGGCTAGTAGGGTATATATTTATTAAAGTTTTTTGTAAATAGTAAATTAGCTTAATATCTTCTTTGGATTTAGCTATTTCAACAACCTTCGTTAAAAAATTTTATTTTTTAAATCAAAAAATGGTGGGTGTGATAAGAATTGAACTTATGACCTCTACGATGTCAACGTAGCGTTCTACCACTGAACTACACACCCCTTATGTGTTTTATAGTTTTAATTAATCCATTTTCAATTTTTATAAAATTTTTTTTATTTATATTAAGAAAACTACTCATCGCATTGAGCGTACCTAAAGATCTTTTTGGGTCATGTTTTTCTAATCTTTTTCTTATTAATCTTGGATTAGCACCAATAATTTTTCTAATTAAATTAAATAAAACATTAATTTTTACCGATTTGCCTGTCCCTAAATTAAAATATTTACAGACTTTTCTTTTTTGTATTTTTTTCATTGATCTTTTCATTACATCCACCACATCTTCTACAAAAATAAAATCTCTGGTTTGATAACCTCCATTTATTGTAACTGAAAGATTTTTTAACATTCTATTAATAAAAATTGGTATAACTGCCGCATAAGGACCGTTAGGATTTTGTCCGGGTCCATAAACATTAAATAATCTTAAGCCTACTGAGGATATTCTAAAAATTTTGAAAGACATTTGTGCATAATTTTCCATAGTCAATTTGTCTTGTGCATAGGGAGATAATATAGAAAATTTTTTAATTTGATCGTTACCAAGTGACAAATTTCCATAAATAGCTGAGGAAGATGCATATACTATTGGTGCTTGATATTTTTTTGAAATTTCGAAAACTTTCATTGTACTTAAAAGATTATTAGACGTGCTTTTATAAAATTTTTCCAATGATAAAGGAACTGAAGCCTGGGCAGCAAGATGAAAAATTCCACTTAATTTTTTAGTATTTATTTTTTCTAAATCTTGTATTTTTTTTTTAATTAATTTTTTTCTTAAATTCTTCGGTAAATTTTTTTGTGTACCTTCAGAAAGATCATCTACCAAAATCAAATCGTATTTTTTGTAAAGATTTTTTACCAAATTTGATCCAATAAAACCTGCGCAACCTGTTATTAAATATTTTCCTTTTTTCATTTTTTTTTAATAATTTCAGAAATTTCTTTTATCATACTATTTTTTGTAGGCAGAATATTTTTTTTCATATCTTTTTGTATTTCTTGATAGTTATCCATAATATATTTTGCTGTGCTTAAAAATGAATCCTTGTCTCTTTTGGAAATAAAAATTCCTCTTTTATCCCTTACTATATAATTTATATCTTCAAATATTATTACTGGTCTATTTCTAGACAATGATTCGTCCACAACGTAGGGCGTGGCCTCAGTGAAAGAAGGTAAAATCATAATATTGTGTTGATCATAAATATCAATAAGCGATTTTGGATCAGCAACATAACCTAATAATTTAATATTATTATTTGAAATTTTTTCATTTTTTGAATTACCGACTATAGAAAACCAAATGTCCTCTTTTAACTGATCAAAGATATTTAAAAAATCAAATATACCTTTTTCACGACTCATTCTTCCAACATATAACAATCTGATCTTATCCAATGGTGCTTCTTTTTGATTTTTTAACCATTCATCATCTAATCTTGATATATAAACAAGATTAGATTTGTTTTTATCAAATAATCTCTCGTGACAAACGATAACCTTTGAATAAGACGTGACTACTTTATACATAATATGATAAATCCAAACAAACCAACTTCCCAAAATATGTTTATATTCTTCGTGTCCACTACTAAATAAATAAACAAAAACTTTTTTTCTGAATAAAAATAAAAATAAAAATGAAAAAAAAGTATATGGAGTTATGCAGACTATCAAATAAGTTGCGTTGGGAATTTTAAAAGTTTTAAGAATAAAATATATAAATTTAAAAATATTTGACGCAATCTTTATATTTTTTAAATTAATTTTTTGATTTCCTTTTGTATTTGAGTTTCTTACTATATATTCTACTCTATAATGGCGATCCAATCCTTCGGGAAGGATTTTTAAATCTAGATTGTCACAATAAAAATTGCTGTTCTCTTTAAAAATTTTTTCGTTATTTATTATAATTAAATCTTTATTTGAAGACTGAAAATTATTATTTAGTTTTTGCATAAGCATTTTTATATGAAATGAAATAAAAAATAAAAAGCAATATAGAATAATATTTGCAAAACATACCGTTCTTCATCATTAAAATTGCGGGAATGATAAATGTTAAATAAACTAAATTTATAATTATAGATACCTGGTAGTTGCTTTTTAATCTATCTTTGTTTTTTGCTAACAAAATTTTATACAAAAGCATATGTAAATGTTTTTCATCTGGATGAATGGGTGGTTTTTTTTCTTTTAATAATTTTCTAAAAAATGAAAAAAATACTTCAAAAAATAAATAAAATAGTAATATACAAAAATAAAAAGGTGATATTTGTGGATTTAATATACTAGTTTTTATTGTAGATATAGCAATAAAAGTACCTAGAAGATAAGACCCTCCATCGCCAAGAAAAACTTTAGCTCTGGGAAAATTAAAAATAAGAAAAGTTATTAATATAAGAATTGAAAAAAATAATAATGTAGCTAATTCATTATTAGCATTAAAATAATTAACTAATAATAAATTTGTTAAAATGATTAAAGAATGAAATCCTAATAAACCATTATATCCATCAATCAAATTGGCTCCATTTATAATAAATAAAAAACATAAACTAACAAAAAATATAGAAATAAATTTTGAATTTTTTAACCAATTATTTAAAAATTCTATCCCTGTTCTTTCTATGTAAAAATTATTATATTCAACTAGTACGATTAAAAATATCGCCATTAAAAGAAGCCTGATGATTGGTTTAATGCTTATTCGTAAATCATCTATAAAACCTAATATAAAAAATAAAGTGCAAAAAGAAAGATATTCAGAAAAAAATATATTTTTAAATAGTAAAAAATCAAAATAAATTACTAATAACGAAAGAAATATACATACTCCTCCGGTTATTGATACTGAAGATTCGTGAAAAGCCTGGGGTTTAGAAAATTCATCATCAATTAATAATTCTGGTTTATATTTATTTAAAATTAATAATAAATACTTATAAAAAAATAAACCAAAAACAACTAATAAAAATCCTAAAATAAAATTATTTAAAACCATATTTTTTTATCGAATTAATACAAATACACACTATTGACATAAAATTTCTTAAAAAGTTTAATTTATTATAATTTTTGTTTATGTGCCAAAGCCAAAAAATATTTTTAATTTTTTGACTAGATCGCGATTTATTTAAAATTCTGTAAGAAGCTAAATTTTCATCAAATTTCCTAGCAATATTATTATCTTTAAATAATTGGCATTTAAATAAATAATCTTCCATAAGCTTAATTTTTTTGAATCTATGAGTTTTTAATATTGTCCTTTTAATTATCATTGTTGATGTATTTATTGAGGAATTTTTTATGAATGAATTAAATTCAAAAAAACTTCTTATATTAGTTTTTGTTTTAAACTTTTTTTTTCCATTTATTTCAAAAAAAGGAATGTAATCAGAGTACGTAAAATTAAAATTATTTTTTACCATAAATTTTATTTGTTTCTCTAATTTAAAAACTTCCCAAGTATCATCTGAATCTATAAAAGATATATACTTAGATTTAGATATTCTCATAGCATAATTTCTGCAAAAAGAAGGTCCCATATTTTTAGCTAGTTTTATTTGAGTTATATTATCGAAATTTGAGAATTTTTTGATAATTGACCAAGAATCATCTTTGGAGCAATCGTCTATAATATACATTTGCCAATTATTATAAGTTTGCATTGTTACTGATTCTATAGCCGCCTCTATAAATTCAGCCTTATTATAATTTGGCAAAATAACATCAACGGTTGGCTGACTGTTTTCATCTAAGGAAAGTTTTTTATTCATATCGTTTTTTAAATTTATTAATGAATACGTTTGTAAAAATTATCTGTATTGGAAGAATAATTAATTTGTATCTTGGAAGAATTGATACTAAAGAAAAAATAAAAATATAAGCAAAAAATATTAGAATAAGATAATTTAATTTATGTGATTTTTTATTTGATACTAACATTCCAGCAAGTGTTGTTATTCCTATTAATAATACAGGTAGATAATGTAGCGGGTGGTAATACTTTGGATCTGAAAAATTTAAATCAATTAATAAATACGATATGGCTTTTCTGAGAATTAAAAGCAAATGCTCTTTTGGATTTTCTTTAAAATTATTAATTGCCTTATCTAGAAAAAGTTTATCAAAATTAAATCTTAAATATTTATCTCTTGGTACTTTATCTAATTTATTTTGGAAATCTTCATCAACTATTTCTGATCCTACTACTAGTTTTTTTTTTATAGCATCGGGATGATTTCCTTTCCAAAGATTATAACCGAATGATTTCATCATCGTAACTTTTTCGAAAACTAAAATATTTCTAATTAAATATGGTGAAAAAGTAATGGAAGAAATTAAGATTATTAATAGAATTTTCTTAAAATCATACTTTAAAAAAAACAAATAAAATAAGGTTAGGATTAGTATTGCATAAAATTCACCCCTAAGAAGAATAAGTAATCCTGCAGATATAGAAAAGAATAAAATTGAAAAAATATTTTTTTTTTCTATTAATTGTAAAAAAAAATAAATGAACAAAACTGTTAAAAATACTTGCAAAGAAATCGAAGAAATTTGTCCACTTGCATAAAGATATAAAGGAAAAAGTGAAAATATTAATGAACCCAATAGACTTAATTTATTTGAAAAAAAAAACTTATTTACTTTATAAAATATAGCTACAGAAATAGAAGTTAAAAAAACTTGTGATAATAATATAGCTAGTATGTAATTTTGTTCACTAAAATTAAAAAATGTAAAAAAATATAGATAATAAGCATACAATGGAGGCATCCATAAATTTGGTAATATAAATCCTTCCTCGAGACAAACTTGGGTAACTGAGTAAGAAAATTCACAATTTTTCCATCCTAATTGTTTATATTCAATTAAATTTTCGACTAAAGTTTTCCATTCATATTCCAAACTTGAATCTCCATATATTAAAATTACAGGTATTCTTATAAGAATAGAAAACAGTACTAGAAAATATAATATATATATTTCTTTTTTTTTAAGAAAATTGTATCTTTCAAAAATCATCTTAGGAATAATTAATTTCTAAAGTCTTTTTTAAACCCTTGTCTAAATTAAATCTTGGCACAAACCCTAGTTTTTTTATTTTATTAATATTAGGAACCCTTATTTTAGTACTTCCTTTTGATAATCGTGTTTTCTTTATCGTAATACTCTTTTTTAAAATTCTACTTAATTTATATGCTAATTCTTTAATCTTAGTTTTTTCACTAGTGCCAATATTATATATATTTAAATGTTTTCCGCGCCTTAACATTATATTAAAAGCGCTTAAAAAATCCTCTATATAAATAAAAGACCTTATTTCGTTTCCTGTGCCTTGAATTTGAAATTTTTTTCCTTTTAGAGATTTAAATCTATTAATAAATTGAGGAACAACATGTTCATTTCCCATATTTGCTCCATAAACATTATGTGGTCTAAATATTATCAATTTTTTAAAATGTTTCTTGCCATAATGAATTCCCATTAATTCGGATAATATTTTTCCTCCTCCGTATGAATATCGTGGATTAAAAATATTCGGAATTTTTAAAGGTTCCTTTTCATCAGTAGGAATTTTTTTTGGTGTTTGATAAACTTCAGAACTAGAAGCCAGATATAATTCTTTTACTTTATTCTTGATGCAACCATCAATAATATTGATCATTCCTTTTATTGCTATATCAAGTACAACAACCGGTTTACTATAAAAATATTTTGTTCCATTAACATAAGCTAAATGTATAACTACATCAGTTTTTTTTAATGCCTTATCAACTAATTTTTTATTTCTAATATCCCCTTTAATAAATTTTATTTTTTTTTTAAATTTTTTTATTTTTTTTATGCTACCTCGAGAATTATTATCAAAAATTTTTACATCATAACCTTTTTCAACTAAAAATCTGCTTATATTGGAACCGATGAAACCCGTTCCACCCGTTATAAGATATGTTTTTTTTTTCATATTATTTTTTTATAAGACCCCAAATATCAACTAATACTTTTTTCTTTTTTATCTTTAAATTTTTATAAGCCTTATGTGGCGTTCCTATGATTATTATGTCTGATTTTCTAATTAATGTATTTTTATCAATGTTTTCTTCATTTTTATAATATTCATCTGATTGAAGTGTTTTAATTTTTTTAGATTTTAATTTTTTTAATAACTTGATTGATAAAGAATCCCTTATATCGTCATTTTCTGCCTTGAAGGACAAACCTAAAATACCAACTGTTTTTTTCTTCAAATTGTACTTCTCGTTTAATTTATTAATTATAAATTGTGGCAAACTTTCATTTATAGACATAGCTGAACGAAATAATGGAAATTTATGATTATTGAATGATGATAGTTGCATAGTATCTTTAAGCAAACATGGGCCAGCTGTAAAACCAGCTGAAGGTATATCAATATTTCTACTATAATTATCTCTCATAATATTTCTAATTTTAAAAAAATCTAACCCTTGGCTTTTTGATATTAAATAAAATTGATTTGATATAGAAAAATTAATATATCTGTAGGCATTAGAAAACAACTTTATAAGTTCTGCCTCTACAATTTTTGTATGAATTATTTTCTTGCTAATTTTTTTAAATATTTTTTCAGATTCAAATATAGCCTTGCGATTTTCTCCAGAAACAATCTGGGAAAGCTTTGGCAATTCAGTTAACGATTTTCCTTGAGCAATTCTTTCGGGACAATAACTGATGTTTTTGCATCGACTTTTAACAATATTAAAAACTTTATTACATACACCTGGATAAATTGAGCTTCTGATTATTATTATATGTTCTTTGTTTAAATATTTTTTAAGATCATAAAAAAAACTTAAAAAGCTTTTTAAGTTAGGTCGAAACTTTTTGTTAATAGGTGTACCTATGCATACAATAATATATTTTGATTTTTTAACTTCACTTAGCTTTGAAGTTGCAAAAATTTTTTTCTTATAAACCATTTTTTTTAACAATTTTGCACAACCATCTTCTACAAATGGCATGACACCATTATTAATTTTTCTAATATTTTTTTGATTCTTGTCTACGAGAGTCACATGATAACCTTTAGAACTTAAAGCTAAACCTAATGGAGCTCCAACATGACCTGTACCGCCAATAATGCAGATAAAATTTCTATTAATCATTTCGTTATAAGAGGTATAAACAAAAATTACTTTTTATTCCAATATTTTTCGCTAATATCAATTTTTTATGAGAAATGATATTTTAAAACGTTGTCGTATTTGTTTTTCAAAGAATTTAAACGCTTATCTTGATTTAGGAAAACAACCATTTTCAAATTCTTTCTTAAATCATAGTGACATAAAAAAAGAAAAAAAATTTCCTTTAAAAATTGTGGTGTGCAAAAAATGTGGCTTAAGTCAATTGTCTATAGTTCCAAATACAAAATTTATATTTAGCAAATACGATTATCTTTCTTCTTCATCCAAAGCACTTTCAAACCATTACAATAAATTAGTAAGGAAACTTGTGAAAAATTATAACGTTCTTCCTAAAGACACAGTATTGGATATTGGTTGTAATGATGGAATATTACTAAATCATTATCCTAAAAATTTTAATAAGGTAATAGGAGTAGAACCTTCGGATGCTTCAAAGCATATTACTCAAAAAAGAATAAAATTAATAAATAATTTTTTTAATTATAAAACTTCAAAAAATTATTTAAAAAAATATTCAAAACCTAAAATCATTACTATAACTAATGTGTTGGCACAAATAGATAACTTAAACGAATTTGCAAAAGGGTTATCGAATATAATTGATAAAAAAAGTTTGATAGTAATAGAATTTCCATATCTTTTAGATATGATCAATAAAGGTTTATTTGATTTAATATATCACGAACATTTATCCTATTTTGCTTTAACGCCATTGGAATATCTTTTTAAAAAATTTGACATAAAAATAGTTAATTTTGAAAAATTAAACTTAGGAGCATCTGGCCCAGCAATAAGGTTATTTTTATCAAAAAATATTTCAACATATAGAGTATCAAATAAGATCACAAAACAAATTAAATATGAAAAAGCTTGGGGGATAAAAAAAATTTATAAATACAATTTTTTTGAAAAAAAAACTCAAGATAAAATTAAAAAAATAAAAAAAATTATATATACAAAATATGATAGTGGTTTTAAAATTGGTTGTTTTACTGCTTCCTCAAAGGGAAACACGCTTCTAAATTGTTTAAATCTTAACAAAAAAATTATTCAGTTTGCTTCAGAAAATAATACAAAAAAAATAGGAAAATATACTCCAGGAACACATATAAAGATTATAAGCGATAAAAATTTCCTTAAAAAAGAAATTGATTTTTCAATACTACTTTCGTGGAATTATAAGAAATTTTTTCTTTCCAAATCTCAATATATAA
Source organism: uncultured Pelagibacteraceae bacterium (assembly GCA_902567785.1). Taxonomy (GTDB): domain Bacteria; phylum Pseudomonadota; class Alphaproteobacteria; order Pelagibacterales; family Pelagibacteraceae; genus AG-414-E02. Next base: position 112,352 of record CACFOR010000003.1, on the reverse strand, counting down.
AAAATGGAGGAAAATTTATCATTCCTCTTCCTGAACCACATATTAAATAAAATGAAATTAGATATAATAATTCCAGTTTATAATGAAGATCAAAACATCTTGCGACTTATAAAATCTCTAGAAGATGAGATTGCTTGTAATTTTAGAATTTTAATTTGTTATGATTCTGAAACAGACACAACGTTAAAATACTTAAAAGAAATTAAAACAAAAAATCAAATTACATTAATAAAAAATCCTAACAAGGGACCTAATTCTGCTATTGTTAAAGGAATAGAATCTTCTACTGCAGAAATAATTTTGGTCTATATGGCTGATGATTTTGAAAATATAAAAATAATAAACCGGATGGTTAAAATTATTGATGAAGGTGCGGATTTAGTTATTCCTTCCCGATTTGTTTTGGGTGGAGAGATGATAGGAGCAGCAAAAATAAAAGAGATTATTACTAGAGCAGGTTCACATTTAATATATTTTGTAGCAAGAATACCATTTAGAGATTGTACAAATGCATTTAAAATGTTTTCGTCAAATTTAAAAAATAAAATTACATTTGATTCTACTACTGGATTTACTTTTGCTTTAGAATTAGTTGCAAAATCTTATTTTTTAAACCTAAAAATTGTAGAAATACCTAGCAAATGGATAGAAATAGAAAATAGAAAAAGTAATTTTAAAATCTTTAAATGGATACCTTACTATATTTACTGGCTTATATATTCAATTTTAAAAAACCTTTTCAAATAAACAGTTTTTTTTTGTAACTTAATAAAATACCTGCGATTAATATTATATATGTGGCATTATAAGTTGTAAAAATACTTCCTGTGCTTTTTAATGGAAATGTTTCCAAGATCAAACTAGTTGTGGCTGCCAATAATATTAAATTTTCTTTATTGTTTTTTCCTAATATTTTAAAGTTTTTAAAAATAAATATAATAAAGAAAAACCCAATAATAGATATACAAGCAAGCCCAAGAACTCCAGATTCAGTCAATATTTCAATGTAGTAATTATGAGGATGGTTTGAACAAAGTCTATTTTTTTGATGTGCTTGCAATTTTCCACAATCTTTTCTAAAAGATTTAATTCCATTTCCAAAAAATTTATTTTTATCCCAAATATCTAAAGCTGTTAAAATTAATTGCATATGCCCTCCAAGAGTATCTGGTGTTACCCAAAAAAATTCAAAATCATCTGATATAATTTTTTTCTTTTCCTGATTAGCTATTTCAGTTTTTTCTTTTGGTTTTGATAATAAAGCTATTCCATCTTTAAACTGTAGATAAAAATATTTAAAAGTTATTGCTCTTCTTTCATCAAACAAAGATATAGAACTATAAATTAAAAATAGACTTATGTAGCTTAAAATTATTATTTTTTTGATATTCTTTTTCAATATAAAGAGAAGAAATAATCCAATTAAAAATAATATTATGGGCATTCTATTTCCAGAAAGAAGTATTCCTGTACCTAAAATTGATATAGCTGTGATTATTAAAGTTGATTTAAACTTATTTTCATTTTTTAAAGTAAAAATTAAAAATATTATTGAAAAAAAAGAAAAACTATTTATGTAACTACCCGCAATTTTTTCATCTCCAAAAAAACTGCTGTTGTAAGCTCCTTCAGAACCTGGAATAGGTGTTGTATCAATATAAGTAATAAAATTTTTCAATCCAATAATATTGAAGCCAAATATGTACTGAAAAGTTACATCTAAACTTATAAATATTGGAAAAAAAGCACAACAAATGAAAAAATATTTAGTATTTAATATTTCGTATTTAATTAAAAAACATATAACTACTAACAATAAAAAAAATCTAAAAAATAATATAGATTTAATTAGCCTCTCAAAATCTATAATGTCAAAGCCGTGGACATATGATGATTTTATAAAACTTAACGCTGTTGATACAAAAACTAAGAAAAAAAATAAAAAAATAATCTTAATTATATAATCGTAATCATCTTTTAAAAATTTTGATTTTAAATGAAAGATTCCTATGCAACAAAACAATAAAAGATTTAAATTAATAAATAAATTTCCTAAAATGAAAGCTATGGGAAAAAAGGCAAATACAAGATTAGTTAATAGAAAAGAATCAAATTTAGTTTTTTTTTTAGTCAAAATCATTATGAAACCACAGTAATTTCTTTAATAAGATATTTGGAGATATAAGTACAAATAAATTTTTTAAACTAAATAGGCTAATATTTGAATTTAATAGGAATTTTAAGCTTTTTGTAAATTTTCCACTAGTTTTAAAATTTAAAAATTTTTTATAATCTATATTTTCTTTTATTTTTTCTATCTGTGAATTATTTAAATCAATTTTATTTTCCTCTAACCATATTTGCATTTCTTTTATTTCTCTATCTAGTGTGGATAAATTTTTTCCGTGTATTCTATAAAATGCTAATGGTTCTTGTATACTTTCGCATATGCAATTTTTTGAAAGTCTTAAAAATAAATCAAAATCACCAACTATTGAAAATCTTTCATCAAATTTTTTTTCTGATGATAAATATAATTTTTTTCTTATCATTGTGGTTAAAATTCCTATTGTATAGTTATTGATTAATTCATTATAAATATTACCACGAGGTAACTTTTTATTTATATATAATTTTTTTTTTTTTAAGTTTTCTTTAACCATAAAAAAATTTGAAAAAACTAATCCTACTTCTGGATTTTTAAAATATGGAATTTGCAATTCAAGTTTTCTTGTATCCCACATATCATCAGTATCTAAGAATGAAACAAATTCACCTTTTGATTTTTCAATAGCCAAATTTCTACCTTTATACAAAGATGTATGTTCGTTAGAACAAAAATATTTAAGTCTTTTATCTTTATAGCTATTAAAGATAGCCGCACTTTTATCTTTAGATTTGTTATCCCAGAAGATTAATTCCCAATTTTGGTAAGTTTGAGCTAGGACACTTTCAACACTTTCCGATAAATATTTTTCACCATTGTAACAGTTCATAATTACGCTGATGAAAGGTTTATTATTAGATTCCATAGTTTCTATAGAATTTTATTGTTGATTTAAGCCCTTTTTCAAAAGTAATTTTCGGACTCCAATTAATTTTGTTTTTTGCTTTTTTAACATTGGGATATAACTTTGGAATTTCAAATTTCCTTAATTTAAACATTCCATATTGGGGGTATCCGCCTTTTGAAATTTTTTTTACTTTTTCAATTACATCTAGAATTTTTTTAGGTTTACCAGATCCAATGTTTATTATTTGTCCTCGTGAATTTTTATTTGTTAGCGATTTGATTATAGCATCTATGGCATCATCAATATAAACAAAATCTCTTAATTGTTTTCCATTAGAACAAGGAAATTTTTTATTTTTAATACATCCACTAATTATAATTGGCAGAAAACGATTAGTATCTTGTCTTGGTCCATAAACTAGATATAATCTTAAAACAGTTGTGGGAAATTTTTTTTTCCTGAATAAATTAATTACATGCATTGAAGACAATAACTTTGCTTTTCCATAAACTGATTTAATAGATTTTAAATTACATTTAATACTCTCTTTTTGAGGCGAATTTGAAGAACCATATTCTAAGCTACTTCCTATCTGAACGAATGACAAAGTCTTTTTTTTTAGAAAAATTTCAGTTAAATTTTTACATCCTATGTAATGACTTTTAAAAGTTCTCTTTTTATTTGAATGATCTACGTAACCACCAAGATTTACAACATAGTCGAAAGGTTTATTGATTCTTTTTGTTAATAATTTTTTTTTTGTAATATCGCAACGTATATATGTAACTTTTTTTAAATATCTTATTTTTTTTGGAGATCTAGAAGAAACACTGGTTACTTTCCACCCTTTTTGCAAAGATTTTTTTGCAAGATGATAACCAATGAACCCGGTACCTCCAACTATTAATATATTTTTTTTTAAACTCAAAATTTAATTTTTCTACTTTTTAAAATATTGTTAAGTTTATCTTTATCTCTTTTTGTATCCATACACTGCCAAAATCCTTTATGCTTAAATGCTGCAAGTTGTTTTGTTTTGGTAGCTTTTTCTAAAGGTTCTCTTTCTAAATATGTTCTATCATTTTTTATAAGTTTAAAAAATTTTGGTTCCATTACAAAAAAACCTCCATTAATCCAACCTTCATCTAAGGTTGATTTTTCTTTAAAGTATACAACATTCTGTCCTTTTATTTTTAAAGCACCGAATCTAGCTGGAGGCCTTACTGCTGTTAAAGTCACTGTTTTTTTATTTCTTTTGTGGAATTTATATAATTTTTTTAAATTTACATTAGATAAACCATCTCCATAGGTCATCATAAATGTTTCGTTTCCAATATATTTTTTTAATCTTTTTAATCTACCGCCCGTCATAGTATTTTTTCCAGTTTCTATGAGATTTATATTCCAATCATAAAATTTTTTATTAAAAAATTTTTTGATCATTTCTCCCTTATAACCCAAAGCGATATAAAAATTTTTAAACCCATGCTTTGCATACAACTTCATGATGTGTAAAAGGATAGGTTTTCCTCCAACATTAATCATGGGCTTTGGTATTGTCTTGGTATATTCTGATAATCGCGTACCAAAACCTCCTGCTAATATAACTACCTTCATTTAATTGATCTTTTTTTTAATAATTTATCGTATTCTTTTATTTGATTTATTGAAATTGAATAAATTTTTTTTGGTTGTAAATAATAATTTTTGTACCAAGTAGCAACCATATAGGTTGTTTCTTTAAAATTTAAAATACTTTTCCATTTTAAATAAATTTTAGATTTATTACAATTTAACTTTAATAGATTAGATTCATAAAAATTTTGTTTTTTTTTGTTTGTTAATTTCCAAGAAACTTTTTTCCAATATTTTTTCATTAAGTTAACTAAAAAAATTACATTATAATTTTTAGTATTATTTGGCCCGAAATTAAAAGCTTCTCCATGAAGCTTTTTGTTTTTTTTTAAGCTTAAAGCTAAAAGCATATAACCTGAAACTGCCTCCAAAACGTGTTGCCAAGGCCTTGTAGATCTAGGATTTCTTATAAAAACTTTTTTATTTTTTGACCAAGATTTTACACAATCAGGTATTAATCGGTTTTCAGACCAATCTCCTCCCCCTATTACATTCCCTGCTCTAGCAATACCAATTAATATGTTAGTTTTTTTGAGTGAAAAAAAAGAGTCAATATAAGATTGTATCCCTAATTCTGCTGATGCTTTTGATGCACTATAGGGATCCTTCCCTCCTAATATATCGTTCTCCCGATATCCTCTTTTAATTTCTAAATTTTTATAACTTTTATCACTTGTAATAATTACAGCTACGCAATTGTTTCTCAATTCTTTCAAGCACTCTAGTACATTAAGAGTACCAATTGTATTTGTTTGCCATGTATACATAGGATTAGAGAAAGATTTTTTTACTAAAGATTGTGCAGCAAGATGAAATACATAGTCTGGTTTTGTTTTTTTAAAGATTTTTTTTAATGTTTTTAAATTTCTTATATCTATTCTTATATCATTTATTCTATTTTTTAATTTAATAGCATTAAAGTGGGACGGTGAAGTTGGTACATTTATTGATATTCCAGTAACTTTTGCTCCTAAAACTTTAAGCCATAAAGATAACCAGGAACCTTTAAAGCCTGTGTGCCCTGTAATTAAAACCTTTTTATTTTTAAATGCTTTGTAATAATTAAGTTTTATTGTTCTTTTCATATAATTAAATATTTTATTTACTAAATTCCCATGTAGATTTAAATTTTTTATATCTTTTTATAATTTCAAAAAAATGGATAAATTCATTTTTTGATCTTACTTCATTAAGTCTTTTCTCTCCTTTTGAAATTAGATCCTTCTTTATTTGTTCATTTTCAAAAATTTCTTTTATCCCCTGAGCAATACTTTGGGGTTCCAAAGGATTTACATAATATACTGCATCACCCAAAACTTCTTTAATTCCCTGAGATTCGGAATAAATTACAGGAACTTTCATTTTAAAAGCTTCCCACGGTGGAATATTAGTGGGTCCTATTAATGAAGGCATTACTAGAGCAAAAGCATCTAGATATAGGTAAGGTAAATCATCATCTTCAATAAAATCTAAGAAAAATATATTTTTGGACAAACCTTCCCTATCTACGTATTTTTTTAAATTATTTAAATATCCTATATCATTTCCACAACAAACTATTTTCATATCAATTTTAAAGTGAAATATTAAAATTTTTAAAGCATCGACTAAATTTTTATGATTTTTGTGTGGTAAATACATTGAGGGATAAAATATATAATTTTTAGGTAACTTATATAATTCCCTGACCTTTTTTTGTTTTATTTTGTCAACTTCTTGAAAGGTGTCAATTGAATTGGACGGTTGATGATTAATTATAAAAATTTTTTCTTCTAAAATTCCATAAAAGAAAGAAATTCTTTTTTTTATAATATTTGAATTTGTAATTACTGCCAATGCTCTCGGTAAAGAATTCCTTAAAATTTCATCTTTTCTTTCAAATTCAGAAGAATCGACAATTTCGGGAAATTCTAAATTTTCGCGATGGCTCACATCCGGTACGGTAATAAAAAATTTTGTATTCTCAAGATATAATGAGAACTGAGATGGACCAGTAAAATAAACAAGGTCAACATTTATTTTTTTTAAAAATTTTTCAAATTTATTTTTAAAAAAATAATATTTCTTAAATCTTCTTATGAAAGAACCAAAATTTCTTAAATAGCAAACATATCTTTCTATCGCATTCATTGAAAAATAATGAAGTTCTAAATTTTGATTTTCTAATCTTAAATCAAGGTTTTTTGATGTACAAATGATAACAAATTTAAAATTATCTTTATTATTTTTTTTAATATTATTGATTGTATATAAAAGTTCCTGATATGCCCCACCAGACTTTTTATTTGAATCTATAAAAATTCCTATTTTCTTTTGCTCATTCATAAATTTTATATTTTTTTTGCTACAACTAAAGCACCCCAACTGTTTTTTGTTACGGTTCTACTGGTAGATAAATCTAAACTAATTAAATATTTCAATTTATTTGATTTAAGATATTTTTTAATAGTTTTTATTGTGAAAAATCTCATTTTATGAGTTTCTTTAAATATTTTAACTTTTTTATTTTTTTTATTAATTATTATCATTTCATGTTCGTCATGAATTTGATCAAGTTTTTTTATTAACTTAGGTCTTGTAATTCTATAAATCTTAAAGTTTTTATTCTCTACATTTCGACATTTTAGGGGCTCTCTCAAATTTAAAACTCCATCCTTATACCAAAAATCAAAAATTAATATTCCATTTTTTTTTAAAAGTTTTTGTGAAATTTGAAAAAATTTTTTTATATTATTTTTCTTGATTTGATAACTTAAAATATGAAATAGAGCTGATACAATATCAAATTTTTTTTTAATATTTAAATTATTAATATCAGAATAGGTAAATTTTAGCTTTTTATTTGCTTTGTATTTTTTTCTAGCAATATTAAGCATATGTTTACTATTATCAATTCCATGAACTTCTAATCCTAAATCTGTCATTAATTTAGAATATTTTCCAGTTCCACAGCCCAAATCAATTAATGTTTTTGGATTTTTTAAAAAGTTTTTCAAAATTTTTTTTATAAATGAAAATTCTTTATTATAATTTTTGTTTTTGTAAAGGAGATCGTAGAAATTTGAATAATCTTTAGCAAAGCAGGTCATTGTTTATAACTAATCAATTGTTTTTATAAATAAAATTAATCATTCTCATAACCTCCAAGGCATCTTCGGCCGAGGGGGAGCATTTTCTATTATTTTTAATATTGGATATGAAATTGTCTATTTCTAATTGATATGAATTTGGTTTTATATGACTAAAATCTTTTGAATAAAATTTGTTATCTTTTTTAGTTGACCAAAAAATCTTATCTCCGCCATGAGTATCAAATCTACCATCAACATTTATATAACCATCTGTGCCGTTTATTTCAAAAAAAAAGTATCCAGAGAGCAATCTCCATGAACAAAATATTGTTGCCGTTCTTCCTTCCTTAGTAGTAAAAACGCCAGTAGCTGTATCTTCAACTTCAATATTTTTCCAATAAACATTTGATGTTAATCCAGTTCCTGAAACAAAATTTCCTAAAAAAAATCTTGATAAATCTAATAAATGACAACCATTATCTAAAAGCGTCCCTCCGCCACTTATATCTTTTTTCCAAAACCAAGTATCTTTTAAACGTTCTCCATTATGACCGATTCTTCCATTAAAACTTAAAACTTCACCTATTGTATCCTCATCTACAAGTTTTTTTGCATATCTAACACTTTCAAAAAATCTATGATTTGAACCAACTTGAAGTGTGCTTTTTGAATTTTTTGCAACATTAAAAATTTCTTCTGCTTCCACTAAATTTTTTGCTAGTGGTTTTTCACAAAAAACATGTTTTCCAGCATTTAAAACATCTATAATTATTTTTTTGTGAAATTTGTTCGGAGTACAAACGCAAACTACTTCAATTTTTTTATCTTTTAAAATTTGTTCATAACTACTTTCTGGAACCTTAAGAATTTCTTTACCTTTATTTAAATTCTTACTGCTTATATCGTGAATACATAATAATTTAGCAGTTTTTGAATTTTTTATTGCTTGTGCTCTTTTAATACCAAAAGAGCCCAGTCCGATTATTGCAAAATTCATAGATATTTATATAAGTTTAAGATAATTTTTTAATCTCTTCTGAAACAAAGTCAATTTCTTCATTGGTAATCGTGTTTCCCGATGGTAAATAAAAACCATTTTCCATTATGTAGTTAGCATTAGGGCAGTCTTTCTCTTTAAATAGACCATATTTTTTTATTAAGATAGTTTGTTTATTAATAGGAACAAATGCATTTCTTGTTTCAATGTTCTTTTCTGATAATCTTTTTACCAGTTCATCTCTAGTAATTGGAAAACTTTGATCTAAATAAACGTTAAAAACCCACATTATATATTTCGTAGCCCACTCTCTAATGGCGGGAATTTTTATTCCTCTAATATTTTCAAGATTTTTTTTGTATCTATTATAAATTCTTTTCTTTTCAGAAAAGATTTTTTCAATATATGTAAATTGAGCTAAGCCTAATGCTGCACTGATATTAGGCAATCTATAATTAAATCCTATATCATCATGAATAAATTTATTCACTTTACCGTAAGATAAATTTTTAAGACTTTTAGCCTTTTCTGCTACTTCTTTAGAATTTGTTACAACCATGCCTCCTTCACCGCAGGTTATTGTTTTGTTGGCAAAAAAACTGAAAGCTCCCACATCTCCTATTGAACCCACTTTCTTTCCTTTATATTCCACTCCATGAGCTTCCGCGCAATCTTCAATTATTTTTAAATTATATTTTTTTGAAATTTTTAATACTGGATCCATATCCACTGGATGTCCAAAAAGATGAACTACCATAATCGCCTTGGTTTTTTTGTTTATCTTTTCTTCAATTTTGCTCACATCCATTTGCCATGTTTCTTTATCAATATCAATTGGTATTGGAATTGCACCACAATAGTCTACGGCAAAAGCACATGCCATATTAGTACTTGAAGATACTAAAACCTGATCATCCTTTCCAATTCCTAAAGCTTTGCAAGCTAAATGTAGGGCGGTAGTTCCGCTTGTTGTAGTAATTCCATATTCACAATTAACAAATTTACTAAATTCTTTTTCAAAATTTTTTACATAAGATCCTTGCCCTATAAAAGATGTATTAAGGCAATCGTTAACAAATTCTTTCTCTTTTTCTGATAGAGATATATCAAATACTGGTATTTTTTTATATTTATTATCTTTCATTTTAATAATAACCCAAACTTTTCATATTTATTTTATAACATTTTTTTATTTGATTAGCTTGTTTCTTTGAAAAAAAATTTCTCCATATTCCTACTTCACCTCTAAAAACACCACTTTTTTTAATTGCTATATTGATTTGTTTTTTTGATTTTTTAAGTTTAAGAAATTTACAAATCTTTTTTATTTCTTTAAAAATATTTTTTTTTAAATTTTCATATTTGATTATCAAAATTTTTTCTTTGTCATGGATTCCTGCCCAGCTTCCTACATTTTGGTTCCAGGATCCAAAATTGGCATCAAATTTCCCATTAAAATATTTTTTTAAAAATTGTGATTTTGAACATTTTTTATCTATTATACCTAAACTAATGTAGTAAGGATATAAAGATGCCAAAACATCTCTTGGATCTCTAATCAGATAAATAACTTTTTGAAATCTTGGATCAAAATAATCGTGCCCACTATATATTCTGGGTTTTGGTTGTTTTAATAATTTTTTTTCATTTGTTATAGCTAATTCTCCTATGTAGTCATTTGCATTAGATGAATCTATTTTTTCTTTATCAAAAATTAAATTTGCAACTAAAAGTCTCAGCCAAACGTTTCCGGACCTAAGATATGAAAAGATAAAAATGTCTTCAGGATTTGACATGAAAAAACGTCCTGGTCCCCTAAAGTCAGAAGGATAGATTTTTTTAAGCTTTAAATATTTTAATAAAAATAAATTTAAAATATTAATAATGTTTGGGTTTCTCAGTATTTTTTTTATCGAATTTGGATATTTCATTATTTTTTTAAAATAAAATTTTTTTTAAATTTTTTAATGGAGTTTCTGATTGTTTCGCATATTTATTGCAAAATTTACTTCTTACTTTTTGTAAAAACTTTGAATTCCACCATTTTTCTAAATGATCATAATTACTATTTATAAAATTCGCTGCTTCTTGTGGAGAATTATGTATAATTTTTGCCTTTTCCAACATTTGATAATCTTTAATAGCACTTTTTCTTAATGAAGAATATTTTTTATCATAAATTAAAATAATAGGTATATTTAAATTCAACGATTGTAAAAAACCCGATGAATTAACTGTATCAACTACTAATTTAAAATTTTCTGAAATTTCTGCTGTATTTTTATTGGGATTTTCAAATTTTAATTTTGGAAATTTATATTTTAATGACTTTTTAACATAATTATATTTATAACCAATAATGTATTTAAAACTACTTTCCTTTAAAATATCTTTATTTATTAGAGATAAGAAAGAAACAATATTATCTATATATTTATTCGTTTCAATTTTATTTCTTGGAGATCCTTGTAAAAAATCTTGACCTGGTAATATAGTGAACTCCATGATTGGCAAAACTAAGCCGGATGCATTACTTTTTTTTTTAATTTTTTTATATAGGTTTTGTTGTAAAAAGAGAGGTAAAGCTTTTTTATTACTATCCTTCCATCCCCATGTTAAAAACTTATCTGCTATTCTTAATTCATTTTTTTCATCAAGATTAAAATCGGTAATTCCATAACAACCGCCATGCTGAAGAATATATAATTTTGTATCATTTATTACATTTTTTGCTGAATAGATTTTAAAAACATCATTCCAAATATGGTCCAGACTGGTTAAAATAATTTTAGGTTTTTTGGGTACTCCGGATTTTTCAATCAATTCATTTATTTTTTTAAAATTTTCCAAATAAATTTTAGGCAGTTGATATTTAATTATACTCATTGCAAATTTTGTAAATTTGTCACCTTTTTTTAATTTTGATAAATCTTCACGTCCTCTTATATTTAATGGCGTGTTTAAATTTTTTACCTGAATCTCTTTTTTATAACCGAATTGTCTATTAAAAAATCTGTACATAACTTCAAATTCTTTAGAAAAATATGTGTTTTGTGAATAAATTTTTTTTGAAGTGGGCAAAAAAGAAAAGGAGTTCAAAAGATAATTTGCTGATTCATATTCATTTTTTTTATACCAAAATTTTGGTTTGATTTTATTTTTATTAATATAATTACAATTAATACCACCAACAGATTCTAATATTTTAGTATAAATCCAATGATTCCAGTCTTCGCTATATAACATAGAGGTTGAAAATTCATCGCTATCTTTTGGAATAAAATTTTTCTCTTCATAAAGAAAATTTTTTGAAGATATTTTTTTATTTTTTATTTTAATACTTCTGATTATTTCCCAACAATCAAAAACTCTAAATAAATAAACCCAAAGCCATTTGTAAAGTATAATTTCCCAATATCTTCTGGGATACTTAGACTTATGAAATTTATTTAGATTTAAATATAAATTGTTCAACAATAAGTTATATACTTTTTCTAAATATTTTAAATCTTTTCTAAATTTTATTTGATCGTTCCAATGATATTTTGAAATTAAATATTTTTTATTTTTTTCTTTTTTATATTTGTGCTCATTATCAACGCACCAAATTCCTACTAATAAATTTTTCTTATTTTTTGACCAAAGTTTTTTATTATCTGCTGTAACTAGATTCATGGAGTTATATTTTTTTAAAAATTCCTTGATTTTTAACTTCGTAAATTGCATCGCAAAAAGTTAGATTATCAAGATTATGTGAAACAAATATGATTGTTTTATTTTCTTTGGTCGAAAAAATTTCATTAATAATTTTTTTTTCTGTTTGGGTATCTAATGCATTAGTAGATTCGTCAAATATCAAAATATTTGGATCATTATAAAGTGCACGAGCAATTCCTAATCTTTGTCGTTGACCACCTGACAATCTAGAACCGGACTCCCCAAGTAAAGTATCTAATCCAGAATTTAAAGTGCTTTTAAATTCATTTAAATTTGCTAATTCTATAGCTTTGTTAACTTTGTTATCATCAATTAATTCATTGGCTAACCCAAAAGCTATATTTCTTCTAAGAGAATCATCTAGTATAAAAACATTCTGCGGTACACAACCTATTATTTTTTGCCATTGAGATTTAACATTTTTAATTATTTTTCCGTCAATTAAAATAGTTCCTTCTTGTGGAGTTATAAGTCCCATCATTAAATCCAAAAAAGTACTCTTCCCAGAACCGCTGCCACCTATAATTCCAATTTTTGAGCTTTTTTTTATTTCTAAATTTAAATTTTTAAAAATAAAATTTGATTTTACTTTTAAATCATCACTATAAGAAAATCCTACATTATTAAAATTTATTGTACTTTTAAAATTAAGTTTATCTGATTTATTTTTAACAATATTATCGTCGTTACTAAATTTTTCTATATCTTTCGAGAGTTTATCTGCCGCCTGAATATTAAATTGGAAGCTTTGTATATTTGACAAGATTTTTCCAAAAGAAGGGATTAACCTATAAACTGCAGCAACAAATACTCCTAATAATGGTATTCCTTCTTTAAAACCCGAATAATTTTCTAAATTAAAAATAAAAATTAAACAAATAATTAATAAAACAAAAATCTCAAATAAAGGTTTGGGTAAATCATGCCTAAAATTTACATTATGTCCAATTTTAGCAATTTTTTTATTATAAACACTGAAATCTTTAATTAAATTTTCCCGAGAACCAGTGAGTTCAAATATTTTTGAGCCTGTTAATCCTTCAATTATTGATTTTAATCTTTGCTGAACTAAAATTACTCGACTTTTACCCATTGATAAAATGGTTTTGGTGTTAATAAAACTAAGTATTATTGAAAAAAGTATTAATCCGATTATAGATAATAATGTTATTTTAAAATTTACGAACAATAAAAAAGTTCCTAATCCTAACAAAATTATAATTTCCATCGCAATTGTCATTAATGATTTTAATGCGTGTGAAAAATACTCAATTTCTATAGTTATGTTTTTTATTAAATCAGCTGTATTGGTTCGTAGATGAAAAATAGAAGGCATACCAAGATATCCCTTGAAATATATGTGACTTAATTCTGCTCTCGTATAAAACATAAATTTATTTTCTTTCCAGCTTATATAAATGTTAATTAATGTTTTTGTGAAAAAAATAAATATAAAACTTAGAATAATTATTAAATTTATATCGTAATCTAATTTTAAATTTTTTAAGTAAATAAAAATTTGTGAATCATTTAAACTAGTTGAATTGGTTGTATAGCTCAAAAGTACAAATAAAGAGTTTAAAGTTAAAATTTCAAATGCCATTGAAAGTAGAATTAAAAAAAATAGGAAAATGGCTGATCTTTTTTGTTTTTTTGTTATTATTTTATTTATTTGTGAAAAGTATTTCATAAATTTTAAATTATTGTTATCTCAAAAATTCAGAAAATTTATTTTTAATTTTCATTTCTGTTAAAAAATTTTTATCAAAATCTATCATGTAATTTTTAATATTTTTTGTTTTTTTTTCAAAATCTGCATTGCTCATTGAAAGTAGAAAAAGAACTCGTTTTTCAAATTCAGAATAACTTTTATCATTAATAGAACATATAGTTTCAAAATTAAATAATGGATTTAATTCTGGGTCTCCTGAAAAATCATCTTCTCTATAATGGCAGCTTAATATTTTGCCACCTCTGGACAATGTTTCCAATAACATTGTTGATAATGTTCCAATGGTAAGCTTACTATTGTACGATAATTCATAACTTGAAAAATCATTTTCTTTTTTTTTTATTTCTATTGATGGTGTATTCCCAAGTAAAGTTTTATAAAAATTTAATTCATCATTATAAAGTTCGTGATTTTTTGGCCTTTTTAGTGCTAAAACTGTTTTAAAATTATATTTGTGGGTTAATTTCTCTAAATTTTCTGCAATTATTTTGAGAGCATTAAATCTAATGTTTATAATTTTTGAATCAGGCTTGGGTAAATTTTCTGAAATAAGACATATGTCATATTTTTTTTCATTTTTAATTAAATTTTTTTTATCTAAAAACTGCTCCGCATTTGACTGTCTTAGGGATCCAACTATATGAAATTTACCTACCTTTGCGTTTAATTTTTCATAATGATTTTTTGTCTGATCTCCAAAACAAAAAAAATGTGGAATATAAATTAATTTAACATTATTTGTGTTAAAATCTCTAATATCTCTCCAAGCATTTTGTATTGCGCAAAATGTAATTTCTTTTTCTAAAGATTTTGCTAATTTAAAAAATCTAGGATCATTATCTATCCAGGTAAATATCAGTTTGGGTTTTACAATTTTAATAAGAGCAACATAGTAAGCCAATCTAAAATTTTTTCTAAAAAACTCAATAAAAATAAGTTTTAATAACTTAAATGAAATATATAATTTGCTAACATCATTTTTATAATGAGGAACTTCTATACAAAAATATTCTGGAGTTGGAATAACAGACTTGTACATTTCTAATTGAACAGAATTAAATACCAATACATCTCTTTGCTGGGGACTTTTAAAAACAATTTTAGTATTTCTAAAATATTTTAGGAAATTATATAATTTTTTCATTAGCTAAACTTCTACAAAATATTAAAAATTTTTCTTGATAAATCTGGAAAAAATATTATTAAATTCCTTCTAATAATGTTTTTAAATAAATTTATTATAAATAAAAATAAATTTTTAAAGTCATTAAATCTAAATAATAAAGACAAATAAGCTGATAATTTTGATGCAATATTCAATTTATTATCAAACTGATATTTATTTTGTATCATAATTTTTTCAAATATTGTTTCTATTACAAGAATTGTATTTTTATCTAAAAAGCTTCGCCATCTTTTTTCAATATTTGTTTTTTTGTAATAGTCTTTGGGATATGGCTTAGTAAGATCAGTTTTACTTAAATAACCAGATTCTCCTATCCATTTAGATCCTAAAAAAGATGAACGCAATAAAGACTTGCTAAATCTAATACCAAACCATTTGGATAATTTTCTCATCTCGGCTGATAAATTTTTATGCATATCTTCATTTCTTAAAACTAATATTTTTTTTTTCGTCATCTTTTTAAAAAACTTTTGCGCAGAAATAAAAAATAATAAATTCATATCAATTTGAAAATTAATTGGTATGTTTGGATATCTTTTAAAAACCCTCATACTACCAGCGATGGATGCCCGAGGGTCTCTTATAATAAAAATAAATTTTGAATTAAAATATTTTTGGTATTTATAACAATTCCACGGAGCATGTTCGTGAGCCACTATTATTTTGATTTTGTTCAAGTTTATTTTATTAATTTTTGCAAATGCATAATGAATTGCTAAAAATAATCTTTTCTCTATGCTAAAATTTTTTTCTACATTTAAAAAATTTATAATATATTTTTTAAAAGTTGATTTGCTTTGATTTTTTTTTAGTAAATTATAGCTTTTATTTTCACTTTTTTGAAATAATTCTTCTGAAATAATTTTCGCAATTATTTGAGAACTCAAATAATTGTCTAGATAAATTTTTTTTTTTTTTAATATATCAATTTTTCTAAAAAAACTAAGCGGAGGAGTAATTAATACTTCTTTATGTGAATCTATAAGACTGTGCAACCAATCTATTCCGCAATGTCCAAAAGTTCCTATAGCAAAAATAGGAATTGTTTTTATATTTTTCATTTTTAGATATTTTTGTATTTTAAAATATGAGAATTAAATTTTTTTTCTATGTAAATATTCTATTATTTTGAAATCAAGATCAGCATCAATATCTAAACTCGAAAGATAACTAACTTCATGACCTATTAGATTTCCGTCTAAAAAATTTTTTTTGGTGAGAAAAAATTTAGGATCAAAAACATAACCAACGCCACAATGTTCATATACTTTGGGTGCATCCTGTCTTCTAACTATATTCTTTTTTGGTTTTTTTGATATTCTTAAAAAATTTTTTTTCATTTCCATTAATTGAAAATATGGATTTCTTCTCGCAACAGTAACAGAAAAAACTCCATCAAAATTTTTTTTACTCTTTTTTAAACTTATATATTTTTTTATCATAAGGTTTAAATCCGAAACTTTTCTTAAGGGACAAGTGCAATCTAAATCTATAAATAAATCTTTATTAAAATCCATACCCGCAATCTCGTTTAACTTTTTTACTGCAAATTTCCAAGCTAAAAATTTAGGAGACTTTGAGTTTGAAAGAGACTTTGGTCTTTCCAAAATATAATCAACTTTATTTTTTTTAGCTATCTGAATTATTTTTTTAGAATCTGTATTAATTACTATTTTTTTTTTAAAATTAATTTTTTTTGCCTGATCCAATGTCCATGAAATTAATGGTTTTTTATTAAATTTTTTTGTGTTTTTATTTTTTATACCTTTTGAACCAGCTCTAGCACCAATATGTATGAATATTTTTCTCATTTATATTATATATTATTGATCTGAAAAAAATTTTTGATTTGAAATTTTCCAGAATGACTTTTTTGTAATGGCTTTAATAAATTTTTTATCACTATTTCCAAATCCATAGTGACGAATTTTTTTTCTTTTATACTTTGATAAAAAGTTTTTTACACTTCCAATGGTAAGGTTATTTACTTCTAAATTTTTAACTAATTTTGTATCCAGTCTATTTCTTTGTCTGTCTCCAATATTAAATGCAGGAATACCTAGAACTGGTGCTTCATATAAAGCAGAGCTAGAATTACCAATTATAAACTCTGACTTCTTAAGTAAGGATATAAAATACTCAAACCTCATACTCTTTATTATTTTAAATTTTTTTATATTGGCTATTTTCTTATAACTATTCAAAATTATTTGTGTACCTGGATCATTATTTGGATAAATAATAACAAAATTTTGAGGATATTTTTTTAAAAAATTTAAAATTTTAGTAGTTTCTTTTTTTAAACTGTTTACTCTAGATGTAACAGGATGCCATAGCAATAAAGCATATTTCTTAAATTTAATTTCATATCTTTTTTTTACTACTTCAATTTTTGCATGGTTTTTTCTCAATAAAAAATCACTATCGGGTGAACCTATAGTAAAAATATTTTTTTTTAATTCACCCATCTTGACTATTCTATTCTTTGCTTTAATTGAACCAACAAAATGAATATGGCTCAACTTAGTTAAGGCATGTCGTATGGTATCATCAATTGTTCCAGATACTTCGCCACCTTCTACATGTCCTGTAAGAATATGGTTTAAAGATCCTACTAATGCACATGCCATTGCTTCCACTCTATCACCGTGCACAATAATTAGATCGGGATTTATTTTTTTTATAATTTTTGAAAATTTTTCTACGGTTTTATTTAATATGATTTCTAATTTATCTCCTGTATCCTGATTATTGAATTTAATTATATTAGATTTGAAAGATTTTGTTACTTCTGAAGATGTGAAGCCATATTCTCTCAGCATATGCATCCCTGTTACAACTATATAAACTTTGTATGAATTTTTTGATTTAGTTGCTGTAATAAGTGATTTTAATTTTCCAAAATCTGCTCTGGTAGAAGTTACGAAAAGGATCTTTTTTTTCATTTTATCTTATATAGCTTTTTTTAATTAAGCAATTTGCTTTAATTTTTTTTTTAGCAATCTTTCCAATTATTTTTCTAAAATCTTTTGCTAGATAATCTCCTGTACCGGGTCTTTTGATCCAAATATTTTCTTTTGTTAACTTTTCGCCTTTATCAATATCTTTTATCGAAACCACAGAAGCATAGGCAAATTTAATTGTTTTTAATTCTTCTTTTATTGGTTTTTTTTTTCCTCTAAATATAAGTGCTTCATAAATAGTATTTGAACCTTGGATTAGTTCTTTCAGTTCTTTTAAATCCATTGAACTTGAAATGTCTGGACCTGGTCTTTTTTTTGTGTCAGTAAAGTGCCTTTCTATAATGCTGGCTCCCAGAGAAATTGCTCCGTAAGCTGTAAAATTTGAAGTAGTATGATCTGATAAACCTATCACGGCGTCTTTAAAACTATTTTTTAGTTCTTTAATGCAAAATAATCTAACTAATTTAGGTGGTGTCGGATAAATATTGGTGCAATGTAATAACGCGTACTTAATTTTATATTTTTTTAAAATTTTTACTGCTGGTTTTACAGAATTAATTGAATTCATACCGGTGCTCAATATTATTGGTTTTTTGAAACTTGCAGCATAATCTATTAATGGATAATTATTGCATTCACCTGATCCTATTTTAAAAGCTTTTACTCCAAATTTTACCAATCTATCTACAGATGCCCTGCTAAAAGGTGTGCTTAAATAAATCATTGATTTTTTTTCTACATATTTAAAAAGTTTAAATTCATCTTCTTCTGATAAGCTTGCGTTATTAATTATATCAAAAATATTTTTTTTTGAATTGCCTGGCTTAATAAACTTAGCTTCTGGAATCATTTCATCTTCTGCTATGTGGGTTTGATGTTTTATTATTTCAGAACCAGATTTTTTTGCTGCATCTACAATTTTAAATGCTGTTTCCAAAGAACCATTATGATTAATACCTATCTCGGGTATAATTAGAGGTTTATATTCAGGCCCAACGATTCTTTTACCAATTTTTATAAAAGGTTTTTGATTCATTTAATTATGAGATTAATTATACTAGATACTGATAAAGTTTCTTCATGTCACATTTCTCATTACATTTGTGACCCTTAGGAAATTTTCCTGTGACATGCATTTTTCTTAATTCTTTATATTTTTTACTATTCCAAATTTCTTCTAAGGTATTTTCTTTGACATTTCCTAAAACCAATTCATTATTTGAAATTTGTGTGCATGGAACAACATTTCCATCAGCCATTATAGTTAAAGATAACCAAGGATATTCGCAATATTGTTTAGAATAATGTGATGTACTTTTGAGGTTTGGATCATTTTCATGCAACCATCTATTGTCCTGACTCTTTATATAGGCAAATACATCCTTGTTTTTCCAAAATTCAAGGAATCTTTTTTGCATTTCAATGTCAGTTTCATCTGTAGCTAAATCAATCATGCAAGGAACTAGTAAAGTTTTTAGATTCTTTTCCTTTTTGTATTTAATTATTTTTAAAATTTTTTCTACTGATTCAGCAAAATCTGCTCTTTTCCCTCTAATTTTTTTAATTTTTCTTTCATCCATTGCATCAAGTGAAAATTTTAAAACATCAAGACCAGCTTCCATAACTTTTTCAGCTTTTTCAACAGTCATAGTTGCTGGAGTGCAAGAAAAATATGTTGGTATTTTTTTCTTTTTACACATTTCTATTCTTTCTATTAATTTTTTGTCCAGGAAAGGTTCACCAAAACCATGTAAAACCAAACATCTTGAAACTACAGAAAAATAAAAACCATTTTCTGATACTTCTTTTACAGGTTGTTTATAATCAGTTTCTAACCAAGACCAAAATTGTTCAAGAGATTTCTCATCATGAATTTTCACTTTGTCCGTCATCTTGTCAAATAGAATATCGTCAATCCAAATATTTTTTCTGGTCATGAATTGAGTTCTTGGACACATAACACATTTCATATTACAATAATTTGTTGTTTCTATATTATAAATAAATGGATTTTTGTCTCTGTAGACATCTAGTTCTGCAATGATATCTTCGTAAGAATCTTTTTTTATTTTATTTTGAGTAATTTTATTTTTTAAATTATTAGAAGTTTTAAAAAAATTTATATCATACATATTGCGCTCCAGAAATCATTTAACCAATGCTCCGCACTTTGCCTCTGATCATTTTAAAAGCCTTCCATTTCAATATTAATAATATTCTACTCTTTAAATTGGACGATATATATAGTTTGTTTTATCAGATACCGTCATAACAATACCGTCAATAGCAATTTTAAGTTTATGTTTTTGTTTTTCTATAATTTCAAACATCATATTAGAAAATGGACCTGATATAAATCTCGCATTTTTTGAAATTTTATTTCTGAAAAAAGATTGTTTTAAATAACCTTTTTCATTTTCAAAATCTTTACAACAATTTATAAATCTTACTATTTGATTTTGATTTTCAGAAAATCCATTCAAAAAATATTCAAGTCCTTTCGAAAATCTTAGTTTATTTACAAAAAATGATTTTTTAAAATTATCGTGGTAACAAAAGATATAGTTTTCTAATATTAATCTTTCCAATCTTATGGTTCGTTTCCCAAAATATTTATAATATTCAATTTTAGGAGAATAAAAACGAACTTCTTTACCCATTTTATCAATCAAGTCTCTTTTAAAAAAATCTAACTCTCTTTTTCTAATTTTTGCAACTACCCACATAAATTTATTTTTTTAATTCCTTTTTTAATTCATCATACTCTTTCATTTTTCTTTTCATAAAATTTAAAGTTAGTTTTGTTTTTTCTGAAATTCCCTTGGGGGTAAGCACATATATATAATTAATTTTTTTTGGATTTTTTCTAAAATTTCTTATTTTTACCAAACCTTTGTCTTTTAAAGCTTTTAAACAATAATTTAATTTTCCCAGACTGAAACCCAACTCTTCAGCAAGTTCTCTTTGTGAAGATTCTGGCTTATCTTTAATTTTTCTTAATAGGTTTAAATAATCTTGATTATCATTCATATCATTGTTCAATAATTGTACAATATACCGTTCAAATATTGAACTGTAAAGAGAAATAGTATATTAACATTTAAAATGAGAATAATTTCCAGATTAGATATTAAAAACCAGTCCGTAATCAAAGGCATTAATTTTGAAGGCTTAAGAAAAATTGGAGATCCTGCGGAACTAAGTGAAAAATACTACAATGATCATGCTGATGAACTTTTGCTTCATGATACAGTTGCCAGTCTATATGGAAGAAATAATTTATTTCATTTAATAAAAGAAATAACTAAAAAAGTATTTATACCCGTGTGTGTCAGCGGAGGTATAAGAAATTTAGATGATATAAACAAAGCTTTGCAACATGGTGCGGATAAAGTTGCTATCAATACAGCTATAGTAAAAAACCCTGCTTTTTTAAAAGAAGCAGCAGAAAATTTTGGTTCTTCAAATATAATTGCCTCGATAGAAGCAAAAAAAATAAATGATGGACAATGGGAAGTTTATATCCATAACGGAAGAGACAAAACGGGAATTATGGCAAATGACTGGATTAAAAAAATACAAGAATTGGGTTGTGGTGAAATATTAATTACATCTGTAGACATGGATGGAACACAAAAAGGATTCGATATGGAACTTTTAAATTATATTAAAAAAATAAATATTAATGTCCCTATAATAATGTCTGGTGGTTGTGGTAAACTTGAACATATTAAATCAATTTATGAAAAATTTAAAGATGAAGCTGTAGCTATAGCTTCCGCTCTCCATTATCACAAAATTAAAATAATAGACGTAAAAAAAGAATTAAATTTATGAAAAAAATTTCAATTATGGACTATGGCTTAGGGAATACTTGGAGTCTTTATAATTCTATAAAAAAAGTAAATAATAATGTGGCCTTAT
The DNA here is from genome assembly GCA_902567785.1 of uncultured Pelagibacteraceae bacterium. GTDB lineage: Bacteria > Pseudomonadota > Alphaproteobacteria > Pelagibacterales > Pelagibacteraceae > AG-414-E02. The sequence continues at coordinate 90,113 of CACFOR010000003.1, read as the reverse complement.
TTTCTGAAAGGGATGGAAAAAAATTTGATATTTTGTTTATACCAGGAGTAGGTTCATTTGCAAAAGCAATAAAACTTATAAAACAAAACAATCATTTTCTTGAGATCAAAAAAGCAAAAGATGAAAATAAAATAATTGTTGGTATTTGTCTAGGAATGCATTTGCTTTTTAAAACTGGAGCAGAACATGGCATAAATGAAGGTCTAAATTTTATTGATGGATCTGTAGATATTTTAAATAATAAAAAAGATTTTAAATTACCAAATATAGGTTGGAAAAAAATTGAATTTACTAAAAATTGCCCACTTCCATTTTTAAAAAAATTTAATGATAGAAAATTTTACTTTATTCATTCTTATGTCGCTCAACCAAAAAAAGATGGTGACATATATGCACATTCCAGTTATAAAAATATAAATTTTGTCTCAATATCTGGAAATAAAAATGTGTTAGGAATGCAATTTCATCCAGAAAAAAGTGGTGATATTGGACTCGAATTGATAAAAGATATAATTAACTTTTTTTGAAATGTCTAAAAAAAATTACTCTCTATTTGGTATGCCTGAAGAAGTGATATTTTGCAAAAAATGTATTATTTCTAATCAAAGGCCTAATTCTACAATTGAGTTCAAAAGCAAAAATTCTGAAAATAAAAAAGGAATAGATATTAATAAAGATGGAATTTGTTCTGCTTGCAGGTATAACGAAATCAAAAAAAAAATTGATTGGAAAGAAAAAGAAAAACAATTAAAGGAATTGTTAGATAAACACAGAAAAAAAAGTGGTTATGACGTATTAGTTCCAGGCAGCGGAGGTAAAGATAGTGCTTATGCTTCGCATATCCTAAAATATAAATATAATATGAATCCTTTAACTGTTACTTGGGCACCGCATTTATACACAGATATAGGATGGAAAAATTTCCAAAATTGGTGTCATGTAGGTGGGTTTGATAATATTTTATTTACGCCAAATGGAAAATTACATAGAAAAATTACCTCTTTAGCTTTCATTAATCTCCTTCATCCTTTTCAACCTTTTATTGTGGGTCAAAGAATTATTGGACCCCGTATAGCTGCAAAGTTTAATATTCCTCTTGTTTTTTATGGTGAAAATCAAGCTGAATATGGAAATCCCTTAGAAGAAAATTATACGCCAACAATGGATAAAAAATTTTTTTCTAATCAGGATACAGATAAAATTTTTTTAGGAGGCGTAACTGTAGATGAAATTATTTCTAAGTATAAGTTCAAGCTCAATGATTTTGAGCCTTATATACCTCCACCAATTGAAGATTTAACAAAAAAAAAGATTGAAGTTCATTATTTAGGATATTATCTAAAATGGGATCCTCAGGAATGCTATTATTATGCTTATGAAAATACTGGATTTAAACCTAATACCGAAAGGACTTCTGGTACTTATTCTAAATATGCCGGTATTGATGATAAAATAGACTATTTTCATTACTATACTACTTTTATTAAATTTGGATTAGGCAGAACATCATATGATGCAGCGCAAGAGATAAGGTGTGAAAAAATCACAAGAGATGAAGGTGTAAGCCTTGTAAATAAATATGATAGCGAGTTTCCAAAAAAATTTTATAAAGATTTTCTTGAATATATAGACATTGAAGAAGATACCTTCTCGAAAATTATAGATTCTTTTAGATCTCCACATTTATGGGAGTTTAAGAACAAAAAATGGATTCTCAAAAAGAATTTAGTTTAAGTTAATTTTATATGATAATGAAAAAAGTAAAGAAAAATAAAAAAAAAGGAATATTATTTTGGATCACTGGTTTATCTGGCTCTGGAAAAACATCAATTGCTGAAAAAATAAAAAAAAAAATATCTAGCAAATATGGACCTACTGTAATTCTTAGCGGAGATGATTTAAGAAAAATTTTTAATTTAAATAAGTTTTCTAAAAAAGAAAGATTATCTTATGCATTAAGCTATAGTAAATTTTGTAAATATATAACTGATAAAAAAATTAACGTAATTTTATCTACTGTTAGTTTATTTCATAAAGTTAGAAGATGGAACAAATCAAACATTAGTAATTACATAGAAATATATATTGAAGCAGATATTAAAAAACTTATTAATAAAAGAAAAAAATTTTTTTACAAGGGAAATTTTAAAAATATTGTTGGAAAAAATTTAAAAGCAGAATTTCCTAAATATCCAAATATAATAATAAAAAATGATTTTAATAAATCTATAAACAAATTATCAAAAGAATTAATAAGAAAAATTTTAATTCTATACTAGCTTTAAGCTAACAACTCCGACTAATATCAATACAATAGAAGTTATCTTAATTGGAGTAATTTTCTCTTTTAAAAAAAAATAACCAATAAATATTGAAAAAAAGATGCTGGATTCTCTTAAAGCAGCTACCATTGGAATTGGAGCTTTTGTAAAACCCCACACTACTATTATATAAATAAGATATGATAAAGATCCTCCAATAAAAAAAATTTTTCTACCATTTTTGATAACATCTTTAAATGTATTGTTGTATTTTTTTATTTTTAATAAAACAAAAAACATTATAGCACCAAGCGTAAATGACCAGCTCATATAAGTAATAGCTGATAAACTTACTCTTGCTCCATATCCATCTACAATAGAATAAGATCCTATAAAAAAACCGGTTAATAATGAATATTTTAATACTTTAATATTTTTAAAATTATTTTTATCAAAAATACCAACTAACATTATTCCAAAACAAATTAAAAGAATTGATAAAATCGCAAGATCACTAATTATTAAACCCAAAAATAATAATGAAATAACAGTTGCTACTAAAGGACCAAATCCTCTTGCAATTGGATAAACTTTTGTAAGATCTCCTAACTGATAAGAATTTAATAAATACCATTGATAACCCTGATGAATGATTGCGCTTGCAATTATATAAGGAATACTTTCGACTGAAGGAGCTGGTAAAAATAAAATCGCAATAATTGCAAGCGGCACATGGCCGTACACAATAGCCGAAACAGCAATAACCTTGTCGGGATATTTTTTTACCATACCATTCCAAGTGATATGCATGATTGAGGCAAAAATAATTATAAAGAAAACGTAAGTATCCATAATAAGATATTTTTGATTATATCTATTACTAAAATAAAGCTAGTAAAATTAATCTATAATGTTTCAATAAGAAGTGGTTTTTTTGATTTATATTATAAATTTATTTGATTTTAGAACGAATAAAAGAAGATATATGATCTATTATAAAAATAGTAATAAAGATTATAATTATTATCGCTGAAACTTTTTGATACTCAAACATCCTAAACGAAGATTGTAATTCATATCCAATACCTCCCGCGCCAACAATACCAAGCATAGTAGCCATTCTAATATTTCGATCGAGAATATATAAATTGTTTGCAACAAAGGATGGTATTATTTGAGGTATAACTGCAAAAGATATTATTTGTCTCTTGGAAGCTCCTGAAGATTTTAAAGCTTCAACAGGTCCTTTGTTAATGTGCTCAATATCTTCTGCATAAAATTTTGCTAAAAAACCCATAGTATGTATCCCTAAAGCAAGTACACCTGGCATCGCCCCAAAACCGATGGCTATTACAAGTATCATTGCAATTATAAATTCTGGAATTGCTCTGAAAAAAATTGTTATAATTCTTGCAAATAAAAAAATCCCATAATTAGGCGCTAAATTTCTTGCTGAAAATAACCCCACAGGTATTGATAAGACTATAGCTATAAAAGTTCCTAAAAATGCTATCTCAATTGTTTCAAGCATTGCGTAACTCAAATTTTTAAAATTTGAAAAATCTGGAGGTAACATTCTGTTAAGAATATCTCCAAAATATCTAGAGGATTCTGAAAATAATTCTATAAAATTTATTTCTAAATCAATTGTAATTAAAATTAAAATAACTATTAAAGAAATAATAAAAAAATATGTTTTCCACGACCACTGTGATCTTAAATATTTTTCAAGATGTTTCGTTTTATTGTTTACTTCTAATTTAAGAATATTTTTATTAAACATATTATTTATATATTTGATTAATGCTTGTTCTGTTAATATTCGATGCCAATTTGTCGAACATAATTGCACCATCTAACAAACCAATTATTCTATCTGAATACTGAGCAGCAAGTTCGGTCTGGTGTAAATTGCACATAATAGTTATTTTAAATTCTTTATTAATTTTCTTTAATAATGACATAATTAAATCTGCCGCCTTAGGATCTAAACTTGCAACCGGCTCATCTGCCAATAATAAAGATGGTTTTTTTATTATAGCTCTTGCAATGCCAACTCTTTGCCTTTGTCCTCCCGAAAGTTCGTCTGCTCGATTATATGCTTTATCCAAAAGGCCTACTGTTTCTAATGCTTTTAAAGCTTCTAGTTTTTGATCTTTCGTAAACAAATAAAACATTGATAAAAATTTACTACTAGAATTTAAAAGTCCCGTTAAAACATTATTTATTGCAGATAAATTATTTACTAAATTGAATTCTTGAAAAATCATTCCTGTTTTTTTTTGAACTTCTGGTAAATAAATTTTGTTTATTTTTTCACTATCAAAAAATATTTCCCCACTATCAATATTTTCTAAACCGTTAATACTTCTCAATAAAGTGGTTTTTCCAGATCCACTTGGTCCTAAAATGGATAAAAATTCTCCTTTATTTACTTTTAAATCTACCCCTCTAAGAGCTTCTGTGCCGCCTTCAAAAGTTTTTTTTAAATTTTTTATTTCAATCATATGCAAAAATTTTTAGTTTTTATTTTTTTTTAGTAAGGACACAACATTTCGTAAAACATCATAGTCTGAATCTTTAACTGATATATAATGAGACATTTTTCCACCGTAACCACCTATTGACCCGTGCTTATGGGCTTCCAGAACTGCCTTTTTAATTTTTTTCCTGTCTTCAAGAGGAATCTTTTTTGAGTAAGCTAATGGTGGAGGTGGAACACGATCAGATTTGTGTATAATTCTCACCTGCTCTAATTTAAAAGTATTGTCTGCTAAACGCGCTTCAAAATTTCTAGAACTCATACCACAAACATCGGACTTATTATTTAAAACTGCTAACAAGCAAGCGTC
>CACFOR010000003.1:0-80000 GCA_902567785.1 uncultured Pelagibacteraceae bacterium | reverse complement strand
CCTTACTTACAATTACCCAGAGACATTATGTTAAAAGAAGAGAAATGAGGACGGTCACATTAACCGATTTATTTTAAATCGAAAAAATTCTCGATTTCCTTAGAAAGGAGGTGATCCAGCCGCAGGTTCCCCTACGGCTACCTTGTTACGACTTCACCCCAGTCGCTGATCGTACCGTAGTCAAAGGTTTTATGCTTTGCCTTAAGGTGTAACCAACTTCCATGGTGTGACGGGCGGTGTGTACAAGACCCGGGAACGTATTCACCGCGGCGCGCTGATCCGCGATTACTAGTAATTCCAGCTTCATGCACTCGAGTTGCAGAGTACAATCCGAACTGAGGTACCTTTTTGGGATTGGCTAAGAGTCGCCTCTTCGCATCTCATTGTGAGTACCATTGTAGCACGTGTGTAGCCCAACACGTAAGGGCCATGAGGACTTGACGTCATCCCCGCCTTCCTCCAGCTTATCACTGGCAGTTCTTTTAGAGTGCCCAACTAAATGGTAGCAACTAAAAGTAGGGGTTGCGCTCGTTGCGGGACTTAACCCAACATCTCACGACACGAGCTGACGACAGCCATGCAGCACCTGTGTTCTGTCCAACTAAATGAAAAACCTAATCTCTTAGGTTCGCGACAGACATGTCAAGTGTTGGTAAGGTTCTGCGCGTATCTTCGAATTAAACCACATGCTCCACTACTTGTGCGGGTCCCCGTCAATTCATTTGAGTTTTAACCTTGCGGTCGTACTCCCCAGGCGGTGTGCTTAACGCTTTTGCTGCGACACTGAAAATTAAATTTCCAACGTCTAGCACACATCGTTTACAGCATGGACTACGAGGGTATCTAATCCTCTTCGCTACCCATGCTTTCGCTCCTCAGTGTCAGTAATGATCCAGAAAGTTGCCTTCGCAATTGGTGTTCCTTCTAATATCTACGAATTTCACCTCTACACTAGAAATTCCACTTTCCTCTATCATACTCTAGTTAAAAAGTTTTGGCGGCAGTTCCAAGGTTAAGCCTTGGGATTTCACCACCAACTTTTCTAACCACCTACGAGCTCTTTAAGCCCAGTAATTCCGAACTACGCTAGGTCCCTTCGTATTACCGCGGCTGCTGGCACGAAGTTAGCCGGACCTTCTTATTCGGGTACAGTCATTTTCTTCCCCGACGAAAGAGCTTTACAACCCAAGGGCCTTCTTCACTCACGCGGCATCGCTGCATCAGGGTTTCCCCCATTGTGCAAGATTCCCTACTGCTGCCTCCCGTAGGAGTTTGGGCCGTGTCTCAGTCCCAATGTGGCTGATCATCCTCTCAGATCAGCTATTGATCGTAGCCTTGGTAAGCTTTTACCTTACCAACTAGCTAATCAAGTGCGGGCTCATCTTTCGGCGTTAAAACTTTCCCTGTAAAGGCTTATCCGGTATTAGCACAAGTTTCCCCGTGTTATTCCAAACCAAAAGGCAGATACCCACATATTACTCACCCGTTCGCCACTCAGTATTGCTACTGCGTTCGACTTGCATGTATTAGGCGTGCCGCCAGCGTACGTTCTGAGCCATGATCAAACTCTCAAGTTTAATAACGGCGCACACTAGCTTCATATAAATAAAAAAAATTATTTATATTTCGTTGAAGTGTGTACGACAAATTTTGGTAACCTAACCGTCCACACTTCTCTTCTTAAAAATCTTTTACAATTTAAAAAAGCTAAAATGCATAGCCAGAACTACCTTTCTAGCAGTTCACACACTTGCATTTTGAATTAGCAACCCAACAATTAAGCTAAGAAAACTAAGCTTTTTGAAGGTTGGATCGCCCGTTATAAGCTAATTAATGGATAAATCAAGTCGTATCTTAATATCAAATAATGGCTATATTTAAGATTTCTTTAACCATTTTTCCATAAATTGTTGTATAAAATTCGACGTGAACTACACTCTTAAAAACAACCTGAATAAGGCGAAGTACCCTTTGGTATTTGGGGGTATCTTAGTCATTCTGCTTCTACTATCAGTTGCTTACAAAAGTGATGAGAAAATTATCAAAAAATCTGATCAGATTGCAAGCTTAAATAATAGCTCTGAATTAAAAATATTCAAAGAATTTGTTTTAAATCAAATTAAATCTCCTTTCATAAACGTTGCTTATGAAATAAAAAAAGGAGACACGCTACAAAAAATATTAAACAAATATCAAATTAATCAATATGAAATTGACAAAATAATAGTTCAATACAAAAAACATGGAAAATCTAGTCAATTAATAACGGGAAATAAAATTGACATTATTGTTAAAAAAAATTCAGACAAAAAGAAAAACTCTATAGTAGAACTTCTTATTCCGATCACTAAAAGTACTACTGTAGCTATATCCAAAAACGAAGAAAATAAAATTGTATCAAAAAAAATTATTACAAAATTATATAAGAAAAAAATTTTAGCTGAAAATGTAATAAAAAATAATTTGTACGCTTCGGCAATCCAAGCAAAAATTAACCCTGATACGATAATTGAATTTGCAAGAATTTATGGTTTTGAAATAGATTTTCAAAGGGACATTAGAAAAAATGATTATTTTAAAGTATTATATGAAAAATATTTTGATGAAAATGGAAAATATATAAAAAGTGGATCAATTCTTTATGCTCACATGAAAGTAAACGGAAGAGAGATTTCGCTTTACAAATTTGGTAGCGATAAGGAGTATGGATACTTTGACATCAATGGAAAAAGTGTTGAGAAGGCATTAATGAAAACTCCCATTAATGGAGCAAGACTATCATCGCCCTTTGGAATGAGAAAGCATCCAATACTAGGATACAACAAAAAACACCTTGGAACTGATTTCGCGGCACCAATGGGTACCCCTATCATGGCTTCTGGTTCTGGAACAATCATTCGTGCCAAATGGTGTGGAGGTGGAGGTAATTGTATTAAGATAAAACATAATTCAACTTATGAAACTGTGTATGCTCATATGAAAAGTTTTGCCAAGGGTATGAAGGTTGGAAAAAAAGTAAGGCAAGGACAAATAATTGGTTATGTTGGTTCAACAGGTATGTCAACTGGACCACACCTTCATTATGAAGTAATAGTTAATGGAAAAAAAGTAAATTCCCAAACACTAAAACTTCCATCTGGTAAAGTATTAAAAGATAAGGAACGAAAAGAATTTGAAATCCATAGAATAAAAACGGACGTGTTGATTGCTGAGTTAATTGATAAAAAAAATTAAATTAATTTTTATTTTTTAATTCTTGATTTGGTGAAATATTAACATTTTCAATTGAATCTTTTTTGGTTTCTGTAGTTTTATCAATATTATCAATTTTATTTAAATTTCTATTTTTGTTTTTATCTTCAATAACTCTCATAAAATGATCTGCATGCTGCAAATAATTTTCTGATAAAGTTTTGTCTCCAGAAGACATGGCTTCTTTTGCTAAAGAAGTATATTTTTCAAATAATTTTTCTGCACTTAGTGAATTTTTGAAATTACCCTTGTTGTAACCATTTGTAAACGAATGGGGCCTGATCCTATTTGGAACGCCTGAAGGATTCCGTTGCATATGACTTCTACCGTTCGAACGACGTCTAAATCTTTTTGGTCTTCTTTGAAACATATAATTTGTTGAAATACCTTATTTCTGTTAAGAGGTTATAATATCTTATTCATTTATAATTTACTTTGTCAAAATAATTATTTTTAAAATTAAAAAAAGAGCTATTTTGTGCTCATTATGCAACGTACGTTCCTATTATTATCATATTCCTTGGCTATTTCTCTAAATCTATAATTTCTCAATATACTAGAAACTTTTTTATATTGGCCCGTTCCAATTTCTAATGCGAGTAGACCCTTGTTCTTTAATAGATAACTTGATTTATAAATAACTTTTTTTATTTGGTCAAGACCATCATAACCTCCATTTAGCGCAATCATTGGTTCGTGATTTGTTATATCCCTGCTTAAATTTTTTATATCTTTTAATGGAATATAAGGGGGGTTAGAAACAATTAAATCGTATTTTCCTGAATTATAATTAAATAAATCAGAAACTTTGAACTTTGCACGATTTAAAAGGTTTAATTTTTTACAATTCATTTTTGCTATTTTTATAGCATTAGATGAAATATCTATCCCAATTCCTCTGGCCAAGTTTAGTTCCATTAATATTGAAAGCAAAATACAACCTGAACCAGTACCAATATCTAATATATTTATTTTTTTATTTTTAAAAAAGCTAACAGTTTTATAAATTAATAATTCAGTTTCGGGTCTGGGAACTAAAGTAGCTCTATTAACTAAAAAGTCATTACTCCAAAATTCTTTCTTTCCAATTATATAAGCAATAGGTTCTTTTTTTATTCTTCTATTAATAACTGAATCATACTTCTTGATAATTTTTTTTGTAACTTTCACTCTATCTTTTGTAATTAGAATCTCTCTTTGGATACCTAAAATATTAGCAAGCAGTAATTGTGCATCTAAGTCATAGGTTTGAATATTATGACTTTTCAAAATTTTTGAACCTTTGTTTAGTATATTCTCTAAATTCATTTAGTATTTAAATTTGCTAATTTAACTTCTTGATCCTGTGCTCTCAGACTTTGGATTAATTCATCAAATGCATCTCCACTTAAAAATTCCTCTAATTTATGTAACGTAATATTTATTCTGTGATCAGTAACTCGTCCTTGGGGAAAGTTGTAAGTCCTTATTCGTTCAGATCTATCTCCTGTCCCAATTTGATTCTTTCTATTTATCGACCTTTCTTTCTCTTTTTTTTCTCTTTCAAATTCATAAATTCTAGATCTTAAAATTTTCATGGCTTTAGCTCTATTTTTATGTTGTGATTTTTCATCTTGTTGGCTAACTACTATTCCAGTTGGTAAATGTGTAATTCTTACTGCACTATCTGTGGTATTAACGGATTGTCCACCAGGACCACTTGATCTAAATACATCTATTCTTAAATCTTTATCATTAATTTTTACATCAACTTCTTCGGCTTCGGGTAAAACTGCTACAGTTGCTGCAGAAGTATGAACTCGTCCTTGCGTTTCGGTTTCAGGAACTCTTTGTACTCTATGGACTCCAGATTCAAATTTTAAAAAAGAGTAAATATTATTACCCTTGATTAATAGTATTGCTTCTTTATATCCGCCAGCATCACTTTTAGATATATTTATAATTTCAAAAGACCATCTATTATTTAAACATACTTTTTCATACATTTTGTATAGATCAGCAACAAATAAAGTAGCTTCTAATCCTCCGGTCCCAGCTCTTATTTCAAGTATCGCATTTTTAGAATCCGCCTCATCTTTTGGCAAAAGATATACTTTTAAAATTTTTTCATAATCTTCGTTTTTTTTAATTAATTCTTCTAATTCATTTTTAGCTAGTTGTAACATATCTTTAGCATTACTTTTGTCTTCAATAATTTTTTCTAGACTTTCTTTTTCTTTTTGAAAATTTAGATAGTGTTTTGCTTCTTGTATTATCTCTCCAATGCTCGAATATTCCTTTGATTTTTTAACAAGATCATTTTTTGAAATTTCTCCAGAAGCAAGTTCTTTTTCTAACAATTGATATTTATCAATAATCTTCTTTATTTTGTCCAAAGGTATCATTTTTAATTCTTTTTTAATTCTTTAGATTTTTCCTCAACTAAAGATACCACCTCTTCTATAATTTTATCACTGGCAACTTTATGATGGGGTACTCCTGAAAGATACATCATGTGATTATTTTTCCCTCCTCCAGTTATACCTATTTGGGTTTGCGAAGCCTCACCAGGACCATTCACTACACACCCAATGATTGACAGTGTAATGTGTTCTTTTATATGGGAAAGTCTTTTTTCTAAAATTTTAACTGTATCAATTACTGGAAATGATTGTCGAGCACAAGAAGGACATGCAATAATATTCACACCTCTATGTCTCAGATTTAAAGATTTGAGTATTTCATAGCCAATTTTAATTTCTTCTAAAGGATCAGCTGATAAAGAAACTCTAATTGTGTCACCTATTCCTTCCATCAATAACATTCCAATCCCAAGGGAAGATTTCACACTTCCGGTAACCAATCCACCAGCTTCAGTGATACCAAGATGCAATGGATAATTGCAAACTGATGATAGCAATCTATATGCTTTGGTGGTTAAAAAAATATCAGATGATTTAACGCTCACTTTAAAGTTAAAAAAGTTTTCATCTTCTAAAATTTTAATATTATTTATAGCGCTTTCAACTAAAGCTTCTGGACAAGGTTCTTTATATTTTTCTAATAAGTTTTTTTCTATAGATCCAGCATTAACACCAATTCTTACAGAGCAGTTATAATCTTTTGCTGATTTTAAAACTTCACGAATTTTTTCTTTTGAACCAATGTTTCCAGGATTAATTCTCAAGCAGTGAGCTCCTGACATTGCTGCTTCTATAGCTCTTTTATAATGAAAGTGAATATCCGCTACTATAGGAACTCTAACTTCTTTTATAATTTTTTTGAGAGCCAAAGAAGAATCTTTATCAGGACATGAAACTCTAACAATGTCAGCTCCTGCCTCAGTTAATTCATGAATTTGCCTTACAGTTTTTTTTATATCCGTTGTTAAAGTGTTGGTCATTGATTGAATAGAAATAGGTGCATCTCCCCCTACTTCAATATTACCTACTTTAATCTTTTTGGTTTTTTTTCTTTTAATATCTCTAAACGGTCTTGTGCTCATTAAATTATTAATTAAGTTCAAAAGTTTTATGTAATATTTTTACTGCCTTTTGAGTTAAATCTTCTTTGATCAAAACAGAAATTTTTATTTCTGAGGTAGAAATTGCTAAAATATTTATACCTTCATTAGCTAAAGATCTAAACATTTTATGAGTTACTCCGGGACTAGCTATCATGCCTGCACCAATAATAGATACTTTTGCAAGCTTATCATCATGTGTTATTTTATTGTAATTTATTTTTTGTTTATTTTTTTCAATTATATCCAGGGTTTTTTTCAAATCTTCTTGTTTAATAGTAAAAGTTATATTGGCTGTTTTGCCATCTAAAGAAGTATTTTGAATTACCATATCAATATTTATATTATTTTTCCCTATTGGTTCAAAAACATCTGCTGCAACACCAGGTTTGTCAACTACTCCAACTAATGAAATTTTAGCATTATTTTTTTGAGTAAGCTATACCTGTTACAGCTTTTTTATGATCAATGTTACCGTCTGAAATTATTTCTGTTCCAGATTTTTCAGAAAAAGTAGATCTTACATGAATTGGAATATCATTTATCATTGATGCTTGAACTGCGCTTGGCTGCATCACTTTAGCTCCCAAGGATGCCATTTCTAACATTTCTTCATAAGATATTTTATCAATTTTTTTTGCTTTTTTATTAATTGATGGATCAGTTGTAAGAACACCCTCCACATCAGTATAAATTTCGCAAGAATCTGTTTGAAAAAATTTTGCAATCGCAACCGCAGATAAATCAGATCCACCGCGACCTAAAGTAGTAATTCTATTTTCTTTTGAAATTCCTTGAAACCCAGCAATTACTGCTATTCCGCCGTCAGAAATAAAACTCAAAATTTCTTGGGTTCTAATTTTCATTATCTGGGAGTAAGTATAGTTATTGTCAGTTACAATTGGAATTTGCCATCCTAGCCACGATCTTGCTTTAAGACCTAAATTAATAATAGCCCCAGATAAAAGTGAACTTGAAACTTGTTCTCCAGAAGATAACAATACGTCTAATTCCTTGCTGTCAAAATTTTTACTAATCAAATTTGCTTTTTTTTCAAGTTCGTTAGTTACACCAGACATTGCAGAAACGATAACAATAACTTCATTCCCTTCCTTTTGTCTTTTTTTTATAATATTAGCAACATTTTTTATTTTTTCTATGCTACCAACGGATGTTCCTCCAAACTTAAGTGCTAATCTTTTCATGATAAAATAACTTATTTACTTTATGTATTTTTTAATAATAAATACTCTTATTTATAAAAATGCACAAGTAAATCTAAAATAATTATTACTTTGAGTACAATAAATAAAATAGAAATAGAAAAATTTTCCCAAATGGCAAAGGATTGGTGGGATCCTAATGGAAAATTTAAGCCTTTACACCTTTTCAATCCAGCCAGAATTAGTTTCATTAGAAATAAATTAGTTTCTCATTTTTCGTTAAATATAAATAGTGAAAAACCACTTAAAAACTTAAAAATTTTAGATATTGGGTGCGGTGGTGGACTGTTATGTGAACCATTAAGTAGATTGGGAGCAAAAATTACTGGAATTGATGCTTCTCGTCAGAATATAGAAATTGCAAAAATACATTCGAAACAAATGAGTCTAAATATTAAATATATTAATACATCTCCTGAAAAATTAAACTTGAATAATGAATTTGATGTAATTTTAAATATGGAAGTTGTGGAACATGTTTCGGACGTAAAATTGTTTATTAAAAGTTGCTCAAAACTAATAAAAAAAAATGGGATTATGTTTGTTGCTACTATAAATAAAAATTTAAAGTCTTATATATTTGCAATATTGGGTGCGGAATATGTTCTAAGGTGGCTACCAATCGGTACACATGATTGGGATAAATTTTTAACACCAAAAGATTTGGAAATAATTGTGATGGAAAATAATTTTGTACCTGACGAAACTATTGGTATGAAATTTGATATATTTTATAATAAGTGGAAGATAAGCAAAGATTCTTCGGTAAATTATATTTCAACATTCCTAAAAAATTAATTTTCAGATTTGTCAACCCAGGGAATAGTAGCTATTTCAATTCCTTCTTCCATCAACTCGGCTGTTTCTTCTGGTGTGGCTTTTCCGTATATCCCTTTAGATTTTTTTTTGTCATAGTGAATACTTCTCGCTTCTCTTGTAAAATCATCTCCGACATTTGTACAATTTTTTTCAATATATTTTCTAATATTTATTAGCTGCTTTTTTACATCTTTTTCTATTTTATTATTTCTGACTGTTTTATTTGATTTGCTAGTTAAATTTGGAGCCATCATAGTTTTCTTAATCGAAGAAGATTCGCAGTAAATGCACTTAATAAGTTTTTTTTTTAATAAGGAATCAAATTCTGTAGAGCTTGAAAACCAACTTTCAAAGTTTTCACCACATTTGCAGGACAAGTTATATTTAATCATATTTATCTATTATTTAATTTTTTTTGAAAAAAGTAAATATTAATTTCTATAATCTGCATTTATGTTTATATAGTCGTGTGTAAAATCACATGTATAAACAGTATAATTTCCGCTTCCTATATTTAGATTAATTTCAATATTTATTGAATCCCATTTCATATACTCTTTCAAATCGTCTTCGTTATAGTCTTTTGATATTTTTCCATTTTCAGCTACTATATAATTTCCAAATTTTATTTGGATTTTACTTGCGTGCACACTTTCTCCTGACTTGCCTATCCCCATAACAATTCTTCCCCAATTCGGGTCTTCTCCAGCAATAGCAGTTTTAAATAATGGAGAATTAGCAATTGAAAAACAAATATTTTTTGCCATGTTTGCGGATCTTGCTCCTTTTACATCTATTGTTATAAATTTTTTAGCTCCTTCGCCGTCAACAACGATTTGTTTAGCTAAATTTAAACAGAGTCTATGTAGTGCTTTTTCAAATTCTACTAATTTAGGATCTAAAACATTATAAATCTTGGAATTTTTTGCTTTTCCTGTAGCAAAAATTGCAACCATATCATTCGTTGATGTATCGCTATCAACCGTAATCGAATTAAATGTTGTAGCCGTCACTTTTTTTAAAATACTTTTTAAAAAAACAGAAGGTATATTTGCGTCAGTAAATATAAATGATAACATAGTTGCCATGTTAGGTGCTATCATACCTGACCCTTTTGCTATACCTGAAATTTTTATTAATTTATTTCCTATTTTACATTCTTCGTAAGCAACCTTTGGTCTTGTATCGGTTGTCATTATTGCGCTAGCTGCTTTAAACCAAACAAATTTATTTTGTTCGGATCTTAATTTTTTCACCAGTTCGGGAATTCTATTTTTTATTTTTAGATGAGGAAAATCTTCTCCAATTACACCAGTCGATGCAAAAAGCAGATCTGTAATTTTTACAACTTCTTTAACCCCTTTTGCACTCTGTGAAGACTTTAAAGTTAAAAGTTTAGACAAGGTATTGGCAATCTCCTTTAATCCCTGGGCTCCCTTTATTCCGGTAAATGTGTTTGCATTTTTAGTGTTTATCATAAGTGCTTTTACAAAATGTCTTTTAATTTTCAAGTTCCAATTAATGCTAGCGGAAGTAACTTTGGAATTTGTGTAAACTGCACCAAAATTTGCTCCTTCATCAAAGAAAAATAAAGTTAAATCATCTCTACCATCTCCGTAAAGATCTGCTGATACTGATGATATTTGTAAACCCTCAATAGGCTGTAACTCTTGAAATTCTCCCATTTTAGACATTTTAACTTTGGGATTTAGTAAGTTTTTTAAATTTAAAGTCATTAGTATTTAAAATTTCCAATTATTGATTATATAGTTCTTGTGTTAATACAATAAATATATTTATGTTAAATATTAGCGGCATTATCGGCAAATTTATAAAAAATTCAAGCCAAAGAGATATAGATAAACTAAAATTAATTGTCGAAAAAATTAATGGTTTCGAAGCAACAATTAAAGGCATGGCTGATGAAAATTTTCCAGCCAAAACTGCTGAGCTCAGAACTAGGGTTCAAAATGGAGCAAAATTAGAAGAACTGCTACCTGAAGCATTTGCTTATGTAAGAGAGGCTTCTAAAAGAACTTTGTCAGAACGTCATTTTGATGTTCAGCTAATGGGCGGAATTATTCTTCACCAAGGAAAAATTGCTGAAATGAAAACTGGAGAAGGTAAAACTTTGGTCGCAACACTTCCTGTTTATTTAAACTCTCTAATTAAAAAAGGAGTTCATGTAGTAACTGTAAATGATTATTTAGCAAAAAGAGATTCTGAATGGATGGGTAAAATATATAAATTTCTTGGACTAAGCGTTGGAGTTATAACTAATGAAATGGAAGATATTGAAAGAAAAAAAAATTATAACTGTGATGTAACATACGGAACAAATAATGAATTTGGTTTTGATTATTTAAGAGATAACATGAAATATAATGTAGAAGATATGGTTCAGAGAGAACATTTTTTTTGCATTGTAGATGAAGTGGATAGTATTCTTATTGATGAAGCTAGAACTCCATTAGTAATTTCAGGTTCAACTGAAGATAAATCAGATCAATATTTTGTATGCAATAAATTTATAAAAGAACTTAACAAAGAAGATTATGAGTTAGATGAAAAAAATAAAAATGTTATGCTTTCTGAAAAAGGCATAGACAAAATTGAAAAATTATCACAAACATATGGAATTCTTAAAAATAATAATTTTTATGATCCACAAAATATTAATTTGGTTCATCATATCAACCAGGCTTTAAAAGCAAATTTATTATTTAAAAAAGATACGGACTATATAGTTAGAGAAGATAAAGTACAGCTCATTGATGAATTCACAGGAAGAGTACTCGAAGGCAGAAGATTCTCTGATGGACTACATCAAGCAATTGAGGCAAAAGAAAAAGTTGAAATACAAAGCGAAAATCAAACATTAGCTTCGATCACTTACCAAAATTATTTTCGTTTGTATAATAAACTTTCTGGAATGACAGGTACCGCAGCAACCGAAGCTGAGGAATTTTTTGACATTTACAAACTTCCTGTAGTTTCTGTACCAACTAATCAAAAAATGATTAGAAAGGATTGGAATGATCAGATATTTAGAACTGAAAAAGAAAAAAATGAAGCAATTATTAAAAAAGCAATTGAATGTAATAATAAAGGTCAGCCAGTTCTAATTGGTACAACTAGTATTAGTAAATCGGAAACTTATTCTCAATTACTTAGCAGAGAAAAAATTAAACATTCTGTTTTAAATGCCAAACAACATGAAAAGGAAGCCAATATAATTGCTGATGCTGGAAAGCTGGGTTCCGTTACCTGTTCGACTAACATGGCTGGAAGAGGAACGGATGTAAAATTAGGTGGTAAAATTCTTACTGAAAATACCGAAAAAGAAAAAAATAAAATTAAAGAACTTGGAGGGCTTTTTGTAATAGGAACCGAAAGACACGAAAGCAGAAGAATTGATAATCAATTGAGAGGAAGAGCTGGAAGACAAGGAGATGAAGGAAACTCAATATTTTATATAAGTTTAGAAGATGACCTAATGAGAATATTTGGCTCTGAATCTATTGACGGAATAATGAAAAAGTTTGGTCTTAAAGAAGGGGAATCGATAGATCACCCTTGGATTAATAAAGCGTTGGAAAGGGCACAAAAGCGAGTTGAGGGTAGAAATTACGATATAAGAAAAACTTTATTAAAATTTGATGATGTGATGAATGACCAAAGAAAAGTCATTTTTGAGCAAAGAAAGGAAATTTTAAAATCAAAAAATATCAATGATGTAGTAAATTCATTTTTAGAAGATTTGTTAAAAAACTTTGTAGATGAAAAAAAAATTTATGAAAGAGAAAACCAGATAGATACGTTTAGGACAAAAATTAAACCCATATTGGGTCGCTCATTTAAAGATGAAGAAATTTCAGATGTTATAAAACTTAAAAATGATAAATTTGAGAATGCGATCAGAAATAGATTAAACCAGTTTAGAAATGAAAGAATAAAAGCTATTACGGAACCAACTAATATAAAGTTAGAAAAAAGAGTTTTTTTGCAAAATATCGATTTTTTGTGGAGATCTCATCTTCAATATCTAGAACACTTAAGACAAGTCGTGGGATTAAGGGGTTATGCTCAAAAAGATCCTTTGGAAGAATTTAGAAGAGAAGCTTTTAAATTATTTGAAGGATTGCTAAATAGGATTAAAATTGATTTCATTACTTTTTTAAATAATCTTGAAATAGTTACAAAAGAAGAGATGGAGGAAGAAAAAACAAAAAAAAATATGCCATTAAAAAACAATCCAGATTGCTTATTAGTTATAAAAAAGAATGAAAAATTTTCTAGAAATGAAAAATGCCCTGCTACAGGTAAGAAATATAAACATTGTTGTGGAGCTTTATAAAAAATTAAAAGAAAAATAATAAAGACATCAAAAATATTAAAAGTGTTAAAATTATTATTTGTTTCTTATATTTGTATATGATTTGTTTAATAAAAGATGAAAATTTATCTTTTTCCATCCAATTTGTATGACTTGGAAATACTTTGAAACTTTTTTCTTTTCCAATATTTAAAAATTTTTTCTTTCTGTGTTCATAAATCTCTTGTCTTGTATATTCTTCAAATTCTTTCAAGTTTTTTTCTAAAGCTTGTCTTATTGAAGAAACAACTTTTTCTTTATTTCTATGAGCACCACCAGTTGGTTCCTCTATCAACTCATCAATTATTTTCATTTTTAAAAGTTCATTAGCTGTTAATTTCATTGCTCGAGCAGCTTCTAGCGACTTGCTTGGGTCTCTCCATAAAATAGAAGCACAGCCTTCTGGAGAGATGACTGAATAAATTGCATTTTCGAACATTAATACTTTATTTGCAGAAGCTAAAGCTATAGCTCCGCCTGAGCCTCCTTCCCCGACAATTATAGAAATAATTGGAACTGTTAGTGACATGCAGCAGTCTATAGAGCTAGCTATTGCCTCTGCTTGTCCTCTTTGCTCTGCTCCTATTCCTGGATAAGCACCAGGTGTATCAACAAATGATACGACCGGAATATTAAATTTATCTGCTAGCTTCATCAATCTAATACATTTTCTATAACCTTCAGGCCTCATCATTCCAAAATTTCTTTTTAATCTAGAGTCGAGGTCCTCTCCTTTTTCTTGACCTAAAATTAAAACAGATTTTCCCTGAAATGTTCCAAAACCAGCTAATACAGATTCGTCTTCTGAAAAACGTCTATCTCCAGAAAGATTAATAAAATTTGTAAATAAATTTTCTATTAAAAATTTAGTTTTTGGTCTTTCTTCATGTCTAGCAACTTGAGTTATTTGCCATGCATTAAGGTTTGCATAGGAAGTTTTCAATCTAGAATCAATTTCATTTTGTATTCTAGAAATTTTTTCAGTTTCAACTTGTGATAAACCTTCTTTATTGAAAGGATCCTTTAATTTTTCCAGTTCTTCTTCTAGAGCTTTTATGTCGCGTTCAAATTCTAAATAATTTTTCATTCTATAAATTTAATAATACTTGATTAAAAATATATATACACATAAATATTATAATAATGAATAAAAGTATAAGAATTGATGGCAAAATTTTGTCTAGATACAATGAAATTATATCAGATGAAGCTCTAGAGTTTATTAAAGAAATTCATGAACGATTCAATAACAAAAGACTAGAGCTACTCGACGAAAGAAAGAAAAGACAAAAAAATATAGATGGTGGTGGCAAATTAGACTTTTTGGATGAAACCAAAAAAATCAGAGATGAGAAATGGAAAATAAAAGGAATACCCGAAGATCTTTTAAAAAGACAAGTAGAAATAACAGGGCCACCGGTTCCAAAAAAGATGTTCATCTCAGCCTTAAATTCTGGAGCAGACTGTTATATGACCGATTTTGAAGATTCTTTAACTCCAACACTTGATAATTTAATACAAGGTCAACTTAATATAAAAGATGCCATAAACGGAGAAATTGACTTTACTGATAAGAGTAGTGGAAAAAAATATGAATTAAATAAAAAAATTGCTGTTCTTTTAATTAGACCAAGAGGTCTACATCTTGACGAAAAACATATTACCATAAATAGTGAAAGAATTTCTGGAACTTTTTTTGATCTAGGTCTTGCCCTGTTTCATAATGCAAAAAATCTTATTAAAAAAAAAAGTGGACCATATTTTTATTTACCTAAGTTAGAACATTATTTGGAATGTCGTTTATTAAATGAAGTAATTTTATTTTGTGAAAAAAAACTCAATTTAGAAATAGGAGCCGTTAAGGTTACTGTTTTAATTGAAACAATTAATGCAGTATTTCAAATGGAAGAATTTTTATGGGAATTAAAAGATCATATAGTAGGTCTTAATGCTGGTAGATGGGATTATCTTTTCTCCTACCAAAAAGTATACAGAAATACTAAAAAAGTTATTTTGCCAGATAGATCAAAAGTGAACATGTTTGTCCCTTTCATGTCAAACTACAACAAATTACTTGTGGATACCTGTCATAAAAGAGGAGCTTTTGGCATGGGAGGGATGTCAGCACAAGTTATAGCAAAATCAAATTCTCCAGAAATTAATGAAAAAGCACTCTCTGGCGTTAAGAAAGATAAAGAAAGAGAACTCAAACAAGGAAATGATGGTGCCTGGGTGGCTCATCCAAGTCTAGTAGAGCCAGTAAAAAATATTTTTGAAAAAAATTTTGATGGTCCAAATCAACTTAAAAAGTTTAACAACGAAAAAATAAATAGAAGAGATTTGTTAGATGAACCAGAGATAGAAAAAGGAATTACTGAATCTGGAGTTCGAGAAAACCTGCAAGAAGGTATCGAATATATGGCTCATTGGATAAATGGAACAGGTTGTTCTGTTGTTAACAACTTAATGGCTGATGCAGCTACTTGCGAAGTAAGCAGAGCTCAACTTTGGGTATGGTTAAAATATAAAGTTCAATTAGACGATGGAAGGATTGTAGATGAAAAATTAATAGATCAATTAATCAATGATGAATTGAATAAAATAAACAAAAGAGTTGGTGAAGAAATTTATAAAAAGATTCCTTTTGATAAAGCCTCAAAAATTTTTAAAGAAATGATAAGTAAACAAAACTTTGATGATTTCTTAACGCTTCCTCTTTACGAAAAAATTTAAATTAATATCTTATTAAAAATTCATTATTCGTTAGGTAA
Source organism: uncultured Pelagibacteraceae bacterium (assembly GCA_902567785.1). Lineage (GTDB taxonomy): Bacteria > Pseudomonadota > Alphaproteobacteria > Pelagibacterales > Pelagibacteraceae > AG-414-E02. The sequence goes on along the minus strand of CACFOR010000003.1, from coordinate 64,058 downwards.
AAGATTCCTATTTTTAAACGCTGAATACAAAGTCCCATCATCTAAAAATTCTATTTCTCCACCCACGGGAACACCTTTTGCTAACCGGGTTATTTTAACTTTTGTTCCTTTCAAGCTATCAGATATATAATGAGAAGTAGTTTCACCTTCTGTGCTAGCACTTGTTGCAAGAATTACTTCTTTTACATTCTCTTTCTTAACACGGTTCACTAATGATTGGATTAGCAGTCCATTTCCACTATTCTTGGTTTCAAAAGATGGTAATGTTCCGCCTAAAATATGATAATGGCCTTTATATATTCCCGTGCTTTCTATTACCCACATATCAGCAATATTTTCTACAACACAAATTTGATCATATTTTTTAGTAGAACAAATACATTTCCCATTAATAGATTTTAAATTACCACATATATTACATCGAATTACATTTTTATAAACCTGCGCTAAAGTATTTGTTAATGGTTTAATTAAATCTTCTCTATTATTAATTAATTTTAATACAATTCTCTTAGCAGATTTTGGTCCCAAACCTGGCAATTTTGAAATTATTTTAATTAAATCTTCTATCTCTTTTACATTTTTATCTGACATTTTTTATCAAAACGGAAATTTAAAACCTGGTGGCAAGCTCATACCTCCAGTAACTTTGGAAATCTCTTCCGAGGTCTTCCTTTTTAGCTTAGTTTTTGCATCATTATGAGCTGCTACTATCAAATCTTCAATAATTTCTTTTGATTCTTTTAATAATCCATCATTAAGCATGATTTTTTTTAGTTCACCATCTCCATTCATGATTACTTTTACAGAGCTTCCACCTGATATTCCTTCAACTTCAATTTTTTTTAGAATTTCTTGTGTCTCCTCCATTTTCTCTTTCATTTTTTTAGCTTGGGATATCAAATCAGTAAAATCTGTCATATTTCAATCTTTTTTTTTAACCTCCAACAAGTCTCCATCTGAAAAAATATTTTTAAATTTTTTATAAAGTTCTCCTTTTTTTTCTTCTTCAAGAATTTCTTTTTTTTTTATAGATTGAAGTTCTGAAAAACTTTTTTGTCCTTTTTCTTTTGTTAAAGTAATAACCCATCTATTACCAGTCCATTCAAATAATTTTTCGGTCAAACTACGTACAAAATTTTTATCAAGATTTTCATTAAAACTTATATCTATTTTTCCTTGCGAAAACCTAATTAGATTTACATTATTTTCCAAATCATACTTAAGTTGGATTTCTCTTTTTTTTGAAGAAATTGAAATTAATTCTTCTATAGAGTTAATTTTAGATTTGTTCATATGATCATCTGTTTTCTTAATATTTAAAGATGATAAAACAGGTTTTACTTGTGTTATATTTTTTATTTGATCTTTGGAAGATTTGCTCGTTTCAGTTTCTTGATTAGAAAAAAAATTTTTATCATTTTTTAACGTTACGCTAGACGAAGCTTTTCCTTCGTTACTTTTCATACTATTTTCTTTTAAAGAATCTAATACATTTTCATAAGAAGGCATTCCTTTTAAATGAACTAGTCTAAAAATTAGCATTTCAAGAGATAGGATTGGACTTGATACAATTGACAATTCTTCTAACACTTTTAAAATCAATTGCCAAAAAATTACTAATGTAGAAGAGCTTATATCTTTAGAAATTAAATTAATAGTTTCTTTTTCTGACTCCGATACAGAGATATCAGATTCTAAATCGCCAATATTTTTTTTTAATTGTATAAAATATATGATTTCCAATAAATCATTGAGAAAATTCTTTGGTTCGATACCTTCGCTTATCATGTCTCTTAAATGCTTCATTGATTTTTTTTGATCACCTTGAAAAATACTGCTTAATAAATTTAATATTTTTGACCTATCTGCTAGCCCCAGCATTTTTCTTACAAAACTATCATCTACTTCTTTTGCACTAACGTTTTGACTAACAATAGCTCTATCTAGTAAGGATAAGGAATCCCTTACTGACCCTTCAGCAGCTTTTGCTATTAAAAGCAACGCTTCGTCTGTTATCTTTCCATTTTCAATTTTTGAAATTTTTCTCAAATTTTCCATAAGATCCTTTATGCTTACTCTGTTCAAATCAAATCTTTGGCATCTGGAAATAATCGTAACTGGTATTTTTCTTACTTCAGTAGTTGCAAAAATGAATTTTAGATGTGGAGGCGGCTCTTCTAGAGTTTTTAATAAACCATTAAATGCTTGTTTTGATAACATGTGAACTTCATCTAAAATTATTATTTTATATTTAGCACTTGTAGGATTGTATTTGGAAGACTCTATCAACTCCCTAACATCATCTATTCCAGTTCTTGATGCTGCATCCATTTCTAATACATCAAGATGTTTGGAGTTACTAATTTCTTTGCAATGATCACAGTTACAATTTTCTTCTGTAAGAAAATTTTTGCTACAGTTTATTGCTCGTGCAATAAGCCTTGCGGTTGTTGTTTTTCCAACACCACGAATTCCAGTTAATAAATATGCATTTGGTAATTTATTTAACTTTATGGAATTTGTAACAGTCTCTACCATAATATCCTGACCGATCAATTCTTTAAAATTTTTTGGTCTATACTTTAAAGCTAAAACTTTATGTAAATTATTTTCCATATTTTAAATAACAACAGAGGAGACTGAGCAATAACCTGAAATATTTTGTTACGGCTGCTACGTTTCCGTCCTGACCGGATTGTTCAAAAAATCCCACCCATTGCCAGCCTCCTTTTTTATTATATCAGTATAAAAATGATAACTACAATATACCTATAGGTTGTTTATTTATTTTTTGCTCTAAACTCATGAGCTTCATAAACCCCCAAAACATCTAATTTTTCAGTGTGAAATCCTAATTCTTCAAGTGCTTTTTTTAAGGACATATCTTCAATATGACCTTCGATATCAATATAAAAATTAACTTGATCAAATGTATTTTTTACTGAAAAACTTTCTAGTTTGCATAGATTAACACCATTTGTTGCAAAACCACCCAGGGCTTTATATAAGGCTGCCGGTATACTTTTAAGTTTAAAAATGCAACTTGTAATATATTTTTTTTTTTCAAAATCAGGATGTTTTGTTTCTTTTCCCATAATAAAAAATCTAGTTATATTCCCTGATTCGTCTTCAATATTTGATTTTAATATTTCCAAATGATAAATTTTTGCAGCAAGTTCAGAGGCTATGGCAGATTCACTCTTATCTTTTTTTTCTGAAACAAATCTAGCTGATCCCGCTGTATCAGCAGAAATTATCGTTTTAAAATTGTTTTGAGAAATTATTTTACTACATTGACCGATGGCCTGAGAATGGCTTCTCACTGTTTTAATATCGCTTATTTTTGAACCTTTAATTCCCAATAAATTATGTGTAACCTTTTGAAAGTGTTCCGCATGAATCTGCAATTTATATTTTGGAATCAAATAATGTATGTCAGCTACCCGCCCAGCTAAAGAATTTTCTATTGGTATAACAATTTTATATTCTGAATCATCTCTCGCTAATTTGAAAGCTTCTTCAAAGGTATAGCAAGGTTTTGCTTCTATATTTGGAAAAATCTCTAAACAAGCTAAATGTGAATACGCACCCTTTTCTCCTTGGAATGCTACTTTTATTTTGTCTCTCATCTCTGTTTCATTTCTTTAGTTACTTTTTTCAAATCTAACTCGGTATCCACTCCTAAGGGCGTCGAATCACACAACCCTACCTTAACAACTAAATTATTTTCCAAAGCTCTCATTTGCTCTAAATTTCTTTCTATTTCCAATTTTGATCTAACAAACCCTACATACTTTGTTAAAGCAATACTTGTAAAGGCATAAATTCCAATATGGTGATAGATTTTTTCAGTGCTTAAATCCTTTTTTATTCGAAAAAAATCTTTTGTGATCAAAAAATTATCATTTTGTAACTCTTCATCAACATGAACCTTAACAATATTTGGGTTCGTAATATCGATCTTATCTTTTATATTTGAAGCTAAAGTGCCAATATCACATTTATTTTTTTGCATATATTCTGCAAGTTTCGAAATGCACGAAGGATTAATATTTGGCATATCTCCTTGTAAGTTAATTATTAAATCTGCTTTATTTTTAATTTCCTTTTTATATGCCTCATATATTCTATCGCTACCAGATAAATGTTCAGATTTAGTTAAAATAGCTTTTCCTCCACTTTTTGTAACTATTTGAAAAATTTCATCATCGGGTGTGGCGACAAATACTTCTCCCACTTTTGATTCTTTAGCTCTGTTGAGTACATGAATAATGATGGGAATATTATTAATCTTTGCCAAAGGTTTATTTGGAAATCTTCTTGCCGCAAGACGAGATGGTATTATTATTGTAGTATTTTTCATAGAATAAGAAAATTATGCGTCTAAAAGTCCATTTTATTAGTATAAGTCATGATATAACTTAGATTAGAGTTGTACTAAATTTATAAGATTTATTAAAATGAATAAAATTATTGTTTCTATTGTATTGGCAGTATTTCTGGTTTTGGGAATAAATAAAATTGCAGATTCAATATTTTATGTGGAAAAACTAGAAAAATCCGCATATCAAGTTGAAAGTGTAACCACTGTAGCTAGTACCGCATCTGCTGAAGCGAGTTCACAGACTGGAAATATAATGGCAATATTTGCATCAACAAGTGTTGCGGAGGGTGCAAAAGTTTTTACAAAATGTGCAGCGTGCCACAGTATTGCTGAGGGAGGAAAAAATAAAATTGGTCCAGCTTTATGGGGTGTATTAGGAAGACAAGCAGGATCGCTACCGGATTATAAATATTCGAAAGCAATGGCAGCACATGGAAAAAAATGGTCATTCGAAGAAATGAATGGTTTTTTAATAAAACCTAAGGACTGGATAAAAGGTACTAAAATGTCTTATGCTGGACTAAAAAGTGAAAAAGAAAGAGCAGCGGTAATTTTATATATGAACGAAAATACTAATAATCCTCTACCACTCCAATAAATACTTACTTTAGACACCACTGAATAATACTTTTTTGAACATGAATTCTATTTAAGGCTTCTAACCAAACTACAGATTGCTTTCCATCCATTACCTCATCGGTAACCTCCTCTCCTCTGTTAGCTGGAAGACAGTGCATAAAAATTGCATCTTTATTAGCAGATTTCATTATTTTTTCATTTATCTGATAAGGTTTAAGTGCTTTCTTCTTTTTGTTTTTATTGATTTTATCACCCATTGAGATCCATTTATCAGTCATTACACAATCAGCAGAATTTGATGCTTCTAGAGGGTTTTTTGTTATAAAAATATCTCCCTTATTTTTTTTTGCCCACTGAAGTATTTTTTTATTGGGCTCATAACCTTTTGGACAAGCTATGGATAGTTGAAATTCAAACTGTACCGCTGCCTCAATTAATGAATAAACAACATTGTTTCCATCTCCCAGCCAAGCAATTTTTTTATTTTTGATAGATCCTTTTAATTCTTCAAAAGTCATTACATCTGACATAATTTGACAGGGATGGCTTAAATCTGTCAAACCATTAATAAGAGGAATGTCCAAATTTTTTGAAAATTCTAAAACATTTTTATGTGCATGTGTTCTTAACATTACAATATCTGCATATTGAGATAAAACTTTTGCAGTATCATGTAAACTTTCATTTCCACTTCCGTAGTGAATTTCATCTGGATTTAATGTTAATGATTTTCCCCCCCAATTGTTTAACTGCTAAATCAAAAGAAATTCTGGTTCTTGTAGATGGTTTTTCAAATAACATGATTAAAATTTTTCCATCTAACGGAGCATCTGTGTCTATTGCATTTTTGTTTAAATTTAATCTTTTTTCCTTTTTTAATTTTGCATTATCAATAATTTTTCTTAGTTCTTTCTTACTTATATCTGAAATATTTATAAAATTTTTCATAAATTAGCTCATTTCTTTGCAAACTATTTCGATCTTATGAAGAGACTCATCCAGTTCTTTATTGCTTATTATAAGTGGAGGAAAAAGTCTTACTACATTTTCAGAAGCTTTAACAGTAAGCATTTTATTTTCAATTAATTTGTCAATAAATTTTATAGTATCAGCTGATATTTTCAAACCTTTCATTAGGCCATAACCTCTTATCTCTTCAATAATTTTTGGATATTTGTTTTTAATTTTATTTAAACCTTGATCAAAATATTCACCTTTTGTTTTTACTTTTTTAAAAAAATCTTTTTCAAAAAGAATATCTAGGACCGCATTTCCTACTGCCATTGCTAATGGATTTCCTCCAAAAGTACTACCATGAGTTCCTGCGGTCATTCCAGCAGATACTTTTTTAGTAACCAAGCATGCACCCATTGGAAAGCCACCACCAATTCCTTTTGCTATCGGCACTATGTCTGGAATAATTCCTGATTTTTCAAAGGCAAAAAAATTTCCAGTTCTATATGCACACTGAACTTCATCTAAAATTAAAAGAATGTTATATTCATCACATAACTCTCTTAGTCCTTTTATGCAAAAATCAGGTACTACTTTTACTCCACCTTCTCCCATTATTGTTTCTAACATAATTGCTGCTGTATTTTTATTTATTGCTTTTTTAACTGCCTCATGATCAGCAAAAGGAACTTGATCAAAACCATCGACTTTGGGACCGAAGCCTTCAATATGTTTAGGATTATTTGCTGCAAATAAAGCGGCTAAAGTTCTTCCATGAAAAGCACCTTCGAAAGTTATGATTCTATTTTTTTCAGGCTTTCCTATTTTATGAAAATATTTTCTAGCAATTTTAATACTTGCTTCAGTTGCTTCTGTTCCCGAATTTTGGAAGCACACAAAATCAGCAAAAGTATTATCTGATAATCTTTTAGCTAATTTTTCTTGTTCTTGTATTACAAATGCATTAGATACATGCCATAATTTTTTTGATTGATCTTGGATAGTATTTACTAAATGTTGGTGACAATGCCCTAGAATATTAGTTCCTATACCTTGAACAAAATCAAGATATTTATCACCTTTTTCTGTGTAAAGATAACTTCCCTTACCTTTAATAAAAGAAATAGGTTTTCTTGCATATGTACCAAGAACTGAACTCATAAATAAATTAAGATTTTATTTTATAACCTTTTTTAAACAAAATATATGAAACAAACCAAGTAAAAAAACTTAAAATAAATAGATATAAAAGACCAAATGATATGGAGCCATCCGCCTTCCCTAAAAAACCATACCTAAAACCATCTATAATATAAAAAAATGGATTTATTTCACTTACAGCCTTTAAAGTGTTGGGCAATCTATCAATTGAGTAAAAAGTCCCTGACAAAAAAGAAAGGGGTACTATTATAAAATTAGTAGCAGATGCCATGTGATCAAATTTTTCAGACCATAAACCAATAATAATACCCAAAGAGCTTAATATAAAAGAGCCTAAAAATGTAAAAATAAAAATATAGAAAAAACTGTAAAACTCTAAATCTACTATAAAATAAAATACCAAAATTGAAACCATTGCAATAATTACACTTCTGGTACAAGCAGCTAAATTTATAGCTAATGTGATTTCACCGGCAGTCAACGGAGCATATAAAATATCAACTATATTTCCTTGAATTTTTCCTATCATAATTGAAGAAGAAGAATGGGAGAAAGCTTGCTGTATAACTTGCATGGCTATTAATCCAGGGGCAAGAAAACTTATAAAAGGAAAGCCTAAAACATCGTTTTTTTCATTTCCTATGGCCAATGATAATACAAGCAGAAATAAAAGTGAAGTAACAAGAGGTGAAATTACTGTTTGAATTGCAACAATTAAAAACCTTAACACTTCCTTTTTATAAAGTGTCCAAAAACCAATCCAATTAACATATCCAAAATTTTTTTCAAAAATTTTGTACTTATTTTTAATTTCAACCATAAGGAAGTTTATATATTAAAAGTAGACCAAATAAAGAAAGGCTAGCGAGATAAGAGTTGTTAATAATCTATCCACATGAAGTATTTTTTTTTATTGAAAATACAATATATAGTAGATTTAATTGCTACAAATAAGTTACAAATAATATGAGCTGGACACCTGAAAGAGAAGAAAAATTAAAAGAACTTTGGAAAAAAGGACACTCGGCTAGCCAAATATCAAAGATCCTTGGTGAAACCACGCGTAACGCAGTTATTGGTAAAGCTCATCGTTTAAAGCTGGAATCAAGAATAGTTTCAAAAAACAATAGAGCAAAAATAAATACTCGAATAGAAAAAGATAATGTAACAACAGGTAAAAGAATTGGAAGAAAAGAAAAATTTAAAGCCTTACTATTAGATAAAAATTTTGAACCTGAAAATCCTACTAAACTAGAAGATTTAACAGATAAACATTGTAGATGGCCTTTGGGAGAAAGAATGGAACCAGCTAGCCTATTTTGTGGAAGAAAATCTATGGAAAAATTTCCATATTGCAAATTACATCTTCTATATGCATTTCAACCAAAAAATGCGAAAGAAGAAGATCAAATTACTGAAGAGGATATTCCAAAATTTATTGAAAAAAAAATTAAATCAGCCTAAATTTCTTACCCAAATTCACCACCAGTTCTAAATCTATAAATATATTTGGGCAATATAGTTTCAATAGTCTTTCCTGTTATACCAAGATCTTTTAAAGTAGAATATTGTCCTGAAACAATATTATTGTACTTTAACATTTCAACTTGATCGGGTGTCAAAAGTGGATTGGGCATAAATTGCAAAAAGTGAGATTGAAATTTTGCTAATCCGAATGGAACTGAGATTAACAATCTTTTCTTCTTTATTTCTTTTAATAAAATTTCCATAAGTTCTTTAAATGAATAGTTTTCAGGTCCACCTAATTCATAAATTTTGGGTTTGGAATTATTTAGTTGTAAAGATTTGACAATAGCTTGAGCAACATCCCCTACATAAATTGGTGCAAATTTTGTTTTGCCTCCTCCTACTAATGGCAAAATGGGCAAGAACTGAGCAATTGAAGCAAATGTATTAAAAAATTTATCTTCATTACCAAAACAAACAGAAGGTCTTAAAATTACTGATGGTTTAAAATTTTCAAAAATGTTTTTTTCTCCTTGAAGCTTTGATTCCATATACTTTGAAGTGTGATTTTCTTTTACACCTAATGCACTTATGTGTACTAATCTCTCGATTCCAAATTCATCACATAACTTACTCAATAGATATGGAAATTGAGCATGAATTTTATTAAATTTCTGTTTTCTTGTTTCGTTAAGAATACCCACCAAATTAATAACAAAATCACAATTTCTTAGGACAGCTTTAACTTCATTTAAATTAAATATGTCTGTTTCAAAAAGCTCAATCTGCCCAGGATTGCCTAATGGTTTTAAATAACCTTTTAAGTATGGATTTCGTGTAGCTACCTTCACCCTATATTCCATTTTGGTTAGCTGGCGCATCAAATTTTTTCCTAAAAATCCTCCGGCACCAAAAATAGCTATTATTTTTTGATTGTTTTGCATTTTCCCAACATTAACATTATATATGAGTTTAAGTATGACAAAAATTTTTAAATTTCAAGGAGATATAGATACAAAGACTCTTGGAGAATTAGAAAAACATTCAAGTCTTGCTGTTGATACTGAAGGATCAGGTTTACAAATACCTCATCGAGATAAACTCAGTTTGGTTCAATTTAGCACGGGTAATAATGATGCATATATTATACAACCAGATAGAAAAAATTACAAAGCTCCAAATATCGTAAAAATTTTAGAAAATAATAAAATTACAAAAATTGGCCATTATTTAAGGTATGATATTTCTGGTTTAGAATATTTCCTTAAATGTAATGTAAAAAATATTTTTGATACAAAAATAGCTAGCAGATTATGCAGAACTTACACGCAATCGCATGGATTAAAAGAGTTAGTTATGGAATTTTGTAATAAAAAACTAGATAAAAAACTTGGCAGTAGTGACTGGAATAAAAATATTGATGAACTAACAGATGCACAATTACAATATTGTAGCAACGATGTTATTTATTTACATAAAATTAAAGATGAGCTATATAAAATGTTAGTTAGAGAAAATAGATTGGAACTTTACAATAATTCTATACTATTTCTTAAAACAAGAATAAAATTGGATCAAAGTGGATTTACTGAAGATATTTTTCAGCACTAAATGAACAGAGATTTACAAATAGCAAAAAAAACCATTCAAACTGAAATTAAAGGTTTAAAGAAATTATTGAGTAGTTTAAATAATTCTTCTCAATTTTCAAAAGCTGTAAATTTAATTTCAAAAGCAAAAGGTAAAGTTATTGTCATTGGAACGGGAAAAAGTTTTATCATTGGTAATAAAATTTCTTCCACTTTATCTAGTCTTGGAACTCCATCTGTTGCTTTTGATTCTTCTTCATTAAATCATGGTTCTATGGGATCAATACAAAAAGGATTTGATATTTTGTTAATATTTAGCGTTTCTGGCGAAACAGCAGAGCTAAACTCTATTTTAAGATATAGTAATAGAAATAACATCCCCGTAATTGGAGTAAGTTGTAAATCTCCTTCTATGCTTTTGCGTTTTTCAACAATACCTATTTTGCTTCCTAAAGTTATTGAGGCAGGATCAAGTCTTGCTCCAACAGCAAGTCAAATAAATTTTCTAAGTTTTGGTGATGCTCTTTCAATTGCTTTAAGTAAAAGAAAAAAATTTTCAAACAAACATTTTGTCAAACTTCATCCACACGGACAATTAGGTTCTGCACTAATATTGGTTAAAGAAATAATGGCTCAAGGTAAAGAAATTCCAATTATTGGGGCAAAAAAAAGTATGAAAGTTGCAATTTCAGAAATGTCAAAAAAAAAACTAGGAATAGTTTGTTGTAGAGAAAAAAATGGAAAAATTAGTATATTAACGGATGGTGATTTACGTAGACATTCTAACAATTTATATAAAAAAAAAATTTTAAAGATAGCTAGTAAAAATCCCACTTGGATATCTGATTCTGCTACCGCTCTTGCCGCAATTGAAAAGATGAATTCTAAAAAAATTACTTCTCTGCTAGTAGCTCGAAACCAAGATATTAATAAAAAAATCAAAAATGTTATAGGTGTTTTACACCTGCATCATTGCCTAAGTCATGGAATCAAATGAAAAAGCAACAAGAAAAAAAAATACAAATTATCCTTATATTAATTGGTGTAGCTTTAATTATATTTACTTATTTTTACTATCCTTCAATAAATAAGCCAAAAATTACTTTAAAAAAACCAACCCAAGAAAAGATTGATGATGGAGTTAAAGATGATCAAAGTACTTCGTTCACAAATATAGAATACAAAGGATTATATGATTTAAACAAACCTTTTAAAATAAAATCAGAAAGAGCACACATACTAAACGAGGAACCCGATATTGTTTATATGACAAAAATGCATGTAATTATGTATTTAGAAGATGGAAGGGTTATAAACATAATGTCAGATAAAGGGAGATACAATAAATTAACTTATGACTGTTTCTTTGAGGAAAACGTTGAAGCAACAGATGGTGAAACGCAAATTTTTGCAAAAAATTTAGACTTACTAGCAACTGATAACTCTGCGAAAGTTTATAATGAAGTCTTTTTAACTTATCCTACTGGCTCATTATATGCTGATAAAATTGATTATAATTTTGAAACAAAAAATTTTAGAGTTTCAATGTTTAATGATGATATGATTAAAATGAAAGTAATTAAATGAGTAATTTAAAAAAATTTAGAATTGTAAAATTTAAATCCAAACCTCTGTTAACTGCAAAGAACGTATCTAAATCTTTTGGCAAAAGAGTTATTTTAAGAAAAATTGACATAAATTTAAATAAAGGAGAAATGTTAGGTTTGCTAGGAAGTAATGGTGCTGGAAAAAGTACTTTTATGAACATTGTTTTGGGACTGCTAAAACCAGATTTTGGTGATATATTTTTATCAAGTACAAAATTAACAGCTTTAGCTATTCACGAAAGATCCAAATTAGGAATTGCATATCTTCCTCAACAAACTTCGATTTTTAGAGGTCTTACCGTCTATGAAAATTTGTTAGGAATAGCCCAGATTGTAAAAAAAAACTTATCTGATCAAATAGACATGGTTGAAAAACTAATGGCTGAGTTTTCAATTACACATTTAAGAGATGTCCGAGCTACTGCATTGTCAGGAGGTGAGCGAAGAAGAGCAGAAATTGCTAGATGTTTAATTACTAATCCTAAAGTACTTTTGTTAGACGAGCCCTTCGCCGGAGTTGATTTGCTTTCAATACAAGAAATCAAAGGCCTGCTGATTAAATTGCAAGCCAGAGGGTGTGCGGTCCTGGTAACAGACCACAACGCGTCTCAACTTCTTAGTGTTGTGGACAGAGCGTATGTTATAGCTAATGGAACTATTGTTGCAAATGGTACGCCTCGTGAAATTGTAAACACCAATGAGGCAAAAAAATTATATTTTGGTGAAGATTTTACTTTCTAAAATTAAATGAAAAAAAAATTTTCTGTTTTAATTAAAAATAAAATTAAAAAATTTAATAAAAAAATAACTGTTGAAAGCGATAAAAGCATATCTCACAGATCACTTTTGCTTGCCAGTCAATGCATAGGTCTTACCAACATATTTAATATCTTAGAAAGCGAAGATGTAATAAATACAATAATTTGTTTAAAAAAACTTGGTGTAAAAATAATAAAGAAAAATAAAAAATATATGGTTTTTGGAAATGGACTAGGATCTTTTAGAAAACCAAAAAATAATTTTCTTTATGCTGGTAATTCAGGAACTTTAGCTAGGTTATTAATTCCTATAATTGGAACGCAATCTAATCTTAAAATAAAAATCTCGGGTGACAAAAGTCTTAATAAAAGAGACATGAAAAGAATAGTTGAACCATTATCAAAAATTGGATGTACTTTTTATCCAAAAAATAAAACCACACTACCTTTAACTATTCAAGGAACAGACTTGCCCTTGGCTCAAAAACATTTTGAAACAATAGGGTCAGCTCAAGTTAAATCGGCTATATTATTTGCTGCTCTAAATACACCAGGTACTACAAAAATTCAGGTAAAAAAAATTTCTAGAAACCACACTGAAAATTTATTAAGTGCACTAAATGCAGATATTAAAATAAAAAAAAATGGAAAGGGTGATTTAATCTCTCTAAAGGGTCAAAAGAGTTTATTCGGTTTTAATATTGAAATACCAGGCGATCCTTCTTCGGCTGCCCCATTTATTGCATTAACTTTGTTAACAAATAATTCAAAATTGGTAATAAAAAATATCAACTGTAATCCAACACGTTTGGGGTTTATTAAAATTTTAAAGAAAATGAATGCTAATATAAAGATTAAAAATTTTAAAAAAAAATCAAATGAATTAATAGGCGATATAATAATTAAAAGCAGCAATTTAAGACCAATAAACTGTCCTAAAAAATTAGTACCTTCAGCAATAGATGAATTTCCTCTTTTGTTTGTTATATCTTCCCTGACAAAAGGAGTATCAAAATTTAGCGGAATAAAAGAACTTAGGCATAAAGAATCCGATAGAATAAAAAATATGGAATATGGTTTAAATAAAATTGGAATAAAAACTAAATCTACGCTAGATAGTATAAAAATATTTGGAAAACCTAATATAAAAATTAAACAAAAGCTAAAAATTAACTCTAAAGAAGATCACAGATTAGCTGTAGCTTTTTTTTGTATGGGACAATTATTAGGTGGTCAAATTCAAATACATGATTTTCAAACTGTAAATACATCTTTTTCAAAATTTTTATTTATAATGAAAAAAATTGGAGCAAGGTATGAAGTTAAAAAATAATATTAAATTACTTATTACCTGTGACTCTGGGGCTGGGGCTGGAAAAACTACTTCTGCAAAATTTCTAAGTAAAAAATTTAAATTAAATTTGCTCACTAGTGGCCTGCTTTATAGATATGTAGCTTACAAATTAATTGCTTTAAATAAAAAATCTTCTGATATTTTGTTTTTGAAAAAAATTACAAAAAATATCACTTTAAGTTTATTAAAAAATAATAAACTGTATACACCCAAAGTAACTGAATTCACTTCTGAAATTGCAAAAATTAAAAAAATAAGAATTTTACTTAAAAAGTATCAGAAAAATTTTGCAAAAAAAAAATTAGCAATTCTTGAAGGCAGAGACATGGGTGTTCTTTTTCCTGATGCTGATATAAAATTTTTTTTTAAATGCTCCCTAAAAGTAGCAGCTAGAAGAAGATTTAAAGAATTAAAAAAAACAAATACCAAAATTACTATTAAAGAGGTAACAAAAGCCATAAAATTCAGAAATTTAAACGATACTAAAAGAAAAAATAGCCCTTTACGTATACCGAAAGGTGCTGTAATTGTTGACACCTCGAAATTGAATAAAAAACAGATGTTAGGGAAAATTTCGAAAATTGTAGAAGAAAAATTAGAAAAGAAATATGGAAGAAACTATAAAGCAAGATAAAAGCAAATCTCATAAAGAGTTTGAAAAACTTTTATCTGAAGATCTAGGAAAAAGAAAATTTGAAGAAGGTGAAATTACTACTGGTACCGTAGAAGAAATAGGAAAAAAATTTGTATTTATCGACTTAGGTTTGAAAAGTTCAGGAACAATTCCAATAGAAGAATTTAAATTAACTAAAGAAAAAATTGAAGTTGGGACAAAAATTGATGTCCTTTTAGAAAGAATAGAAAATAAAAATGGAGAAATAGTAATAAGCCGAGAAAAGGCTAGACGAGCTAAATCATGGAAAAAGATGGAGAAAGCTTTTGAAAATAAAGAAGAAGTTAAAGGTATTATAATTTCAAAATGTAAAGGAGGTTTTGTTGTCAATGTAGATTCTTGCCTTTGTTTTCTACCAGCTAGCCAACTAGATTTACGTCCATTAAAAAATTTTGATCATCTAATGAAAGTTCCGCAAACTTTTGAATGTGTTAAATTAGATAAGAGACGTGGAAATATAGTTTTATCAAGACGTGCCGTTATAGAGAGAATAAGAGATAAAGATAAAAACAAGATCATATCTAAATTAAAAGAAGGAGATGTTGTACAAGGCCTGGTAAAAAATTTAACAGACTGGGGAGCTTTTATAGACTTAAATGGAGTAGATGCTCTGCTGCACATAACAGATATATCTTGGAGTAGAATAAACAAACCTTCAGAATTACTATCTCTTGGACAAACTATAAAAGTTAAAATTACAAAAATTGAACCGGTAAAACTAAAAATTAGTGTAAGTGTAAAACATTTAACCGAAGATCCTTATACAAAAATTATAAATAAATATGAAATAGGAAAAAAATATCCAGTAATTGTAACAAAAATTCAGGACTATGGTTGTTTTGCAAAACTAGAAGATGGCTTGGAAGGATTAATTCATCAATCAGAATTATCATGGACCAAAAAAAATATTCATCCAGGAAAAATACTTTCACCTTCACAAAAAATAGAAGTAGAACTTATTGAAAAAGATGTAGAAAAAAGAAGACTATCATTAAGTTACAAAAATACACTTGTAAATCCTTGGAAAAAATTTACACAAGATTATAAAAAAGGTGACAAACTTTCAGGTACTGTAAAAAATATTACCGATTACGGATTGTTTATATCTATAAAAGATACTGAGCTTGATGGATTGGTTCATTATAAAGATTTAAGTTGGTCGGAAAAAGAAACAGAGTTAGAAAAATATAACAAGAACCAGCAAGTTGAATGTGTAATTTTAGAAATTCAACCTGAAAATGAAAAAATAAGACTTGGAGTAAAACAACTTGCAGATGATCCGTTTGAATTTTTTATGGACAAAAAATTGTCAAATACAGTGACAGCTGTAGTACACAGCTCTTCACAAAATGGAATTTATGTTAATGTTGGAAAGAAAAATTTATCAATTTTAATTAAAAAAAATCAATTAGCAAAAGAAGTTGAAAATCAAAGACCCTCGCGCTTTGTTAAGGGAGATAAAATTGATGCTTTAATTACTGAGTTAGATAAAGATAAAAGAAAAGTTGTGCTTTCAATTAAAGCCCTGGAAGATGCACAAACAAAAGAAGCTGTAAAGAAATATGGATCAAAAGACTCTGGTGGGGTCTTGGGTGAAATACTTGGTCCGTTAATGAAAAACAAAAAAGATAAAAAAAAATAATTACATAATGACTTTATGGTAAGATCTGAATTGTTGCAAAAATTATGCAACCTTCACCCCAATCTTCTTAACAAAGATATTAAAAAAATTTTAGAAATTATTTTTCTTGAAATTTCTGAAGCGCTTTCCAGAGGAGAAAATGTAGAAATCAGAGGTTTTGGAATTTTCAAAACAACTTTAAGAAAAGCTAGAACAGGCAGAAACCCAAAAAGCTCACAGCTGGTTCAAATACCGCAAAAAAAGGCAATTAAATGGAAAATGAGTAAAATACTTTTTAATAAATTAAACAATAATTTTACTGAAAAGAAAATATCTGATACTTATTAAAAATCAGTGAAAAAAAATATTTTTGTTGCCTGTGATTTTTCCTCTCAAGATGAGGCAGTTAATTTAGTTGAACAAATAAAAAATCATATTTTTGGTATTAAAATTGGTCTCCAGTATGTAACATCAACGGGCGTAGATGGCATAAAAGCTTTAAAAAAATTTAATTTACCAATAATGTATGATGTTAAAGCCTTTGACATAAAAAACACTATTAAAGGTTTTGCAAAATCTTTAAAAAAATTAGGAATTTCTTATGCAACTATTCATTTGCTAAATGGTGAAGAAACTTTAAAGTCTATTGTTGAAGAAACTAAAGATATAAAGTTTATAGGAGTTTCGGTATTAACAAGTTTTTCCAATAATGATTTAGAAAGTCTTGGTTTTAAAAATGATGTTAAAAATCAAGTTCAAAAATTAGTTAAGATAGCTTCAAAAGTAAATTTACATGGAGTTGTGTGTAGTCCAATGGAGGTAAAAATGGTTAAAGAAATAAATTCAAAACTATTATGTTTTACACCTGGTATCAGATTTGAACCTAACAATGACGATCAAAAAAGAACCATGACCCCAAAAGAGGCAATGAATGAGGGATCGGATTATTTAATCTTGGGTAGACCCTTGACTTATGGAAATCCTAAAGAAAACATTAAAAAAATTATTAAATCATTAGAATGAAGATAAAAAAAGGAATACCTTTAATTGATCAACACGATAAAAATGGGTTTTGGGGAGGAAAATTTGGCGGAAATTTCATTCCAGAAACCCTGAAGAAACCCGTTGAAGATCTCACTACCTTATTCGAAAAACTAAGAAAAGATAAAAAATTTATTAAACAAAGAGATTATTATTTTAAAAATTGGGTAGGCTCACCTACTCCATTTATAAAATTACACAATTTAACAAGGTATTTGGGTGGTGCTCAAATCTGGGCAAAAGTAGTTTCTGAAGCCAATGGTGGAGCGCATAAAATTTATAATGCAACTGTTCACAGTCTTATTGCCAAAAGAGCAGGTAAAAAATACATAGTTGGAGACACCGGAGCTGGATATGCTGGAAAAATGCTAAGTATGGCTGCAAAAAAATTTGATTTAAAATGTAAAATATTTATGGGCATAAAAGATATCCAAAGACAAAAACCTAATTGCGACGCAATGAAAAAAAATGGAGCTGAAATAGTTCCTGTTTATACAGGCAGTCAAACACTTGTAGATGCTGTTAGTGAATGCATGAGATACTGGGTATCAAACTGTGACACTACTCATATGTGCGTGGGTTCTACTGTAGGACCTAATATTTTTGTAAAAATTTGTGGTTGGAGTACATCACAAATTTCTAGGGAACTTTTTAAACAAATAAAAAAAGAATTTGGAAAAATTCCAAAAAAAATAAAATTATTAAATTGCTGTGGAGGAGGAAGTTCAAGTTTTGGTTTTTGGAATGAATTCATGCATTATAATAAGAAACAAATTGAATTTATTGGTATTGAAGCTGGTGGACCAAAAAATAGTAAAAAACACGCAGCGCCTTTAACTTATGGATCAAAAATTGGAATACTTCATGGTGCAGCCCAATATGTTAATCAAAATTCTGAAGGTCAAATAGAAGAAACAGAATCCATTAGTGCGGGGCTAGATTATCCCGGAGTTTCTCCACTTCATTGTTTCTTAAAAGACTCAAAAAGAGCAAGATACACAGCAGCTAGTGATGAAGAAGCTTTAAAAGCTTATCAATTAGTTACCAGATATGAAAACTTAAATCCAAGTTTGGAACCAAGCCATGCATTTGCCGAAGCTATAAAAATAGCTCCAAAGTTAAGTAAAGATACAATTTTAATTGTAAACTCCTGTGGAGACGCACATAAGGATAGGGATATTTTAAAACAAAGATTAGGAAAATAAAAAATGGTCATATCACCAATCAGTTCGGTATTTAAAAAATGTAAAAAAGAAAAAAGATCTGCGCTATTAACTTATACAGTAGCAGGAGATAACACTAAAAAAAAATCATTAGAAATATTAAATTCAATTTCAAATTATGTTGATATTTGTGAAATAGGCTTTCCTCATAATACTCCTATAGCTGATGGTGGACAAATCCAAACATCTGCGTACCGTGCAATTAAAAATGGCATTAAAATGAAAGGTGTCTTTGAGATTGTTAAAAAATTTAAAAAAAATAAAAAAAAAAAACCAGTAATATTGATGGGCTATTATAATATGATTTTTCAATACGGAGAAAATAGATTTTTAAAAAAATGTAAACAAGTGGGTGTTAATGGGTTAATTGTTGTTGATTTGCCTTGGCCAGATAATCGAATTTTTGCCAAAAAATGTAAAAAAAAACATATTACATTTGTTCAACTTTTAAGTCCTACAACTTCACAAACGAGAATGAAAAAAATTATAAAAGATTCTCATGATATGTTGTACTTAATTTCAATGCTCTCTACCACTGGAGGAAAATTAAAAGTTTCACCTAAAAAAATTTTAAAAAATTACAATAAAATTAAAAAAATTAATCAATCCAAAAATTTAGTGATTGGTTTTGGCATAACAAGCAAAAATATATCATCGTTTAAAAAGGCAGATGGATGTGTCGTTGGCAGCGAAATATGTAAGAAAATTTCAAAATCAATTGAAAAAAGACAAAATCCTGTCAAAAATTTGAGTAATATGGTAAAAAATTTAAGAAGAGAACTATCATGAATTGGATTAGTCGTTGGAAAAAAATTGGAATAAGGGTAAAGCAAATCTTTAAAAAACAGCCAGCAGGCCAAGAGGCAACTGATTGGAAAAATTGTCCTCAATGCAAAAAAATTTCTTACAAACCAGATTTATTTAATAACTCTTACATTTGCGAATGCTCTTTTCATTTTGATTTACCTCCCAAATTAAGATTGGATTCGCTTTTCGATTCAAATTACGAAGTTATTGAAGCATCAGGTAACATTAATCCTGACCCTTTAAGTTTTGAAGTAAAAGATGCTGCCAGAGAAGGATATAAATATATAGACAAAATAAAAAAATATAAAAAAATTACTGGCCAACAAACTGCTTTGATGTGTGCCACTGGGAATATTTCTGATTTGAGTGCAGTTGTTGTTTGTTTTAATCCTAAATTTGGAGCTGGACGTTTTGGACCTGCTGAAAATGAACATTTTTTAGAAGCTGCCAATTTAGCTATTAAGAAAAAAGTTGATATTTGGGTAGTAGTTTATCAAAGCTCAGGAATTGATGTACATACCGGAGTCACGGGGTTGTCAGGAATGACAAAAAGTATAATTGCAATGAATGAAATTAAAAAAGCTGGAATCCCGACTTTTGCTGTAGCCGCAAGAGCAGTTGCTGGCGGAACATATGCATCAAGTTTCTTTATGCATGATTTTATAATGATAGAATCTAAATGTGTTGAAAACTTACTATTTTCAGGAAAAAGGGTTACTGCTAATATTTTAAAAGGTACAGACCAAATTCCAACAGAATTTGGAACAGCACCTGGAGTTATGAAGTCTGGTTTAGCAGATATTACTCTTGAAAATAGAAAAGAATTGAAAGAAACTATATCAAAATTAGCAAAAGTAATTTTAAAAAAACACAAATTAGAAAAAACAGAAGAAGCTCATGAAAATCCAGAAGATTTTAAAAAGACTGCTTCAACTGCATCCTAAAAGTGTAGACTTATCTCTTGGTAGAATAAAACGACTATTAAAAGATTTAAACAATCCAGAAAAAAAAATTACAAATGTTGTCCAAGTTGTTGGCACCAATGGCAAACATAGCTTTTGTTCTACTTTAAGAGAAATAATGGAAACGGCAGGCTATAGTGTAAATATGAACATTAGCCCTTCGCTTAGAAAATTTAATGAAAGATATTATCTTGGGGGCAAGCATATATCTGATGACAATCTTCATGATCTATTATTAGAAGTGGAAAAAATAAACAACAATAAAAATATCACATTTCATGAATTTATTTGTGCATGTTTTTTTTTAGCTGCTTCAAGAAATAAAAGTGATTTGAATATTCTTGAATCAGGACTTTTTTTTCAGACTTGACGCAAGTAATGTGTTAGAAAAAAATATTGCTTCTATAATCATGCCTATTGGAATTGATCATAAAGATTTTCTAAAAAAAGGTACTATTGATGAAATAGTTTATGAAAAAATGCTCAGCTTTACTAAATGAATCTAAGTTATTTATCTCGGAGCAAAAAAATGATGTTTTGAAAAAAATTATAAAAACCATTTCAAAAAATACTTCAGAAAAAATAATTTTTTGGAAAAAATTATAATTACAAAAAAAAATCAGACGGTTTTCTCTATACTGATGAGCTAGGTGAAATTAATTTGCCTTTTCCCAATTTGTCTGGAGATTTTCAAATTAGCAATATATCTACTGCTATCGCTACCGCAAGAAAACTTGAACAATTTAAAATAAATAATTTAGATATTAAAAAAGCCGTTACAAAAATAAGAAGCGAAGGGAGATTGCAAAAAATTAGCAAAGGAAAACTTAGAAATTTTGTTTCAAAAAATAATGAAATTTTGATTGATGGAGCGCATAATTCGCTTGCAGCCTCTGTGGTTAGTAAATATTTAGAAAAATTAAACTCTGGAAAAAAAATTATTATGCTGCTGGGAATGATGTCTAATAAAGATCATAAAGAATTTATTCAAATACTAAAGAAAAAAGTACACTCAATAATTACCTTAGATATACCAAATCAAACAAATTTTATTAAAAAAGAAGAATTATCAAAAATTGCTCAGTCGTGTGGTATTCCTTCAAAAACTCAAAATTCTATTGAAGAAGCTTTAAAAAATATTGCAAAAGAAGACAGCAATGCAATTATTTTTTGTACGGGTAGTTTATATTTTGCAGGAGAAATTTTAAATTTAAACTAAATATTTTCGTTAATGAATGAGATTACATTCGATTTAGATGTGGCTCCAACTTTTATACCTTTTTGTTCACCTTTTTCATCAAATTGAATCAATGTAGGCACGCCTCTTATGGAAAATAAAGTTGGGGTCGAAGGAGATTCGTCTATGTCCATATAGAAAAAATTTAACTTGTCCGACATTTCATTAGAAATTTCTTCCATAATCGGTTTTAAAACTTTACAGGGATTACACCATGTTGCGCTGAATTGTACGATAGAAGCCTTTCCTGATTCTTTTACTTCTTTTTTAAAATTTTCGTCTGTTAAATTTTTTAAGAGACATAGAGTAATTTCAATGTAATAATTTTTATTTTAATGTCAACTAACCTTTTTGTACATTTTTTCCATTTCTTCGACGTATAAATTAATATCTTCAAGTGCCTTTAATTTTTTTGGATCCTCTTTAAATTTATTTCTTAAAGTATCAATCTCAGAATATGTTCTTGGAATTGTATTCCAATTTTCATCATTGGTGCTTAAAATTCTTGAAGCAACCTCCTTGTGGACTAAATCATATTCCTCTTTTGGCAAAGATCGAGGACTTTCCTCATATAGGATTTTTTTTCCAAAATATTGCATACGATCATCTTTGAATTTTTGCAGTATTGAATACTTGTCTTTCCAATCTGCTTTGTGAAATTCAGGCATAATCTTATTGTCAACTTCTGGGGCAAATTTCATATAAATAGATTCTTCTGGATAAACATCCAGCTGAGAATCCAATTCTTTTTTTTCTCTTGCATCTTCATCTAATATAATAGAGACCTTTTCAATAAACTTTTTGTTCTCTCTAATTAATTTAGCTCTTTCTTTTAATTTTTTAATTCCAAGCTGTTTGTAGCTGTCAAAATTAATGCCATAACTTGGATTCATTATAATAGGATGTTTTTTGTGCTTAATTGTTCTTATAACCTTTGGTTTTTTATCTAATTCCTTTTTTAATTGTTCAAGAGGCAGATTGAAATAATACGAAGGATCTGTTTTAAGATCAAAACACATTGGATAACCCCACTGAGGATGTTCACAAACAAAAGTTAAAACAAATGGAATAGATCTTCCATAATAAAAAAAATCTGTACAAAATAATTGCTCATTTTTAATCAGTTGAAATGTTTTGTTCTTATTAGTTGTCATCAGACTTGCTTTCCAAACATTGGGGGCTTTTTTACTCAACAGTTTTGCAATTTCAATTGTTGCCAAAACATCTCCCATTGCTGAGTGTGCCTGGTCATGTTTAATATCATTAATTGGTGCCAATTTTTCTAACTTAAATACAGGATTATTTTTCTCACTTATTGGAGTTTTTATGCAATCTGGATAATAAAGATGGCAAGCCCTAGCTAAACCAAAAAGATCTCCTCTTTCGCTGCCATTTGTATTTGTCAAATAAGGATATTCTAAATTTTTCCACAAAGTTCTTCTTAAAAATTCTTCGTCAAAATTTATTGAATTATATCCAATAAAAATAGAATTTTTCCATTGTTTAAATTTTTCAACTAACTGTCTAACCATTTGATAATGAGACAGGTTTGTTTCTTTTAACATCTTGGGGGTTGTCTTATTCACCAATAAAGCCATAGCTTCAGGTACAATCCCTGGGCTTAATTTACATCTTCCTTCATATCGATCTAGTTCTTGAAAATTATCATTAACAAGAACTGCTGCTGCTTGGATTATTTGACCATAGGAAACATTACTGGAGCAAGTTTCAAAATCATAAAAAACTAAATTTGGCATTTGTTTAATTAATCTTTTGGTTTTTTAATTCCCTCTAATAATGATTTAATAGCAGTAGCTGATGAACTAAATTTACTAGAGGCTTCTGAAGCTTTAGCTATTTTATTCTGCACATCTTCAATCTGACTAAAATGTGTAGAAAATTTTAAAGTAAGTTTTTCTAAATCATCATAAATTCTAGATGCATCTTTAGTTATTTGTAAAGTTTCAAAACCAACCAGCAAACTATCTAAAAAAGCAGTAAATGTAGAAGGTCCAACTATTATAATATGATAAAGCTTCCTTAAAGTGGGGACTACAAGTTCATCGTTTGCATCCTTTAGTTTTATAGCTTCTATAAATGCTCCTTCCGATGGCAAATAAACTACGGCAAAAGGTGTTGTGATTGGTGGTGAAATATATTTCTGCTTAACTTCTTTTGCCTTTCTAGCTAAGGCTTTTCCAAACTCTTTTCTCGCCTCTGCTACTTCTTCCTTAATTCCATTTTCAATAGCTTTATTAAGTTTTTCTAATTCTCTCGTACCAAAATAACTATCGCATGGACACAAAGTTTCTTTTATTTTGATAGCACACTCAACCGTATCGTTATTAATTTTTTGATTTTTTATGTATTGGGCCGAACTAAGTATTTCTTCTACTATAGCAAACATGTGAGTTTCACCTACAACTCCGATGGCACGCGGACCCCCGCTAAATAAATTTTCTATATTTTTCGTACGATTTTTTAAATCATCTATTCCTGAATTAATCATAGCTAGTTTTCCTATATCATTTTCATCTGTATTTTGAATTTCACTTTTTTTTAAATTTTGGTAAATCAAAAATAAAATTAAAATAGCTATTGTTATTAAAAGTATTATTTCCATCATGCCTAATATTTTTACCTAATTAGTTTTTTTTTGCCTTTCCCGATCTATATGCGCTGTCATTGCATCAACAAGATAATCTGAGTAAGAAAAAATATCTTTTGTTTGAAAATTTTTAGTTTCATGTTTTTCTGGATTAGCTTTGTTTTCTACAATAATTTTTCCTTTTTTAGCATCAGAATCTTCTAAATATATTAAAACTAACCAATCCTCATCTGGGCTATCATCATATCTTATAAAACACTCGTTTGTTTCATATCTTCTATCAATTACCCTGAGTATGCTTTTATGTTTTGGTATATATCCCCCCTTGTTCAGTTGAAAAACTAAAGAATTAGCTGATCGGTAAAAAGATTCTAGAACAAGTTCAATGGTATGCCTATGTTCTGCATACTCTCTTTCTTTTTTTATTAAATCCTCTTTAGTATCAGCATCTGAAATTTCTACTCCTAAGGATTCGACTCTTTCCCTTATTTTCTGTTCTCTAATTAATCGATATTTTTCTTTAATTTTTTCAAGTCTTTGTTCAACTTGTTTATAATCATCTCGCTGTTCTCTTAGAGCTAATTTCTCTAAATTTTTAATTTCTTCAAGCTCACGTTTTCTAAAAGACTCAATTTTTTTCTCTAACTTAATCTCCTCAAGGAATTTTTTTCTTTTTTGTGCCTGCTCTCTTCTAAGAATTGCTTGTTCTTCTCTTAAAAATCTCTTTAAATCGACCTCTCTCTCTCTAGCTAATTTAACTTCTTCTCGAAGTTCTTGCTTTTTAGCTTCATATCGTAAACGTCTTTCCTCTTTTATCTGTTTCTCTTTTTCTTTTTTTTCAATAGCAATTTTTTTTAATTTTTTTAATTTTCTTTTTTCCCTAAAATCTTCATAAGCATTAAAAAATGGATTGAGTACAAAACTTAATATCTTTTGAAAGGTTATTTTTTTAAATTTTTGTCTTTGTTCCTTAAATTTAGGTATTTGTACTTTTGTAATCGTAAGGCTTGGAAGTTTAAATTTTCCTATTGTTTTAGATCTTTTTGAATTTTTCTTTCTTTTAAATTTACGACGAGTTTTTTTTATTTTTTTTCTAATTCTTCTTGATTTTAAAGATTTTTTTATCTTTTTTTTGGATTTATATACCTTGCTCTTAGATCGTTTTTTAGTTTTTTTATTCATGAAAAATTATTCTACTTATATATAACAAAAACTTACTGATAAATATAATTTCTACGATTGCTTGGTGGAGCAGTAAATTTTTTTACAAGTTGTAATTGATATACAACTAAATCCCTAAATTTAAATGCGGCAGAACAACTAGCAAGATAAAATTCCCACATTCTAACAAACTCTTTATTATACATATATTTTGCTTTTTCTTTATTTTCCATAAACCTATCTAACCATGCTTCTAAAGTTTTATCGTAATGATGCACTAGAGTTTCGCAATCGGATATTATTAAACCTGTTTTTTCAATGGGGACAACCATGTCTGATAAGCTCGGGACAATTCCTCCAGGAAAGATTCGTTTCTGAATCCATGATTGTGGGGGGCCAGGCGGATCTACGCTACCGATTGTATGTAATAAAAAAATACCATCATCCTTTAAAATATTTTTTACTTTTTTAAAAAAAGTTTTATAAAATTTTTTTCCGAAATGTTCGAATGCACCTACGCTAACTATTCTATCAAATTTATCTCTAACTTCACGATAATCACAAAATTCAAAATCCACCTGGTTATCCAGATTCAATTCTTTGGCTTTCTTTTTGCAGTAATTAATTTGGTTTTCGCTTAATGATATTCCTTTAACTTCACACTGACTTTGTCTAGCAATTTCAAATGCCATTCCTCCCCACCCGCACCCTATATCCAAAAGTTTTTGCCCGGGTTTTAAATTTAATTTTTTAATTATATGATTAATTTTATTCTGCTGTGCATCTTCTAAACTTTCACCTTCTTTAAGAAAATAAGCACACGAATATTGCCTATGTTTTTTATCTAAAAATAAATCATAAAGATCTTCTCCAATGTCATAATGATGTTTTACATTTTTTTTAGATCTTCCAGGCAAATTATAATTGGTAAAATATCTCCATACATGCAACATTTTTTTTATAAAATATCCAAATGCATTAATTTCACTTCTTCCTATATTTTCAAAAGTAAGATTTAAAAAATCTATTAAAGAAGCATTTTCAATTTGAATCTCTCCTCGCATATAGGATTCTGGAAAATTTAAATCAGGATTCAATACTAACTTCCAATTTAAATTTTTATTTAATAACTTAAGTATTATTGGTTTATTTAGATCTGGCTTACCGCAAATATATTTTTGTCCTTCTGAATCTATTAAAATAATTCCCCCTTTTTTATAAATTTTAGATAATAATTTTGCTAACATCATAAATTTAAGCTGCTTTCCTTTCTGGATAAAAATCTAGAGTTTTCAATTCATCAATCATTTGTTTTTCTTGTTCTTTAGATAATAGACTTAAAGGAGGCAAAACAATTTTATATTTTTCATCTTCAACTGCCATAAAACTATGTAGGCCAGATATTAGATTATTTTTATCAAAAACTTTACGTATTGAACAAAGGCGTTCATTAAAAGTTTGTTTTCTTTTGCCATGAAAATCATCATACACTTTACGAGCCAAAGGTGCTGTCACATTACATATTGCGGAAATTATTCCACTATTCCCAAGCTCTAGTCCTTTTAATAATTTTGTTTCAGACCCAGGAAAAATCATAAAATTTGGAATTTTTAACTTATCATATATTTGATAATCACTATCCTTAACACCAACAATCTGTTTTTGAAAATCTTTAACAAGTTTTTCAATTATTTTAATGCTAAACGAATAACCAGATAATTTAGAAAAGTTATATAAAATTATTTCACTTTCTGGCACACGCTCAATAATACTTGCGTAAAAAGCATATGCTCCGTCATCATTGTATTTATAATAAGCTGATGGCATAATTAAAAATCTATTAATTCCATTTTTTATAGAATGCTTCATAAGTTCAACATTTTCATTAATAGAATTCGCCCCTGTACCAAAAACAAAATTATCTTTAAATTTGCTAACACTCATTTTATCAATCAATTTTCTTTTTTCGTTTGATGAAATAAGTTGTGACATTCCGGTACTACCTCCAATTACAACACCATGGCAACCTTGTTGAATTAGTGTTTCAGAATGTTTAACTGTAAAATCTATATTAACTGACAAATCCTTGTTAATGATCGTCATTGAAGCTGCATAAATTCCTTTTTTTATAGACATAATTCCACCAATTTATTATTTAGAAATTATATTAGATATAAATAATGGATAAAGCCCTAATTATCATTAAATCACCAGGAATTGGAGATCTCCAGATTCTATTAAGCAATATTCATCACTTATCAAAAGAGATTGGCAAACCAGTATCAATTCTTGCACAAAAAAATACTAGGGCCAAAGCTGTTTTTTCAAATGATAAACAACATGTTCATGAAGTGATAGATCTTGGAAGAAAAGATTTTTTTAATATTATAAATAAACTTAAATCTAAAAAATTTGATAAAGCTTATATTTATAGTGATTCTATCAGATTATATTTAATCGCAAAATTTTCTGGCATTTCTAAAATTTATCACTATCCCTTTTTTTCAAAAAAAGGAAAAAATTTTTATAAAACAGCACAAATATTTACTGAAAAAATATTACAGAAAAAAATTAATTCTGCTTCAAAAATTTACTGGGATGAAGAATCTATTGAAAAAGCTAAAAAAGATTACAATATTACTAACATCTCTAAAAATATTATTTGCGGCATTTCTGCTTCGGGACCAACAAAACGATGGGATGCAGATAATTATATAAAATTATTTCAAGAAATTAATTCCAAGACTCCATGCAAATTTTTTTTATTTGGCGGAAAAAATGATGAAATTTTAATTGAAAAGGTAATGTCTTCAGTTTCAAATTGTATCTCACTTAGTAAATTAGATTTGGAACAAATTATTCCTATTGTTGCTGCGTGTCGTTTCTATATAGGAAATGATTCTGGTCCTTTACATATATCGGCTAATCTTGGTCTTAAATGTTTAGCTATATTTTGTGATAGTCCTCCTTCAGCATACGGCTTATGGAATTCTAATATAAGAATTATAGTCCCAGCTGCAAAAACTATTGAAACCACAGGTCATAATACTCGTGGAAATAAAAATATTTCTTTTTCTGAAGTTTTAAAAAAATCATTAGAACTAATTAGGTAAAATCATTTTTCAGAATTAAATCTTTAGAAGAGTTTACTAGTTTAGATAAATATTCTGAATTTGGATTACCCACGTCTGGATGAATTTTTTTCTGCAATGAGTTTGCTGCTTTAATAACTTCATCTTTAGCACAACCTTTTTTTAATCCTAAAATTTTATAAGCTTCATCAATTGATAAATCACTGGTTGGCCTTGCTTGGCTATTTTGATTAAAGTAAGAATATCTTCCTGTGCTACGCAAATAATTAAGTAATCGAAAAAGCATTAATATTTGCAAGGTGCCAAGACCTTTAATTTTTAAAGCAGAAATAGCTAAAAAAAATAATGGCAAAGAAAGCAAAAGCTTGTTTCCAATAGCAAAAATTATTGCTATCAATAAAGATAAAGCAACGATTAGACTTCTAACACCTTTTGCAATTTTCTTTGTTTTTTGACGAACAAACCAAGATAAAAACAAAAATACTGCGATAAAAAATAAGATAGAAAGAAATATTATATTCATATAAATAAGTATTTTAATGAAAAATCCTCCTAAATTAAAACAAAAATTAGAAGTCAAAAAGTATCACGGAATTGAGATAAAAGATGAATATAGCTGGATACATCAAAAAAATATACTTGAAGTCTTAAAGGACAGTTCAAAACTAAATCCGGAAGTAAGAAAATATTTGGAAGAAGAAAATTCTTATACAAAATTCAAAATGAAAGATACTGAACAATTTCAAAAAAATTTGTTTAAAGAAATTAAAGGAAGAATTAAACTAGATGATGAATCTCTTCATTTTTATTATAATAAGGATGGGTGGGAATATTGGACAAAAACAACTATTGAAAATAATTATCCTATACAACTAAGAAAAAAAATAGGAGATACTGAAGATAAAATCCAAGAATATTGGAATGGAGATAAGGAAAAAAAGAAACTAGGTGCTAGCTATTTTGGTGTGGGTGATCTTTCGGTTAGCCACGATCATTCTCTTTTGGGGTATTCACTAGATCTTAATGGATCAGAATTTTACACTATTTATGTAAGAAGAATAGATAATGAAAAAATAGTTGATGAAAAAATCGAAAACACTTCTGGAGGAATAACTTTTAGCAAAGATTCTAAATTTATATTCTACACTTTATTAAATGAAACTCATCAACCTAAGAAAGTTTTTAGACATAAAATTGGATCATCTCAGAAAGACGACGAACTAATTTATGAGGAGCTTGACCCAAAATTCACCGTCGGCATGGGAGGTTTAACTTCGGATGAAAAGTTTTTTTTAATTAATACTTCTGATCATTCTTCAACCGAAACACATTACTTCACTTCACATTCTGTGGGTGGAGAAGAAAAAATAACATTAAGGTTATTTCAAAAAAGAAGCGAAAAAATTAGATATTCAATCGATTCTTGGCAAAACTATTTTTGGATTCACACAAACCAAGATAAGTCACCCGATTTTAAAATTTGCAGGTGTAAACATGAAAATATTAATAAATGGGAAGATTTTATTCCATCTAAAAAAGAAGTTGTAATTGGAGGCTTTGATTTCCTGGATGAATGGATGATTAGAGGAGAAATGTCAAATGCATTACCTAGATTATTTGTAAGAAACCTCAAAACTAATCTAGAAGAAGAGTTGATCTTCGCGGACGAAAAAATTTGGAGTCCATCTGTTTCTGAAATGCAAAAGGAAACGAATACGGATAATGTTTATATTAGCTATTCTTCTCCCAAGACTAATTCGAGAACCTATATTTATAATTTAAGTACAAAAGAAAAAAAATTTGTAAAAGAACAAAAAGTTTTAGACAAAAATTATTCGCCAAAAAATTATATTTCTGAAAGAGTTGAATGCAAATCCCATGATGGAAGATTAATACCTTTAACTATAACACGGCATAAAAATACAAAGCTTGATGGAAGTTCTAATGTTCTATTATACGGATACGGCAGCTACGGAAATTCACTTTCTTTTGGTTTTTCTAATACTAGACTAAGCTTATTAAATAGGAACATTATTTGGTGCGATGTATCTGTTAGAGGTGGAAGAGAACGTGGAGAGATTTGGCACGAAGAAGGAAAAATGATTTCAAAGAAAAATAGTTTTTCTGATTATATTTCGGCTGCTAAATTTTTAATTGAAAATAAATATACCTATAAAGGTGGTATTATAGGATACGGGGGAAGTGCTGGTGGGCTATTATTGGGAGCTGTAGTTAATCAATCTCCTGAACTATTTTTAGGAATGGTTATTCAAGTTGGTTTTTTAGATTCTTTAACTACTAATCTTGATCACACTCTTCCTTTAACTCTGGGTGAATTAACTGAATTTGGTGATGCAAAAAATAATAAAAAACACTTTGAATATATTAAATCATATTCTCCATATCATAATATAAAAAAAATGAATTATCCTAATTTGTTATTAGTAACAAATTTAAAAGATGTAAGAGTTATATTTGACGAACCTACAAAATTTACAGCTAAACTTAGACAATATAAAACTGACAAAAATTTACTGCTTTTAAAATGTGAGTTAGAAAACGCTGGGCATGGTGGTAAATCGGGACGGGACTCTGCTATTGAAGAAATAGCTTTTGATTACAGTTTTATTTTAAAAATTGCAAATAAGTTAAGCAACTAGTCTTGAAATTCTAAAAAATATTACCATATAACTTTTTGTAGGTTGCCATTGTGGGACTTACATAAATTAACCTTGCTAAACAGGAGGTAAATATGACAAGTAAGGATTTATCAATCTTTAATTCTCTTAGACCATTTAGCATTGGATTCGATGATATGTTCGATCAGTTTGAATCAATGCTGGGTAATGGTGGAATGATTCAAAGTAATTATCCCCCATACAACATCAGAAAGACAGGAAAAGATAAGTATGCAATTGAAGTAGCGGTTGCTGGTTTTAACAAAGATGATGTTGAAGTGGAGTTTGAAGATAAACTTTTAACAGTCAGAACAAAAAAAGTTAACAAAACTGTTGAAAAGAATGGTGATGAGATAATTCACAAAGGCATATCTCAAAGATCATTTTCTAGATCATTTACTATTGCAGATGATGTAAAAGTAAACGGTGCAGAATTAAAAGATGGTCTTTTGACAATACCTTGTGAAAAAATCATACCAGAACAAAAAAAAAAGAAACTAATTCCAATTAAGTAATTGGTTGCCTTGCTTGCGGAGGCTCAGTCTCCGCGAGTAGATGGTTAAAAACATCCTCTGCTAGATACTCCAATAATCATATTATTCTGATCTATTTCAAATTTTTTTTCGCAGGTAATGCCGTATTTCTTTTTCTTGTAGATATAAAATTTTGAACCTTTTGCATCATCTTTAATTTCGTCAGGTTCACCCATTTCTATTTTTAGCTCTGATTCGGGTTGCTGAAGAAATTTGCTTATTTCTTTAATTTCTTTCTTTCCTATCTTATCTGCTTTATTTTCAATGGTCTGGCAGCCAGAAAGTAAAAAAACTAACAATATGCTAAAAAATAATTTCATACTTACAACTAAGTATAGAATATCACAAATTTTATAAACAGAAATAGCCTGAAGGTTGTATTTTATTTTTTATTATCGTTGTGACTTCTTTAATAAGGTTTATTAAGATCAGCTCATTAATAATTTTATGGAGGAAAATATTTATGATGGATAAATATTTCGACTATAGAAAACACAAAACGGATTTTAAAACAGAAGTAATAGCAGGATGGTCAACTTTTTTAACCATGGCCTACATACTTTTCTTAAATCCTGTCATACTCGCTGATGGTGGGTTTGATTTCGGCGGTGTTTTCACAGCTACGGCCATTGCTTCTGCGTTGGCATGTTTCATAGCTGCATTTTATGCTAAAACTTGGCCTGTTGGTCTTGCACCTGGCATGGGGATTAATGCCTTTATTGCTTACGGTGTATGTTTGGGTATGAACTATACCCCAGCAGAAGCACTAGGAGCTGTATTTGTTGCTGGTGTAGTCTTCTTAATAATTTCACTAACTCCAATAAGAGCTTGGTTAATCAACTCAATTCCAAAAAGTTTAAAACTTGGAATTGGTGCAGGTATCGGACTTTTCTTGGCAATCATTGGTTTTGAAATTATGGGTCTAACAGCTGACAATCCGGTTACACTTGTTCAGCTTGGAGATCTTTCTAACCCATTACTTCTTTTAGGTGCGGGTGCATTTATATCAATGATCGTAATGGAAAAAATGAAAATCAAAGGAAACATTATTATTGGAATCGTTGCTTTTAGTATTATTGCTTGGGTAACTGGTTATGCTAAATTCAATGGTGTAGTTTCTGCTCCACCTCCAATGACTCATTTATTTGCATTTGATTTAGGTGCTGCGCTTTCAGCTTCAATGGTAACAGTGATTTTTACTCTGTTTTTCATTGACTTCTTTGATACTGCAGGAACTTTAACTAGTGTTGCAAATGTTTCAGGTAAAATTGGAAAAGACGGAAAAATCCAAGACATCGACAAAGCTATGCTTTCAGACAGCGTATCGACTGTTGCTGGTTCCTTATTAGGCACAAGCACAGTTACTACATATGTAGAATCTGCTGCTGGAGTAAAAGCTGGTGGAAGAACTGGAATGACTTCACTTACAATAGGTATTCTATTTTTGTTATGTCTATTCTTTTCACCGCTAGCAACAAGCTTACCAAAAGAAATAGATGGTGCTGCTTTAATTTACATAGCAACTCTCTTTGTCAGAAATATCACTGACATAGAATGGGATGACGCGGCTGAAGCAGGCCCTGCTGTCCTTGCTATGATAGCAATGCCATTTACATATTCAATTTCTCATGGAATAGCTTTAGCATTTATTTCTTATGCAGCGATTAAAATCTGCACAGGAAAAACAAATGTTAGTCCTGCGATTTGGGTAATCGCGGTAGCGAGCGTAATAAGTTTCGTTGTAGCTTAAAATATTTAAATTTTTTATAGAAAGGGCCGGATTTATTCTGGCCCTTTTTTTATTTAGAGTGTTTCTTTTTTATATCTTCAATTCGTATTTCCTCATAATGTTCAAAAGGTTGCACAATCCAAGGATTATCTGATAGTTTTACAGCACAATAATCTGGTTCAAAAGTTGATTTCTTTTTTTTCCATAAGGTGGCTGTCTTTATATCTTCAATTCTACCTTTTATTGGTTCATAATTTTTCAGCCAATCAACACTCTTGTTTAAAGTTATTCCAGTATCAGAAAGATCATCGCATAAAAGGATTTTTCCACCCATGCTTTTTGCAATTGAACTCATCTCACGAGAAAAAACAATATCACCTTGCTCATCTTCTACGCCTTTGCCACTATATGATTCTACAGCAAGGTAAGCACATTTTAACTTAAAAACTCTACTTAAAAGATCTATCATAGGAGCCCCACCACGCATAATACCAACAAGTAGTGAGGGTTTGTAACCACTATCATGAACCATGATAGCTAATTTTTCTACTGTCTTGTTATATTCATCCCAAGAAACAATTAATTTTTCTGACATATTAATTCTGCTATCATAGTTAAAAAAAACTTAATTAAAAAGGAGAAAATTTCTATGTCAAAAGGAATTTGGATAGCTGTGTATGAAAGTATTGAAAATATAGAAACTTTGAAAAGATATGCTGCTAAAGCTACAGTAGCTATTAGTAAATACTCTGGAAAATTTATTTGTCGTGGTGGAAAGAAAATCACTCTTGAGGGAAAAGGGTCACCAAGAACAGTAATAGTTGAATTTCGCTCTTTTGAAGAAGCGGAGAAATGTTACAATTCTGACGAGTACCAAGAAGCTCATAACATTTTAAAAGATTCGGTAAAAAGAAATTTACAAATTATAGAAGGAATTTAATTACTTTCTTTTTTATTCTTTAAGTTAATATAGTGCTGAATCATTCCAAAAATTATTGCTAGAATAAAAAGAATTATCCAATTGTATTTGCTGGCCCAAACAAAAGACGCATGTCCACTTAGCATTATAAATAAAACTAACAATGTAATAATATTATTGTGAA
The DNA here is from genome assembly GCA_902567785.1 of uncultured Pelagibacteraceae bacterium. Classification (GTDB taxonomy): domain Bacteria; phylum Pseudomonadota; class Alphaproteobacteria; order Pelagibacterales; family Pelagibacteraceae; genus AG-414-E02. Next base: position 29,734 of record CACFOR010000003.1, on the reverse strand, counting down.
CCGACCTCACCTTTGCTCGAAGTGAAAGATTTAAATCAAATTTTTCATTTTTTGAAGCAGATAAAGCTATTTTTTTTCCATTAGGAGCTATAACAAAAAATACATTCATGGTCATTATACTTCCTAGAATAATACCAGATTGTAAAAAGGCAAATCGCTGACCATAGATTTTGGTTAGACCAAATGAAATAGCTGCACCGATAATTAAAAGTACAATGGGGAAAATAATTTTGTAATTTATTAATTTAGACTTACAAATTAAATCATAAATTAACCACGACCCTATTATAGATAGTATTGAAATTACTATAGCGATTGAGGGAGAAATATTTTCATTTACTCTCTTATCGACCATTAAAATATCTGCATTTACGAAATAAATTAATATTAATAACGCTATGCCTGATAAAAAAGTCAAATAGGAAGTGTACTTCCAAAGTATTACATTCTTTGGAACTCCCTGAGGAGCACCATGATACCTGGTTAATTTATAATAATAACCACTGTGCTGCAAAATTCCTTCGGCCTCAATATCTTCCGCTTTTGAATTTTTTGGCAATTTATTATCTAGGTAATTAAAAGTAAATGATGTACCCACCCATAGTATAGCAAAAAAAACATGTCCCCATCTAAGCAAAGCCTGGGTCCATTTAGAAATATCAGGTAAAAATTCCATTTAATATTTAACCTTATCTATTTTTTTATCCCATAATTCAAAAGCTTTAAGAGCTTCACTTCTCATCATCTGAACCATAGGAATTTTTCTCTTATCAATATTTTTTTGGAATTCTGAGTAAATTAATGAATCATCAAAATCAATTTTTTGTGCATCTTGTCTTGTATTTGCAAAATATACCTTGTCAATTCTTGCCCAATAAATTGCGGATAAACACATGGGGCAAGGTTCGCATGACGAGTACAATTCAAATCCACTAAGACTAAAATTATTTATTTTTTTACACGCCTCACGAATAGCAACTATTTCACCATGTGCAGTAGGATCTTTACTTGATGTAACTTTGTTTGATCCTTCTGACACAATTTTTTCATCTTTAACAATAACACATCCAAAAGGTCCCCCACCCTTATTAACACTTTCAAGAGAAAGTTCTATGGCTCTTTTCATAAATTCGTTTTTCATAATTTAGTTTTCAAATTGTTGATACTCATAAGTATTTTTTCAGGTGTTGCTGGTGCATCAATAATTGGTTGTATATCGTAATTTCCTACAGAAGAAATTGCATCCTTAATAGCAAAAAAAACACTCATTGCATTCATAAGAGGAGGTTCTCCTGTAGTCTTGGATTTATTAACTACATTTTCCTTGTTTTTTCCTTCTTTAAAAATTTCTACATTAAAATTTTCTGGCATATCATTAACTGCTGGAATTTTATAAGTGGAGGGCGAGTGAGTTAATATCATACCATTATTTTTCCACTTTACCTCTTCCATAGTTAACCAACCTGCCCCTTGCACAAACCCACCTTCGATTTGACCAAGTTCTATTGCGGGATTTATAGCTTTTCCCGCATCATGCAATATATCAACTTTTAAAATTTTATTTTCTCCAGTTAAAGTATCAATTATTACCTCTGAAACTGCTGCTCCATAACAAAAATATAAAAAAGGTCTACCATAAAATTTTTTGGGATCAAAACGTATTTTTGGTGTTGAATAAAAACCCGAGGAAGATAATGAAACTCTATTTAAATAAGCTTCTTTAATTAATTTATTAAATTTAAATGTTTTTCCTTTAAACTTAACTGATCCATTTTCATAGATAGCTTGTCCATTTTTTATTTTATATTTACGTTTTACAAATAAAAAAAGATTCTTTTTTATTTTTGCAATAGCATCAAGCATCGCAGCTCCATTGAGATCGGTAGTCGAGCTGGCTGCTGAAGCTGATGTGTTTGGGACTTTATCAGTTCTGGTAGCAGAAACTTTAATTTTATTAAGAGGTAAGCCTAATTCCGCTGCAGCTAATTGTGCTATCTTTGTATATGTGCCTTGGCCCATTTCAATAGCACCTGTATTAATGTGACAACTACCATCATTTGAATAAATATGAACTAATGCTCCAGCTTGATTAAGATGCATAGTTGTAAAACTAATCCCAAACTTCACAGGGGTGATTGCTATTCCTTTTTTTATATATTTATTCACTGAATTAAATTTTTTTATCTCCTGTCTTCGTCCTTTATAATGTGTAGACTTCATCAACTTGTCAAAAATTGGATGAATCACATTATCTTCAATCTTCATGCCATAGTGTGTAATATTTTTCTTATAATTTTGATAAAAATTTCTTCGTCTTATTTCTGCAGGATCTTTTTTTAATGATCTAGCTATATTATCAATGATATTTTCTATAACCATCATTCCTTGATTTCCTCCAAAACCACGAAAAGCTGTATTTGAGGCTGTATTAGTTTTGCATAAATAATTTTCTACTAATAAATTTTCAATATAATATGCATTATCAAGATGTAAAAGAGCCCTTTGATTTATAGCTCCAGATAAATCTGGTGAAATTCCACACTTAGAAGCAAGTTTAATATTTAATCCTTGAATAACTCCTAGCTCATCAAAACCTACTTCATATTCAGAATAAAAGTCATGTCTCTTTCCTGTAATAATTATTTCATCATCTCTATCTATTCTAAGTTTTACTGGACGTTTAGTTTTTTTAGATAATAAGGTACAAATTGCTGCAAATATGAAGGATTGAGTTTCCTTTCCTCCAAAACCTCCCCCAATTCTTCTTACTTCAACTGTGATAGTATTACTTTTTTGCTTAAGCATCTTTGCTATAATTTGCTGTGTTTCACTTGGATGTTGTGTGGATGAATAAACTTTATAATCGTTGTCTTCTTGAGGAATTGTAAAAGCTACGTGACCTTCAAGTGCAAAATGTTCTTGGCTGCCTGTAGTAAAGTTTCCCTTTAATTTATAAGGAGCTTCGTTAATTTTTTTAATAGGTTCTCCATTTTTAATTTTATTTTCTTTTAATACAAATGATTTCTTTTTTAATGCTTCTTGAATGTTGTTGATTACTTTTAGAGATTTATAAGAAATTTTAGCCTTTAAAACTGCCTTTCTTGCAAGTTCAGTTGATGTTGCTGCTACTGCAAACAATGGCTGACCAAAGTATTCGGCCTTTTGTGGAAATATAGGATCTCCGTCATATACGGGGCCTACATCATTTCGACCCGGTATATCTTTTGACGTTATTACAGAAATTACTCCTTCACTTTTTTCTACTTCTTCGAGATTTATTTTTTTAATTATAGCATGAGCTCTTTTGCTCCATCCAATTGCGCCATATAAAGTGCCTGGTAGCTCAGGAATATCATCGGTATAATATGCTTGCCCACTAACATGTTTTATACCACTTTCGTGAGGCGTTTCTTCATTTATAAAAAATTCTTTATTCATTTAATTATATATCCCAACTGATTTTTTTTCACTTATTTCTAAAAAACATTTTTCTAGTAAGTTTTTTGCAATTATCTTTCTATATTTGCTACTCGCTCTCATGTCGCTAATTGGTAAAAAGTCTTTTTCTAAAGCATTTTTTGCTTTATCAATGACATTCTTTGTAATTGAAGAATTCAAAAGAACTCTTTCGCAATAAATTGCCCTCTTTGGAATTGCAGCCATACCACCATATGCTATTTTTATCTTTTTAATTTTTTTGTTTTCAATAATCAAATTAAAAGCAGCACAAACTGATGAAATATCATCATCAAAACGTTTGGATATTTTGTAAGCTTTAAAAATATTTTTATCAAAAATAGGAATTCTAATAGAATGAATGAATTGTCCTTCTTTTAATTTAGTTTTTCGATAGTTAATAAAAAAATCATTAATTGGTAAAATTTTGCTCTTTTTTACACCTTGCAAAACTATTTGGGAATCTAAAGCCAACAATAATGGTAGATTATCTCCAATTGGTGATGCGGTAGCTATATTTCCTGCAATAGTTGCTACGTTTCTTATTTGTATCGATCCATAACGTTTAAGAATTTTATTAAAGTCTGGATAATATTTTTTTATATAAGTTTCAAAATTTCTTAAAGAAGTTGTGGCTCCTACCTCAATGTATTTATTATTATTTTTAATATAATTTAACTCTTTTATTGAATTCATATAAACAATGGATTCGATATCTTTTCTATCTTTCGTAACAATTAAAGATAAATCTGTACCTCCGCTAAGTAATTTTGAATTAGCATTTTTTTTGAGAATTTTTTTAAGTTCCGAAACATAGCGTGGCGCAAAATACCTTTTACCTTTTTTGTAAATGGCAATACTTTGGTTTCCTATTTTTTTTAAAAGGGCAACAGTTTTCTTTTTATTTTTTACAAAATGATCAATTTTATTTTTTGTTCCTAAACTTTTTGCTGCTTTGATTATGGGCTTATATCCTGTACAACGACATAAATTTCCTGCTATGGAATCTTTAATTATATCTTCTTTGAATTGTGTATAATTTTTAAACATTGAAAATAAAGACATAACAAAACCTGGTGTGCAAAAACCACATTGCGAGCCATGGCATTTAACCATAGCTTCTTGAACAGGATGTAATGAATTATCTTTTGAAACCAAATCTTCTACGAGTAAAAGTTGTTTCCCATCTAAAGTTGGTAAAAAAGTTATGCAAGAATTAACTGCTATATAATTAATATCATTATCTTTTAGTTCTCCCAAAACAACAGTACAAGCTCCACAACCTCCTTCGGAACAACCTTCTTTTGTGCCAGTTTTTTTTAATTTAGTTCTAACAAAATTAAGCAATGTTTCGTTAGGATCTGGATTATAAATTTCTATAACCTTTTCAGAATGTATAAACCTGATTTTGTTTGAGGGCACTAGCTACCTCTATAAGTAGAATAACTCCAAGGACTAACAAGTAAAGGCACATGGTAATGATCTTTAGAATTAGAAACTCCAAACCTTATTGTCACTTCATTTAAAAAAGGTATTTTGGGTAGATTAGGTATATTTCTAAAATAGTCCCCTACAAAAAAAACAAGTTCATATTCACCTTCTTTAAAATTGCTTCCTTCAAGCAGAGGTTTGTCTGATCGACCGTTATTATTCAATGTTGTTGAATTAATTTTTTCTTTTTTGCCTGAAACTGTATAAATATCTACTTTAATACCTTTTGCAGGCTTGCCAGAAAAAGTATCCAGGCAATGTGTGGTTAATTTTGTCATAAGATATTATATAAACTAAATAAATATGATCAATAAAATTAATAAATTACCTGAAAGTGAATTTATTAAAGTTTTCGCTAATATATTCGAAAACGCAAGATGGGTAGCTGAAGAGCTATACAAACAAAAACCTTTTGGAGACTTTAATGAATTATCATCGAAAATGATGAATATTTTTGAGATGTCTTCAAAGGAAAAAAAATTAAAGATTCTTAATGATCATCCTGACTTGGGTAATAAAGCGAAAGTAAGTTCATTAACTCCAGATTCATTAAAGGAGCAAAAAAATGCTGGATTAGATCAATGTACCAAAGAAGAATTTAATGAATTTAAAAAACTTAATGATGTTTACAAAAAATTTGGTTTTCCTTTTATACTTGCAGTAAAAGGTAAAAGTAAAATTGAAATTTTAAATAACTTTCGAACAAGAATTAATTCGAAACCGCAAATAGAATTTGAAGAGGCAATAAGACAGGTAAAAAAAATTGCTAGTTTGCGATTAAAAGATTTAAATAATACAAATATTTAATATTCAACATCTGATGGATCAATTGATCTCCACATGTACCAAGTAAATACGGTTCTATAACCATAATGAATTTTAGAAATTTTTTTTAAAATTTTTTTACTTGGTGGATAAGTTGTTTTATAATTTTTAGATATTGCCCTTAATAAACCTATATCTTTAAGTGGAAATATATTTGGTCTATTCAAATTAAACATTAAAAACATTTCTGCACTCCAAACACCTAGGCCCTTTAATTTTGTTATATAATTAATAGCATCACTATCATTCATTTTTTTAAGTTTTACTACATCAAAAGATTTGTTTGTAAATGCTTTAGCAATATTTTTTAAATAACTAACTTTTTGCCGAGATAGTCCTGCTTTTTTTAGATTGCGCGAAGGTATTTTTATTACCGTTTTGGGATTAATATTATTTTTACATTTTTTTTCAAATTTAATCCAAATTGAATCGGCAGCTTTTGTACTAATTTGTTGACCTACTATAGTGCGGCACAAAGAAAAAAATGGATTGTTTCTTGTAGTTAAAAAACCTTTTTTATATTTTTTTATTATTTTTCTTAAAACAAAATCTCTCTTAGATAATGTTCGTTTTGCTTTTTTCCAATAAACCGGGGGACGTTTCATTGCTGCCTAGGTAAAGTAATAGGTTTTTTTAACTGGTGCTCTCTTATAAAAATTATAGCAGATGAAACTACAATTAAACTAGCGCCTATTAATGTATAAACTGTCGGGATTTCGTTAAAGAAATAAAATCCGAAAATAATGGCCAGAACTAATGATAAATATTTTAAAGGTGTTGTTAGAGAAACTTCAGCTAATTTATAACTTTGAGTCAAAAGTAGGTTCGCAATGCTTCCAAACAATCCAATTAAAATTAATAAACCTAACTCATATAATGTTGGCATAACCCATCCTCCAAATGGCAAAGTTAAAAGCCCCATAGCTCCAGAACAAATTGAAAAATAAAAAGCTATCAAGTAAATAGGTTCATTTACTAAAGTTAATTTTCTAATAAAAATAGATACACTTGCAAATCCAAGTGTAAATATTATTGGATAAATATAATAAAAATTTAAATTATCAAATCCGGGTTTTGAAATTATAATAACTCCTACAAAGCCTAGGCCTACTGCAATCCAACGTTTAGCTCTTATTTTTTCACCTAAAAATAAAATAGAAAATATAACAACCCAAATGGGACCTGAAAAAGCTATTGATGTAACCTCTGCTAAACCCAAATTTCTAATTCCAACAAAAATAGCATACATCGCAATAGCTCCCCAGAAACTTCGGTGAAAGTGAAGACTTATATGTTTTGTTTTATAAAAATTTTTTAATCTTTTCTTGGGTATCAAAAAAAATATTGGAATTAGGCCAAATAAAGCTCGGCTAAACATAACTTGTCCAACAGCAAAGTCTGTAGCGGTTATTTTAATTAGGCAGTCCATAAACGAGAAAAATAAAACGCTTAATATCATGCATAGAGCCCCTAGGTGATTTTGGTTTTTGATCATTTTGATAAATTAATTTATATTTACCACTAAATTAAAAAATTTTATGCAAATATTTATAGGTGGAATTGGTTGCTTCTGGGATGAAACTGAATATCAAGGTGTTCCTGGTATTATTTCAACAGAATGTGGGTATTGTGGTGGAAAAAATCCAAAAGTGACTTATGAAGAAGTTTGCGGAGGTGATACTGAGCACATAGAAGTTGTTAAAGTTACATTCGACCCTAAAATAATTTCTTATGAAGATGTAGCTAGATTATTCTTTAAAATACATGATCCAACAACTCTTAATCGCCAAGGTCCTAATATTGGTTATCAATATCGGTCAGAGATTTTTTACACAACTGAACAAGAAAAAGTATCTGCTCAAAAAATATTAGATGAGGTTAATAAAAAACTTAACGGTAAAGTAGTTACAGTTATTAGGAAAGAAAAAAATTATTCTAAAGCAGAAGAGTATCATCAAAAATATTTTGAAAAACGAAATAAAAGATGACTTTAGTTTCAACAAGTTGGCTAAGTGAGAATTTAAATAAAGTTAAAATTATTGATGCTTCCTGGCATTTAGTTAAAAATAGAAAAGCAATAGAAGAATATAATAAAGAACACATAGAAAATGCAATTTTTTTTGACCTAGATAAAAATTCCAGTCAGAGAAAAGATTTGCCGCATGGTCATTTTCTTCCATCACTAAATGATCATGAAAAAGCTATCTCTGAAATGGGAATACTAAATACCGATAGAATTATTATTTATTGTTATAGTGATTTAATTTCTAGTTGTCGTGCTTGGTTTCAATTTCTTTTTTTCGGACATGACCCAAAATTAATTTCAGTACTAAATGGTGGAATGAAAAAATGGAAATTGGAAGGTCGAAAAGTCACAAATTTCAAAACTAAAATAATTCCATCAAAATATAAAGCTGAAGAAAATAAAAATATGATCAAAATCAAATCTCAAATTGATGAAAATATAAAAAGACAGGAATTTACTGTATTAGACGCTAGAAGCAAAAATAGATTTTTAGGTTTAGAAACTGAGCCAAGACCTGGGGTTAAAAGTGGTTCTATTGAAGGATCAAAATCTATGCCACTAAGTGAAATTGTGAATGTAAAAGATAATACGTTTTTGGATACAAAAAAATTAAGAGATATATTTAATTCTATTGAAATTAGCGGTAATAAAATAGTTATGAGCTGTGGAAGTTCAGTAACAGCGGCAAGTCTAGCTCTTGCATATTCTTTAATAAATGATGATTATATCCCCAAAATATATATTGGTAGCTGGACTGAATTTGGAAAAAGATAGATGAAAAAATCAAAAAAAATAACAATTGGCATAATAATATTTTTTCTAGTAATCGCTTTGATTATAATTGGAAGATATGCCGTTGGACTTTACTTTAAAAAGAAGTTTTCTAAACGCCCTCCGCCTGGAGTAATAGTAGAAATTATTTCAAAGAAAAATTTTAGTCAATCTTTAGAAAGCTACTGTACTTCACTTAGTAGCAAAACTTTATCATTTAAGATAAAAAAAAATGAATTATTAGAACCAATTAACTTTAACAAAAAAGTAAATAAAGGTGACGCTATAGCCAAATTATCTAACAAAACCATTACTGCACCTTTTGCTGGAGTTATTGGTAAAAGAGGCATTAGTGGAAGCAGCTTAGGTTCTGAAAACACAATTATCTTAACATTGGATGACTCTAAGAAAGTTTTGTGTGATTTAAAAATACCAGAAGTTTATGCTGCTGTTTTAAAAAAAGGTCTAAAACTTAATGCTAAATTTTCGGCCTATAAAAATAAAATCTATAAAGGAAAAATTGAATCTGTAGCTTCACGTGTAGACGCTCAAACAAGATCAATATTGGCTAGAGCAAAAATTAATAATGATGAATCTGAAATAATTCCTGGCTCACTTTTAGAAATTGAAATATTTTATAATGATAAAGATTCCTTAAGCATAGCAGATACTAGCGTAATATATGAGGGAAACAAAAAATTTGTATACAAAATAATTGAAAATAACATTATTAAAAAAACTGAAGTTGAAACAGGAATTCGAAACCTTGGAAATCTTGAAATTGTAAGTGGTCTAATCGAGGGTGACAAAATAATCGCGGAAGGGTTAACAAAAGTTAGACCTGGCATGAAAGTAAAGCCTATTATCAATTCACAATAAAAAATTAAAATGTTTATAACAGATCTTTCAATTCGTAGACCGGTCGTATCAGCAGTTTTTTCCATGATTTTGGTAGTTTTTGGACTATTTGTATTTTGGAAATTACCAGTAAGAGAACTACCTGCTGGACTCCAGCCCCCTGTGGTTCAAGTACAAGTAGATTATCAGGGAGCTTCGGCAGAAATTATTTCTAGTGAAATAGTTGAAATAATAGAAGATGTAATTGGAGGAGCTGAAGGAATAAAAAATATAGATTCAACTTCAGAAAATGGCAGAGCAACTATTAAAATTGAATTTGATACATCTATTGATCTTGATGCCGCAACAAATGATATAAGAGACAGAGTAAGCAGAGTTGCTGATAATCTGCCGGAAGAAGCAGATGCACCAGAAATACTAAAACAAAGTGCTGGCTTCACCACTTCAATGTGGCTCTCTGTTTCATCAACCACCTGGAGTGATTTAGAAATTGGAGACTACACACGAAGATATCTAGTAGACAATTTCTCAAATGTTAGAGGTGTTGGAAGAATCTTGGTTGGGGGCCTTCGAGAATTAAGTGTAAGAATATATATTTCTCCAACTAAACTAGCTGCTAATAATCTTACCGTCCAAGAAGTTGAGCAAGCTCTAAGAAAAGAAAATATTAGTCTTCCTGCGGGAAGCCTAGAAGCAAATAACATAGACTTAACAATCAATCTTGATAAAGCTTACAAAAGCTTATCTTCGATAAAACAACTTCCTATAAAGAAAGTTCAAAACAGCGTTATACGATTAGAAAACATTGCTGAAGTAAAATTTGGGCCTGTGTCAGAAAAAACTCTTTTTAAAGCTCAAAGTAAAGACGGGCAACCAAATGAAAAAGTGGTGGGAATAGGAATTTATGCAAAAAGCGGTGCTTCTACTGTAGAATTATCAAAACGAGTAAGAGAACGTATAAAGATTGTTCAAAAATCTTTACCCGATAGTTTAAAATTAGGTGTTTCATTTGATAGGGCAACTTATATTAATGCTGCAATCAATGAAGTATATAAGACATTAGCAATAGCATTTGTATTAGTTGTAATAATAATATATTTGTTTTTGGGAAATTTGAAGGCTGTGATAGTTCCGGCTGTTGCTTTGCCTGTTAGTCTAATTTCGGCAGCATTAGGTCTTTGGTTTTTTGATTTATCTATAAATATTTTTGTACTTTTAGCAGCAATTTTGGCGATAGGAATTGTGGTAGATGATTCTATTATAATGACAGATGCTATTTATAATAGAGTAGAAAATGGAGAGACTCCTTTGGTAGCTTCTGTTAATGGATCAAAAAGTGTCACATTTGCTATTATTTCAACTACCTTAGTTTTAGTTGCTGTCTTCTTACCATTAATATTTATTGAAGGAATATCTGGAACTCTTTTTAGAGAAACAGCAATTTCCTTAACTTTTGCAATTGTTGTTTCTTCTTTTGTAGCTTTAACTCTTTCACCCATGCTTGGAAGTAAATTTCTGAATAAAAATACAAAAAAATCAAAAATTGTTCTAAAATTTGAAAAATATTATAAGTCTTTTCTAGAATTTTATTCAGAAACACTAAATTATTGGATTAATAAACAAAAACTCATAGTTGGATTTATGTGTTTTGTTGTAATTTCTTCTGTGTTGCTTTTTAATTTTTCTAAAAAGGAACTATTACCGCAAGAGGATAGGGGTGTTTATCTTGTAATCGGAAAAACAGATGAGGGAAGTTCATTTCAATATACAGCTGATAAAGCGGAAGAAATAGAAAAAAGATTAATTCCTTTAATTAAAAAAGAAGGAGAATCTTACAAAAGAGTAATCATGAGAGTTCCAGGATTTGGGAGAGCAAGCAAATCTTATAACAGTTTCATTATTATAGCTTTGTTGGATAATTGGAAAGATAGAGATGATAGTGCGGTAAAAATCATGAGAAAAGCTATAGGAAAAATTGTAACTGTCCCACAAGCACTTGCTTTTCCAATTTCACCTCAAAGCATTCGTGTTAGCAGTTACAACAAGCCAGTTCAAATGGTTTTGTTAGGTAATAGCTATGAACAGCTTGAAGTATGGCAAAATTTAATAATGCCAGAATTAAGAAAAAATAAAAACTTGGCTGCTGTTGAATCAGATTATTCCAAAAATAAACCTGAAATAAAACTTGTTATAAATAGGAAAAAAGCCCAAGACTTAGGAGTTTCTATAGAATCTATTGGTTCAACTATTAATACACTTTTTTCAGGAAAAACTGTTACAAAATTTAATCGTCTTGGTAAAGAATATCCAATAATTCTTCAAGCTGATATAGAAAATAGAAAAAAAAGTGAAACATTAAGTAAAGTTTTTGTACGTTCTGATACCACTGGAAAATTAATATCATTAGCAAATCTTGTTGAGTTTAATGAGGTGGGATCGGCAAAAATTTTAGCTCGTTATGATAGACAACGTGCAGTTACAATTAGTGCCAGATTGATTGGGGATTATACCCTTTCTGAAGCATTAAATTATCTAGAAAAAACTGTAAAAGATAAAACCCCAGAAGTGAGGATTGAATGGAAAGGAAAATCTGAAGAACTGAAGGAAACTTCAAATGAATTGTTCATAATTTTTATACTGGCCTTAATAACTGCCTTTTTAGTAATGTCTGCAAATTTTAATAGTTTTGTTCATCCAGCTGTAATAATGTTAACCGTTCCTTTAAGTGTATTTGGAGGAATTATTTTTATTCTACTTTTTAATTCGAGCATAAATATTTTTTCACAAATTGCGTTAGTGATTTTAATTGGAATTTCTACAAAAAATTCAATTTTAATAGTGGACTGGGCTAATCAGTTAAGACGTGCTGGAAAAAATATTCAAAGTGCAGTCTTGGAATCTTGTAGAAGAAGATTTCGTGCAATTATTATGACATCACTTTCAACTATGATTGCAATGCTTCCTTTATTAATTGGAAATATTGGTCCAGGTGCTGGAGAAGGAAGTCGCTTAGCAGTTGGTTCAACAATATTTGGAGGTATGCTTATATCTACTTTCTTTACGCTTTATGTAACTCCTACCATGTATATTCTGCTTGCCAAAAATACTAAAAGAATTGATGAGATTGATATTCAACTTAGCAAAGAACTTAGAAAATAATATATTTTTTATTTAAATTTTTCTGACATTCTGTTAGTTGCCTCTTATAAATATTAGACTGTTTTTGAACATTTTTTGCAAAAATAATTGCTTTCTTATCGGTTTTATAAACTTTTTTTGCATAATTTCCCCATCCCAAATAATAATTTAAATATTGACGGTATGAGTCGTTAAGTGGAATTTTATTAATTTTCTTGGTTTTGTGCATATACCAACCAATAAACATAACTGAATCTTTAAATCTTGCGCGTAAAGCTAAAGGACTATTTGTTTCTTCCTTATAAAGCTCCCAAGTCTTTTTTACTGCCTGCGAATATCCAAAAGAACTTGATGGTCGTTTATAAGGAATTACTTTGAACAATTTTTTCCTTTGAGGTTTTGCCCATCTATTAAAACCAGACTCTTTGTTAACAAATGCTAAAATAATATGTATTGGAGCTCCATAGGTTTCGGAACTTTTTTTGGCAGATTTATACCAAAGATAGTTTTGACCAAAAATTTTACAAGCATTTTGAGGATATTTGGGAACTGAAGAACAAGCAGTAACAAAAAATAATAAACTAAATAAAATCAGATTTAGCTTTTTCATTAAGCTCATCCATTTTTTTTCTGATATCTTCATCTGAAATATTTTTATCTTGAAGGTCAGCTTTAATTTTTCTAAAAACATCTTCGTCACCTGCTTCTTCAAAATCAGCTTTAATTACAGATAGTATATATTCTTTTTCTTGTTCTGGATTATAGCCAAGTTTTTCTGCAACCCATTGACCAAGATATTTATTTCTTTTTGCAGAAATTTTAAATTGCAATTCTTCATCTTTTGCAAATTTCTTCTCAAAACTTTTTTTTCTTTCATCAAACTTATTCATTTTTTCTAAAGAATAAGTAAATCTTTACGATAAAATATGCAACTAGTACACCTAAAATATTTCCTAATAAATCCCCTATTTGAAAAGAACGATTTGGCACAATTAAATGGAAACCTTCAAGAATAAATGACAAAAAAAACAATGCCAGTGCCAATTTTTCAAAATTTTTACTATTCAGAAAAAGGAAAAAACCTAATAATGAAATATAGAAATAATAAATGAAGTGATTAATAGTAGTTCCAAAAGGATTTTCAATTATATTCGGTTGAAGTCCAAAATCACCATAAAACAAATATCCTAATAAGCTTCCTGGATAAAGTGAAATTATTATCAAAAATAATACTGAGATATAAAAAATAAATTTTAAAATTTTAATCACTTGAATTAATATATAATACCTATAATCATTTATAATATATAAAATAAAAAATGAATAATCTAATTTTAGTAAGACATGGACAAAGTCTTTGGAATAAAGAAAAGAGATTCACTGGCTGGGCTGATGTTGAGTTAACTGATCAGGGAAAATTAGAAGCTGAATCAGCTGGAAAACTTATTAAAAATTTAAATATTGAATTTCATGGATATTTCACCTCTCAACTAAAAAGAGCCATAAAAAGCTTAGAAATAATATTAAAGATATTAGGGAAAGAAAATATAGAATTTGTTAAAACCAACGCACTAAACGAAAGACACTATGGTAATTTAACTTCTCTAAATAGAGACGAAATCATAAAAAAATATGGAATTGAACAAGTCAATATTTGGCGGAGAAGTTTCGAAATAGCACCTCCCCCTATAGAACCAAACCACCCTTATAAAAAAAAAATTAATACGAATATTTTGTGTGAATCTCTTAAGGATACCTTTGATAGAGTAATACCTTACTACAATGAAAAAATTGAACCATTAATAAATTCTAAAAAGAATATACTAATCGTATTCCATGGTAATAGCTGCAGATCTTTACTGAAAAAAGTTTTTAATATTTCAAATAAGAAAATAGTGGAATTGGAAATTCCTACAGGAAATCCTTTGTTAATTAAATTTGGAAAAGATTCTAGTGTAGAAGAATATAAATATCTTGATAAGAAAAGAGCAAAAAAGCTACTATTTGATGGTTAAATTATTTTTAACAATTTTTTATAAATATCAAGAGTACTTACATGTAAGAAATTTATATTACTCTCGACACCGTATAATTCATTTTTTTTAATTAATTTATCCCAAATTTTATTCATTGAAAAAACTTCGCTGTCTATATCAGAAAAAGCTTCGGGAGTAATAATTTGTAAACCAGAAAATATATATTTCAAATCATCATTATTTTTCCTATTAATTAAATCATTTTTTAAATTAAAATCACCATTAATATTTTTATCAAAACTTTTATTTTTGTTTACGAGCATGAGTGAACATTTATTTTTTTTATTTTCTATAAATTTTTTTTCCATTAATTTTAAATCCTTTAAATAATCATGATTCCATATAGTATCTGGATTTATAATAATAAAAGGCTTATCTGAAAAATATTTAATAACATTAAGAACGCCACCGCCTGTATCTAAAATTTTTTCTTTTTCTTCTACCACTTCAATATTTACTTTAAATTTATTTTTTTTAATATAATCAATTATCTTCTCTCCTAAATAGTGAACATTAATTACTAAATGTTTAATTCCTGCAAGTTCTAAAAATTTTATTGTATTTGATAATAATGTTTCCTGTCCTATTTTTAAGAGTGGTTTTGGATTGCTAAGAGTCAAAGGAGAAATTCTTTTGCCAAAACCTGCAGCTAAAATCATTGCTTTATTAATCATCTTTTTAAAAAAATATTAAAAATGAATTGGTCTCTTGTCGACAGCCATTGCAGCTTCTTTTACTCCTTCACTATGAGTTGGGTGAGCATGGCATGTTCTTGCAATATCTTCACTGCTTGCCCCAAATTCCATAGCAACTGCTAGCTCTGCAATCATAGTCCCAGCAAGGGCACTAATAATTGAAACTCCTAAAACCTTATCAGTTTTTTCCTCAGCAATTATTTTAACAAAACCTTCTGTTTCATTATTAACTTTTGCTCTTGAATTCGCTAAAAAAGGAAACTTGCCAATACGGTACTTTATATTTTCTTTTTTTAACTGCTCTTCGTTTTTGCCTACTGTAGCTACTTCAGGATTTGTATAAATAACAGCTGGAATAACTTCGTAATTAACATGGCCTGCCTGCCCAGCAATTATTTCTGCAACCGCTATCCCTTCATCCTCCGCTTTATGAGCAAGCATAGGTCCTTTATTTATTACATCTCCTATTGCATAAATATTTTTTATAGAAGTTTCAAATTTTTTGTTCACTTCAATTTTTTTTTGTTTATCTACTTTAATACCTAAATCTAAAATATTTTTTTCAATATTAGATTTTCTTCCTACCGCAACAAGTACTTTATCACATTCTATTCTTTCTCTTTTGTTAGTTTTGTTATTTGTAAAATCTACAACTGCTTTATCTTTTATAGCTTTAACTTCAATTACTTTTGAGTTTAACTTAAAATTAATTCCCTGTTTATTTAGTATTTTTAAAAATTCACTAGAAATATCTTTATCCATGCCAGGAAGTATATGATCCAAAAACTCAATCACGGTTACATTTGTTCCCAATCTTTTCCAAACACTTGATAATTCTAATCCTATATAACCTCCTCCTATAACAATTAATTCTTTTGGCGGTTGATCAAAAGATAAAGCTCCGGTTGATGAGACAATAGTTTTTTCATCAATTTTTATACCCGGCAAAGATGTTGGGACTGAACCTGTGCTAATTACAATATTTTTTGCAGTATATTTTGTCTTTTTTCCAGAATCGTCAGTAACTACTACAGTATTTTTAGAAGAGACTTCACCTTTACCTTTTAAGTGGGTAATTTTATTTTTTTTAAACAAAAATTCCACCCCTTTGGTCAAGGTTAATACTGATTTATTTTTATTGTTCATCATTTTAGATAGGTTTAATTTAATGTTATCACTTTCAATTCCTAAACTGCTAAATTCTTTTTTTGCTTTGTGGTACATTTCCGAAGCATTAAGTAAACTTTTGGATGGAATACATCCAACATTTAAGCAAGTTCCTCCCAGAGTCTTTCTTGATTCTACACAGGCTGTTTTTAATCCAAGCTGAGCGGCTCTTATTGCACAAACATAACCGCCAGGACCTGCTCCAATTACGACAAGATCAAAATTTTTATCCATTATTAAATATCTAAAAATAGCCTACGTGGTTCTTCAAGACATTGTTTAATTGTTTTTAAAAACGAAACAGCTTCCTTACCATCTATTATTCTATGGTCATAAGATAAAGCTAAATACATTATTGGCCTTGCAACAATATTGCCTTCTTTAACCACAGGTCTTTCAACTATGTTGTGCATGCCTAAAATACCTGTTTGAGGAGGATTTAATATCGGTGTAGAAAGCATGGATCCATAAATACCGCCATTACTAATTGTGAAAGTACCACCTTGTAAATCATTAATTGTTATTTTTCCTTTTTTAGCTTTTTCTGATAATAAAAAAATATTTCTTTCTATATCTGCAAAAGATAGTTCATCTGCTTTTTTAAGTACTGGAACAACCAATCCTCGGTCAGTACCAATTGCAATAGAAATATTATAATAGTTTTTGTATATAATATGATCTCCATCAATTTCTGCATTCACTGAAGGAAAATTTTTAAGTGCAACAACAGATGCTTTAACGAAAAAAGACATAAAGCCTAATTTAACAGAATATTTTTTTTGAAAGTCCTCTTTATAATCTTCTTTCATTTGTATAATTGTATTCATATCTACTTCATTAAAAGTAGTTAACATTGCTGCAGAATCTTGTGCCTCTTTTAATCTTTTTGCAATTGTTAGTCTTAACCGTGTCATTTTCACTTTTTCTTCCTCTCCATGAGTAGATTTTCTTTTTGAAGGCTCTGGGATGTTACCCATCAAATTAATTAAATCACCTTTGGAAATTCTTCCAGCTTTACCTGTGCCTGCAATAGTAGATAAATCAATATCATTCTCTTCAACAATTTTTCTAACAGCGGGAGACAAATTTCTTTTGGTTTTTGGAGGAATATATTTTTCTTCATTTACTTCTACTTCTACTTCTTTATTAGTATCCATAGCCAAAGTATCTAAAACTAAAGTCTCATCAGGGTTTTCTTTGCTAACTTGTTCATCAAGATTTAAAATTTCTTCTTTTTTAGAAATTGTTTTTTTAGCTTTTGTGATATTTTTTTTCTCTGTCTTTTTGGGTGGTGTATATACTTTTTTTTCATCTTCTGATTTTTCTTTAGATGATGATGTATTTTCTTCGTTAACTGTAGCTAATAATGTTCCAACTTCAACAACATCTCCTTCTTTTGCCTTGATTGATGATAAGGTTCCGGCTGTGGGTGAGGGAACTTCTACATTTACCTTGTCAGTTTCTAACTCAACTAAAGGTTCGTCTGAATCAACTTTTTCACCAACCTGTTTAAGCCATTTCGATACAGTTGCCTCTGTAACAGATTCTCCTAAAGTTGGAACTAAAATTTGATTTGCCATATCTAGCTAAGTACCTTATGCAAGATCTCTTTCTGCTGTGCAAGATGTTTTTTAAGATATCCACTAGCAGGAGATGCGGCAGGTTTTCTACCAATATATTTGATTTCTTTATTTTCTGCTCCTATGTAATCTAAGCTCCATTGAATATAATTTCTTGCAGAGTTCCAAGCTCCCATATTTTGAGGCTCCTCTTGACACCAATAAAATTTTGAATTTTTTCTGAATCTTTTTAATTCTTTAGCAAGTGTTTTTACTGGAAAAGGATATAATTGCTCCAATCTTATAAAAAATACTTGATCATTTTTTATCTTTTCTCTAGCTTCAAGCAAATCAAAATAAATTTTTCCAGAACATATAACTACCTTTTTTATTTTTTTATCTTTTTTAAGCTGAATCAGACCATATTTTTTAAAATCAGCATGGTCATTAAGAACTCTATGAAATGTATTTTTTTTAGTAAAGTCTTCTATATTTGAAGTGCATCTTTTATTTCTTAACAAAGATTTTGGAGTCATTATAATTAAAGGTTTTCTGAAATCTCTGTGTATTTGTCTTCTTAAAACATGAAAATAATTTGCAGGAGTAGTGCAATTCACTACTTGAATATTTTCTTGTGCACACAACTGTAAAAATCTTTCTAATCTTGCTGAAGAATGTTCTGGACCTTGACCTTCATAACCATGCGGCAATAACATCACTAAACCATTTGCTCTAGCCCATTTTCTTTCTGCAGAGGTAATAAATTGATCTATTATAACTTGTGCTCCATTTGCAAAATCACCGAATTGAGCTTCCCAAACCACTAATGTTTTGGGCTCTGACAATGCGTATCCATATTCAAATCCAAGAACAGCCATTTCTGAAAGTAAACTATCAATTACCTCATATCTCTTTTGCTTTTTTGAAATATTATTCAAGGGAGTATAATAAGTGCTATCTTTTTGGTCTCTAAGAACAGAATGACGTTGACTAAAAGTACCTCTACCAGAATCTTGGCCGGAAAGCCTAACGGGATATCCTTCATCCAATAAAGTTCCAAATGCCAATTGTTCTGCTGTAGCCCAATCAAATCCTTTTCCTGTTAAAAACATTTTCTTTTTATTCTCAAAAATTTTTTTTATGGTTGAATGAATATTAAATTCTTTTGGAATTTCTGTAATTTTTTCTCCAATTTTTTTTAATTTTTCTATTGATACACCAGTAACTCCTCTTTTATCTTTTCCTCTTTCTGGTTTATATCTTGACCAAACACCTTCGTACCATTCTAATTTTGGCTTATATTCTTTGGCTGTTTTAAATTGTTCTTCAAGAAGATTTTTAAATTTGATTTTCATTTTATTAAATTCTTCCTTGGTAATAGTTTCTTCTTTAATCAATTTATTAGCGTAAATATTTAATGTTGATGGATGCTTTTTAATATTTGCATACATCACGGGTTGAGTAAAAGAAGGCTCATCACCTTCATTGTGGCCAAATCTTCTGTAACAAATTATGTCTATTACTACATCTCGATTAAATTTTTGCCTAAATTCCATGGCTATTCTTGCACAATGAACGACGGCTTCTGGATCATCTCCATTCACATGTAAAATTGGTGCATCAACCATTTTTGCTAAATCAGATGGGTAAGGAGAAGATCTTGCAAATTTTGGGCTTGTTGTAAATCCAATTTGATTATTAATAATAATATGTATTGTTCCGCCAGTATTGTGACCTGGAAGCCCTGACATTGCAAAACATTCTGCTACAACTCCTTGTCCGGCAAATGCAGCATCTCCATGAATTAAAATTGGGACTACTTGTCTTCTTTTTTTATCTTTATGAAAAAATTGTTTAGCACGTGTTTGCCCTAATACTACGGGATTCACAGCTTCAAGGTGTGAGGGGTTATCCGTCAAAGAAATATGAACTAAATTGCCATCAAATTCTCTATTTGATGAAGCTCCTAAATGATATTTAACATCCCCGGTAGAATCGGCGCTAAAGGAAGCATACTCGCCGGCAAATTCATTAAACATTCTTTTGTAAGATTTTTGTAATACGTTTGCTAAAATATTTAACCTTCCTCTGTGTGGTTGGCCAATTTTAATTTCTTTAACTCCAAGTTGACCTCCTCGTTTCACTAATTGTTCTAAAGCTGGTATTAAAGCTTCCCCACCATCAATTCCAAATCTTTTTGTACCGACAAATTTAATAGCTAGAAATTTTTCAAATCCTTCTGCTTGAATTAATTTATTTAAAATTGCTTTTTTTCCATTTTCAGTAAATTTTAACTGGTTTTCTGATTTTTCCATCCGTTCTCTAAACCATACTTTTTCAATTGGGTCTGAAATATGCATATACTCAACTCCAATTGTTGAACAATATATTTTTCTGAAAAATGAAAGAATTTCGTTAATACTTCCATATCCCTGGTGCATATATGCTCCTAAATAAATTTTTTTATTGTAATCTTCTTTTTTAAAACCGTGGTCTGATGGATGTAAATCTTCAAGATATTTTCTTTTCATCATTCCGAGTGGATCGAGATTCGCAATAAGATGGCCTCTAATTCTATATGCCCTGATTAAAGCAATAGCTTTTACAGATTCTTCCTTTTCTTTTTCACTACTTACCTCCGTAATCAAAGTTCTATTATTAGCAGACTTTTTATTTTCATCTATATCTCTTTGATCAAGATTAATTTCTAAATTAATTTTTTTTCTTGGTGCCCAACTTGGTCCCGATATTTCCTTTTTGATAGTTTCTTGATCATCTTTAAGTCCATCAAAAAATTCAATCCAGCTCGTAGGTATAGATTTTGGATCATTTAAATATTTTAGATATAATTCTTTAATAAAAGGACTATTTACCCCATGTAAAAAAGAAGTTTTTTCAAAAGTTAAGTTATCTTTATTTGTTGTCATGAACTGAAAAATAAATTTTGTTTAGTATAAAATCGTTAAAACTATCTTGCAAGTTTGTCGTGCAAGGTTTTACCAATTTCTGCTGGTGACTCTGCTATAAAAATACCACTTGACTTCATTTTTTCTATTTTATCTTCAGCATTACCCTTTCCACCTGATATAATGGCTCCCGCATGTCCCATTCTTCTTCCTGGAGGAGCAGTTTTGCCTGCAATAAATCCAACTATTATTTTTTTGGTTTTTGAAGATTTTATAAATTCTGCCGCTTCTTCTTCTGAAGATCCTCCTATTTCTCCTATTAATAAAATTGATTCTGTTTTTTTATCTTTTAAAAAAAGTTCTAAACAATCTATAAAACTTGTTCCGCTAATAGGATCACCACCAATACCTATAACTGTCGACTGACCTAATCCATTTTGGCTTGTTTGTGCAACAGCCTCATAAGTAAGTGTTCCAGAACGAGATACAATTCCACATGAACCTTTTTTATGAATATTTCCTGGCATAATTCCAATTTTACACTCTTCAGGCGTAATAATTCCTGGGCAATTTGGTCCGATTAAACGAGATTTTGATTTACCTAATTTTTCTTTAACTTTGACCATATCTAAAACTGGAATTCCTTCTGTTATACAAACAATCAAAGGAATTTCACTTTCGATAGCTTCTATTATTGCCGAAGCAGCAAATTTGGCGGGGACATAAATCATTGTTGCATTTGCTCTAGTTTTTTTTACAGCCTCTTCAACTGTATTAAAAACAGGCTTACCCAAATGAACTTGTCCACCTTTTTTTGGCGTGACACCACCAACTAAATTAGTTCCATAGGCAATTGCTTGTTCTGAATGAAAAGTTCCATGAGAACCTGTAAAACCCTGACAAATTACTCTCGTATTTTTATTGATTAAAACAGACATATTATTTTGTTACCTCTACTATTTTTTTTGCAGCATCAGATAAATTATTTGCTGATATAATTTTTAAATTTGATTTTTCTAAAATTTCTTTACCTAATTTGACATTTGTACCTGCTAATCTAACAACCAAAGGTACTGATAAATTAATTTCTTTTGCGGCATCAACTACTCCTTGAGCAAGAACATCACATCTCATGATTCCACCAAAGATATTTATTAAAATTCCTTTTACATTTTTATCTGACAGAATAATTTTAAATGCAGCTGATACTTTTTCCTTCGAAGCCCCTCCACCCACATCAAGAAAATTAGCAGGTTCAGATCCATATAATTTAATAATATCCAAAGTTGCCATAGCTAAACCTGCGCCATTCACCATACAACCAATTGTTCCGTCTAATTTTATATAAGATAAATCATATTTGCTGGCTTCTAATTCTGTAGGATCTATTTCGTTTGGATCTTTTAAAAATAAAATATCTTCATGACGGTATAATGCATTATCATCAAAATTAATCTTTGCATCTAAACATATTAATTCTTCGTTATTTGTTAAAACTAGTGGATTTATTTCAATTAAATTTGCATCTTTCTCGATTAAAATTTTGTGAATTGATTTAATAAGTTTAAAAGCTTTATTTTTTAATTTTTCTGATAAATTGAATGGCTTTACTATCTTATTAATTTCTTCATCTTTAATTGATGTAGAAAAATTTAGCTTAACCGTGGTAATTTTCTCAGGATTTTTTTTTGCAACTTTTTCAATATCAACTCCACCCTCAATGCTACTAATAAAGGCAATTTTTGAACTAGATCTATCAACCAAACAGGAAAGGTAGAATTCTTTTTTTATTTCGCAGGTTTCCTCAATATATATTCTTTTAACTTTTTTTCCAGCTGAACCAGTTTGGTGGGTAATAAGTATTTTTCCAAACATATTTTTTACTTCTTTATTTATTTCATCTAAATTTTTTATTATTTTAATTCCACCAGCCTTTCCTCTGCCACCAGCATGGATTTGGGCTTTTATAACAAAATTGGAAGAATTTAATTTTTCTATTTTTTTACTTACTTCAATAGGATCATAAATTACAACACCATTTAAAATGGGAATGCCAAATCTTTTTAGTATTTCTTTAGCTTGATGTTCGTGAATATTCATTAACTTTCGCCATCAATTTCTTTACAATTTTTTATTTCATAACTTGTTAATATTTTGTTTATTTTATTCTCTTCAAAACATTCATCATCGACATAGTCATATAAATTTGATGATTGTACAGGATGTACTGTATAAACAACTTGTATATTATTATTTTTTAATGAATTTACTATCAGTTTCTTATAACTCATAAAATACTGGCTATTAACTTGAGGATAGTCAGTTCCATCAAATATATGCCATCTTGTGGTAGAAAAAGTTTTATTTTCTAAAATTGCAGAGAAAAAAGAATAATTTGTCATAATCATTTTATTTCTATTATCATTTTTAAAGTAATTTTTTACTTCATTAATTAAATATATTTCTTCTTTAGGATTTTCGCTATATTCTGGACTAATCCAT
This sequence comes from uncultured Pelagibacteraceae bacterium, assembly GCA_902567785.1. Taxonomy (GTDB): domain Bacteria; phylum Pseudomonadota; class Alphaproteobacteria; order Pelagibacterales; family Pelagibacteraceae; genus AG-414-E02. The sequence goes on along the minus strand of CACFOR010000003.1, from coordinate 6,304 downwards.
TTTAATCCTGAAAATTTTTTATCTATTTTTTCAGCATTAACTGCTAAATTAAAATCTGAATAGGTCAGCTCATGGAACTTTCTATTTTCGTTAAATCTAAGATGATATTTTGTCGTAATACCTAAACAAAATAATATAAGCATGACTGATACGATAAGTTTATTTGAATTAATACTGATGTGAGAAAATGCAATTAAAATTGGAATTAAAAAAAATATAAAAGTTTGATTTCTTGTTAGTAGCTGATGAAAGATCAATGAAAATGTTAATAAAATTAAAATCAAGAAATAAAAAAAATTTTTACTTTTAAAATATTTTTTTTCTGAAAATAAATTCCTTAAATTAATATAAATCAATGGTAACAATGATATATATATGAACTTAAAATGTGCGATTAAATTATTAAAATCAAGTCCTAGGTTGCTAAATCTTTTATTCCCTATTGTTTGCGGATACAAAATATATTGTTCGAAAAAGGAAGATAAACTAATTCCCTGAAATTTTCCAAAAATTATTACAAATAATATTGTAAAAATAAAACTTAAAAATGAATAAACAATCCATTTAAATTTTTTAAGAGATATAGAATAAAAAATCAAAATTAAAAGTGCTGATATTATTATATATGTTGCTGGAACCTGTTTTGATAAAAATGCAAAGGTAAAAGCTACAGGTAATAAAATCCAGTAATAAATTGCATTATTTTTAATTGCTAATATCAAAAAATAAATACCCATTAAAGAAAAAAAAGCTGAATGATGATCTACAAAAGGAGTCCCGCTAGAAGGATAAGCAAGAATTGAAAAAAATAAAGAATAAATAAAACTATAGATAGGATCTAAATTAAAATTTCTTAAAACTATATAAGTTATAATCGTTAAAATCGCATTAATAACTGAAGCATGTAATACATAAATTTGCCAGTTAACTCCAAACAAATAAAAAAAAAGTGCTTGGAAATAATCTATAAATGGTCCTGAAATAATCCAGTAATCTTTAAAAGGGTGCTCATTTAATAAAATTCTATATCCTGTATCAAAATGAGAAAAACTATCTACAGGGAAAACTCCAATATTTCCATAGTACTGATTTATTAGAAAGGAAAAAAGAAAAAGTGCAATAAATGTAAAAAACTTATTATTAAATAATATGATATTTTTCATTATTGAGTTCTTTTAAATACTTATAAATTTTTATCGATATTTTTTGCCGTTTGATATAAATCTTTTACTGCTTTTATTGATAAATTGAATTGTTCCTTTTCTTCATTTGATAAATTAATTTCTATAACTTTTTCAACACCATTTTTTCCTATTACTACAGGAACTCCTGCATATAAATGCTTTACTCCGTACTCTCCATTAAGATAGGCAGCACAAGGTAATGTTTTTTTTAGATCTTTTAAATATGATTCTGCCATTTCAACTCCTGAAGCTGCTGGTGCATAAAATGCTGAACCTTTTTGGAGAAATTTAATAATTTCTGCTCCACCTTTTCTTGTTCTGTCAATTATTAATTCTAATTTTTCTTTTTTTATCAAATCAGATAAAGATTTTCCGTTAACAGTAGTATGGTTTGGCATAGGAACCATTGTATCACCATGGCCGCCTAGTACTAAAGTTTCTATATTTTTAACTGGAACTTTAAGTTCTTGAGAAAGGAAATATTTAAACCTTGATGAATCTAAAATCCCAGCCATTCCAACAACTTTATTTGTAGGCAATCCAGAATACTTTTGAAGTGCCATTACAATTATATCTAGTGGGTTTGTAATACAAATTACAAAAGCATTCGGAGATGTCCTTTTTACCTCTTCACCAACTTTTTTTATAATTTTTAAATTTGTTGCAAGCAAATCATCTCTGGTCATTCCTGGCTTTCTTGCAACACCTGCTGTAATAATTATTACATCAGAATTTTCTGTATCTTTATAACTGCTGGTTCCAATTAAATTTACGTTTAATCCATCAACTGAGGTTGATTGAGCTATATCCAATGCTTTTCCTTTTGCTAAATCTTCAGCAACATCAAAAAGTACTATATCACCGAGTTCTTTAATACTAATCAGATGTGCTAATGTGCCCCCAATTTGTCCAGCTCCTATTAATGTAATTTTTTTTGTCATTTATAATTTATTTCATTATTGGCATTACAAATTCTGGATCAGATCTTATACCTGTGGGCCATTTTGAAGTAATAGTTTTTAATTTTGTATAAAATCTTACACCTTCGGGTCCATGCATATGCTGATCTCCAAATAACGATCTCTTCCAACCACCAAATGAATGATAGGCAACTGGAACAGGTATGGGAATGTTAATTCCAACCATTCCAATCTTAATTTTACTTGCAAAGGTTCTTCCTACATCTCCATCTCTAGTATAAATGCTTGTACCATTTCCAAACTCATGTTCGTTTACCAAATTAACAGCTGATTCAAAATCTTTTACTCTTACTACTGAAAGAACTGGGCCAAAAATTTCTTCTTTATAAATTCTCATTTTCTTATCAACATTATCAAAAAGACATCCTCCAATATAAAAACCTTTTTCATAACCTTGTAATTTTATATTTCTTCCATCAACAACAAGATTTGCTCCTTCTTTAACTCCCAAATTCACATAACCTTTGACTTTTTCTAAATGTTCTTTTGTAACCAATGGTCCCATTTCTGAACTTTTATCAAGACCAGGTCCAACCTTTAATGCCTGAACTTTTTTTGCAAGTTTGCTTACAAGAGTATCTCCTATTTTGCCTACAGCTACAGCAACTGATTGAGCCATACATCTTTCTCCTGCTGAACCATAAGCTGCTCCCATTAAACCATTTACAGCTTGATCTAGATCACTATCTGGCATAACTACACAATGATTTTTTGCACCTCCTAAAGCTTGAACTCTTTTTTCATTTTTTGCAGCATTTTCATAAATATATTTTGCAATTGGTGTGGAGCCAACAAAACTTATAGCAACTACATCTTTGTTTGTTAATAAAGCATCTACTGCTTCCTTGTCTCCATTAACAACATTAAAAACCCCATCGGGCAACCCTGCCTGTTTAAATAATTCTGCTAATTTAATTGAACATGACGGATCCTTTTCACTAGGTTTTAAAACAAATGTATTTCCACATGCTATAGCCATTGGAAACATCCACATTGGAACCATTGCAGGAAAATTAAAAGGCGTAATACCTGCGCAGACCCCTAATGGTTGCCTTATTGACCAACTGTCAACATCTGTCCCGACATTCTCTGTAAATTCTCCTTTAAGAAGATGAGGTATGCCACAAGCAAACTCTACTACTTCTAATCCTCTAGTTAGTGAACCCTTAGCATCTTCATAAACTTTGCCATGTTCAGAAACTATAAGTTTAGTTATTTCATCTGAATTTTTTTCTATTAACTCTTTAAATTTAAATATTATTCTAGCTCTTTGTGCTGGTGGTTTTCTAGACCAGTCTAAAAAAGCTTTTTTTGCTTTTTCTACAGCTAAGTCTGTATCAGCCTTAGAAGCTAAATTTACTTCAGCCGTTTGTTCACCGGTAGCTGGATTAAATACTTTGGATTTTTTCTTAGAAGACCCCCTAGTTATTTTACCATCTATAAAGTGTTGAATTGAATTCATTTCTGCCTAAAATGATTTAATTAAGCTTCTAGCTTGTTGCAAGCATTTTTTTAATTGAACCTATAGCCTTTGCCGGATTCAAGCCTTTTGGACAAGAACTAGTACAATTCATTATGGTATGACACCTATATAATTTAAGTTTATCAGCTACCATTTTTAACCTTTCCTTTTTTTCATCATCTCTACTATCTGATATCCAACGATATGCTTGGAGCAAAACTGCAGGTCCTAGATAACTCTCTCCATTCCACCAATAACTTGGGCAAGAAGTTGAACAGCAAGCGCACATGATACACTCGTATAAGCCATCAAGCTTTTCTCTATTTTTTTTAGATTGATTAATTTCATTTTTTTTAGATTTAGTTTTTTTTATTTTTAGCCAAGGTTCTATTGATTCATATTGTTTATATAATGTACTTAAATCTGCTACTAGGTCTTTCACAACCTTTAAATGCGGCAGAGGAAAAATACGTAAATCACCCTTTATATCTTTGTGTGATTTCATACAAGATAATGTATTCTGACCATCAACATTCATAGCACAAGATCCGCATACGCCGTGGGCACATGATTTTCTAAATGTTAAAGATGAATCTATTTCATTTTTTATTTTATTCAAAATATCTAATACTTTATTTCCACATGTGTTTAAATCTACTTCAAAAGTGTCTTCCCTAGGGTTTTCATTTTTTTCAGGATTCCATCTATAAATATGGACTATTTTTATGTTTGAAGATCCTGTTTTGTCTTTAAAGTATTGTCCTTTTAAAATTTTAGAATTTTTTGGAAGATTAAATTGTAACATTAATAAACTCTTTCTTTTGGTGGAAAAGTTTGAACATCGTTTGTCAATGTTGATAAATTAACCTTGCGATAATTAATTTTAACTTCTTTTCCATTGTGCCAACTTAAAGTATGTTTCATATAATTTTCATCATCTCTTTTTGGAAAATCTTCTCTAGCATGAGCACCTCGACTTTCTTTTCTATAATAAGCCGATTCCATAGTTGTGATTGCTTGGCGGATAAGATTATCAAATTCTAATGTTTCCATTAAATCTGTATTGAAAATTAAAGATCTATCTTTGACTGATATAGATTCCATTCCTTTAAAAGGCTTTTTAATTTCGTCAATTCCTTTCTTTAAAGTTTTTTCAGTTCTAAACACAGCACATTTTGATTGCATTGTTTTTTGCATCGATAATCTAAGTTCTGAAGTTTTATTTGAACCTTTTCCCTTTCTTAATTTATCAAACCTATCAAGAGACTTTTCAGTTTCAGTCTGTGAAATTTTTTCATGTGGTGAATTTGGTCTGACCAACTCTATAGCTCTCTTAGCTGCAGCTTTTCCAAAAACAACCAAGTCTATCAACGAATTGGAACCTAACCTGTTTGCTCCATGTACCGACACACAAGCTGCCTCTCCTATAGCCATTAATCCTGGGACAGTTTTATCATTTCCATTTGATGTTATAACTTCTGCTTTATAGTTTGTGGGTATGCCTCCCATATTATAATGAACTGTTGGTACAACTGGGATTGGATCCTTGGTTACATCTCGATGTACAAAAGTTTCTACAGATTCAGAGATGCCTGGTAAACGACTTTCTATAATTTTTCGATCTATATGATTAATATGTAAATGAATGTGATCTTTATTTTCTCCTATTCCTCTTCCCTCATTAATTTCTATTGCCATTGATCTGCTTACCACATCTCTAGAGGCAAGATCTTTAGCTTTGGGTGCATACTTTTCCATAAAACGTTCGCCTTTAGAATTTACTAAATAACCACCTTCCCCTCTAACTGCTTCAGAAATTAAACATCCAATTCCATAAAGACCTGTAGGATGAAATTGAACAAATTCCATATCTTGCAATGGTAGCCCAGCTCTTAAAGCCATTCCATTCCCATCTCCAGTACATGTATGTGCTGCTGTAGCTGAATAATAAATTTTACCATAACCTCCTGTAGCTAAAATTGTAATATGCGATCTAAATCGATGAATAGTTCCATCATTTAAATTCCAAGCCAACACACCTTTGCACTCTCCATTTTTCATTAATAAATCTAAAGCAAAATATTCGATGAAAAATTCTGTCTTATGTTTAAGTGCTTGCCCATATAATGTATGTAAAATTGCATGACCTGTTCTATCTGCAGCAGCACAAGTTCTTTGCACTGGTTCATTTCCATAATTTTTTGTCATGCCTCCAAATGCCCGTTGATATATTTTTCCATCTTTAGTTCTGCTAAAGGGTACACCATAATGTTCAAGTTCTATAACTGCCTCCGGTGCCTCTTTACATAAATATTCTATACAATCTTGATCTCCTAACCAATCTGATCCCTTAACAGTATCATACATATGCCAACGCCAATCATCTTCACCTGCATTTCCCAAAGCTGCTGAAATTCCACCTTGGGCTGCTGCTGTATGACTTCTAGTTGGAAACACTTTTGATATGCAGGCAGTTTTTAAACCAGATTCACTTAATCCGACAGCTGCTCTCAAACCTGATCCTCCAGCACCTACAACCAGAACATCGTATTCGTGATCAATTATATTATATGCACTCATTAAATTTTATATATTAATAAAATTAAAATTATTACAGGGATTATTATACTAAATATTGTAACCAAAAGATTTGCGACATCTTTGATTTTTTTATTATG
>CACFOR010000002.1 GCA_902567785.1 uncultured Pelagibacteraceae bacterium | reverse complement strand
GATGATAATTCTAAGACTACAGGAGTGATTGATCCCTCAGAAGCTAAACCAATAATTTCTTTTTTGAAAAAAGAAAATCTTAAATTAAATTATATATTAAATACGCACCACCATTTTGATCATGTCGGCGGAAACATTGAGTTGAAAAAAATATACAATGCAAAAATAGTAGGATTTGAAGGTGACAAACATAGAATACCCGGTATTGATATAACTATTAGGGACAAAGAAATATGGAATTTTGGAAATTTAACTACTAAAATATTCCATATTCCTGGTCACACTTTGGGTCATATATGTTTTTTTTTTGAAAAAGAAAAAATTGCATTTACTGGAGATACATTATTTTCTCTAGGATGTGGAAGAATTTTTGAAGGAAACCATAAACAAATGCTTGCTTCATTGAACAAAATTAAAAAACTCCCTGAAGATACAAAAATCTATTGTGGTCATGAATACACTTACAAAAATGCAGAATTTTGCATGAAATATGAGAGTAATAATATTGATCTAAAAAAAAAGTTTGAAAAAATTAAGAAATTAAGATCAGAAAATTTGCCAACAATTCCATCTACTTTGGGAGATGAATTGAAATCAAATATTTTTTTAAGATGTGACCAAAAAGAGCTCAAAATTAAACTAGATATGAAAAATCAAGAAGATTCCAAAGTTTTCAAGAAAGTTAGAGATCTAAAAGACAGTTTTTAATCATTGTTATAACTTGACATAAGAAGTTAGAAAGCTATATTGCCTCTATTTCCAAATATGAAATTAAAACAATGTCTTTCGCAGTTATACAAACAGGTGGCAAACAATATAAGGTTTCAGCAAGCGAAATTCTGAAGATTGAAAGACTCAATGATAAAGAAGGAAAAACTGTAGAATTCAAAAATGTTCTATTTTTGAATGATGATAAAACAACAGAAATTGGAAATCCAAATATTCAAGGTGCAAAGGTCGAAGCTACTATATTAAGAAATATAAAAAATAAAACTATTTTAGTTTTTAAAAAAAGAAGAAGAAAAAATTCAAGAAAAAAATATGGTCACAGACAACCAATTTCACTTATTAGGATAACAAAAATTTTCTCAAAAAATGGAAAATTAATCTCTGAAGCAGGGCCGCAAAAAAAATTAACTAAAGAAGTGGTAAAAGCTGAAAGAGTAAGACAAACTCAAATAAAAGAAGCTAATAAAATTCAAATTGAAAAAAAGCAAAAAATTACAAAATCATTAAAAAAAATAGAAGAAAAAGAAAAAAAAGTTACTGATAATACTGAAAAAAAAGTAACTAAAAAGAAACCTTTAACAACAAAAAAAAAGTGATAGAATAAAAAAAGGATTATTAAACATGGCAACAAAAAAAGCAGGTGGATCGTCGCGAAATGGCCGAGATAGTGCAGGTAGGCGTCTTGGTGTAAAAAGATATGGCGGACAGTTAGTTTTACCAGGAAATATTATTGTGAGACAGAGAGGTACAAAAATACACCCTGGTAACCATGTGGGTATGGGTAGAGACCATTCAATATTCTCATTGATAAAAGGGAAAGTTCATTTCAAAACTTCAAAACTAAACAGAACATTTGTTTCTGTTATCCCCAGTTAATTCCCTACAACTTCAAAATTAAATTTATTGCAGTTGAATTATGAAATTCTTAGATCAAATAAAAATATATATAAAAGCTGGTAATGGAGGCTCGGGCTCTGCGAGTTTTCGAAGGGAGAAATTTATCGAGTTCGGGGGTCCCGATGGAGGTGATGGAGGCAAAGGGGGATCAATAATATTTATTGCTGACAAGAATTTAAATACACTTATTGATTTTAGATATACCCAAAATTTTAAAGCTGAAAGAGGCCAGGATGGGAAAGGAAAGAAACAAACTGGAAAAAGTGGAAAAGATTTAGTTTTAAAAGTTCCTATTGGCACACAAATTTTTGAGGAGGACAATAACACTTTAATTGAAGATCTTACAAAATCTGAACAAAAAGTCATTATTGCCAATGGAGGAAATGGAGGCTTAGGAAATGTAAGATTTAAAAGTTCAACAAATCGTTCTCCAAGAAAAAAAACTGATGGAAATAAAGGTGAAAGTTTTTGGATATGGTTACAACTTAAAGTAATAGCAGATGTAGGCATTGTTGGAATGCCAAATTCAGGTAAATCAAGTTTATTATCAGCTCTTACAAGCGCAACACCAAAAATTGCAAACTATCCATTTACTACAATTAATCCAAATTTAGGAGTTACAAATTATGATGACAAAGAAATTACTCTTGCAGATATACCTGGATTAATTGAAGGGGCGCATGAGGGAATTGGTTTGGGTGATAAATTTTTAAGGCACGTAGAAAGATGTAAAAATCTTCTACATTTAATTGATATAACTAGTGATAATTTATTAAAAGACTATTCTAAAGTCAGAAAAGAACTATCCAAATATAGTGATAAGTTAACAAAAAAAAAAGAAATAATTATTTTTAACAAAATAGACATGATCAGTGATGAAGAAATTAAAACTAAAATAGATTTTTTTAATAAAAAAATAAAAAAGAAAATTTATACAGTCTCAGCTCTTAAAAAGAAAAATTTAACAAATATAAAAAGATTGTTGGTTAAGTATGTATATTGATAAATTTAAAAAAATTGTAATAAAAATAGGATCCTCTATCTTAATTGATGAAAAAGGAAAACCCAAAAAAAAATGGCTTCAGCAATTCGCTAAAGATATTAAAACTCTTTTAAATAAAAAAAAACAAATAGTAATTGTTTCTTCGGGAGCGATTGCTATGGGTTGCGAGTATCTTCAAATTAAAAGAAACGGTTTAAAAGTTGACAAAAGTCAAGCTATAGCTTCAATAGGACAAATCGAATTGATGAATTATTACAAAGATGCTTTTAATAAAGATAAAATAAAAATTTCACAAGTATTGCTTACGCTGGATGATACAGAGCAAAGGAGAAGATCCATAAATGCAAGAAGAACTATTGATAATTTGCTAAAAATGGAAATTGTACCAATTGTTAACGAAAATGATACTACCGCTACAACAGAAATAAAGTATGGAGATAATGATAGGTTGGCCGCAAGAGTATCTCAAATAATTAGTGCTGACTGTTTAATCCTATTATCTGATGTTGATGGTCTTTACACAGATAATCCAAAAAAAAATAAAGAAATAAAATTAATTAAAACCGTTAGTCAAATAAATGAAAATATAAAAAATTATGCAACAAAAGCAGAAAATTTCTATGGATCGGGAGGTATGAAAACAAAAATTGAAGCAGCAAAAATTTGTCAATTATCAGGATGTTATATGGTTATAGCTAACGGAAATTATAAAAATCCCATAAAAAGAATAACAGAAAAAAAAATTTGTACTTGGTTTTTGCCTAAAATCTCTAAGCTTGATGCCAGAAAACAATGGATAATTGGATCAGTCTCACCAAAGGGTGAAGTCATTGTAGATGAAGGGGCAATAAAAGCAATCAACAATGGAAAGAGTCTGTTACCTGCGGGAGTAAAAAAAGTTAAAGGCAGTTTTGAAAAAGGAGATCATGTATTAGTTAAAGATCAAAATGATATCGAACGTGGTAGAGGTTTAACATCATTTTCTTCAAGTGAAATTGAAAAAATAAAAGGTTCACATAGTAGTAAAATTAAAAATATATTAGGGTACTCCAGTAGAGAAGAAATTATTCATAAGGATGACTTAGTAAAAGTATAAAAATGTATAAAAATTTATATATAGAAAAAATAGGCAAAAAAGCAAAAATAGCTTCTAAAAATTTATCTAAAATAAATTTAAATAAAAAAAATTTAGTTTTAAAGCAATTTAGCACCTATTTAAAAATCTATGAAAAATCAATACTAAATGCTAACAAAAAAGATATGACTAATGCTGAGTCAAAAGGAATTAGACATAGCATGCTTGAAAGACTAAAATTAAATAGTCAAAAGATTTTTCAAATTAGAAAATCTATAGAGAAAGTTATTAAGTTTAGAGATCCGATTGGAAAAATTTTATCTACTTGGAAAAGACCAAATGGCCTCACCATAAAAAGAGTATCAATTCCGATTGGTGTAATAGGTGTAATTTATGAAAGCAGGCCTAATGTAACTTCTGATGTTTCTGCCTTATGTTTTAAAAGTGGAAATGCTGTAATTTTGCGTGGAGGATCAGAAGCTTACCATTCTAACAAAATTTTTGTAAAACTTTTTAAAAAAGCATTAAAAAATAAAAAATGTGATAAAAATTGTATTCAATTTATTGATAGCAAAGACAGAGGTCATGTTGATTATCTTTTATCTAATATGAAAAATTATATAGATTTAATTATTCCAAGAGGTGGAAAAAGCTTAGTTAGAAAAGTTTTAAAAAAATCAAATGTATCAATTATTGGTCACTACGAAGGGTTATGTCATGTATTTGTAGATCGTGAGGCAGATTTAAATACAGCGATAAAAGTTGTAGAAAATTCAAAAATGAGAAATGTTAGTATTTGTGGTGCAGCCGAAACGTTGTTGATAGACAAACATTGCTTGAAAACTCACTGTAAACCCATATTAGATAAATTAATAAATTTAGGATGTAAAATTATTGGAGATAGAACGATAAAAAAATTTGTTTTAAAAAAAATGAAAATTGCTAAAAAAAAAGACTGGGTAACAGAATATCTTTCATCTACAATTTCCGTTAAAAGTGTAAACGGAGTAACTGAAGCTATTGATCATATAAACGAATATGGCTCTTCTCATACAGATTCTATAGTAACGAAAAACAAAAAAACTGCTAAAAAATTTCTTTCTGAAATTAAAAGTTCCATAGCCATACACAATGCCTCAACACAATTTGCCGACGGCGGGGAATTTGGGTTCGGTGCAGAGGTTGGAATATCAACAAGCAAACTTCATCCTAGAGGTCCCATAGGTCTTGATCAACTTACTTCATATAAGTACATTTTGCAGGGGAAGGGACAAATAAGGAAATAATTCTTGAAAAAATTATCTAGGAAAAAAACTGGAAATATTGGTGTTTTGGGAGGAACTTTTGATCCACCTCATAAAGGTCATTTACATATTTGCAGAATTGCAATAAGAAAATTCAAACTTGATAAAATAATATGGGCTGTTACAAAAAAAAATCCTTTTAAAAAAAATCCATATTTAGATTTAAAAACAAGGATCGAATTATCAAAAATATTAACCAAAAAAGATAAAAAAATTTTTGTTATTTATTTAGATAAAAAAATCAAATCTAGCAATACCTTTAATATGCTTTACTATTTAAAAAAAAAAAATCTTAACAAAAAAATATTTTTTTTAATGGGTGCTGACAATTTAGTAAAATTTCACAAGTGGTCAAACTGGAAAAATATACAAAAAATTGCAAAAATAGCGGTATTTGCTAGAAACGGTTATTCAATGAAATCTATCAATTATTCCACTTTAAAAAAGCTTGATAGAAATAATTGGATTTATATACCTTCAAAAAAAGTTAATATTTCATCTTCATTAATTAGAAAATTTTGGTAACATAAATTTTTATGAAAATTAAAGAAATTAATCATCTCAAAAAAGAAATTGAAAATATATTGATAGATAATAAGGCTAAAGAAATAAAATCAATAAATTTAAAAGATAAAACCTCTATTGCAGATTTCATGATAATTGCAAGCGGGACCTCATCAAGGCATATACAGGCCTTATCAGAAATACTAATAAATAATCTAAAAAAAAAAGGAATTGATAACTGCAGGTTAGAAGGTAAAGATAGTAATGAATGGAAACTTATTGATGCTAAAGATATTATAGTACATATTTTTCATCCTGAAAAAAGAAAATTTTATGATTTAGAAAGAATGTGGTCAGAATTAATTCCAAAAGAAAGATTAACGATATGAAAAAAAAATACTTTAAGAATTTTTTTACAATTATAATAGTAATATTATTAAGTGTTCCTAATAAAATTTATGCACAAAATGTTGATACTTTGTATGAAAAAATTGATCTTTTTAGTGAAGTTTTAGAAAAAATCCAAAATGAATATGTAGATGAAGTAGATCAGGCGGAAGCAATGGATTCTGCAATAAATGGAATTTTGCAATCTCTAGACCCTTATTCCGCATACATGAATCCAAAAATTTTTGAAGAATCAAGAACTGAAACGAGTGGAGAGTTTGGAGGCCTGGGCATTGAAGTAACTATGGAAGCAGGAGTCGTTAAAGTCATAAGTCCTATTGATGGAACACCCGCTTCAAGAGCTGGCGTAAAAGCTGGAGATTATATTGTTAGAATTGATGGTAAACAAGTTCAGGGAAAAACACTAATAGAAGCAGTTAACTTAATGAGAGGCCCTGTGGGAACTGATATTGAAATAACCATAAGAAGAAAAGGACTTAGAAAAGCAAAAATAATAAATATTACAAGAGAAGTTATTGAAATAAAATCAGTGAAAGCTAAAATTTACAACAATAAAGTTGGATATCTGAGATTAAGTTCATTCAACGAAAATAGTAGTGATCAATTAAAAGAAGAAATTTCAAAAATGGAAAGAAAGAAAAATACCGTGGGATATATTCTTGATGTAAGAAATAATCCAGGTGGACTTCTCACGCAAGCAATAAAAATTTCTGACTTTTTTTTAGAAGATGGTGAAATTGTATCAACTAAAGGAAGAAAAAAAAATGAGAATAGAAAATTTTTTGCAAAAAAAGGAGATGAAATTCACGGCAAACCTTTAATAGTTTTAATTAATAACGGTTCTGCATCGGCTTCTGAAATTGTTGCTGGTGCTTTACAAGACCAAAAAAGGGCAATTTTATTAGGCGAAGCTACATATGGCAAAGGTTCTGTACAATCTATTATACCGCTGAGAAATAAAGGTGCGATTAGATTAACTGTATCTAAGTATTATTTACCCTCTGGAAAATCTATATCTGAAATTGGAGTGTTGCCAGATATCAAAATTGAGGAAGAAGGAGAAGAATTTTCAATTAACACTTCTACAGACAATCAACTCAATTATGCAATTGAGCTTTTAATAGGTTAAAAATTAATGAAAAATTATAAAGAATTGCCACTTAGAATTGGTGTAGGCATAGTTTTGCTAAATAATGAAAATAAAGTTTTTGTAGGCAAAAGAATTGATAATCCGAAAAAGTTTTGGCAAATGCCACAGGGAGGTATTGATAAAAACGAAAATTTTTTACAAGCGGCAAAAAGAGAGCTTGAGGAAGAAACGGGAATAAAATCTGTTAAATTAATAAAAGAATTAGAAGGTTGGCTAATATACAATTTGCCTACAAATCTTTTGGGCAAAATTTGGAAAGGAAAATATAGAGGCCAGAAACAAAAATGGTTTGTCATGAAATTTTTAGGCGAAAATGATGAAATAAATATAAAGACTAAAAATCCAGAGTTTTTAGATTGGAAATGGACAGAAATTTCAAATTTACCAAACATAGCTGTTAACTTTAAAGTAAACATATACAAAAAGTTAAAAAGTGAAATAAATTCTTTAAATTTAAACTAAAATTTTATCACTTTAACTGCATCAAGTTTATGATGAAGAATATAGCGATCATGATCAGTTATATCTATATTTTCTAGTTTATCTTTAGTGTCTTTAACTAAATCATCCATAAAGTTTTTTGATAAGTCTTTAACATTTTGAATGGAAGCTGAAAGCAGTGAAAGAGTGTCATTAAAAAATTCTACAGTTCCGTCTTCAACAAAAAACTCTTCAATATTCTTTTCACTTTTTTGCACTTTGACTATTCCTGGTCTTAAAAAAGTTATAATTGATATATGATTTTTTAAAATACTCATTTCTCCTTCATAGGAAGGTAGAGTCACCATTATTGCCTTGTCTGAAAAAATAATTTTTTCAGGACTAACTATTTCAAGTTTAAAGTTGTTTTCCATTAAGCTGCGGCTTCTTTAGCCATTTTTTCAGCTTTTGCTACAACTTCTTCAATTGTCCCTACCATATAGAAAGCTGCTTCTGGCAAATGATCGTATTCTCCTTTGCATATAGCATCAAAACCTTTAATTGTTGCTTCTAAATCTACCAATTTTCCTGGCGAACCTGTAAAAACTTCAGCAACAAAAAATGGCTGAGATAAAAATCTTTGTATTTTTCTTGCTCTAGCAACTGTTAATTTATCCTCTTCGGAAAGTTCGTCCATTCCTAAAATTGCAATAATATCTTGCAACGATTTGTAAGTTTGCAAAATTTTTTGAACTTCTCTTGCGACTCTATAATGTTCTTCTCCAACAATTCTTGGATCCAAAATTCTAGATGTAGAATCTAATGGATCTACAGCAGGATAAATTCCTAATTCAGCAATTTGTCTTGATAAAACAGTAGTGGCATCCAAATGAGCAAAGGATGTGGCTGGAGCAGGATCAGTTAAATCATCAGCAGGAACATAAATTGCCTGTACAGAAGTAATTGAGCCCTTATTTGTTGTTGTAATCCTTTCTTGTAAATTTCCCATATCAGTTGCTAAAGTTGGTTGATAACCTACAGCAGATGGAATTCTACCTAATAAAGCTGAAACTTCAGATCCTGCTTGTGTAAATCTAAAAATATTATCAACAAAAAATAATACGTCTTGTCCTTCCTTATCTCTAAAATACTCAGCTACCGTTAATCCGGTTAACCCAACTCTCGCACGAGCACCGGGAGGTTCGTTCATTTGTCCATATACTAAAGCTGCTTTCGATCCTTTTCCTTCTGGTTTTATTACTCCAGATTCTATCATTTCATGATATAAATCATTTCCTTCTCTGGTTCTTTCTCCAACCCCGGCAAAAACAGAAAATCCTCCATGAGCTTTTGCTATATTATTAATAAGTTCCATTATTATTACTGTCTTTCCTACCCCAGCTCCTCCAAACAATCCTATTTTACCTCCCTTGGAATAGGGAGCTAGTAAATCTACGACTTTTATTCCTGTAGTTAATATTTCTGTATCCGTAGATTGATCAGTAAATTTTGGAGCTGGCCTGTGTATAGGCCAACTTTCTTTTGTTGATACTTTACCCTTTTGGTCAATAGGGTCACCAATAACATTAATAATTCTTCCGAGTGTTTCTGGTCCAACTGGTATTTTAATTGGAGAGCCTGTATCGGTTACCTTGTCTCCTCGTTTTAATCCTTCTGTGCTATCCATAGCAATAGTTCTGACTGCAGTCTCTCCTAAATGTTGTGCCACCTCTAAAACTAGTCTACTTCCTGAATTATCACATTCGAGTGCTGTTAATATCTCCGGTAATTGTCCTTCAAATTTAACATCTACTACCGCTCCTATAATTTGTGTAATTTTTCCAGTTTTATTGTCCATTTTTATAAACTTTCTGCTCCCGATATAATTTCAATAAGTTCTTTAGTAATCGCAGCTTGTCGACTTCTGTTATACGTAATTGTCAATTTATCAACTAATTCTCCAGCATTTCTTGTAGCATTATCCATTGCAGTCATTCTTGAACCCTGCTCACTAGCTGCATTTTCAAGAAAAGCTTTAAAAATCTGCGTAGAAATATTTCTAGGAAGTAAATCATTTAAAATCTCATTTTCTTCCGGTTCAAACTCATAAAAATTCTCTATATTTTTTTCTTCCTGTTTTTTTAAATTTTCAACAGGAATTATTTGTTGTGATTGAGGAATTTGTGTAATTACATTTTTAAATTTATTGTAAAATATATTACAAACATCAAATTGATTTTCATTAAATAATTTAATTATTTTGTTACCAATATCTTCAGCTTCTTTATATGTAATTTTTTTTAAACTTTTAAAATTTGTTTTTTCTATAATATAATTACCATATAATCTTTTTAATTGATCGTGTCCCTTGGATCCAACTGTAAAGATTTTGAGTTTTTTTCCTTCTTTTAAAATTTTTTCAAAATGATTTTTGGCTTTTCTACAAATATTTGTATTGAAACCTCCGCATAGACCTCTGTCTGCTGTAATTACTACACACAAATGAACATCATCTTTTCCTGTACCAACTAAAAATTTTGATGCACTATCTTTATCGGAAATTGAATTGCTTAAATTTAGAATAATATTGTTCATTTTTTCTGAAAACGGTCTTCCTTTTTCAGCACTCTCTTGTGCTCTTCTAAGTTTTGCTGCAGCTACCATTTTCATAGCCTTTGTTATTTTCTGTGTAGACTTAACACTTGAAATTCTTTTTTTTAAATCATCTAAACTCGGCATATTTATTTAATACTATTTGTTTTCTTAAAATTTTGAATCACTGATATTAATTTTTTTTCCACTTCTTCCTCTAATTTGCCAGTATTACTAATACTGTCAATAATCTCTGGGTTGGAATTTTTTACTGCTTCATAAATTTTTTTTTCAACATCTTGAATATTGGAAAGTTCCACATCATCTAAAAAACCTTTTACACCTGAAAAAACTGCTATTACCTGCTGCGCTACAGGCATTGGAGAATATTGGTTTTGCTTTAAAAGCTCAGTCAATTTTGAACCTCTATTTAGCAATTTTTGTGTAGAAGCGTCCAAATCAGAACCAAATTGTGCAAATGCTGCCATTTCTCTATATTGGGCTAATTCTAATTTTATTGAACCAGCAACTTTTTTCATTGCTTTGGTTTGTGCTGCTGAACCAACTCTAGAAACAGATAAGCCTACATTAACAGCTGGTCTTATACCTTGATTAAATAATTCTGTTTCTAAAAAAATTTGTCCATCAGTAATAGAAATTACATTGGTAGGTATATATGCAGATACATCTCCAGCCTGTGTTTCAATTATAGGCAAGGCAGTTAATGATCCTCCTCCGTTATCATCATTAAGTTTAGCTGCTCTTTCTAACAATCTACTATGTAAATAAAATACATCACCAGGGTAAGCTTCTCTGCCAGGTGGTCTTCTCAGTAAAAGAGACATTTGTCTATAAGCTACTGCTTGCTTTGATAGATCATCATAAATAATTAACGCATGCATTCCATTATCTCTAAAATATTCTCCCATTGTGCAACCTGTATATGGAGCCAAAAACTGTAGTGGCGCGGGATCAGATGCTGTTGCTGAAACTATAGTTGTATACTCCATAGCTCCTGCTTCTTCTAAAGTTTTTAATATTTGTGCTACCGTCGATCTTTTTTGACCTATGGCAACATATATACAATAAAGCTTATCTTTTTCTTCTCCAGATTTATTTATTTCTTTTTGATTAATAATTGTATCAATAGCGACTGCAGTTTTACCGGTTTGCCTGTCTCCAATAATTAATTCTCTTTGTCCTCTTCCGATTGGAATCAAACTATCAATTGCCTTAAGGCCAGTTTGCATAGGTTGGTTTACAGATTGTCTTGGAATTATTCCTGGTGCCTTTACATCTACCCTTTTTCTTTCTATTTTTTTATCCAAATCACCTTTTCCATCAATAGGATTTCCTAATGCATCAACTACTCTTCCTAATAAATTTTTCCCTACAGGTGTATCTACAATTGCTTTTGTTCTTTTAACAACATCGCCTTCTTTGATTGATCTATCGTCTCCAAATATAACAACGCCTACATTATCGTTCTCTAAATTTAAAGCCATCCCTTTGATACCACCCGAAAACTCAACCATTTCTCCGGCCTGGACATTGTCTAGACCATAAACTCTTGCAATCCCATCTCCTACTGAAAGCACTTGACCTACTTCCGAAACTTCAGCTTTTTCTCCAAATTTCTTGATTTGTTCTTTTAAAATTTTTGTAACTTCTGAAGGATTTATTTGCATATTATAACTCTAACATATTTTTTTCTATTTTTTTTAACTTAGTTTTAACTGAAGTATCAATCATAATACTCCCAACTTTAATAATCAGCCCAGCTATTAAATTTGGATCATAGCTAAAATCTATATTTAAATAGGATTTGAAATCTTTAGACAGTTCTTGTTGAATTTTTTCTTGTTCACTTTGCGATAGTTTTTTTGAAGAAATTAGTTTTGCTTTCAATTCACCTCTATTATCAGAGACTAAATTTAAATAACTTTCGATAATATTATCTAAATAAAACAATCTGTTTTTCACTGCTACAAAAGCTAAGAATTTTTTAAGTGTATTGGAAAAATTATTTTTATCGGCTATAGCTAATATGACGTTTCTTTTATCTTCTTTCTTTATTGTGGGACTTAAAATCATTTCTTTAAAATCAGGACTATCCTGTAAAAGTACTTTGAGACTTTTCATGCCAATTTCGACCTTATCTAGCTCAGATTTTTCTTTGGAAATCTCGAAAAGGGCCAATGCATAACTTTTCGATGTAGAATTTGAAAATGTAGATTTTAAACTCAATTTATTCTCCTAAAAGACTAGTTTTGTATGAAATTATTTGAATAAATTCAACATTTTCTGTTGTATCTTTTTGTCTTTAATTAAGACTTGTAAACCCCCTGTTTAACTGAAATTAATCGGGTCCACATCAACCTCTAGTTTTATTCCTGATATTATTTTTATTTCATTCAAAAACTTTGATAAATATTTCTGTATAAATAAATCTTTCGGATACCTTATTAAGATTCTGCATCTATATTTTTTTCGCAATTTATAAATTGGTGCTGGAACTGGACCTAAAACATTTACTCTATTTATTTTTGGAATCTTTGACTTAATATTTTCTGCAAATTTCATAATTAAATTTTCACTTTTTCCAGAAATAATCAAAGAGATAAGACGACAAAATGGAGGAAGTTTTTTTTCCTTTCTTAACAATAACTCTTTCTGTAAAAATAAATGTGGATTATTTTTTGAAATATTTAAAAGAATCTCATCTTCTGGGGTATATGTTTGAAAAAATATTGCTGAAGAATCTCCTTCTCTTCCTGCTCTTCCAACTAATTGGTGATATAGTTGAACGTTTTTTTCAGCAGATCTAAGATCATAACCATGAGATGAAAAGTCACCATCTACAACAACAACACAATTTAATCTTGGAAAATGAAATCCTTTTGATAATAATTGCGTTCCTATTAATATATCAATTTTCTTTCTTTCCACTTTTTTCAAAAGCTCGCTGGCTAATTTGTTTTTTTCTAAAGTATCACTTGAAAATACTTCTATTTTTTTATTGGGGTATATTTTTTTTAATTCAGCAAAAATTCTTTCTACACCTGGGCCACAAAATAACAAATCACACTTTTTATTATCTTTACACTGTTTTAATAATGAAGATTTAAACCCACAATGATGACACAAAAGCTTATTTAAATTTTTATGGTAATTTAAATTTATTGAACAATTAGGGCATTGAAATTTATGTCCACACTTTTTGCATATTACAAAAGGAGAATACCCTCTTCGATTTAAAAAAAATAAAACCTGGTCTCCTTTTTTTAAATATTTATTTACTTTATCTATTGTTTTTTTTGCTATCCATGATTCTTTGTTCAAACTTTGGGAGTATAAATTAATTATTTCAATATTTGGAAAAGATGCTTCATTGTATCTTTTTTTCAATCTAGTTAAGTAATATTTTTTATTAACAATATTATTATAAGTTTCTATTGAAGGAATTGAAGTGACTAAATTAATAGGAATATTTTCTATTGATGCCCTCGTAATAGCCATGTCTCTGGCATTATATGATACTCCTTCATCCTGCTTGTATGATGAGTCATGTTCTTCATCCACAATAATCATTCCTAAATTTTTAAAAGGTAAAAAAAGAGATGATCTTGCTCCTATGACTATTTTGATTTTTCCCTCTATAATCCCTTTCCAAATTATTGATTTATTTTTTTTTGTTGTTCCTGAATGCCAAATTGCTGGTTCAGCATTAAAAAATTCTTGAAATCTCCTGCTAAACTGATTTGTTAAAGCTATCTCTGGAAGAAGTATTAAAACTTGAAAACCTTTTTCCAAAAAATCTTTAGCTCTTTCAAAATAAACTAATGTTTTTCCAGAACCTGTCACTCCCTCGAGAACGGTAACGTTGTAATTATTTCCTTTATTTCTTATAAAAGATAATGATTTTCTTTGTTCTTCATTTAGCAAAAAAAAATTTTTTCTATATTTAACTTTAAATTTATTGAATTCTTTTTCAAAATTTTTTTCGACGACGTCTTTATTCAAAAGACACATTTTTAAAGACATTCCTAAAGGCACTAAATTATATTTAGAAAACCAAGAAATAAATTTTATCATTGAAAAGTTTAAACTATTTACATTTAGCTTTTTTGATATTTTTTTAATTTTGAATTTTTTTTGTGTTTTTTGTTCATAGGGCCATACAACTCCAGTTATTTCAGTTGATCCGAAAGGAGCCCTAACAAAATCACCCGAATTTAAGGAATCTTTAATTTCGGTTTTATATGTAAATGGATAATCAAAAATTTTTGGGAATAGGATTGGTACTTTCATCTAATTATAATTTTTTTTCTAATTTTTTCTGAAATATTTTTATTAAGAATTTTTTTTAACTCTAAAAAGGTTACATTATTCATTCTCATTTCTAATAATTTCCATGTATATGGTATAAACTTCATATATTGATTTTTTTGATCTCTTACCAAAAGTCTTGAGAAAATGCCTATTATTTTCAAACTTCTTTGCACCGATAAAATATTAAAATCTTCAATAAATTTATTTTCATTAACTTTGAAAATTTTAGAAGTTTTTTTTAAATAGTATTTGTAAATTTGTTTTTTTAATTTAGAAGATGTTTTAATTCTTACATCATCAATTAATGAAACTAAATCATAAGCAGGATTCCCAATAATTGCATCTTGGTTATCTATTATTCCTATTTTTTTTCTAATATTGATTAAATTTTGTACATGAAAATCTCTATGCACAAAGTAAGAATTGGAAAAATTTAATTTATTATAAATTTTTGATAAAATCCTTTTTCCCTTTTTTTTTATAATTGAAGATTTTTTTTTTTTAAATAATAAAGGTAAATACCAATTGAAAAATAAATCTGATTCCTCTTCTAAGTATTTTTTTGAATACTTTCTAATTATATGAAAGCCATTTTTATTTTTTTTTATTTTATTCTGTGGTATAATTTTTTGAATTTTTACAAGTAAATCTACTAGTTTTTTATAAACTAAAAGTTTATTTTTGGTCTTCTTTAAAACGTCATAAAAAGACTTATCTCCAAAGTCCTCGATAACGATTATACCTTTTGTAAAATTATGTTCATAAAGCTTAGGAGCAAATATTTTATTCTTTCTTAAAAAATTATTTATAGCAACATATGCAATTAAATTTCTGTATTTTTCCTCTTCTGAAAAAACAATAATTTTTGATTTATTTTTTCCTACCAATCTATAAAATTTTCTAGATGAAGCATCGCTAGCAATTGGTACTATTTTAGATTTCATCAAATTTATAATCTTTCCATTTTCCAAAACCTGAAATTTTAACTTTTCTAGAATTCATTGATTTTGAATACTCAAACATTATATCAATTCTGTCTTTAGGTTTTGGTTTAATTAATTCAGGCCATTCTACAATTTTAATATGATCGTTTGAAGTTTCAAATATTCCTAGTTGAGAAATATCATTGTAATTTTTCAATCTATACAGATCATAATGAAGTATATTAATATCTCCAATTGAATAGTCGTAAACAATATTAAATGTAGGACTTGCCACATCGCTTTTTATAATTTTATTTTTACTTTCTAATTGATTGATTAAAAAACGAACAAAAGTTGTTTTTCCAACACCTATATCTCCATATAGTAATATTACATCACCAACGTTCACTATTTTTGAAAAGTATTTAGAAAATTTTTTGGTATCTTCGATTGATTTTAATTGCATCTACTACTAATTAGTAGCGATAACTGTCAGATTTAAAAGGGCCTTTAACATTAACACTAATATAATCAGCTTGATCTTTGGAAAGCTTTGTTAGTTTGGCTCCAACTTTATTCAAATGAAGCATCGCTACTTTTTCATCCAAATGTTTAGGTAAAACATAAACTTTTTTTTCATATTTTTTGTAATTATTCCAAAGCTCTATTTGAGCTATAACTTGATTGGTGAATGAAGCACTCATAACAAAGCTTGGATGTCCTGTAGCACAACCTAAATTAACCAATCTTCCTTCAGCCAATAGTAATATTCTTTTTTTGTCTGGAAATTCTATTTCATGGACTTGAGGTTTAATTTCTGTCCATTTATAATTTTTTAGAGCCTCAACTTGAATTTCATTATCAAAATGACCAATATTACAAAGTATAGCACGATCTTTCATTTGTCTCATATGATCTGCAGTAACAATATCTTTATTTCCGGTAGCGGTAACAACTATATCGGCATCAGCTATCGCTTCTTCCATTAAAACAACTTTATAACCTTCCATGGCAGCTTGTAGAGCACAAATAGGGTCTGCTTCTGTAACCATAACTCTAGCTCCACTATGTCTTAATGAAGCAGCACTACCTTTTCCTACATCACCAAAACCTGCAACTATTGCAGTTTTGCCTGACATCATAACATCGGTTGCTCTTTTAATGCCATCCACTAAACTTTCTCTGCATCCATACAGATTATCAAATTTAGATTTAGTAACAGAATCATTAACATTAATTGCTGGAACTAAAAGTTTTTTTTCAGCTTCCATTTTTATCAAAGCTTTAATACCTGTTGTAGTTTCTTCTGAAAGTCCCCTTATAGATTTTAATAAATCTTTATATTCCTTGTGCATCAATGCCGTGAGATCTCCACCGTCATCTAACAGCATATTTGGTTTCCAATCTTTTTTACCTTCAATTGTTTGTTTTATACACCACCAGTATTCTTTTTCAGTCTCACCTTTCCAAGCATAAACTGGGATTCCTGCCTTGGCTATTGCTGCAGCAGCATGATCTTGCGTAGAAAAAATATTGCAAGAAGACCATCTTACTTCTGCACCAAGTTCAACCAAAGTTTCAATTAAAACTGCAGTTTGAATAGTCATGTGCAAACATCCTAAAATTTTTGCTCCATCAAGAGGTTTTTTTCCTTTAAACTCTTTTCTTAAAGCCATTAAACCTGGCATTTCTGTTTCGGCTAATGAAATTTCTTTTCTACCAAAATCCGCTTG
Source organism: uncultured Pelagibacteraceae bacterium (assembly GCA_902567785.1). GTDB lineage: Bacteria > Pseudomonadota > Alphaproteobacteria > Pelagibacterales > Pelagibacteraceae > AG-414-E02. The sequence goes on along the minus strand of CACFOR010000002.1, from coordinate 160,351 downwards.
ATTAATATCTTTTACTTTAAAATCTTGTGCCATAATTTTCATCTATTTAACAAGTTAATATAAAATTATCAACTTATTGCTAAATATTTTTTATTTATAAATTGGCAAGAGTACCTCTATTCTTGCTCCTTTTTTATTACCAGAGTTATTTGAGGCTAAAATTGAACCTCCATGAAGCTCAATAATATTTTTAACAATATTTAATCCCAAACCAGAATGCTCTCCAAATTTTTCAGGTCTATTGCTATAAAATCTATTAAAAATTTTATCAATATTTTTTTCATTAAAACCTGGGCCCTCATCTTCTACTATTAATTGTACATTTTCCTTTTTAAGATCGTAAGTAACTGATATTCTGCTAGCAGGAGGGCTAAAAGAAATCGCATTATCCAAAAGATTTGCCAGAATTTGTTCAAGTTTACCCTCTGCTCCTAAGACATTTAATTTTAATCCATTTAACTTAGAATTATTTATTTTTATTTGGATATTTTTATTTGAATTAATTAAATCGCTATTAAAATCCTCAACTACAGAATTTACAACGCTTATTATATCAATTTTTTTCATTTTGGCTCTAGACAAAGATGCTTCATCTTTTAACATTTGAGTATAATCAGTAATTAATCTTTCAATTCTTTCAACGTCATGACTTATGACTTTTATTAATTTTTGCCTTTTCTCATTATCAGATGTATCATTTAATACCTCTGACGCCCCTTTCAAGGAAGTTAAAGGATTCCTAATCTCGTGAGCTAGATCAGATGAAAAAGTTTCTGCTACACTAATTCTTTTATAAAGATCTTCGGTCATTTCATTTAAAGATCTTGAAAGTTGTCCCACTTCATCTTTTCTTAATAAATATTTTTCGTGTTTTTTTATTTTTATATCTTTTTCTTTTATAGCTTTTGTATAAAGAACTAAAGATCTTATAGGTTTTAAAATATATTTATTTAAAAAAACAGAAAAAATTAATATAACAATCGCTACTGAAAAAACTGTTCTTAATATAAAATTTTTTCTTTCATCAACTGCTACTAATATATCATTGGCAATTTCTGAGACAATTATGTAACCTTTGAGTTTTTTATTTATCTCAACTGAATTTATAGTAATGACATAAAAATTATTATTTATATTTTCAGTAACTACTAATTTATTAATTTTATTCTTTTTAGAATACTCTTGAACATAATTTTTTGTATTAAAATTTCCTGTTTTAATTTTTTTAAAACTTTCGCTAGCTTCTTTATTTTGTTCAGGTTCATCAATTTGTGTTTCTTCAACACTTTGACTTACCACAAAAGCATCTTGTGCTAGATCTAGGGTATCAGTATCAGCTAACAAATTGATTTTTGAATCATATATCTGAACACGATCCAAATTTTGAAATAAAAATCTAGTAGATAATAAAAATTCTGTGGCACTTTCTTTAGTAAATTCAATATTTAATCTTTTAATATGATCTGAAGTATTACTTATAATTCTTGAATGTTCATCCGATTTATTTTTAACTAAATTGGGCTTTATCTCATTAAGATATAAATATGTTAGTATACCAATTACTAAAAAAACAATTAAGTTAAACACTAAAAATTTTTTTAGTATTGTACTTTTGCTAAAAAAATTGGTTTTCATTAACTAACATTCCATCTATATCCGCTGCCGTATCGAGTCTCAATTGCTGAAAAATTTTCATCCACTTTTTTAAATTTTTTTCTAATTCGTTTTACATGGCTATCTATAGTTCTATCTTCAATATCATTATTATCTTTATATGCTATGTCCATTAGCTGTGCTCTTTCTTTTATAATTCCAGGTCTCTTTGCTAACTCCTTAACAATCAAAAATTCTGTTGATGTTAATTTTTCAGGAAGGGGTTTGCCATTCCATTCACATTCTAACTGAGAAGGATCTAATACAAGCTTGCCATGCTTAATAAGATTTTTACTATCTTCTACATTATTTGATTTTTTTCTTAATTGAACTCTAATTCTTTCAATAAGAACTTTGACTGAGAAACCACCAGATTTTTTAATAAAGTCATCAGCACCAAGTTTTAAACCTAACAGTTCATCAACCTCTTCATCTTTTGAAGTTAAAAATATTATTGGAATTGTTGTTTTTTTTCTTAGTCGTTTAAGTAATTCCTCACCATCCATTCTAGGCATTTTAATATCAATAACAGCTAAGTCGGGAGGGTTTCTGCTAATACCTACCAAAGCGCTTTCAGCATCAATATAGGTTTGAACTTTAAATCCTTCGTTTTCTAATGCCATACTTATGCTAGTAAGTATGTTTCTGTCATCATCTACCAGAGCAATTGTTTGACTCATAATCTGCAATCTATACTAATATAGAAATACTAAATTGTCACAAATTGGGCAAGTATAAGAAGTATTAATGTGCTTCTCCCCAATTATATCCTGAGTTTACATTAACTTCTAATGGAATTGAAAACATATGATGTTCAGATTTTGAAATCGATACCATAGCTTCCTTAATAGTTTTTTTTACATATTCTTCATCTTTTTCTAAACATTCAAATATCAGCTCATCATGTATTTGTAACAACATCTTTGCTTGTAATTTTTTATCTTCTTCAATTAATCGATTTATTTTTATCATAGCTAATCTAATAATATCTGCCGCTGAACCTTGTATTGGAGCATTAATTGCTGCACGCTCCTGAAAACTTCTAATACTAAAATTTTTATCATTAATACCTTTAAGATGAATTCTTCTACCAAAAATATTACTGACATATCCTTGTTTTCTACATGCTCTTATAGTTGAGTTCATATAATCTTTTATTTGAGGAAATTTTTTAAAATAAGCATTGATAAAATCTAAAGCTTCTTGATTTGATACTGAAATTTGTTTGGCTAATCCATATTGAGTAATTCCATAAATGATACCAAAATTAATTGTTTTAGCTTTTCTTCTAAGATCTCCATTAACTTCATTAATTGGTACGTTAAAAACCTGACTTGCAGTCAAACTATGAATATCTTCGTTATTTTTAAAAGCTTTTTTTAATTCTTTTACATCAGCCATATCGGCTAAAATTCGCATTTCTATCTGATTATAATCCGCAGAAATTAAAATATTTTTTTTATCTGCAATAAAAGCCTTTCTAATTTCTTTTCCTTCTTCTGATTTGATTGGAATATTTTGTAAATTTGGATCGCTGGAAGCTAATCGACCAGTATTTGTAGCTGCTAATAAGAAAGACGTATGCACTCTTTTTGTTTTCTTGCTTATATGGTTTTGTAATGCATCCGAATAGGTATTTTTAAGTTTTGAAATTTGTCTCCACTCTAAAACTAAATTGGGGAATCTATGTCCAGCTAGAGCAAGATCTTCCAAAATATTTGCACTGGTAGCTAAACTTCCTTTTTTTGTTTTCTTTAATTTAGCAATTTTAAGTTCATTGTAAATTATCTCACCGAGTTGTTTGGGAGAAGCAATGTTAAATTCCTTACCAGCTATAGAGTATATTTCTTTTTCTATCTTTTTTAATTTATCTTCAAAATCTTTAGAAAGTTTTTTAAGATATATGTCATCAACCTTTATACCATTAACCTCTAGTTTAGATAGTAATTTTACCATGGGCTTTTCAAAAGTTTCGTACACTTTATTTAATTTTTCCTCATCAAGTCTTTCTCTAAGATGATTATAAAGTCTTAAAGTTACATCAGCATCTTCTGCTGCATATTCTGTAGCTTTGTTTAATCCAATGTCAGAAAAATTTAATTTATTTTTTCCAGTACCAACTAACTCTTTATAAGTAATAGTTTTATGATTTAAGTGTATTTCAGAGAGTGTATCTAAATTATGTCTATTGGTTCCAGCATCTAATGTATATGAAATTAACATTGTATCTTCTAGAGGAGTTATTTCAATATTATTTTTGCTAAGAATAATAAAATCAAATTTAATGTTTTGACCGACTTTTTTTATTTTCACATCTTCCAAAATTGGTTTAATTTTTTTTAATACTACTTCTTTTTTTAAACTTTTAATATTTTTATGAGCTAATGGTATATAACAAGCTTTATTTGGTGCGTAACTGAACGAAATCCCAATAAGATCAGCATCTAAAGGGTTAAGTGAAGAAGTCTCTGTATCAACTGCAATTACTGACTGCTCGCCTAAAATTTTTACCCATTTATCTAAAATTTTTTCATCAGTAATACTTTCGTAACCTTTAACATTAATTGCACCTGGCTGAATTTTAGGATTAGCTAATTTAATTTTTTTATTTTCTGTTTCCCCGTAAAGACCTATTGCTCTACTTAATAGTTTATTAAACTCCATTTCTCTTAAAAAATCATAAAGTTTTTCTTTTTGAATATCTTTCAAAATAAAACTATTAAGATCATCTTTAACCGGAGCATTATCTTCAAGAGTAACTAATTTTCTACTTAAAAGAGCTTTATCTTTATTTGCTAGCAAGGTTTCTCTTCTTTTGTTTTGTGGAATCTCTTCAGCTTTCTTTAAAAGGATATCTAGTGTTTTATATTTGTTTATGAGTTCTGATGCCGTCTTTATACCTATGCCAGGAACACCTGGAATATTATCCGATGAATCTCCAGCTAATGATTGTACATCAATAACTTGATTCGGCTTAACCCCAAATTTTTCAATAACTTCTTTTTCTCCTAAGACCTTGCTTTTCATTGGATCATATAATCTTATATTGTCAGAAACCAATTGCATTAGATCTTTGTCTGACGAAATGACTGTAGCTTTGGCTCCTGCCTCAATTATTTTTTTTGTATAGGTAGCTATTAAATCATCAGCTTCATAATTAGGTAGCTCTATGGATGGTAAATTAAATGCTTTAACAGATTTTCTTATATACTCAAACTGAGGAACTAAATCTTCAGGTGCTTCACTACGGTTAGCTTTATATTCACTATAAATATCATTTCTAAAATTTTTTCTTGCAGAATCAAATATAACTGCAAAATGTGTTGGTTTGTTATTTGAATTATCGTTTCTAGATTCTTCTAATAATTTAAACAACATAGAACAAAATCCGCTAACTGCTCCCGTAGGTAATCCGTCACTTTTTCTAGAAAGCGGGGGTAGTGCATAATATGCTCTAAAGATGTAACCTGAACCATCAATGAGGTAAAAATGGTCAGTTTTTTTTATGGAATTCATAGATTAATATTAACCTATTTTAATAATTGTTATGTATATATAAAAGTAAAATCATCATGAACGAAAAAAACGCATTAAAAGTAGAAAAATTAACTAAAATTTATTCGAAAAAAACGTCAAAAGAGATTAGAGCATTAAATAATTTAAACTTAGAGGTGAAAGAAGGAGAAATTTTTGGATTACTAGGACCAAACGGTGCTGGAAAAACAACATTTTTAAATATTCTGGCCGGAACGGTTATAAAGGATTCTGGAAAAGTAAATGTTTGGGGACATGACTTAGACCAAAATCCAAGACAAGTAAGATCTTCTATCGGTATAGTTCCTCAAGAAGTTAACTTAGATGCATTTTTTAGTCCAAAAAAACTTTTAGAATTACAAGCTGGATTGTACGGCATACCAAAAAAAGAGAGAATAACTCAAACAATATTAAAATTAGTTTCTCTTGAAAAACAATCTAACGCTTACGCAAGAAGTTTATCTGGTGGTATGAAAAGAAGATTACTAATTGCAAAAGCTATGGTTCACAGACCTCCAATCCTAGTGTTGGATGAACCAACTGCTGGAGTGGATGTAGAATTGCGTCGAAATTTATGGAACAATGTAAGAGATCTTAATAAGCAAGGTGTAACAATAATATTAACTACTCATTTAATGTACGAAGCAGAAGAAATGTGTAATAGAATAGCTATAATCAATAAGGGTAATTTAGTTACATTAGATACTACTGAAAATTTATTAGATCGTATTAAAAACAAAAAGATTATTTTTAAAGTTAACAAAGTAATTCAAATTAATTCAAAAGATTTAAATGGAATGAAGTTCTCTTCAATATCTAATAATCAAATTACAGTTTTGTATGAAAGAAAAAAACATAAAATTGATGAAATAATAAATAAAGTAAAAAAAACAGGTATGGAAATCCATGACATTTCAACAGATGAAGGGAATTTAGAGGATGTATTTATCAATCTTACAAAAAACTAGATTTAAACAAAACAAAGTTGTATTATATAAATATGGAAGCAATTAAAAAAATTGAAATTAATAGGATAGTAAAAATTATTCTGATAGCTATAGCAGGTACTCTGCTTCTTACAATATCTTCTAAAATAAAAATACCTTTTTATCCGGTTCCTATGACTATGCAAACTTTTGTAGTTTTATTTTTAGGAATTGCACTCGGCCCAAAAATTGGTTTGCTTACTCTAAGTTTATATTTATTTGAAGGAATTTTTGGTTTGCCTGTTTTTGCTGGAACCCCGGAAAAAGGAATTGGTCTTACATATTTCATGGGTCCAACCGGAGGTTATCTTGTTGGTTTTTTGGCAGCAACTTATGTGGCTGGAAGTTTTAAATATGAAAGTTGTTTTGATAAATTTAAATTCAAGCCTCATTTACCATTTGCGTTGAGAATAATTGATACAATTACCTCTTCAATTAAAATATCGTTTAAAAATTTAATTAAGCTAATATTTGCGGTAAGTTTAATTTATATGTTTGGTTTATTGTGGTTAGGTTCTTTAATAGGCTGGGATAAACCAATTTTTCAATTTGGAGCACAACCATTTTTACTAGCAGAATTATTTAAAATGTTAATTCTTTCAATTATTGCTGGTTCTTTATATAAAATAAAAAAATTTATTTAGGAGATCTTTTAGAAAGAATTCTTTGTAGGGTTCTTCGATGCATTTTTAGTCTTCGAGCTGTTTCCGAAACATTTCTATTACATAATTCAAAAACTCTATGTATGTGTTCCCACTTAACTCTATCAGCAGACATAGGATTTTCTGGAGGTAAAGCTTTTGATTCAGGTAAGGCCATAAGAGCATTTTCAACATCATCTGCATCAGCTGGTTTAGGAATATAATCTATAACTCCAGCTTTCACTGCAGCAACTGTTGTTGGTATATTACCATATCCCGTAAGCATAACTATTCTGCTATCTTTTTTAAGTTTTCGAATCTCTTTAACAACATCTAATCCGCTACCATCGCCCAGCCGTAAATCAACCAAAGCGAATGCGGGAGGCATATTTTTTGCTTTATTCACAGCCTCCTTTACACTTTCGGCTTGAATAACCTTAAAACCTTTTTTTTCCATAGCACGCGCCAATCTGTCCCTTAAAGGATTGTCATCATCAACAATAAGCAGCGATTTATCAGCAAAATCAGCGATTTTTTGGATCTTTGTTTTTTCTTGTTCCGTTCTCATTTTTTATATTTTTAATTTAATCTACTATGAAGATAAGGTCAAAAAAAAAAATTTCAATATGGGAAATTGATCCTTTGAATCACTTAAGATTATTTGTTGACATAACCTCTCATTTCTATAAAAAGCAAAATAAGAAGTTTTTTTTATTTTTTGTAGAACAAAAAAGGGGACAAATGAGATGCAAAAATTTAACTCGGTTGATGAACTGGTTAATATTGTTCGACCAGTAGACCCGATTTATTGCATAAGACCTAATTCGATTAAATCAGCTTGTAATTGGTTTAAAAACAACTTTCCAGGAAAAATACTTTATGCTGTAAAAACTAATCCGATTGAAAAAATAATAAAATACATTGGAGAAAATGGTATCGAAAATTTTGATGTTGCATCAATTAATGAAATTAAATTAATTAAAAAAATTTTTCCTAAAGCAAGAGCTTATTATATGAATACCGTCAAAAGCCGCGAACATATAACAGAAGCTTATTCAAACTATAAAGTTAGAGATTTTGCTTTTGATACAAAAGATGAACTTCAAAAAATTATGGAAGCTACAAATAATGCAAAAGATCTAATCCTTTATATTAGAGTTTCTATATCAAATGAACATGCAGAAATTGATTTGTCTCAAAAATTTGGTGCTCTCCCTAGTGAAGCATTAGGTTTATTAAGATTAGCTAAAGCACATGCTAAAAAAGTTGGTTTAAGTTTTCATGTAGGTTCTCAATGTATGCATCCAATATCTTACGCCAAAGGAGTTAGAGAACTAGGTAATATAATTAAAAAAACAAAAATAGTTCCTGATATCATAAATGTCGGAGGAGGATTTCCTTCAATTTATCCAGATCTAAACCCTCAACCTCTTGAGAGCTATATAAATGAAATTAAAAAAGCTTTTAATCATCTAAAATTAGATAGTAAGCCTGAACTATTATGTGAACCTGGTAGAGCTCTTGTTGCAGAAAGTGGATCTTCAATAGTTAAAGTTATTCTTAAGAAGAAACAAAAAATTTATATTAATGATGGAACTTATGGAAGTTTATTTGATGCAGGAGTTTTAAATTTTGTTCTTCCAACAAGAATGATTCCTAATGGAAGAATAACTTCTAAAAAATTAACTGCATACAGCTTATATGGTCCCACTTGTGATAGTGCAGATTTCATGAAAGGACCTTTTGTTTTGCCTAATAACTTAAAAGAAGGTGATTATATAGAAATTGGCCAACTTGGCGCTTATTCATTAACTTTTAGAACTAAGTTTAATGGATTTTATTCAGATAAAATTTTTGAAGTACAAGATAAACCTATAATGTCAATGTACGAAAAGGATAGCTCTTCTCGTTATCTCGTTGCTTAAATGAATAATCCAAAAAACCCGAAGTTAGGTCATAATAAGAAGACCTTTCTGGAAAAACCTGTTGAACATATAGATATTACATCTTTTGATTCAAGAAAAATTATAGAGTCTATGAGTAAGATGTCTTTTACTTCTAGAGATACTGCTAAAGCATCTAGCATATTTAATGAAATGTTGGCTGATAAAAATTGTACAATTTTTTTAACACTCGCAGGTTCTACATCTGCCGCTGGCTGTATGAAAATATATTCTGATATGATTAAATATAATATGGTTGATGTTATTGTTGCAACCGGAGCATCTATTATTGATATGGATTTTTTTGAAGCATTAGGGTTTAGACATTATCAGGGATCTCAATTTCAGGATGATACCCAGTTAAGAGAAAACTATATTGATCGAATATATGATACATATATAGATGAGGAAGAACTTCAAACGTGTGATAAAATCATATGTGATATAGCAGATAGCTTGGAGCCAAAACCTTATACTTCAAGAGAGTTTATAAAAGAAATTGGAAAATATTTAAAAACTAAGGCGAAAAAAAAGGGTTCTTTAATTGAAACTGCTTATGATAACAATATACCAATATTTTGCCCGGCTTTTACAGATTCTAGTGCTGGATTTGGTTTAGTAATGCACCAGGAAAAAAATTCAAAAAAATGTATTACTATCGATTCAATTAGAGAATTTAGAGAACTAACAGAAATTAAGATAAAATCTGGATCTTCGGGGCTTTTTATGATTGGGGGAGGAGTCCCCAAAAACTTTGTACAAGATACAGTGGTTTGTGCTGAGCTTTTGGGTAAAAATGTTGATATGCATAAATATGCAATACAAATTACTGTGGCCGACACCAGAGATGGTGCATGTAGTAGTTCTACCCTCAAGGAGGCAAGTTCTTGGGGGAAAGTTGATGTTTCAAAAGAACAAATGGTTTTTGCTGAAGCAACTAGTGTTCTTCCTCTTATAGCCAGTGATGCCTATCATCGTAATATATGGAAAGAAAGACAACGTAAAAGTTTTTCGAAAATATTTGGTTAAAAATTGAAATATCTTTCAAATAAAAAAGGATTTCTTGGAGCAGATAAAATAAACAACATTAAAGAAAAGGTTGTTATAGTACCTTTTGGACTTGAAAAAACAGTTAGTTATGGTGGTGGAACTAATAAAGGTCCTAAAGAAATAATCAAAGCGTCTCATCAAGTAGAACTTTTTGATGAAGATTTAAACAAAGAACCATATAAAAATATTGGTATAAAAACTTTAAAGCCTTTTCCAATAAAAAAAAATATTATAGATGCACTTAAACAAATAGAAAATATAAATAGGCTATTGTTAGATAAAAAAAAATTTCCATTTACTTTAGGTGGCGAACATTCTTTAACCGCTGGTGCAATTAAACCATTCGTAAAAAAATTTAAAAAAATTTATTTATTACATTTTGATGCACATGCTGACTTAAGAAATAGCTATAATAACAATAAATACTCTCATGCATCTGCTATTAGAAGATGTTTGGATAATCCTAACGTAAATGTAATTTCATTTGGCATAAGAAATATATCATCAGATGAAATGCCTTTTTTAAAAAAAAATAAAAAAAGAATTAAAATTTTCTGGGCAAAGGATAAGTTGAAATGGAATTTAAATAAATTTAAAAAAATTATAAAAAACAAAAAAGTATATATAACTTTTGATGTTGATGGTTTAGATTCAAGTTTAATGCCAGCAACTGGAACACCAGAACCTGGCGGTTTATTTTGGGATGAAACAATTAATATTATAAAAATTGCAGCAAAGTCATCGGATATTGTAGGAGCGGATGTAAACGAACTTTCACCTATAAAAGGATTTGATACCTACAACTTTTTAGCGGCAAAACTTGTGTACAAAATAATTTCCTATACTTTTGAATTTAAAAAAACTAGGTAGCCAATAAATCTTTTGTCTGCCATTTAATACTTACCATAGCTCCTTTTGTTTTGGGACATTTGTCAAATTTAACATTTGCTCTCATTCTTTCTAACAAAGTCTTTCCTATAAAAGTTCCTAAACCCAAACCAGATTTTGAACTGATTATTTTATTTTTTGAACGTATATAAGGTTCTCCTAATACATTTAAAATATCCTCAGAAAAACCCGGACCATCATCACACACTTTTACTTCGGTAATTTTATTATTACTTTCTAAACTAATATCTACCAACGAATTACTATATTTAACTGCATTTCCTATAAAATTTCTTAAACCATATGTTATTTCTAATGTTCTATGAATTTGAGGATTAATTTCATTTTTTTCAGATAATAAAGATAATTTCTTATCTGATATTTCAGTAAACGATCTTACAATTTCACTTAATAATTCTTCTATATTGACGTTAGTTAAAAATCCATCATCTTCAAGTTGATCTTTGGAAAGTTTTTTTAAAATATCAGAACATCTTTTGGTTTGTGATAATAGTAAATCAATATCTTTGGAGTATTTTGAATTTTTTCCAATTTCCTTTTCTAATTCTCTAGCTATAACAGTAATAGTAGATAATGGAGTTCCTAATGAATGGGCTGCCGCAGCTGCTTGTAATCCAATAGATTCTAATTCGTGTTCTTTAGCTAAAATTAATTCCAATTTATTTAAAGCTTCATTTCTTTTTCTAGATTCTATTCCAAATCTAACTCCAAAATATGTTAAAAAAATTAATGTTATTATTATGGCGATTGGCAAAGCATACATATATGTATCTGGTACATGAAAATGTAATTCTCCATAATGAGGCAGAGGTAAATTGTAAATTGTTAAAAATATCAAAATTATTACAGTCATAATGGACAAATTTATTGTACTTCTTAAAGTTAAAAATGTGGACGATACTATGGCTGGAACAATTAATAAAATTGTAAAAGGATTTGTTATGCCTCCTGTTAAATACAATAATAAAGATAACTGAATAAGATCATAAAATAGAAAAAAAGTTGAAGCAAAATTATTTAATTGATTTTTTTTAAATTGAAATTGTAAATAAAAATTAGTTAGAACACCAAATAATATGACTAGAGAGCAGTAAAAAAAAGGAAGCTCAAATTTAAAAGCAAAAAAAACAATACATATCGTTAAGTACTGTCCCACTAAAGCTATCCATCTTAAAATAACTAAAGTTTTTTTATCTAGCTGAATATTATCTCTTGATGTAAAAAACTCCGAAAATTTCATTCGGAAATTATATATCTAAATTTGAAACTTCTAAAGCTCGATTAATTATAAAATCTTTTCTTGGAGCTACTTCATCACCCATAAGTATTTGTATCAAATCTTGATCTTTTTTTGATTTTGCTTTTGTATTATTTGAGTATTTTACTTGTAACAATCGGCGTTTTTCTGGATTCAAAGTTGTTTGCCAAAGTTCTCCTGGATTCATTTCTCCCAATCCTTTAAATCTCTGAATGGTAATTTTTTCTTTTTCTTTTTCTATAAATTTATTAAATTCACTTGTATTTTTCTTGATTGTGCTTTTATTTTTTCCAGAAGAGTTAATTAAAAAATTCTCTAATTCTTTATCATCCTTTATATAATAAATTTTTGAACTTTTAGTAACTTTATAAAGTGGCGGTTGAGCTAGATAGATATGATTTTTTTCAATAAGCTCATTGAAAGGATGATTATTAAATAAAGTTAACAAAAGAGTCCTAATGTGAGAACCATCAACATCAGCATCTGTCATAATAATAATTTTTTCATATCTTAAATTTTCAATATTAAAATCTTTTGAACCTGTTCCAAGTGCATTAATTAAAGTTACTATTTCATTTGAGGACATCATTTTTGAAAAAGCTTTTGTTTGTATATCTTGACCATTTCCATTTCTATTTCTCGAACCATTTGTGTCAATATAAGTATTTAATATTTTTCCTCTCAATGGAAGGACTGCTTGAAATTCTCTGTTTCTTCCTTGTTTTGCAGAGCCTCCTGCTGAATCACCCTCAACAATAAATAATTCGGTACCTTCAGCTTTGCCTATTTGACAATCAGCAAGTTTTCCTGGTAGCCCTGATAACTCCAGTGATCCTTTTCTTCTCACTCCTTCTCTAGCTTTCCTTGCAACATCTCGTGCGACAGCAGCTTGAACTATTTTTAATAATACTATTTTTCTAATTCCTGGATTTTGATCAAACCAGGTTGATAATTTATCGCTCACTATAGATTCTACGATAAATCTAATCTCTGATGAAACGAGTTTATCTTTTGTTTGTGAAGAAAATTTTGGGTCAGGTATTTTTACCGACAAAACACCTGTTAAACCTTCTCTAGTATCATAACCTTCAATTGTAACTTTATTCTTTTTTAATAGATTTCCATCAGTAGCGTATTTGTTAATTACTCTTGTTATAGCACTTCTAAAACCTAACAAGTGTGTACCTCCGTCTTTTTGATGAATATTGTTTGCAAATGGCAACATATCTTCAGAATACCCCGCGTTCCATTTTAAAGAACACTCTACTTCAACATTATCTTTTGTTCCGGAAATATAAATTGGTTTTTTAAACAAACTTAAATCATTCTTATTAACTAATGTTTGTTTATTTTTATCTAAAAATTCAACAAACTCTTGAATTCCTCCATCATATTTATTTTTATATTCTTTTTCTTTTTTTCCTGTTTTATCTAACAAATTAATTGATAGACCTTTATTCAAAAAAGCAAGTTCTCTCATTCTTTTTTGCAATGTTGAGGAACTAAATTTGGTATCAGAAAATACCTCTCTGGATGGCATAAAATTTATTAAAGTACCTGTTTTATTAGTTTTTCCTTTAGCTTTTAAAGGAGAGATAGCCTTACCGTCTTTAAACTCAATCAAATATTCTTTTTTATCTCTAAATATTTTTAATGTTAATTTTTCAGATAAAGCATTCACCACAGAAACTCCAACACCATGAAGTCCTCCAGAAACTTTATACGAATCATGATCAAACTTTCCCCCTGCATGAAGTTGTGTCATTATCACTTCCGCAGCAGATTTTTTTTCACCTTTATGTAGGTCTACTGGTATTCCTCTTCCATCATCTTCGACTGTAACAGATTGATCTGAATTAACTGTAACTTTAATATTATTACAATAACCAGCTAGAGCTTCGTCAATAGAATTATCAACCACTTCATAAACCATATGGTGTAAACCTGTCCCATCATCAGTATCACCAATATACATTCCGGGTCTTTTTCTTACCGCCTCAAGACCTTTGAGTACTTTTATAGAATCTGCGCCATACTTAGGTTTATTTTCTGATTTTTTTTTGATCATATTCGTGAAATTTTCACTGCTATTTTAACATTTTTTTTTGCCTAATTAAATCTGCTATAAATTGATTGGTTAAATTACCCTTGGTATTAAATGGTTACTTAATGAAAAAAAAAAAAATAATCTAATATTGTCGTATAACAAGATAAATCAAATTTTCATTGGCATAACGACGTGAAAACTATTTTTATCTAATAAATCTTTAATCAGTACAGGTGAACCAGGATCTTTTAAATTTATAACAATTGATTCATTTTCAATCTGTGAAGCAATATCAGTAAGGTACCTGCTGTTAAAACTTATATTTAAGTCACTAGAATTAAATTTTGCATTGATGTTTTCAACTCCATCTCCACTATTTGGATTGTTAACTGAAAACTGCACAGAATCTTTAGATATAAGCATTTTTACGCCTTCTTTTCTATCTGAAGAAACCGTACTAACTCTTTCGATAGAGTTTTTAAAATCATTCAACTTGATTTCAAGTACTTTATCATTATCTTTTGGAATAACTTTATTATAATCAGGAAATCGTCCATCTATAACTTTTGATACTAAGACACCAGTATCCATTTCAAATTTAATTTTTGATTTATTATTTGATATTTTAATTACATTTTCATTTTGTTCCAACAAAGAAATTAATTGAAAAATTGTTTTTTTAGGCAAAATAATTGATTCAATATTTATATCTGAAGTTATTTCTATACTGCTGTAAGAAAGTCTGTGGCTGTCAGTAGCTACACCACATAAAAATGTTTTATTTTCTAGTTTTGTTTTGTGAAAATATATACCATTAAGATAATGCCTTGTTTCATCATTAGAAATAGAAATTTTTGTTTTATTTAATAATTTAAGTAATTTTTGAGAAGATATCTCAAAATCTTTTTGATTAATAGTTTCTTCAGTAAGTGGAAAATTTGCTGAAGGCATACACAAAAGATTAAATTTTGAATTTCCAGAAACTATTTTTAGTTTATTTTCACTGATTAAAGTAAGCTCAACCTTTGCGTTAGTTTGTAATTTTCTAAGTATGTCGTAAAGAATACTAGATGATGTTGTTGTCGAACCTTCTTTTTTTATTTCTAGAGGTTTAATATTTTCAAAATAAATTATATCTAAATCGGTAGCAGTAATTTTAATTTTTGATTCTTTTGCCTCGATTAGTACATTTGAAAGAATGGGCAACGTCGTTTTTTTTTCAATTATTCCATTGGCATGACCCAGGGATTTTAGGAAAGCATCTCTTTCAATTGTAAATTCCATACTAAAATTTTATAGCAATTTTTTTTTTATTTCGATGATACTTTGTCGAATCTCATTATCCTTTTTAATTAATTCATCTATCTTCTTAACGGCATGAATTACTGTTGTATGATCTCTATTAGAAAATTTTCTTCCAATATCTGGCAAAGAATTTGTTGTATATTGTTTTGCTAAATACATAGCAATTTGTCTTGGTCTAGCTAATGATCTTGATCTTCGTGCAGAAAGAAGTTCTTGTATGTTTAAACTAAAATGTGAAGCCACTAAATTTTGTATTAACTCAACATTGATTGATTTATTATTTGAATTTACAAAATCTTTTAAAATCTTTTTGCATTCATAAATATTAGGTGATTTTCCATTAATTTTGCTAAAAGCAAGAATTCTATTTAATGCACCTACCATCTCTCTAATACTAGACGTAACTTCGTTGGCCAAAAACTCAAAAACTTCATTACTAAGATCATAACTTTCATTAAAATTCTTTTTAATTTCTTGAAATTTACTTTTCAAAATTCTTATTCTTAAGTCTAAATCCGGAGACTGAATATCAATAACCAAGCCACCTGACATTCTAGATCTTATTCTTTCTTGTATTCTATCCAAATTTGAAGGAGCTCTATCTGAAGATATTACTATTTGTGAATTTTTTTCCATTAAAGCATTAAAAGTGTGAAAAAATTCTTCTTGCATAGCTTCTTTTCCATTTAAAAACTGAATATCATCAATAATAAAAATATTTGCACCTCTAAATAAATCTTTAAATTTAACCATTTCATTGTTTTTAATAGATCTAACAAAATGATACATGAATCTTTCAGCTGAAATGAATATTACTTTTTTTGAATTTCCGACTTCTAATCCTATAGCATTTAACAAATGAGTCTTCCCCATACCTACTGAACTATAAATAAATAAAGGATTATAGTGGGCCGATTGTATACAAATTTTTCTAGCTGCTGTGTATGCAAGTTCATTACTTTCGCCAACTACAAAGTTGTCAAATCTATTATTATTGCTAAATCGATTATAATTTAACAAAGAACTTTCAATCGAGGTTACTTTGTTTTTTCTTATTAAAAGTTGTTCATTTTTTTCTTGAGATTCTTCGATCAAAAATTCAAGTCTTTGAATGCTTTTTTTAAATGATTTAATTACGTCCAAAATTTTATCAGCATATCTAGAAACTATCCAATCTCTTACAAACCTGGTTGGCACAGATAATATAACATAATCATTGTATTCTTTTTTTAAGTTTAGATTTTTCATCCAACTTTGATAAATATCGTTCCCAAAAATCGTTTTGAATTTTTCAAGAATGTGATCCCATTTAAGAAGATTTTCTTCTTTGGGTACGGCAATACTAACCTTAGTATTTTGTTTTGATAGTATATCAGTCATATAGAATTTTTATTTAGAATAAATATTTCTAATTTTTTTTTTGCTTTATTGCAATACTCTACAGGTTGAATCGGAAAAAATTATTTCTTTAGATAGTTGTATTAAAAAAAAATTTATTTATGCAACCTAAAATTTTTTTAAATTAAATTTAATACTAAAAATTTTTATTTTAAAATGCAACTTTAGCTACATTAACTAAATCTAGATTTTTTTTATTCAAAATTTCTTTATTTAGTTAATTTAGTTATTAAGTAAATCGATTTAAAAAACTATCAACCTTAAATTGACTAATTTATTTTTTTGAGCTGTTAATTTTTAACGTAATTCTAGAAATTTTTCTTGACGCTGTTTTTTTACTAATTGAACCCGTTTTTGCAACTTTCATCAATTGTGAGTGGAATTTTGGAAGGAAACTTTTGGCTTCTTTCATTTTTCCCGAATTAATATATACCGACATTTGTTTAATAGCAGATTTATATTTACTTTTTCTTATTTTATTTACTAAAGCTTGTTGTTTAGATCTTCTTGTTCGTCTTATGGCTGATTTAATATTTGGCATAAAGTGCTGAATATATATCTTTTTGCCTTATATCGGTCAACAGCAATATATTGTGAAAAAAGTTGACATATGATCTATTTAAATCAAATGCAAACTTTTGGTGATGAGAAAAACAAAGTCGTAACTAAAGTTTTTCAGGACGTTTTTGATAGATACGACTTAATGAACGATTTGATGTCCCTAGGTATCCATAGAATTTGGAAAAGAATGTTCATTAATTATTTAAACCCTCAAAAAAATACTAAATTAGTCGATGTTGCTTCGGGTACTGGAGATATAGCAAGATTATTTTTAAAGAAAACTAATTTAAGTGGAAGCGTTTGCTGCGTAGATGAGAATAAAGATATGATTAAAATTAGTAAAAAAAAAATTACCAATAAAAATAATATTGAATGGTATTGTAATAATGCAGAAAAATTGCCATTTAATGATAATAAATTTGATTACTACACAATAAGTTTTGGTTTAAGAAATATCTCAAACATTAATAAAGCTCTTGATGAAGCTTTTCGAGTATTAAAGCCGGGAGGAAGATTGTTATGCTTAGAATTTTCAAAAGTAAAAAATGGAGTATTAAATAATTTTTATCAAATTTATTCAAAATCAATACCTAAAATTGGAAAAATTATTGTAGGCAAGTCAGAACCTTACGAATATTTAATAAATAGTATAAAGGAATTTTATTCTCAAGAAGAATTAATAAAATTATTAGAAAAAAGTAATTTTAAAAATGTATCTTGTAGAAATTTAAATGCTGGAATCGTCGCAATTCACTCAGCCTGGAAAATATAAATATGATTAAAAAATTATTTATGTTATTTAAGATTGGAAGAAAATTATCAACTTCTGGTGCGATAGGATCTATTTATGAAATATATAATCCACCAATTATAATAAAAATTTTATTTTCTATAATTGGTTTAAATTTTATTGATAAAAAAAATAACAATAATTCATCACCTGGAGAAAAACTATGTAAAGCACTTCAAGAAATGGGCACCACTTTCATAAAGCTCGGCCAATTTTTAGCAACTCGTCCTGATATAATAGGAAACAATATTGCAAAGGACCTAGAAAAACTCCAAGATAAGTTACCTCCTTTTGATTTATATATTACAAAAGATATTTTAAAAAAAGAACTTGAAGCTGAAAATTTTAAACAAATTACAAATATTTCTGAACCGATAGCAGCAGCTTCTATTGCTCAAGTACATTTTGCAAATATTAATATTTCTGGTGAAAAAAAAGACGTTGCAATAAAAATATTAAGGCCAAATATAGAAAAAATATTTAATGAGGAATTGGATGCATTAATGCTTTTAGCTTACATAATTGAAAGTCTTGTTAAAAAAACTAAAAGATTAAAACTGGTTGAGGTAGTGCAGCTATTAAGAGAAATTACTAATGTTGAAATGGATCTTAGATTTGAAGCTGCTGCTGCAAATGAATTATATGAAAATACAAAAAATGATATAGGATTCAAAGTTCCAAAAATATATTGGAACCAAACTAGCAAAAAAACTCTTTGTTTGGATAGAATAGATGGAGTTTCAATAAGAGAAATACAAAATCTCAAATCTCAAAATATTGATACTAAAAAATTAGCAAAAAATATAATTCAACATTTTTTAAGACATGCAGTTAGAGATGGCTTTTTTCATGCAGACATGCATCAGGGAAATTTATTTGTTACAAAAGATGGAAATATAGTTCCTGTTGATTTTGGAATTATGGGTAGATTAGATAAAAACAATAGAAAATATTTAGCTGAAATACTCTATGGTTTTATTAAAAGAGATTACAAAAAAGTTGCTGAAGTACATTTCCTTGCTGGATTAGTTTCAAAAGAGGCCTCTAAAGATGAGTTTGCTCAAGCATTACGATCAATAGGTGAGCCTATTTTTGGTCAGTCAGTTAAAAATATATCAGGAGGAAAATTATTAAGCCAACTTTTTGAAATTACAGAAAAATTCAATATGCATACACAGATACAACTTTTACTTTTACAAAAAACCATGGTTGTTGTTGAAGGTGTAGCAAGAAAATTAGACCCTGATACGAATATATGGAATGTATCAAGACCTATACTTGAAGGTTGGCTAACGGAAGTTAAGGATCCGATTAAACAAGCGACAGAAGTTATAAAGGAAACGTCAGAAGTATTAAAAAAATTACCCGATTTACCTAATATTATGGACAAAGCAAATAATGTTATGACCTTAATAGCCGAAGGAAAGTTTGATCCAAATACTTTAGCTTATAGAAGTCTAAAAGAAGAGGAATTAAAACTAGAATTAATACGTAATAAAATGGTAGGCGGAGTATTAATACTTGTAATTTTTGTTCTCTTGGTATTCTAATAAAGACATGGACAAATTATTTAATAGGAAAAAAATTATTCTTGTTATTGGTGGAGGGATTTCTGCATACAAATCTCTTGATTTAATTCGTTTATTAAAAAAACAAGGATGTCAAATAAAAGTTATACTTACTGAATCTGGAAAAAAATTTGTAACTCCATTATCAGTTGCTTCCTTATGTCAAAATAAAGTTTATGAAAATATTTTTGATAGTACTAGAGAAGCTGAAATGGATCATATATCCTTATCCAGATGGTGTGATATAATTTTGTTTGCTCCTGCTACTGCAAATTCAATATCTAAGTTAGCATCAGGTAGAGCAGATGATTTAGCTTCAACCGTTATATTGGCATCGAACAAGCAAGTAATACTTGCTCCAGCAATGAATGTTAGAATGTGGATTCACAAATCAACACAAAATAATTTCAATAAACTGCTTGATTATGGCTATGTATTTGTAGGACCAACAACTGGCGAAATGGCCTGTGGAGAATACGGTGAAGGAAAAATGTCATCTCCAGAAGAAATATATGAATTTATAAAAAATTATTTTTTAAATAGAGACATTGTAAAAGATAAAAATTTGAAAGCTTTAGTTACTGCGGGACCCACTAAAGAATACATAGATCCAGTTAGATTTATAACAAATAATTCAAGCGGTAAACAAGGATATGAAATTGCTAATTCTTTAGCAAAATCTGGAATAGAAACAACATTAATATCTGGGCCATCGAAATTGAAAAAACCTCAAAATGTAAATTTTATAAAAGTAGAAACTGCTAAACAAATGTATATGGAAACAAAAAAAGCATTACCTGTAGACATAGCTATTTGTGCTGCAGCAGTTACTGACTTTAAACCAGAAAAATATGAGATTTATAAAATTAAAAAAAATGATTTAAATATAAATTTTAAAAGAAACCCAGATATATTAGAATTTTTGTCCAAAAATAATTCTCAACGGCCAAAACTTGTAGTAGGTTTTGCAGCTGAAACAAATAATATATTAAAATTTGCTAAAGAAAAAAAAATAAAAAAACATTGTGACTGGATAATTGTCAATGATGTATCCAATCCAGAAATTGGATTTGATTCAGAATATAACGCTGTAACAATAATTGATGACAAAAATATTGAAAAAATTAGTAAAAATTCAAAAACTAATATAGCAAATAAAATAGTTAGAAAAATAGTTAATAATTTTATCCAATAATAAAGGATAATGAAATTTACTAAAAATCAAATAGAAAGATATTCTAGACAGATAATTCTAAAAAAAATTGGAATAATTGGACAAAAAAAGCTTTCAAAATCTAGCGTTCTAATAATTGGTGCTGGTGGACTCGGTTCTCCCATCGCAATTTATTTAGCCGCATTAGGTGTTGGTAAGATTGGAATTATTGATAAAGATAAAGTTGAGATTTCTAATTTAAGTCGACAAATTATTTTTTCTACATATGATATAAAAAAAATAAAGTCAAAAACTGCAATAAGTAAATTAAAAAAAATTAACCCACATATTCAACTTAAATCTTTTAATAAAATACTAACAATTAAAAATATTAATAAAATAGCGAAAAATTTTAATATAATTGTAGACGGAAGTGATAATTTTAGAACTCGCTTTTTAGTTAACGATTACTGTTTAAAAAACAAAAAAATATTAGTATCGGGTGCAATAAGTAAATTTGATGGTCACGTTTACACTTTCAATTTCTCAAAGAAAAAATCACCATGTTTACGATGTTTCATTCCTAAAATGCCTACTAACCCAGACACAGATAATTGCGAATATGAGGGCATTCTAGGCCCCTTGGCGGGCATAATTGGCAGTATACAGGCTAATGAAATTGTTAAAGAAATTGTAGGAATTGGAAACTCCCTTTGTGGTTACATATTAATTGTTGATAGTTTAAAATTAACATTTAGAAAAGTTAAGCTGAATAAACGTTCTAACTGCTATTGCAATGAAAGAAAATAATAAAAAAAACACAATATTTTATCTTTTATTACTTTTAATTTTATTTTTTTCTTCACCTATAATTGCAAATGAGGAAAAAAAATTTTTAACTTTGAAAAATAGTGAAGTAAACTTACGTCAGGGGCCTTCATTTGAATATCCAATAAAATTAATTTATAAAAAAAAATATTTACCTGTAATTATTTTAGACAAATCTGAAATATGGAGAAAAATTAAAGATTTTGAAAACAATTCAGGCTGGATACATATTTCTCAATTATCTAAAAAAAAATCTGCAATAAACATAAATAACAACTCTATACTTTATAAAAGAAATACAATTTATTCAAAACCAATGGCAAAGTTAGAATCTGGAAGATTGGTTTTAATAAAAAAATGTAAAAAAAATTGGTGCAAAATTTCAACTGGTGGACTTGTTGGATGGATTAACAAAAGTTCTCTTTGGGGAAAAATTAAATAAAATCGTTATTTAAATAATTTCTTATATTTTTTGAAAGCTTTGTTGAATGATTATAAAAATTATGATCAATACCAAGCAAAATTTCATTATTTGAATTTTTAAATTTTTTTATTTGATCTTCTGAGAACTTAAAATGCAAGAATTGTACTGAGGATGCTTTGCCCTCTGCTGAAGTACGATCTAAATCTTGTTCAGGAATTGCGTCTATTTTTTCGTTTCCAATTTTTATGTATATTTTTTCTTCTACTCCACCAATTTTATTTAAAAATTCAGTTCTTAAAATAGGATTATCAATTTCAAACATTAAAGTTGCAACAAGTTCTTTACCCTTAGGAACTAGAGGGTTGTAAGCTTCTAGTTCATCTTTTAGTTGTTGATCACCACCTTTTTCTATATATAACATTTCCTGAACTTGCCCGAGCATGGTTTCATAACTTTCAAAATAAAAAGTTGAGTATGGTCCAACTGGTACTCTTCTATTTTTTTTAAATTCTAGTAATTTTTTTCTAAGTTCCCTCCTGTTTTTTGCATAAATTTCGTTAGGAATTAAATCTTTCTTTTCTATAATTCTGTTATCTTTTGTCATAATCATAATTTATATGCCTTCGCTATTAATTCTATAGGATGTAATGCCTCATCGTTTGATATATTTGTATCTTGTTCTAGTTGTTTTAAATGCTTACCTGCAAGCGGACAATCCGAAGCCATATATTTGTTATTTTTTTTTTTGATTTGTCTTGCTGTTGGTCTGCCTACTTTTAAAGCAAGATCATGTGTATTTTTCATCACTCCAAAAGTTCCTCCATGTCCAGCACATCGTTCAACTACGTCAATTTTTACATTCGGTATTAGCTTAAGCATATCTCGTGCTTTGACTCCCATATTCTGTGCCCTTGCGTGACAGGCGTGATGAACTGTTACTCCACCATCAATTTCTTGGAGTCCCTCTGCCAAACCTTCCTTGCTGGAAATATCGACTATATATTCATCAATATCACTAACATTTTTTGATAATTTAATTACATCTTCATATTTAGGTAATAATAACGGCCATTCAAATTTTAACATTAAACCACAGCTAGCTGTCAGTGTAATGACACGATAACCTTTATCTACCCATTTAATTAAATCTTTTGATACTTTTTTAGCCTGCTCAACTACTTTTTGTAGATCCGCTTGCTCTAGAAAAGGCATTCCGCAGCACCCAGGATATGCTTCTTGAACTTCAACACCATTTTTTTTTAAAACTTTAAGTGCAGCAATCCCAGTATCTTTTTTATTAAAATTAACAAAACATGTTGAATAAATAACCACTTTTCTTTCTGTATTTGTATTTTTTATATTTGTAAAACTTTTATTTTTTTTAAAGTAACTTGTAAAAGTTTCTGAATTATAAGAAGGAAGTTTAACTCTTTTATCTATTCCAGATATTAGCTCCAAAATTTTTCTTAAAAACTTATTTTTAGTATTTGATACCCAATTTACAAACCACGAAAACATAACTCCAATTTTTGCATTTCTGTCTATTTTGGCTAATTGTGAAGGAATTAATGTTAATTTATTTTGTTTTTTTTGAAGAGTTCTATACCTAAGCATCAAATGTGGAAAATCTAAATCAAACTCATGTGGAGGCACATATGGACATTTCGTCATAAAACACATATCACAAAGTGTACAAGCATCTACAACTGGAACAAATTGATCACTTGATAAACTTTCCACATCTTCATTTTTTGACTCGTCAATCATATCAAAAAGTTTGGGGAAACTTTCACATAGGTTAAAACATCTTCTGCAACCATGACAAATATCAAATACCCTTCGCATTTCTTGATCTAATTTTTTTTCATCAAGAAAATCGGGATGATTGAAATCAATCGCATGCCGTTTTGGTGCTTGCGTACTTCCTTCTTTATTCATTGTAAATTATAGGTGGGGGTTTCCCCACCACCTAAATGTTTATTAAATTGATTCTAATGTTTTTTGAAATTTACCGGCGTGAGATTTTTCAGCTTTTGCTAAAGTTTCAAACCAATCTGCTATCTCTTCAAAACCTTCTTCTCTTGCAGTTTTTGCCATTCCTGGATACATGTCAGTGTATTCGTGAGTTTCTCCTGCAACTGCAGATGCTAAATTATCTTTAGTTTCTCCAATTGGTTTTCCAGTCGCTGGATCACCTACTTCTTCTAAAAATTCTAAATGACCATGCGCATGACCTGTTTCTCCTTCTGCTGTAGATCTAAAAACCGCAGCAACATCATTGTAACCTTCTACATCTGCTTTTTGTGCAAAATAAAGATATCTACGATTTGCTTGACTTTCGCCAGCAAAAGCCTCTTTTAAATTTTTTTCCGTTTTACTTCCTTTTAGTGCCATAGTAATTCTCCTTTAAATTCAGTTTATAATGATTCTAAACTGTAAGTCAATGGTTTAAAATATTTTAATATGCTTAAAATTAATTATCTTTTTGCTTTTGATAATTACTCGCAACTTTAATTGTAATCTCTATGTCTTGAATTTTTTTTCCATTTGGTGTTTTTGGCAAATTATTTATAGAAATATTTTCATCTTTTATATCAATTAATTGTAACGTATCTTCGTCATAAAAATGATGGTGACTACTTGTGTTTGTATCAAAAAAAGTTTGATTTCCTTTTAATGGAATTTCTTTTAAATATCCTTTTTTTTTAAATGCATGCACAGTATTGTACAAAGTAGCTAATGATATTTTTTTTTTAGAATTTTTTTCAATTACTTTTTTTAATTGCTCTATTGTAAAGTGAAACGTTTCTCTTCTATTAAATAGAATCTTGGATATAGCAAGTCTTTGCTTGGTTGGTCTCAATCCTGAAACCCTGAGTTTATTTATATGAAATTTTTGTTGCTCCATTATCTTTAAAAATAGCGGTTTTATTGATGTTTTAATTTATAATCATTCTAAACTAAATATATGTAATAAAGTATATTAATCAAGTATTAATTTATTTTTATGATAAAAAAAAATAGTTTCAAATATGAGGAATTAATTGAGTGTGCTAATGGAAAGCTATTTGGTCCTGGAAATGCCAAACTTCCATCTCCTCCAATGCTAATGTTTGATAGAATTATAAATATTAATCAACACAAAGGAACTTATAAAAAAGGAGTGATTCAAGCAGAACTAGATATCAAAGATAAAATGTGGTTTTTTGATTGTCATTTTAAAGAAGATCCGGTTATGCCTGGATGTCTTGGCTTGGATGCTATGTGGCAACTAGTTGGTTTTTTTCTTGGTTGGATAGGTGAACCGGGTAAAGGCAGAGCTCTGGGAGTAAATAATGTCAAATTTACAGGTGAAGTTCTAAAAAATGTCAAAATTGCTAGATATCAGGTTGATATGAAAAGAATATTAAAAAAAAAAGGAGCTGTTGTCGGTTTGGCTGATGGAATATTATATGCTGATGATGAAGCTATTTATGAAGCAGAAAATTTAAAAGTAGGATTATTTAAATAATGAAAAGAGTAGTAATTACTGGAATTGGAATTGTTTCTTGCCTTGGAAATAATCAAGAAGAAGTTTATCAGGCTTTATTAAATTCTAAATCAGGAATTACATTTTGTGAAGAATATAAAGAATATAATTTAAAAAGTAATATCCATGGTAAGCCGAATGTTAAGTTAGAAGATCATGTTGACAGAAAGATAATCAGATTTATGGGTGAAGGTTCAGCTTATAATTATATTGCTATGAAAGAAGCTGTTAAAGACTCTGGTTTAGAGGAAAAAGAAGTAAGCAATATTTCAACTGGTATGATAATGGGTTCTGGAGGACCTTCAATAAAAAATGTTATTTTAGCAGCTGATAAAACTCGTGAAAAAAATCCAAAAAAAATGGGCCCATTTGTTGTTCCGAGAACAATGGCTAGCACAGCATCTGCAACGCTAGCAGTTCCATTCAAAATAAAAGGAGTAAATTATACAATTAGTTCAGCTTGTGCTACTAGTGGGCATTGTATTGGAAATGCAATGGAACTAATTCAATTGGGAAAACAAAAAATTATTTTTGCAGGTGGTAGCGATGAAGTTCATTTAGCATTAACAGCAATGTTTGATGCTATGACCGCTTTATCTTCAAAATATAATGATGTTCCAGAAAAAGCATCAAGACCATATGATAAAACTAGAGATGGGTTTGTAATTTCTGGTGGTGGTGGTGTTTTAACTTTAGAAGAGTATGAACACGCAAAAGCAAGAGGTGCAAAAATTTACGCAGAGATTACTGGATATGGAGCCACATCTGACGGTTATGACATGGTTGCTCCATCTGGAGAGGGAGCTGTAAGATGCATGAATATGGCTTTAAGTACAAGTAAAAATAAAATTGATTATATAAATACCCATGGAACATCAACGCCTGTGGGAGATATTACTGAACTCAAAGCAGTAAAAGAAGTATTTAAAAATTCAATACCAAAAATAAGTTCGACAAAATCACTTTCGGGTCACTCATTAGGAGCTACCTCTGTGCATGAAGCTATTTATAGTTTAATTATGATGAAAAATAATTTTATATCAGCATCAGTAAATATAACTGAAATGGATGAAGAAGCGAAAAAATATCCAATCGTAACGAAAGTTGAAAAAGGAGTAACTTTAAATTCAATAATGTCAAATAGTTTTGGTTTTGGTGGCACCAATGCAACTTTAGTTTTTGAAAAAGTAAATTAACAATATGTCTTTATTAAAAGGTAAAAAGGGATTAATTATGGGAGTAGCAAATGATCGTTCGATTGCTTGGGGTATAGCAAAAAAACTTTCGGAAAATGGTGCCGAACTTGCTTTTACATATTTAGGTGATACTTTAAAAAAAAGAGTTGTCCCATTAGCCGAATCTTTAAAATCAAATTTCACGCTAAGCTGTGATGTTGAAAAAAAAGAAGAAATAACCAGAACTTTTGATGATATTAAAAAAAAATGGGGAAATTTAGATTTTGTCGTTCATGCTATTGCTTTTTCAGATAGGTCTGAACTTTCGGGAGAGTATTTAAATACATCGAGAGAAAATTTTTTAAAGAGTATGCTTATTTCTTGTTTTTCACTAACTGAAATAACAAAAGAAGCTTCAAAAATCATGAATAAAGGCTCTAGTGTCCTAACCTTGACTTATGAGTCTTCTAAAGTAATTCCAAATTATAATGTAATGGGAGTTTGTAAAGCCGCCTTAGAAACTAGTGTAAAATACCTTGCTAGAGACTTGGGTGCTAAAGGAATAAGAGTAAATGCTATTAGTGCAGGTCCTATTAAAACACTAGCAGCATCTGCAATAGGTGATGCAAAATTTTTATATAAATGGAATGAAGACCATTCTTTTTTAAAAAGAAATGTAGATATTAATGATATTGGAGGCTCAGCATTATATTTATTAAGCGATTTGTCTGCAGCTGTAACTGGTGAGATACACTACGTTGATGCTGGTTATAATAAGGTTGGAATGCCTAACCCAAAAAATATTACTTAACTTGCTTCTTTAATAGAAAGTTTAACTTTACCTCTGTCGAATCCTATAACTTTAACGGAAACCTCGTCTCCTTCTTTTACAACATCAGAAACTTTAGCAACTCTTTTGCCAGCCAGTTGCGAAATATGTACTAAACCATCTTGTTTTCCTAAAAAATTTACAAAAGCTCCAAACTCCATTATTTTTACAACTTTACCTTTATAAATTTTTCCCATTTCAGGTTTTGCAACAATATTTTTAACCATTTCCATTGCTTTGGTTCTTGATTTTTCATCTGGCGCAGCAATGGTAACTTCACCTGTATCTTTAACATCTACTTTGGCTCCGGATAATTCTACAATCTCTCTGATTGTAGCTCCTCCTTTTCCTATAACAGCTGCTATATCCTTTTTATCAACCATAACAGTTTCTATTTTAGGAGTATGTTTTGATACTTCTTTTCTTGATGATTTAATTGTTTTATTCATTTCATCAAGGATGTGTGCTCTTCCTTCTTTAGCTTGATGAAGAGCCTGCTCCATAATCTCAAATGTAATTCCAGTAATTTTTATATCCATTTGTAATGATGTAATGCCATCTTTTGTTCCAGCCACTTTAAAATCCATGTCGCCCAAATGATCTTCGTCGCCTAAGATGTCAGATAAAACAGTAAATTCTTTTTTTTCTTTAATTAACCCCATTGCAATTCCAGCTACAGGTTCTGCTATTGGAACAGCAGCATCCATAAGTGCTAAAGATGCACCACAAACAGTAGCCATTGACGAAGAACCATTAGATTCTGTTATTTCAGAAACTACTCTTAAAGTGTAAGGAAATTTTTCTTTATCAGGTAAAGATGAGTTTAAAGCTCTCCATGCTAATTTCCCATGTCCTACTTCTCTTCTACCTGTACCTATTCTTCCTGTTTCTCCAACTGAAAAAGGAGGAAAGTTGTAATGTAACATAAATCTTACTCTCTTTTGTCCTTCCAGACTTTCTATTCTTTGTTCATCTTCTGTAGTTCCCAAGGTTGTTGTAACTAATGCTTGTGTTTCACCTCTGGTAAATAATGCAGATCCATGTGTTCTTGGAAGAACTCCTACCTCGCATTTAATAGGCCTTACATCGGACAAACCTCTACCGTCTATTCTTTTTTTTGTTTTAAGTATTTTTGTTCTTACAATATCTTTTTCTATATTTTTTAATTGTAATAATATTTCAAGTTCAGTATAGGTTTCATCTCCTTCAAATAAAGATTTACATTTTTCAGTTGCTAAATTAATCAAATCTGACCTCTTTTTCTTATCTTTTTCAGAAAAAGCTTTTTCTAAATCTTTCGTTAATGCCTTGGAAATTTTACTTTTTAATTTACTATAATCTTTTTCTTCTATTTTCCATTCTTCTTTTGAAGATTTTTTCTTTAAATTTTCTATTGCTTTTATTACTGGAATAAATTTTTCGTGGCCAAATTTTACTGCATCTAACATTTGTTTTTCTGTTAATCCAGAAGCTTCGGATTCAACCATCAACACAGCATCTTTTGTACCAGCTACAACCAAATCTAATTTTGATTCTTTCAATTGTTCTTTTGATGGATTTAAAACAAAGTTGTCTTTTATAAATCCAACTCTAGAAGCTGCTACGGGACCTTGAAATGGTAATCCAGAAATGGCTAACGCTGCTGATGATGCTATAATTGATAATACATCTGCTTCATTTTCATTATCATATGAAAGCACAGTGGGTAGAACTTGCACTTCATTTCTAAAATCATCTGGAAACAGTGGCCTTATAGGTCTATCAATTAATCTTGAAATTAATGTTTCTGATTCTGTGGGCCTTGCTTCTCTTTTAAAATATCCGCCTGGTATTTTACCTGCTGCATAATATTTTTCTTGGTAATTTACTGAAAGTGGAAAATAATCAACTTCTGGATTAACTTTTTTTGCTCCCACTACAGTGGCAATTACAACTGTTTCGCCACAAGTAGCAATTATAGCACCATCCGCTTGTCGTGCTATCTTGCCAGTTTCTAAAATTATTTTCTTTCCGTCTAATTCTATTTCTTCTTTTAATATTTTAAACATTTATTTTCTTAAATTTAGTTTTGTTAATATATTTTTATATGATTCAAAATTGTTATTTTTTAAATATTCTAATAATCGTTTTCTTTGATTAACTGCTTTTAACAATCCTCTTGTTGAATGTTTATCACCTTTATTTTTTTTGAAATGGTCAGATAAACTATTTATTTTTTCACTCAATAAGCCAATTTGAACTTCAGATGAACCAACATCTTTTGAATTAATTTTCATTAAATCTATCATTTTTTTTTTACTCTTATTCATAATAATTACTTGTTTTTTTCAATAAGTTTTTCAATTTTTTCCGCATAATCAAAAGATTTATCGCTAACAAAAGAAACTTTGGGTAAAAATTTCATATCAACTTTCTTTGATAAAGCTTTTCTAATTAAATAAGAAAATTCAGTTAGAGTATCTACAGCTTTTTCTGTATTTTTTCCACCTAAAGGAATCACGTATGCTCTAGCATTTTTCAAATCAGGACTCATCCTAACTTCTGTAACAGTAATATTCTTGGTTTCTAAAATGGGCAATTTTGCTTCATCTCTCAAGAAAATTTGACCTAAAGATTGTTTTATTAGCTCTCCAACTCTCAATTGTCTTTGCGAATAAGTCGTTCCACTATTTTGTCTTTTCATTAAATTCTTCTTTCTGTTTCTATAATCTTATAAACTTCTATTACATCTCTTTCTTTAAAATCGGCAAAATCCTTAAGGGTTATACCACACTCAAGACCAGCGGCGACTTGTTTAGCTGCATTTTTTTCTCTGAAAATGCTACCTATTGAGCCTGTATATAATACATTTCCATCTCTTATCAACCTAGCATTTAAATTATTTACAATTTCACCGTTTATAACTTTAGAGCCGGCAACTTTACCAATTTTTGAAACTTTAAATATTGCTTGAACTTCCGCCGAACCAACAACTTCTTCTTTTACATCTGGTTTTAATAAGCCAGATAATGAATTTTTTATAAAATCTAAAACTTCATATATTATATTATAAAACTTTATTGTTATTTTGTGATTTTCTGCTAGAAGTTTAGCTTCTCTATTGGGTCTTACACCAAAGCCTATGATAATTGCATTTGATGCTCTAGCTAGAGTTACATCAGTTTCTGTTATTACACCAATATTTGACATAATTATTTTTGGAACAACTTCAGCATGCTTTATTTTCTCTACTGCATTTTTAAGTGCTTCACTTGATCCATGTACATCAGATTTAATAATTATAGGTAGTTCTTTTGGTGGTACGCTACTATCAAATGCAGATTCTTTGTTCAATAAAATTGATGATGGTTCTTTTGATTTCCTATGTTCAATTCTGTAATCACTTACTTCTTTGGCTTTTTCTTCTGTATCTACAACAACAAAATCATCACCGGCTAGAGCAGATTTATTCATGCCTAAAATTTCAACTGGTGTTGATGGTAAGGCCATATCAACATTTTTTCCCTCATCATTTATCATTGCTCTTATTTTCCCCCAGGTGTTTCCGCTTACAAAAAAGTCTCCTTTTTTTAATTTTCCATCGGTAACTAAAACGCTTGATACAGGCCCTTTACCTTTATCAATTCTTGATTCTAAAATTACACCAACAGCAGGTCCTTCAAAATTTGATTTCAAATCTAATAGATCTGATTGTAAAATTATATTTTCCTTTAATTTATCTAAATTTTTCTTAGTAGTAGCTGATACTTCAGCAAATAAAGTGTCTCCGCTTAGTTCTTCTGCTATTAGTTCGTATTGCAAAAGCTCATTTTTTATTTTTGTTGGATTGGCTCCAGGTAAATCAGATTTATTTATTGCTACAATAATAGGCACTTTTGCCGCCTTTGCATGTTCGATTGCTTCTATTGTTTGAGGTTTAATTCCATCGTCTGCTGCTATAACAAGGATTACAATATCTGTAACTTTTGATCCTCTTGCTCTCATTTCTGTAAAAGCCGCATGACCTGGGGTATCAATAAAAGTTATACTTTCCCCTTTTTCTGTTTTTATTTTATATGCACCTATATGTTGAGTAATTCCACCGTGTTCACCAGCAACTACATTTGTTTTTCTTAAAGCATCCAATAATGAAGTTTTTCCATGATCAACGTGACCCATAACTGTCACAATAGGCGGCCTTCTTTCCAAATTTTTAGTATCATTTTTCTTAATTTTTAAGATATTTAAATCTGGTTTTTTTTCTCTAATAGGTATATTTCCAAATTCCTTTACAAGATATTCTGCAGTATCAGCATCAATAGTGTGATTTATGGTTGCAACCACACCCATTCCTAAAAGATGTTTGATTATACCACTCGCTTGTATTGCCATTCTATTAGAAAGTTCTTGAATAGTAATTTTGTCTGGAATATTTACCTCATGAACAACTTTTTTTATTTCTACTTTTCCTTGTTCAGAATCTTGATTTTTCTTTGCTTTTAATCTAGCTCTTCTTACAGATGATAAACTTCTTTCTCTTCCATCCAAAGCTTCGTCGTCCAAAGCCTTTGATAAAGTAAGTTTATATTCCCGTTTTGAGGTAAAGCCTTTGTCCTTGCCTAAAGTGCTCTTCTTTGGTTGTTCTTTTTCTTCTTTTAAATTTTTAAATCTTCTAGTGGCTCTTTCTTCTGCCATCTTTCTAAGATCAAAGCTTCTATTCGGAACACTTTTTTTGTTAGGTATATTGTTAGTTAAATTTGTTTTCTGAAAATTACTATTTCTTGGTTGATTTTTTTTTTCATTCCATCTTCCAGAAGATTTTTTTTCTATTACAACAGAAGTTTTTCCACTTCTTCGCGAAAAATTTGGAGCACTATAAGTTTTTTTTTGAAAAACCACTGAGCGTAAGTTTCTTTTTTTTCTTTTTTTCTTCCATATAAAAACATTCCTTTATTTAAATACAATACTTCTAGCGTTTATAATTAATTCTTCTGCTTCATTTTTTGATAAAGCAAATTCTTCAAGATAACCATCTATCTTAAATTTAACGCCTTTTTTTTCATCAAAGCCACCAATTAATTCATCTGTAGAAAGCTCAGCAAAATCTTTTAAGCTTTTAATTTTCTTTTCTCCTAATGTTAAAAGCATTCCTGGTGTAAGCCCCCGATAATTTATTAAATCATCACTAACACCTAAATCTTTAAGTTTTTTTCCAATATTTTCTTTTTCTTTTATAAGATATTCTTTTGATCTTTCTTTTAATTCTTTTGCTGTATTGTCATCTATACCTTCAATTTTTGAAATTTCCTCTGAAGAAGTTTTCTCTATTTCTTCAATAGTACCAAATCCTTCCGCAACTAAGAGTTGGCCTAAAGTTTCATCTACTTCCAAATTTTTTACAAAATTTTCAGTTTTATCTTTAAATTCTAATTGTCTTTTTTCTGATTCTTCCTTTTCTGTTAGTATATCAATTTCGTATTCGATTAATTTTGATGCTAATCTAACGTTTTGACCTCTTCTTCCAATTGCTTTACTTAAATTTTCTTCATTTAATATAACTTCTATTCTCTTATTTTGTTCATCAATTATAACTTTTTGAATCTCTGCGGGCGCAAGTGCTCTTACAACAAGAGAAGCAACATCTTCTGACCAATGAACTATATCTATTTTTTCACCTGACAGTTCGTTTACAACAGATTGCACTCTACTTCCTCTCATTCCAACGCATGCTCCGACTGGGTCAATAGAAGAATCTTTTGAATGTACACAAATTTTTGCCCTGCTACCAGGATCTCTGGCTGATGATTTAATTTCAATAATTCCATCATAAATTTCTGGAACTTCTTGAAAGAACAACTTTTCCATAAATTTTGGATGTGCTCTTGATAAAAATATTTGTTGCCCTTTATTTTCTCTTACGACATCATAGCAATATGCTTTGATTCTATCTCCAGTCTTTAAAACTTCTCTAGGTATAAGTTCCTCTTTTCTAATTATTGCTTCAGATCTATTCAAATCTATAATTACATTTCCATATTCCAATCTTTTTACGATACCACTTAAAATTTCCCCTTTTTTATCTATGAAATCATTATATTGTCGTTCTCGTTCTGCAGCACGAACACTTTGATTTATAACTTGTCTAGCTGTTTGTGCAGCAATTCTTCCAAAATCTACTGGTGGCAATTCTTCAAAAATTTCATCTCCAATTTTTACTTCTTTATTATTTTCAATTTCCTTTGCATGTTTCAGGGATATTTCTGTATCCAGATTTTCTGGTTTTTCTACAATTTTTAAAACTTTGTGAAGAGTTATATTTCCGCTTTCCCTGTCAATAACTGCACGTATTTCATTTTCAGACCCGAAGCGTGTTTTTGCAGCCTTTTGTATGGCCGTTTCCATCGAATTTAAAATAATTTCTTTATCTATTGATTTTTCAACAGCTACTGCTTCAGCTATTCTTAAAAGCTCTACTTTATCTGATCTTTGGTTCAACATAATATAATTTCATTTCCTCTAAAAAAAAATGGGCAAAAGCCCATTTGTATTATCCAGGTAACTTGATACTTATTTAATTTATATTTAAGCTTTTTTCAAGTTTTACTTTTTAAAAACTCCAGTTTTATCTGTTTTTTCCCAAGAAAACTCACCATTTGATCCTGGTTTTCTACCAAAATGCCCGTAGGCAGAAGTGCATTCATATATAGGTTTGTTTAAAGATAACATTTCTCTAATTCCTCTAGGACTTAGATCAAAATTGTCGTTTATCAACTTTTCAACATGTTTTGATTTTTTTTCATCTCCATCAAAAAGATCAACATAAATGGATAAGGGTTTAGAAACTCCAATTGCATAAGCAAGTTGAATTAAACATTTTTCAGCAATTTTTGAAGCAACAACATTTTTTGCAACATATCTAGCAGCATACGCCGCTGATCTGTCTACCTTGCTTGGATCTTTTCCCGAGAAAGCTCCTCCACCATGTGGTGCAGCGCCTCCATACGTATCAACAATAATTTTTCTTCCTGTCAATCCAGAATCTCCATCTGGACCTCCAATTATAAATTGACCTGTTGGATTTACGTAAAACTCTTCTTCCTTTAATCCTAATAATAATTCTTTTGGAATAGCTTTTTCTAAGTATGGTCTAACAATTTCTTTTACTTGTGCTTGATTTATTTTTGGAGAATGTTGTGTGGAAATAACTACAGAAGTAACTTTTTTAGGTTTTCCATTTTCATACATCATTGTAACCTGACTTTTGGAATCTGGTTCTAATTTATCTGCCATACCATTTTTTCTATCTTGAGCCATTAATTCCAAAATTTTATGAGAATAATAAATAGGTGCTGGCATTAAAACTTCAGTTTCATTACAAGCGTAACCAAACATTATACCTTGATCACCTGCTCCTTCATCTTTGTTATCTTTTGAATCAACTCCCATTGCAATATCAGCTGATTGAGAATGTAAATGAACATCTATATTGCAATTTTTCCAATGAAAACCTTTTTGCTCATACCCTATATCTTTAATACAGTTGCGAACTTTTTCTATTAAATCATCTTTTTTAATTTCTGGACCTCTTGTTTCTCCAGCTAAAACAACTTTATTTGTGGTTGTTAAAGTTTCACATGCTACCCTTGCTAAAGGTTCTTTGGATAAGTAAGTATCCACAACCATATCTGAGATACGGTCACAAACCTTGTCTGGATGGCCCTCTGAAACTGACTCACTTGTAAACAAATACGATTTTTTACTCATTAGATTTTTAGTTTTTTAAAAATTAAAGCTAGGAATATATACAAGAAAATTATTAAAAAAAATATTTTATTTCCATAATTTGAAAAAAAAGTTGGTTCATAAAAATATGGGAAATTTAATTCAATATTTCCTGCTTCTCCCGTATTAAGTGATTTTAAAACTCTCCCATTGGGGTTAATGAAGGCTGATATACCCTTGTTAGCTGATCTAGCAACAAAAACTCCCTCTTCAATTGAACGGTATACTGCCTTTGTAAAATGTTGATGAGGACCCGCTGAGTTACCAAACCATGCATCCTCTGAAATATTAACTATTAAATCTGGAAGATGGTTTTTGTTCTTAATATTCCCTGCATAAATTATTTCATAACAAATTAAAGGTAAAATTGATTTATTATTAAATTCTTTTCCTAGATTTATCGCTTCTCTTGTCTCCCCGGGGGAAAATGAATTGTATCCCCATGTAATTTTTTTTAAACCAATTTTAGATAAAAAGTTTTCAAAAGGAAGAAATTCACCAAATGGAACAAGATTAATCTTATTATATACCGATAAAATTTCTAATTTGTTGTTTAAAATAACTAAACTGTTAAAATATTTTTTTTCATTTAAAATTTTAAAATTATTGATCCCCAAAATAATCAAATGATTATTAGAAAATTTATCTTCAAATAAATATTGATATTTTTTAATATCTTTTAAATTTGACTCATAAAATATTCCTTCGGGCCAAATAAATATAGTTTTTTTTTCTTTTAAAGGTTCGCTAATTTTAATAAGTCGTTTTAATTGAAATTCTTCACTTCTAGCATTGTAATCTTTAAGTGAAAAATTAGGTGAAATTATTTTAACATATATATTTTTATCTAATTTGTAAGAATCAGTTTTAAGTTTATATTTTCCATACGAATAATTTCCAATAAAAATTATTAAAAAAATTAAAAGGAAAAAAATATTTTTTTTTACAATTTTTTTTTGTAAAAATAATAATGGAATTGAAAAAAGGGTGATTGAAATTAAACTAAGCGAATATACACCTATTAACGATAGTGTTTGTATTGATTCGAGCGACCAAGACCATGTGTAGGAAATCAGGTTCCAAGGAAAACCTGTTAAAATATTTCCCCTTATATATTCAAACAATGAGAAAAATAAAGAAAAAATTAAAATAAATGAAATACTTTTTTCTGCAAAAAATCCTGTAAGTAAGATTGCTAATCCAAAAAAAATAGATAAAAATAATGGAATTAATATTACTGCAAAAGGAATTAGTTCTTTAAAGGATTCGTCGTGAGTTAGAGATATAGAGATCCAGTAATTACCAAATAAAAAAAATCCAAAACCATAAGCACATCCTAAATAAAAAAAATACCGATTAGAAATTTTTTTTCTATATTTAGACTGAGTACGCTTTTTAACTATTAATATTAAAAACAATAAAAAGGTAAAGGTAAAAAAATTTATATAAGTTAAATTATACGGAGCAAAACCAAAAATAGTTATTGCACCAAGTATAAAAGGTCCAACAAATATAACAAACAATTTATTGTTTAATAAAGAGTTCAAATTGAATTTAAAATCCTTTTCTCAATTTTATTCATTTTATAATAATCTCTATTTCTAATATGGTCATATCCGATCAAATGCAAAAGTCCATGGACCCAAGCTTTATCAAATTCTTTTATAAAATTTTTTTTTCTACTCCTTAAATAAATAATTTCGTAAGAAGTAGCAATATCTCCTATATAAATTTTCTTTTCTTTTCTTTGTTCTAAATTTTTCTTAGAAAATGAAGGAAATGATAAAACGTCAGTTGGGTTATTTTTTTTTCTAAATTTTTTATTAAGTTTACGCATATTTAAAGAATTTGTTAATAAAATTGTAAAAGTTATATTTTTATTATTAAAAATTTTAATAATTTTTGAAATTTTTTTTAGTTTTTGGTTAAAATATTTTTTTGGATTTTTTATTTCCTTATGCCAAGATTTATTTTTTATCTCGACATTAACTTTTATCATTATTATTCTTTTGATAAGCTTCTACAATTTTTGTTACTAAAGGATGCCTAACCACATCATTATGATCAAAATTAATTATGGATATTTCTTTAATTTCTTTTAGTATTTTCTGTGATTCAATTAAACCAGACTGATTTTTGTTTGGTAAGTCAATTTGCGAAGGATCACCATTAACAACTAATTTTGAATTTTCTCCTATTCTTGTTAAAAACATTTTAATTTGTGTCTGGGTAGCATTTTGAGCTTCATCAAGAATAGCAAACGAATTTTTTAAAGTACGTCCTCTCATAAAGGCTAGAGGTGCTATTTCAATTTCCCCTGTTTCGATTTTCTTTTGAATTTTGTCGTAATGAAATAAGTCATGCAGAGAATCATATAAAGGTCTTAGATATGGATCTATTTTCTCTTTCATATCTCCTGGTAAAAAACCTAATCTTTCACCTGCTTCAACTGCAGGTCTTGATAATATTATTCTTTCTACTTTTTTTTCCAATAACATCGTCAGGGCAACAGCTACAGCTAAATAAGTTTTCCCAGTTCCGGCTGGCCCTAAGGACATTATTATTTGGTTTGTTTTAAGTGCTCTAACATACTCTTTTTGTTTTTTGGACCTAGGTATAACAGATCTTTTTGGTGTCTTAATTATTTCCTCTAGTGACTGAATTTTTGATTGATTTTTTATATCTTTAATCATTTCATTATTTAATGATAAAATTATATCATTTTTATCGATTTTTTTATCAGATCTAAAGCGTTCTATTAAGTACTCAATTGCATTTTTGACTTTCTCATTTGCATATTTTTTACCCTTAATAGCTATTGAATTACCCCTAAAAAAAATTTTCGACCCAGTTGCTCTTTCTAACTCTTTCAAATTACTATCAAAAGACCCAACGACTTCCATCAAAATTTCATTATTAAATATACTTATGTTTATTGAATCTCCCGAACCATGTGTTATTGAAAAATCTTTTCCATTTTTATTTTGCTTAATTATTTTCATTAAAATTATGCTACTTTCAATTTATTAAATTTATATGAACCAAATAAATTATTACGATTAAAAGATGTAATTTTTATATTTAGCAATTCACCAGGCTTACAATTATCTGCATCAAATATAACTGGAATCATATATTTCGTTCTTCCAAAATATTTTTCCTGATTATTTAATTTATTTTCTACCAATACTTCACAAGTTTGTCCCATGTATTTTTTGTTATTCTCTCTTTGAATATTTTCTAAAACAAGTTGTAATTTTTTAAGTCTTTTCCTACTAACATCAATTTTATTTGATTTTTTTAATGCTGCTGGTGTACCTGGTCTTGGACTAAAAATAAATGAATAAGAATTAATAAAACCAATTTTTTTTATAAGATCAATTGTATCATTAAAATCACTTTCAGTTTCACCTGGATATCCCAAAATAAAATCACTTGAGATTCCAATATTTTTGTTAATTGTTTTTAATTTATCAATGATAGTTAAATAATATTTAATATCATGCTTTCTATTCATTAATTTTAAAATTTTATTTGATCCACTCTGGATCGGAAGGTGTAAAAATGGCATAAGTTTATCACAACTTTTATAGCAATTAATTAAATCTTCTGTCATATCTTTTGGGTGTGAAGTCATAAATCTAATTCTCTTTAAATTTTTTATTTCATTTAATTCTTTAATTATAGAAGAAAGCTTATATTTTGTTTTATTATTAGAAAAATTATAATCATTAACATTTTGACCTAACAATATAATTTCTTTAGCACCATTTTTAATTAAACTGTTTGCTTCTAAAATAATTTGATCAAAAGGTCTAGAATATTCAGGTCCTCTTGTGTAAGGCACTACACAGAAATGACAAAATTTATCACAACCTTCTTGTATGGTTATATAAGATGAAATTTTATTTTGCTTACTGGAAATGTTTTTTAATTCATCAAATTTTTTAATTACATCAAATTCTGTTTCGGTAATTTTTATTTTTTTTCTTTCAGAAATCAAAATTAAATCTACAATTTTGTGATAAGATTGGGGACCAATCACCATATCAATGTATGGTTCTCGATTTAACATTTCTTTTGATTCTGCTTGTGCAACACAACCAGCTATTATAACTAAAGGTTTATTTAAATTTTTAAAATCTTTTTTAATCCTGCCAACTTCATCATAAACTTTTTCTGTTGCCTTTTCTCGAATATGACAAGTATTTAAAAGAAAGCAGTCAGCATCTTTTTTTTCCTCAGTTTTAGAATAGCCAACTGTTGATAATAAATCATAGATACGATTTGAGTCGTATTCATTCATTTGACATCCAAAGGTTTTAATAAATATTTTTTTAGACAATGTGTTATTTTTTTATTTTTGAACCATATAGCTCTAATCTGTGATCAACAAGCTTATATCCAAGTTTTTCAGCAACTTCTTTTTGTAATTTTTCAATATCTTCATTAACAAATTCTGTTATTTCGCCTGTATTAATGTCTATAAGATGATCATGATGTTCGTCAGTGGTCTGTTCGTACCTTGCTTTAGTTCCTTTAAAATCATGTTTTGCAACTATTCCAGCTTCTTCAAATAACTTTACTGTTCTATAAACAGTGGCAATACTAATTTTCGAATCTAACTTACTAACACGTTTATGTAATTCATATACATCTGGATGATCTTCTGACTCTGACATTACTTTTGCAACTAATTTTCTTTGATCAGTTAGTCTAAGTCCTCTCTTGGCGCATTTTTTCTCTATAGCATTAGTCATCAATTTTTATTTTAACTCAAATACAGTGGTTTGATCAAATCTTTATCTAGTAAGCCTTTTAAATAAAGAAATTCAAGGTCATTATGGTCTAAATCAACTATATTTAAATAACCAGAATTTAAGAGTTTTTTGTCTAATTTTTTAATTAAATTTTTTGAAATAACTATAAATTCAGCATTATATTTTTTAAAAATTTTCTCTACTGAAATCTCTTCTACTTTTGAAGAACTTTTTAAATTTTTATCAAATTGTTTAATAAAATATTTTTCTCTAAGATTAACAAGACTA
The DNA here is from genome assembly GCA_902567785.1 of uncultured Pelagibacteraceae bacterium. Classification (GTDB taxonomy): domain Bacteria; phylum Pseudomonadota; class Alphaproteobacteria; order Pelagibacterales; family Pelagibacteraceae; genus AG-414-E02. The sequence continues at coordinate 119,961 of CACFOR010000002.1, read as the reverse complement.
TAAATAATATCTTTTTGTTCGAAAAATTTTGCACAAGACCATATAAATGTATTATATCCAGAAATTTTTATATTTTTTGACAGTCCCACTCCCTTTGCAATTGCTAAGGATGTCCTCAAACTAGAAAAATTGCCAGGACCTTGGTTTACAAAAATTTGAGATATATCGTCAAAACTAAGATGATTTTCTTCAAAAAAAATTAGGATTTGTTTCATTAATAAATCATTTTCGTATTTATCACTTTGCAAAAGTTTGATAAATGATTTATTTTTAGTCTTTATAAATAATGATCCTATTTCTGTGCTACAATCTATAGAAAAAAAATTCATAATAACTGTATTGATACTACTATTATTATCAATAAGTAAATCCTTTGCACTAAATTTAAATGAAATGAACACAAAAGTTGGCATTATTTCATTGATGTACCACAGATTTAATGAAAACAAATATCCATCTACTAATATAAAAATGGAAATTTTTAAGCAACAACTATCTGAAATAAAAAAATCTCAAATAGAATTTATTCATTTTAACAATTTTGAAGAAGTAATAAAAAACAATATAGATAAAAATTATATTCTTTTAACAATTGATGATGCATTTGAATCTTTTTATTTAAATGCTTGGCCTATACTTAAAAATAAAAATATACCATTTGTGCTTTTCGTAAGTACTAGAGAAGTCGATAAGCATGGATACATGACCTGGGATCAAATAAAAGAACTTGAAGCTAGTGGTTTAGCAACAATAGGTAATCATAGTCATTCTCATGAATATTTAATTGACTGGAGTGATAATGAAATAAAATCTGATTTATTAACATCAATAAAAATTTTTAAAAATAAATTAGGCTATTCTCCTAAAATTTTTTCTTATCCTTTTGGAGAATATAGTAGTAATTTAAAAAAAATAGTCTCAGATTTAAATTTTAAATTCGCATTTGGACAACATTCTGGTGTAATTGATCAAACAAAAGATTTTCTTGAATTACCAAGATTTCCAATTAACGAAAAATATGGTGAGTTAAAAAGATTCAAAACTATATTAAAAACTTTGCCATTCCCATATGAAGAGATCACACCAGAAAATAGATATTTAAAAGTAAATGAGAACCCTCCTAAGGTCAAAGTTAAATTTTTTGATAACTTAATTAATATAGAAAAAATAAATTGCTATTCAAATGAAGGTAATAGATGGAGAAAATCTGTTATAGAATTTTTAAATAATTATGAAATAATAGTTCTTATAGAAGAAAAATTTAAAAGCGAAAGAGGACGAATAAATTGTTCTCTACAAGAAGAAAATGGAAAATGGAGATGGTTAGGAATTCAATATGTTATCGCAGAATATTAATAAAATTTCTATAAAGCTAAACCTTGCTTTAAATTTGTAGGTAACAAATTTGCTTTATCAAAATCTGTTAATGAATTTTTTTCTATAATATCTTCTAGAATTGCTACGTACTTCTCTCCAATTGCTGCATAATTCTTTACATACTTAGCTAATTCTAATCCATCAATTATTTTATTTTCTTGTCTTAATTGAGCTCTAGCTTCTCTAAATTCCTGATACGCATTATGAGTATTTAAATTATTTTTATATGCTCTTACTGAAGCTTTGAGAATTTGAAATTGTAAAACTTTATGACTTTTATTTGGATCTTTATTTTTGGGAGATATACCTTTTTTGCTCCAAGTCCATTGGCCAAACAAAGCATTGCCTTCTAAAGCAAATCTGGACGTCCCCCAACCACTTTCATTAGCTGCTTGCGCTAATGCTAAAGAAACTGGAACTATATCCATCCTCATTTTTAGTTTTGATAAATCTTTATCATCAATTTTATATTCTTTAAATCTTCTTTTTAACCATACTCTTTCTCCAACGGAATTAAAATTTTTACCTAATATTTTAAAAAGTTTTTCTCGATCTTCACTTATTTTATCATTTTCAGCTAGTATTAGAGGTAAAACAATTTTTATAAATAGTTCCCTTTTTTGATTTGTATCTCCTAAGGTTTTAAGATCTTTTGGAAGTTTTGTAAGATAAATTGGTTTCACTTTTTGACCAGCTCGTACACCTCTAAGATCATAACCTAAATCATCAAATAGATTTCGTGTGGTTTCAGCATTTAAGCTAACGGTATTGTCATAGTTCTCTTTAGGTAATTCTGGTTCCTGAATTTTTTTTGTTTTTTTCTTTGTACTTTTTTTCTTTTCAATTTTTGATGTTTTATATTCCTGGGCAACATAGGTAAACTTAACTTCGTTAACTACATTTTTGATATATGGTCTAGTTAAAATTAGAGCTCCTATAAAGAAAATCACAAAAAATGTTAGATAAACATTTGTTACTGTATTTCTTCTCAATTCTTCTTTTGCATTTGCCTTATCACTAGATCTGTTAATTGGTAACTTTATATGATTTTTTATTAGTAATAATTCTAATTGAGAAATTGTAAGCCTTTTTGAACTTCGTGCATAACTTTTTATTTCAACTATTCCATATAATTTAGCTAAGTGAAGAAGTTGATCTCGATAAGATTTAAATAATTTTTCTATCTTCTTAGACAATTTTATTTTGCCTCCACGCTTTTTACTTCGGGTATGTAATGACAAAGAAGATTCTGCACTCCTTGTTTAAGAGTCATAATTGAGCTTGGGCATCCTGAACAACTACCTTTAAGTTCAACGGTTACCACTCCATCCTTAAAAGATTTAAATGTAATATCTCCACCATCTCTTGCAACTGCTGGTCTAATTTTTGAATCCAATACCTCATTAATTTTATTAATTACTTCATTTGATTGGTGCGATTCCAACTTCTTACTAGATTTGTTTGCTTCTTTTTTAATTACTACATTATTTCCAGTGGAATAATAATCATTTATTTCCGAAATGATTGAATGTTTTAAATCATTCCAATTCAAATTTTTTTCTTTTTTTACTGTAATAAAATCTTCGCCAAAAAACACCATGGTTGTACCCTTTAGAGATAATATTTTATTTGCCAGTGGAATTTTTATATTTTTCTCATTTTTTAAAAATTCTTTAGGGCCTATTTCCGAAACCTTTTTTCCTGGCAAAAATTTTAAAGTGTCAGGATTTGGTGTATGCTCTGTTTCAACAATCATAATTAGTTTTTATTATAGATATATTCCCATATCAAGAAAACTTTCTAAGACCAATAATATCATATATTTCTTTCAGATTATTTTTTGCTATTAAATCTGCTTTTTTTGAACCTTTTTCTAAAATTTTATTTAAATAGCTTTGATCTTTGAGTAGTTTATTAATTTCATTTCCAACTGGAGATATTTTTTCAACAACTGATTCGCTTAATTTACTCTTGAAGGTTGAAAAATTTTTTCCTTTAAATTCTTTTAGAACTTTTTCAATACTTAAATCATTTAAACTAGCATAAATTGATATTAAATTTGTAGCTTCGGGTCTATTTTTAAGTCCAATGATTTCTGAAGGAATTAAATCATTATCTGTTTTAGCTTTTTTTATTTTTTGATCAATTAAATCTTTATCATCTTTTAAATTTATTCTGCTTTGATCAGATTCTTCTGATTTACTCATCTTTTTTTTACCATCTCTTAAACTCATTACTCTAGAAATTTCTTTTGGAATTAAAGGTTCTACAATTGGAAAATAATTTTCACAATTAAAATCATTATTAAATTTTTTTGCAATATCTCTTGTTAATTCTAAATGCTGTTTTTGATCTTCACCTACGGGAACGTGAGTAGCTTTATATATAAGTATGTCGGCTGCCATCAAATTAGGATAAACCATGAGACCAACGCTGGCATTTTCTTTATTTGCACCAGCCTTTTCTTTAAATTGAGTCATTCGATTCATCCATCCAATTCTTGCTACACAATTAAATACCCACGCAAGCTCGCTGTGGGCTGATACACTTGCTTGATTAAATATAATGTTTTTTTCTGGATTTAAACCTGAGGCAATAAAGCTAGCTACCGTCTCTAAAATATTAGATTTTAATTCCTTTGGATCTTGGCGATTGGTTATTGCATGTAAATCAACAATACAATAAACACATTCAAACTTATTTTGAAGATTGACAAAATTTTTTATTGCTCCCAAATAATTTCCAAGGTGTAAATTTCCTGTTGGTTGGACTCCTGAAAAAACTCTTTTTTTATGCATATATAAAATTCACTATTTTAATTTAATATCTTTTAATTTAAAAGCCCCCGAAAAATTTGAAGTCAAAAAATAAATTATTAAGCTGATTACTACTATAATAAATAAGTAAATAAATTTCCAACTTTCATTATAATCAAATTTATCTGAAAAAAACCATAACAATAAATATAAAACTATTCCCATTACAACCACAGATAATATCATACGAGGAAATTTATAAATAAACTTAGAATCAAATGTATATAAATTTCTTTTTTTTATAAAAAAATAATGCATAAAAACATTTATCCAAGAAGAAATTGAAGTTGCTATGGGTATTATAATAAAACCATACTTATTAAATAAACCAACACTAATAACTATATTTATAATTACCGATATAAGAGATAAATAGAAAGGAGTTTTAGTATCATTTCTAGCAAAAAAGAAATTTGAAAAAATTTTTAATATTGAAAAAGCTGGAACTCCAAAAGCAAAAAAAGTAAGTGCAATAGCAGTATTAACAACACTAGTATTATCAAAAGAACCATAACCAAAGAGAGAAGTAATAATTTCTTTTGAAGCTAAAACTAGTGCAACAGCTGCGGGTATTGACAAAAATAAACATAATTCGAAAGCTCTATTTTGTAAATGATCTATCGCTTTAAAATTATTTTTTTCAACATATTTAGATAATTGAGGAAGCATAACAGTACCAACTGCAATACCAGCAACAGCCAAATTTATTTGATAGACTCTGTCAGCATAATAAAGGTAAGAAACTGCGCCTGCTTGAAAAGATGCTATTATTGTACCAACTAAAATATTTATTTGCGTAACACCAGATGAAAAAATGCTGGGAAGTAATTTTTTAAAAAAAAACTTTACTTTTTCATCTGCTTTAATTCTAAAACTCAAAATTGGCTTAAAATGTTTTTTAACAAAAAATAGTAGAACTATTAATTGCAAAAAACCCGCAAATGAAACAGCGTAGGATAATATTAAAACATCAGGTGTGCTAACCCATTGGGAAAAAAATAAGGATCCAATTAATACTACATTTAGTATGATTGGAACACCAGCTGCTGCTGCAAATTTATTGTATGAATTTAATATTGCTCCAAAAAACGAAGCTAAGCATACAAAAAATAAGAAAGGAAAAGTAATTCTGCTTAAATCAATTGCCAACTTTAATTTTTCAGGATCTTTGTAAAATCCTGGTGCTATTAAAAAAATTAATTGTGGCATAAAAATTTCTGCCACTAATACAAAAAATAATAAAATAATAAAGAGTAAATTAAATACATTTTTAGCAAAATTATCTGCTTCTATTTTATTTTTTTCTAGAGCACCAGCATAGCTAGGTATAAATGCAGCATTAAAAGTTCCTTCTGCAAACAATCTTCTAAACGTATTGGGCAATCTAAAGGCTACAAAAAAGGCGTCTGCAAAAAGTGAGGTCCCTAAAAATATTGCAATTAAAATATCTCTGACATAGCCAAGTATTCGACTTATTAATGTATAAAATCCAAATGTTGAGGTTGAAGCAATTAAGTTCATCTTGACATGTAAGCCTTATTTTTGTGACAATTGTAAGATACTTGCTTTTCAAATGAAGAAAAAGTCCAAAATAGAAAAATACACAGATCAAGAAGCTTTAGATTATCACAATAGTGGAAAATCTGGAAAGATTGAAATCTTATCCTCAAAACCAATGACGAGTAAAAGAGATTTGGCTCTTGCTTACTCACCAGGTGTTGCAGCACCTGTAAAAGTAATAGCAGAAAACCCGGATGCTGCTTATGACTATACTACTAAAGGAAATTTAGTAGCAGTTATTAGTAATGGGTCGGCAATACTAGGATTGGGAAATCTAGGTGCTCTGGCATCAAAACCAGTTATGGAAGGTAAAGCAATACTATTTAAACGTTTTGCTGACATAGACTCTATAGATTTAGAAATAGATTCATCAAATACAAATGAAATTATTAATTGTATAACAAGTCTTTCTAAAAGTTTTGGTGGTATAAATTTGGAAGATATAGCTGCTCCAGATTGTTTCGTCATAGAACAAAAATTAAGAGAAAAATTAGATATTCCAATATTTCATGATGATCAACATGGTACAGCAATTATAACTTTGGCAGCATTAATTAATGCACTTGATATATCAGGAAAATCTCTAAAAAAAATTAAAGTTGTTGTAAATGGTGCTGGTGCATCAGCTATAGCTTGTACAAATTTATTTAAGAGTAGCGGCGTCCCAAATGACAATATAATTATGGTAGATAGAAAAGGGGTTTTATATCGTGGAAGAGATAATCTTGACCAGTGGAAATCTGCTCATGCAATAGATACAAAATTAAGAAATCTTAAAGAAGCAATAAAAGGAGCAGATGTATTTTTAGGCTTATCTACAAAAGATGTACTAACAAAAGACATGGTAAAATCTATGGCAAAAAATCCAATTATTTTTGCATGTGCAAATCCTGATCCTGAAATTAACCCTGAAGACGTAAATGAAGTGAGAGAAGATGCAATAGTAGCAACCGGCAGATCAGATTACCCAAATCAAGTTAATAACTTAATTGGGTTTCCGTATATTTTTAGAGGTGCATTAGACGTTAGAGCAAAAACAATAAATGAAGAAATGAAAGTAGCGGCCGCACATGCAATAGCTGAACTTGCTAGACAATATGTTCCTGATGAAGTTGTCGCCGCAATGGGTGGTGAAAGACCAATGTATGGAAAAGAATATATAATTCCATCAACTTTTGACCCAAGATTAATAAGCGTAATACCAGTTGCTGTAGCAAAAGCTGCAATAAAAAGTGGAGTGGCAAGAAGAAAAATAGAAAATTTTGAAACTTATAAGGAACAGCTTAAACAAAGACTTGATCCATCAACAACCATTATGCAGGGTGTAAATACTCAAATAAAAAAATCACAGAAAAAAGTTGTTTTTGCTGACGGTGAAGATGAAAATACATTAAAAGCTGCAATAGCATTTAAAAGTAATGGCTTGGGAATTCCAATATTAATAGCAAAAAAAGAAATTGTGAAACAAAAACTTAAAGATATTGGTTTAGATGAAAATTATAAAATAGAAATTGTAAACTCAACCGACAAAGAAAAGAGAGAGAAATATGCAAAATTTTTGTATAGAAAATTACAAAGAAAAGAAGGTTTGTTAGAAAGAGACTGCGATAGATTAGTAAGAAATGATAGGGTTACTTGGGGAACTTGTATGGTTTCTTGTGGAGATGCTGATGCATTAGTTACCGGGAATACAAGAAGATATACATCTACATTAGATAAAGTGAAACGTGTAGTCGACCCAAGGTCTGGGGAAATAATTTTTGGTTTAAACATAATGGTTAACAGAGGTAGAACTGTTTTTATTGCAGATATAACTGTACATGAAATTCCCACTGCGGAACAACTTGCTCAAATAGCTATATCTTCAGCTAGAGTTGCCAAATTATTTGGTTTTGACCCAAAAGTAGCATTCCTATCTCATTCTACCTTTGGTACTCCAAAAACTAGATCTACAAAAAACATGAGGGATGCGGTTGAAATACTAAAAGAAAAAAAAGTTGATTTTAAATTTGATGGCGAAATGCAACCAGATGTAGCTTTAGATGAAAAGTATAAAGATCTTTATCCATTTTCAGAAATCGTAGGAAACGCAAATATCTTAGTAATGCCAGGAAGACACAGTGCTGCAATTTCATTTAAATTAATGAAAAGTTTAAGTGCGGTAAAAGTTGTTGGACCTTTATTAATTGGATTGGGAGAAGCAATAGAAATTGCACCTCTGAGATCATCTACTAGCGATATATTAAATTTGGCTTCTGTAGCAGCTTATTCTTCTGATGTAATAGATTATAAAAAAAATAAAAAAAACTAAATCACTCTCTTTGTCGACTCAAATCAGAAACCATTAAAATACTAGTTACAAGCTCTTTTAGATCAACTATTTGCTTTGCTTCTTGAATAATTTCTCTTTTTTCATCCTCTGTATGCGCAATACCGAAAACATAAGTTTTTTGATTAATTGTATCAATATTAAAGTTTGCTGCTTTCACATTTTTATTTATAATTAAACCAGCTCTGAGCTGAGATGTTATCAAAACATCTATAGCAGTATTTTTAAAGGAAAATTTTTGTTTTATTGAAATATTATTCTTTACAGATCTTGCTCCTTTTGTTTCCCAAGCCATTTTTGTAATCTTCAATTTTTCTTCAGCTGTATCAACTTTACCACCTAAAAAAATTCTGCCATCAAGTACCTTAACAGATAATTTAACCAGATATTTTTTTTCAGTTAATGCTAATCTTGCGATTAGATTTTTTTGCATAATTGAATCATCTATTTGCGTTCCTAATGTTCGAGGATCTAATGCAATACTTACTCCAGAACCAAACACTCCGCCTGTAGAAGAACCAACACAAGAGTTAAGTAATAACAAAATAAATAATATAAAAAAAAAATTTTTCATTTTATTTCTTAAATTTTAAACTATATTCATAAATTAATTTTTTTGATAAATTTTCTTTTTTCGATATAAATTCCACAACATCTTTGTGACTATATTTTTTCATCATTTCTTTTATTTCTATTTTAACTGATTCGTTAAGCTCTATTTTAACATTTTTTTCCTTACTTTTTTCAGATAAAATTATGGTAAGCTCACCCTTTAAATCCTGGGGAAAATTATTGATAGAGCTAATATCGCCCCTTATAAATTCTTCATGAATTTTGGTCATCTCTTTTGCAATTAATATTTTTCTTCCTAAAAAATATCTTTTAAATTTAAAAATATAAAAATTTATTTTTGAAGCCGGAATAAAAAAAACAATCGTGTAGTTTATATTGGATAGCTGTTTTAAAGTAACATTTAATTCTTTTTCTTTTTTTTCCAAAAAGCCATAAAATAAATATTGATCGTTAAAGCCAGAAACGCTAACAGCTGTTGTAACAGCTGAGGCTCCTGGAATTGGATATATATTTATTTTTTTCTCAATACATTTGTTAATAAGTATCATTCCTGGATCAGAAATTCCCGGAGTTCCAGCATCAGAAATTAATGAAACGATTTTATTTTTTTTAATAATTTCTAATACCTTGTTGCTAATTTTTTGTTCATTAAATTTATGATAAGAATTAAGTTTATTTTTTATACCGAAATGAGAAAGTAATTTTACTGATCTTCTAGTATCTTCGCATAAAATTAAATCTGACTTTTTGAGTAGGGTTAAAGCCCTTAGAGTTATATCTTCCATATTCCCTATGGGTGTAGATACTAAATAAAGTCCAGGATTATAAGTTTGTTGTTTATTTCTGTCCATTTACTGCCTAAATTATATTTTACTTTTTAAAATTTATGAAAAAGCTTAATACATTTTTAATATTAACTTATTTGTTATTCACAATAAATAGTTTCGCTGACAATCAAAACTCAACGAAAAATAATTTTAATGAAGAAAAGATTCTCAAAATAGGTGTATTGCTTCCACTAAGTGGAAAATATCAAGATATAGGAGAATCTTTTTTACGATCAATTGAGCTAGCCCTGTTTGATATATCAAATGAAAATATCAAAATTTACCCAAAAGATAGTAAGGGAGACTCAAAGCATACTTTGGAAGCAGCAAAACAATTTGAAAAAATGGGCATAAAAATTGTAATAGGTCCAATTTTTTATGAAAACTTAAGAAAATTAGAAAATATAGATAATGTTACATTTATTTCATTAACAAATAAAACAAATGATATTCCAAAAAATGCAATAGCTTTCGGAATTAATATAGAATCACAAATTAATGCACTAAAAAAATATTTTGATAAAATTGAAATTAAAAAAACAATACTTTTATCACCAAAATCAGAATTTATTTATGAATCGAATTCGGTTACTACTAAAGATGTTTTAAAATTTTATAGAACCTATTCTTATAATCCAAATCCAAAAAAAATAACTGGTGAAATAGAAAAATTAACAAAATACCGTGAACGCAAAAAGGACCTGGAGAGAAGAATTAAAATATTGGAAAAATCAGATTTATATAAACATAAACAAGAATTAAAAAAATTGGAACGTATGCATACTTTAGGAAAAGTTAACTTCGACTCTGTTTTTGTAATAGATTTTGGAGAAAGGCTTAAAAGTGTTCTAACATCATTTATGTTTTCTGATGTACCAAGTAATAAAATTAATTTTTTTACTGTAAATCAGTGGTTTGATGAAACTTTTTTTAACGAAAATGCTGCAGAAAATCTTCATTTTCCATCGATAAATTTAAAAAATTTAAAGAAATTTAATAAAAAATTTTCAAAAAAATTCAATATAGTTCCGAACGAGGTTTCTATACTCGCATACGATGCTCTAGGTTTAATTTACTATTGCTGGTCAAATAATAATTTTGAATTTAGCAAAGACCAACTTTATAGTGATAAAGGTTTTAAGGGATTGCACGCTGAATTTCTTATAGAAAATAATATAAGCAAACAGAAATTAAAGATATATAAAATTCAAGAAAAAAAATTTGTTAAGGTTTATTAAATAAAAAATTTATTTATTTTTAAAAATGCCTTAAATCTATGATCAATAGACATTTTTAGTTTGGATTTCATTTCTCCAAAAGTTTGATCATAACCATGAGGAATAAAAATTGGGTCGTAACCAAATCCATTTTTTCCTTTTTTAACATTTGATATTTTACCTTTTATCATTCCTTTGCTAGAAAAACTTTTACCATTTGGCCAAAAAATTGTAATACAACAAATAAATCTAGCTGAATTAAAACTTTCCCAATTTTTTTTAGTATTTTTCATTTTTTTGAAAATTTTATTGATTGCTAAATTAAAATCATTTTTTTTTCCACTCCATCTTGATGAATATATTCCAGGCTCACCTTTCAAAAGATCTATTTCCAAACCCGAATCATCTGATAAACAAATTAATTTTGTCTTTCTTGAAAAATATGATGCTTTTATGAATGAATTTTCTTTAAATGTTTTTCCTGTCTCTTTAGGTGATAAAATATTAAACTCATTAAGGGAGTGTATTTTTACTTTATTAGGCAATAAATTAGATATTTCCCTATATTTTCCCTTATTATTTGTACCAATTAAAATTTCTTTAATTTTATTCATTTAACACTAGCAATTTTTTTTTAAGTTACCATATATCATATAAATGATAAAATCCGAAAAAAATAAGCAGGAAAAATCTTCAACAGAAGATAAAAGTAAAATTAAAAAAAACGAAGAGACAGAAAAAATATCTGATTCTTTGAAAAAAGAAACAGTCGAAGAAAAACTAAATAATGTTCAAGAAAAATTACTTAGAACATTAGCTGAAATGGAAAATCAAAGAAGAAGATTTGAAAAAGAAAAAAAAGAAGCTTTTGAATTTGGGGGTTTTAATTTTGCGGCAGAATCCTTGTCACTAATAGATAATATTGATCGAGCTGTTGTTTCATTTAAAAATGATGAAAATTTTAAAGACAATAAAGATATAAACAAAATTATTGATGGAATAGAGGTTATAAAAAAAGATTTAATTTCTATTTTTAAAAAAAATGGAATTGAAGCAATAGATTGTATCAATAAAAAATTTGACCCCAATTTCCATCAGGCTATGTTAGAAGTGGAAAACAGCAATAAAGAACCTGGAACTGTGGTACAAGAAATACAAAAAGGATATATGATGAAGGATCGTTTACTAAGACCTTCTCTAGTTGGGGTTGCCAAAAAAACACCTGAAAAAGGCGAAAAAAAGTGAACTTTTTAACTTGTAGTAATCAAAAAAACACCCATATAGATCACAAGGAAAGCTAATTTTATGAGTAGAGTAATAGGAATTGATTTAGGTACAACAAATTCTTGTGTAGCTGTAATGGAAGGTACACAAGCAAAAGTTTTGGAAAACGCTGAAGGTGCAAGAACAACTCCTTCTGTAGTTGCGTTTGGAGAAAATAATGAAAAACTAGTAGGCCAAGCAGCAAAAAGGCAAGCTGTGACTAATCCAGAAAATACTTTATTTGCGGTAAAAAGATTAATTGGAAGAAATTTTGATGATGAAACTGTAAAAAAAGATGTAGCCAAAGCACCATACAAAATTATTAAAGCTGATAATAATGATGCCTGGTTAGAATCAAGAGGAAAAAAATATTCTCCATCACAAATATCTGCTTTTATTTTACAGAAAATGAAAGAAACTGCAGAAAAATATTTAGGACAAGAAGTCAAACAGGCCGTTATCACTGTGCCTGCGTATTTTAATGATTCACAAAGACAAGCAACGAAAGATGCTGGAAAAATTGCTGGCTTAGAAGTTCTTAGAATTATAAATGAACCTACTGCTGCTTCTCTGGCTTATGGTTTAGATAAAAAAGGTGGAAAGAAAATTGCTGTTTATGATTTGGGTGGTGGAACATTTGATGTATCAATACTTGAAATTGGAGATGGTGTTTTTGAAGTAAAATCAACTAATGGTGATACTTTTTTGGGTGGAGAAGATTTTGATAACCAAATTGTAAATTATTTAGCTGAAGAATTTAAAAAAGATAATGGCATAGATTTAAAAACTGACAAGTTAGCTTTGCAACGTCTTAAAGAAGCTGCTGAAAAAGCAAAAATTGAACTTTCTTCAACGGCACAAACTGAAATTAATTTGCCATTTATTACTGCTGATAAAACTGGTCCAAAACATATCAATATGAAATTAACTAGAGCAAAGCTGGAGGCACTAGTTGAAGACCTAGTGAAGAGAACTCTTAAACCTTGCGAAATAGCTTTGAAAGACTCTGGATTTAGAGCTGCAGAAATAAACGAAGTAGTACTTGTTGGTGGAATGACAAGAATGCCTAAAATAGTTGAAACTGTTAAAACTTTTTTTGGCAAAGACCCAAACAAAAGTGTAAACCCAGATGAAGTTGTTGCTATGGGTGCAGCAATACAAGGTGGAGTTTTGCAAGGTGATGTAAAAGATGTTCTTTTATTGGATGTTACTCCTTTATCACTTGGAATAGAAACTCTGGGAGGAGTATCTACAAAACTTATAGAAAAAAATACAACTATTCCAACAAAAAAAAGCCAAGTTTTTTCAACTGCAGAAGATAACCAGCCAGCAGTATCTATAAGAGTTTTGCAAGGTGAAAGAGAAATGGCTACTGATAATAAATTATTAGGTAATTTCGAATTAGTTGGAATACCAAATGCTCCAAGAGGTGTTCCTCAAATCGAAGTAACATTTGATATTGATGCAAATGGAATAGTAAGTGTTTCTGCAAAAGACAAGGGAACTGGTAAAGAACAAAAGATACAAATTCAGGCTTCAGGAGGATTGAGTGATGAAGAAATAAAGAAAATGGTAAAAGATGCTGAAGCAAACAAAGAAGCAGATAAAAAGAAAAGAGAAACGGTTGATGCGAGAAATCAAGCAGAAGCAATTGTTCATACAACTGAAAAAAATCTAAAGGAGCACGGAAATAAAATTTCTGAAACCGATAAAAAGGCTATCGAAACTTCAATTTCTGAACTGAGAAATGCTCTTAAAGGCACTGATACAGAAGAAGTGAAGAAAAAAACACAGGCTTTAGTTCAAACTTCAATGAAACTTGGTGAAGCTATATATAAAACCCAACAAAAAGATTCTGGAAAAAAAGATACAAAGCAAAACAAAGATTCTAAGGACAAAGAAAATGTTGTCGATGCAGATTTTGAGGAAGTAAAAGAAAATAAAAACGATAAAGATAAAGAAAAAAGAGCCTAAGTCTGAAAAGATAAAAATGTCGGTAAATATATGGCAAAAAAAGATTACTACGAAGTCTTGGGCGTTATTAAGTCGGCTTCTTCAGAAGAAATAAAGAAAGCTTACAGAAAACAAGCATTAAAATATCACCCAGATAAAAATAAAGGCGATAAAGGAGCAGAAGCTAAATTTAAAGAAGCTAGTGAAGCTTATCATGTTCTTTCCGACAAAGATCGAAGAAGAGGCTATGATCAATTTGGTCATGCGGCTTTTGAAGGAGCGGGAGGACGAGGAGGTTTTTCAAATTTTGATTTTACTGGTGCTTTTTCAGATATTTTTGGATCAGATATTTTCGATGATTTTTTTGAAGGTTTTGGCGGAACTAGAGGAAGGAGCAGAAGAAGATCTGCCGATTTTAGAGGTGCTGATTTAAGATATGATTTGTCAATTTCGCTCGAAGATGCATATAACGGAAAAAAACAAGAAATTAATTTTTCATCATCAGATAAGTGTACAAGATGTAATGGATACGGTGCAGAACCGGGATCAAAACCTATTTCATGTTCAACTTGTGGAGGTCGTGGACAAGTAAGATCAAGTCAGGGATTCTTCACTATTCAACAAACCTGTCCAGAATGTTCTGGTTCAGGTGAACAAATTTCTAACCCTTGTAATGAATGTAGAGGTGTTGGTAAAAAACAAACTCAAAGAAAAATATATGCTAACATACCAAAGGGTGTTGATGATGGTACAAGAATTAGATTGTCAGGCAAGGGAGAAGCAGGCATAAAAGGTGGTGGAAATGGAGATTTATATATTTTCGTGTCAATAAAATCACATAATATTTTTAAAAGATCAGAAGAAAATCTTTTTTTCGAATTTCCTATTTCTTTAGCAGACGCAGCACTTGGAACGACAGTTGAAGTCCCAACTATAGATGGGAAGAAAGCCAAAGTAAAAATCCCTGCTGGCACACAAAATGGAAAACAATTTAGACTAAAAGATAAAGGAATGCCAATAATGCGAAACAAAGATTACGGAGATTTATACATTCAAGCTATGACTCAAGTTCCTATGTCTTTAACCAAAGAACAAAAAAATCTACTAGAACAGTTTAAAAAACTAGAAGATACAAAAACAAACCCGATTATTAAAGATTTCTTTGAAAAAGCAAAAAAATTTTGGAAAAATTAAAAAATGAAAAAAATTAATTTAGCAATCACTGGATGTCTTGGGAGAATGGGGCGGCAACTTATTGCATCTTTAAAAAGTGAAAAAAATTTTAAGTTAATCTCAGTTACAGAAAGTAGAATAATTAATAAAAAAGTATCTGGTTTGCTACCTCAGCTAAATTCAGAACCTGCTTTTAGAAATGTAAATATCATTATAGATTTCACAATTCCAAAATCCACATTGGAAGTGCTTAAAATTGCATCTAAGTTAAAAAAAAGAGTAGTGATTGGCACTACTGGTTTTTCTAAAAAAGAAGAAAATTTAATTAAAAAATATTCTAAAAAAATACCTATACTTAAAGCTGGAAATATGAGTTTAGGAATAAACTTATTGATGTACTTAACTGAAATAACATCTAAATCGCTTGGAAGCAATTTTTTAAACAAAGTTTTTGAAGTACATCATAAACACAAAAAAGATCATCCTTCGGGAACGGCATTAATGCTTGGAAAAGGAATAGCAGCAGGAAAAAATAAAGATTTTTATCAATTAATTGGAAAAAAATATTTAAATAAAAAAACTTTTCCTTATAGTAAAAAAATTAATTTTAATTCGATTAGAAAAGGCGAAGTTATAGGAAATCATAAAGTTCTCTTCTCAAGTGGAAAAGAAATAATTACATTGAACCACGAAGCGTTTGATAGAGCCCTTTATTCTGAAGGTGCATTTACTGCAGCAAGATGGTTAATGAACAAAAAACCTGGACTTTATTCAATGAGAGACCTATTAAATTTTAAATAACGAAAAAAAGAATAAATGAAAAAAGGAGATATAAATTCTCTATTCAAAAATCTAAGTAAAGTAATAAAAAATCCAAAAACTGATCTAACATACAAAAGTAAATTTACTTTATTAGTTTCCGTTGTACTTTCTGCACAATGTACTGATGTAAATGTTAATAATGTAACTAAAGATATTTATATAAAATATAACAAACCTGAGGATTTTGTAAAACTCGGAAGAAAAAAAATTGAGGTTTTAATAAAAAAAATTAACTTTTTTAGAAATAAAGCTAAAAGTATTTATCTATTATCAAAAAAATTAATTCAACAGCACAATAGTAAAGTTCCCAAAAATTTTGAAAAATTGATTGATCTTCCAGGTGTTGGACGGAAAACTGCAAGTGTTGTTTTAAATGAAGGGTTTGGATTACCAACTATTGCTGTTGATACTCATGTATTTAGAGTTAGCAATAGGACAGGGTTGGCTTCTGGTAAAAATCCTGATGAAGTTCAAAAAAATTTATATAAAGTAGTTCCGAAAAAATACTTAAAAAATGCAGGACACACATTGCTACTTCATGGAAGATATACTTGCAAAGCAAGAACACCTTCGTGTAAGACATGTGTAATAATCAAATATTGTAAATACAAGAGTAAGGAATTGAGATGAAAGTATTAGGAATTGGAAATGCCATAGTTGATGTAATTTGTAAGGTAGAAGAAAGTTTTATAAAAAAAAATAATCTTACTAAAGGAACTATGAAGTTAGTTGATGAAGCGGAATTTAAAAAAATTTTATTAAGTTTAAAAATTGAAGAAACTGTTGCTGGAGGTTCAGTTGCAAACTCCATTGTTGGTCTATCACAATTAGGAAATAAAGTTTCTTTCATAGGTAAAGTTAATAATGATGATTTAGGAAATAAATATGAAAAAAGTCTAACAAAACAAAAAGTAAAATATTTTTACAAAAAAAAAGAAGAATCATCCCCAACGGGAACATGTTTAATTTTAATTACACCAGATTCTGAAAGAACAATGGTAACTTTTCTCGGCATTGCAGGAAAAATTAACGATAAAGATATTGATGAAAATGCAATAAAAAACAGTGAATTGATTTTTTTAGAAGGTTATTTGTGGGATGAAGGTGAACCAAAAAAAGCATTTGATAAAGCAATTAAGCTATCCAAAAAAGTAGCTATGTCATTGTCTGACCAATTTTGTGTTGAACGTCATAAGAAAAGTTTTTTGAACTTAGTAAATAATAAATTAGATATTACTTTTGCAAATGAACAAGAAATTCTATCCTTGATTGACGCTAAAAGTTTCAATGAAGTCATTTCTTTTGGAAAACAATTAGGCAGAATACTTGTTATCACTCGAGGTGAAAAAGGAAGTGTAGCTATTGAAAAAAACAAAGTAATTGAGTGTGATAGCCAAAAAAATTTAAAAATTGTTGATCTAACTGGAGCTGGAGATCTTTTTGCTGCAGGTTTTTTACATGGTTATATAAATAATTTACCAACAAAGAATAGCCTTGAAAAAGGAACTGAAATGTCTTCAAAGATTATTCAAAAAATAGGTGCTAGGTTAGATTAGTTTTTTTTTCTTTTAAAACTTCCTTTACCTTTTTTAGGTTTTATAATTCTTTTTTTATATTTAGATGTAAAAAGATCTCTAGCAATAAAATTACGTGATTTTTTTTTCAAATATAATAGCCTTTATTATTATTTTTTATAAAATTTTTATCTCCAAATTTTTTTGCTATTTTTTTTCTTAATCTATGAATGTGTGTTTCTACTGTATGTGTTTCAGTTTCTGAAGAGTATTTCCAAACATTTTTTAAAACTTCATCTCTGCTTATTGATTTATCATTTTTACTAAATAAAATTAAAAAATTAATTTCCTTTTCTGATAATTTAAGTTCTAAATTATTTTTTTTAATTTTTCTTTCATTTTTATCAATTATATAGTTATTCAAATTAATTAAGGAATTTTTTCTAAATTCATATTTTGCAATTAAAGAGGTAATTTTTTTTTCAAAATCAAGTATGGTAAAAGGTTCTTCCAAATACTCCTTGAGATCATCAAATGATTTTTTTGTCTGATCTATAGATTTATTAATTAAAATTAAAGGAAAATTACTTATTTTAATATTTTCTGGTATATTATTGAATAAAACAATTATCTGATTTTTATTTTTTGAATTTTTTAAACATAAATCTAAATCTTCATAATAACTTATTTTAAATTTTGAAAATAACTTCATTTTGTTCACTATTTCGAAAAATATTTTATTTCCAAATATTGATATAATGTAGTTATTCATTAATACTAGAGTTGTGCATATCATTATAAAAAAACATTACTTATTATATCAAGGTTATAAAATAAAATGTAGTATTGGTAAATCAGGTACTACTCTTCATAAAAAAGAAGGTGATTTAGCTACACCTAAAGGAGAATTTAAGCTGGGTAGATTGTATTACAGAAAAGATAGAATTAAGTCTTTAAAATTTAAAATGAATAAAAGAATTATTAAAAAAAATATGGGTTGGTGTAATGATCCTAAAAGCAAAAGTTATAATCGTGAAATTAGATTTCCATTTAATTATAAAGCTGAAAAACTATATAGAAGAGATAATATTTATGATATTTTAATTAATATAAAATACAATTATTCACCCAAAACAAACGGTAGAGGTAGTGCAATTTTTTTACATATAGCAAAAAAGAACTACGAACCAACTGAAGGATGTATAGCTATAAAAAAGAAAGATTTATTAAAAATACTTCCAATGATAAATAAAAACACAAAAATACTAATTAACTGAATTTCTTTCTCCAAGTATTGCCGTACCTAATCTTAAATGTGTAGAACCATTTAACACAGCATTTTCATAATCTGAGCTCATACCCATACTTAGATTATTTAAATTTAATTCTTTAGCTTTAGCTCTTAGAAGCTTAAAATATTTATTAGTATCAATATTCACTGGTGGTATGCACATTAAACCAATAATATCTAATGATAACTCTTTAGTGCAATAATTGTAAAAACTATTTAATAATTCTTCACTGATACCAGATTTTTGTTGTTCATTAGAAATGTTGACTTGGATAAAATATTTACATTTTTTATTAATTTCCTTTTGATGTTGACTTAATTTTAATGCAAGCTTCTCATTGTCCAAGGAATGAATATAATCAAATAATTTAACTGCATTTTTTGCTTTATTAGTTTGCAATTTACCTATCATATGTAACTGTAAATTAATAAATTTAGACTTTATTTCATTCCACTTTTTTTCTGCTTCTTGGACTTTATTTTCACCAAAATGCATATGCCCACCTTCTATAAGAGGATAAATTTTATCTATAGAAAAAGTTTTTGTAACAACTATAATTTCAGGATTAGTTTTAAGTTGTTTTTTACTTACAATTTCTTTAACTTTGTTTTTTAACGATATTAAATTATTAACACTTGAATGCATAAACACTTACCAAAATTATTTATTTTTATAGATCAATACAATAGTGAAATATTCAAAAATAAAAACAAAAATATAGGTATTATTTACAGAAATTATAAAGAAAAAAGGAGAGAAAAGGAATTAATAAAAATAGCAAAAGAATGCAGAAAAAAAAGATATAAGCTTTATGTTTCAAATGATTTAAAATTAGCACTAAAATTTAAAGCAGACGGTATATATATACCATCATTTAATAAAACCAAATATTTTTTAAATGTAGAAAAGAAAAATATTTCAATACTAGGATCAGCGCATTCACAAATGGAAATTAATAAAAAAATATTGCAAAATTGTAAAGGTATATTTTTATCACCTTTATTTTACATTAAAAAATCTAAAAAATATCTGGGAATACATCAATTTAATTATTTATCATATGCAAATAAAATAAATTTTTTTGCATTAGGTGGAATTGAAAAAAACAATATACGAAAACTTCAATTATTAGATATAAAAGGTTTTGGAGGAATTCGAATATTTAAAAAAAAAACCGGCCTCAAAGAGGCCGGTTTTAATAAAGATAAAATCTTTTAATTTCTAGGTTATTTAGAACGCTAATCCCAGAGAGACTATAGTTTGATTTTTGTCAGCACTAGTAGAGGTACTGAAGTACGCATTTTCAGTATCAATATTAGCAACACGTAATGAAGCTCCGCCCATTGTATAAGCAGCTTGAACTCCGTTTACTATGACTCTTCTACTACCCTCTGAAGTTGAGGCAGACGATTTATTATATCCAGCTTGTCTACTTTCCGATTTTCCGTAACTAACTGATAGATCGTCATTTACATTAAATGCGACCGCATAAGTCCAGTTTACGTACGTATGGTAGTTTGCAGTAGCTCCTTTATCTTGACCTGTATATTCCCCAGATTTTTGAAATCCAAGAGACATAGGACCAATATCAAAAGTCATACCTGCAGTAGCTTGATATGTATCGTGCTCAACTGAGTGACCATCATATATTTCAGTATAGTGTCCACCACCAAATAGGTTTAATCCAGATAATATTTCAGTGCCCATTGTTGGATTGATGTTAAACGTAGCATCATATCCTGCACCTTTACCTGCACCAACTCCGCCTGTTGCTTTGTCGCCAGTATCAGATTGTCCTGCTACTGGAGCATAAGCTACAACTAGAGTTGTACCTAACAATTTTGGAGTAGTGTACTGAACGTTCATAGAAGGACCGACACCAGATACTAGGGGTCTTGTACCAGTTCCTGATCCAGCTCCCCATACCTCTTCCCAAGCAGTTGGCATTTTGTCATCCATTGCTTGTATTCCGTTCCCACTATCACCTGAGTTAATGTTTAGACTACCAAGTCCACCCATTACTAAGTTAACTGCTGTTGAAGAATATGCGTTAGCATTAGTGTTAGCTATGGTTATACCAAAAGTCCAACCATTATCTAATTCACCATCTCCCTTCAACGACCAGTTAGAACCTATACCGATCGGGTTACCATTAGCTTCTTTGCTTTTGGATACCCATGTCATGTCTGCGCCACCAGTAACTGTAAGATCACCTGCGTGAGCAGCTGATATGGCAGCTAGAGATCCGCAAAGTGCTGAACAACCAACTTTTGTTAATTTATTCATATTTTTGCCTTTCTCCTATACTTAAAACGCTAGACCGACTGATATAATCGTATTTTCTAAGTCACTCGTTGCGGCAGTTGAGTATGCTTTGTTCTCAACATCAACTTCAGCAAGTCTAAATGATGCTCCACCCATAGTGTAAGCAATCTGTATAGAATCAGCTTCAGCTGTGTTTGAGTTTTCTTTTTCAGACTCAACGTGACCGTATCCGATTGACAAGTCATCGTTAACGTTAAACGTTATGCTGTACATAGTATTATCATATTCACCGTTTGTAGCTCCACCAGTGTCATCATTATTAATTTGATAACCTGCTGTGAAATTACCCATAGCATATTTAATACCTAGTACTCTTTCGTCAGAATCACCGCTAACTGTAGAAGCGTTTTGGAATCTGTCAACTTGTGACATACCACCATACACAGTTAATCCGTCTACACCGTGTAAATCGCTACCAGCTTCAAGGGTTAAATCCCAACCAGCACCTAAGTCGCCAGAAGTTCCGCCACTTGTTCCCTTATCAGAAGCCTGTTTTCCGTCAGAATCAGGCGACCAAGCGAAACGAGCAGTTAAACCTGCAGGCATCATGTCTGTTGGTGTTACTTCAATTGTTGAACCAGCTGAAGTACCAGC
Organism: uncultured Pelagibacteraceae bacterium; assembly: GCA_902567785.1. GTDB lineage: Bacteria > Pseudomonadota > Alphaproteobacteria > Pelagibacterales > Pelagibacteraceae > AG-414-E02. The sequence continues at coordinate 98,326 of CACFOR010000002.1, read as the reverse complement.
AACTTTAGTTATTCCAGCACTTAGACCAGCGCCATCAGCTTCTTCCCATACTGAAGGAGTTAGATCGTCCATTCTCTGTATACCTGTTCCAGATACACCTTGAGAAATTAGAACATCTCCTAATCCAGGAAGACCAACTGTTACCGTCGTATTTGAATACGCGTTAGCGTTAGTCATTGCAATCGATAGATCTACAGACCAACCGTTTTCAAGTTCACCACTACCTTTTAATGTGTAGTTAGAACCAACACCGATTGGGTTACCAGTGGATTGCTGAGCATCTAAAGACATCCATGTCATGTCTACGCCACCAGTTACTGAAAGATCGCCTGCGTTAGCAGATGAGATTGCAGCAAGGGAACCGCACAATGCAGTTATCCCTAGTTTGTTTAATTTATTCATAATTATCTCCTTATTATTATTATTCATATGAATGGTGCTAAAATAACACTGTAATAAGTGAAAAAAATCTTAATAAGCATTTAATATCAATATTTTTTGACTTTGTGATAAATTTACAACACTAATTCAAGTTGTTAAATTTACACTGATTTTACTAGCTTTTTTCTATCTCTTAATTGTCATTTTCAAAGGAGATTTTATGTAATAAACATATATTATAAATTAATGGCCATTTTAAAATATATCTCAAAAAGAGTACAGATTCTAATATCTGGAATTGTCGTCTTTAGCCTATTAAATTCCTGCGGAATTTATGAACCTTCAGACGCAAGAGTAGTATCTCCAAATTCCAAAGAGAGAGTAAAGAAAAATTTAGAAGAAGGTAAAGGAATGTCTTTCGGAAAGATGATGGATTCAGGAAGTGGTGGAACAAATTATCAATTTGCCAGTTCAAATCCTATGTGGAGAGCAACATTAGAAATACTCGACTTTTTACCATTATCAAATGTTGATTATTCTGGGGGAATTATAACAACTGATTGGTATAACGAAGGAACTTCACAAGATGAGTCGATTAAAATCACCGTAAGATTTCTAACAAATGAAATAAGATCTGATGGACTTAAAATAATTGTTCATAAAAAAATATGTAGCGTACAGCAAACTTGTAAAGTCACAAAAATAAGTTCTGCATTAGAGCATGAATTACAAGTAGCTATACTCAAAAAAGCAATAATTTTTGAAAAAGAATTCAATAAAAAATATAAAAAAAAGTACAAGAGATCTGATTTAAAATAAAATATTTTATAAAATATAATTTTCTAATAATGGAAAGATACAATATTAAAGTTGTTGAAAAAAAATGGCAGGAAATTTGGTCAAAAAAAAAAGTTAATACTGCTAATTTAGATAAAAATAAAAGAAAATTTTATTGTCTTGAAATGTTTCCATACCCTTCAGGAAAAATACATATGGGGCACGTACGTAATTATACTATTGGAGATGTATTAGCTCGATACAAAAAACTTTTAGGATTCAACGTATTACACCCGATGGGTTGGGATTCATTCGGTTTACCTGCGGAAAATGCAGCTCGTGAAAACAATCTTCATCCTAAAGATTGGACTAAAAAAAATATAATTACTATGAAAAGACAATTAAAACTTTTAGGACTTTCTTTAGATTGGAATCGCGAAATATCAACTTGTGATCCTGAATATTATAAACATCAACAAGAATTTTTCCTTGAGTTATATAGTAAAAAACTAGTTTATAAAAAAGACACATATGTAAATTGGGACCCCGCAGAACAAACGGTTTTGGCTAATGAGCAAGTAATTGATGGTAAAGGTTGGCGTTCTGGTGTTCCTGTGGAAAGAAAAAAACTTTCTCAGTGGTTTTTTAATATTAAAAAATTTTCTCAAAATTTATTAGATGGATTAGAAAAATTAGATAATTGGCCAGACAAAGTTAAACTTATGCAAAAAAATTGGATAGGAAAATCATATGGATGTGAAATTAATTTTAAAATTGATAAGAAAAACAAATTTGACAAAATAAAAGTTTTTACTACTAGACCGGATACAATATTTGGTGCTTCCTTTATTGCACTTTCGCTAGATCATCCAGTTTCAAAAATTTTTGAAAAAAATAATGATTTTATTTCTTTTAAGTCAAAATGTTCCAAGATAGGAACTACAGAAGAGGCATTGGCTATTGCTGAAAAAATCGGCTTTGATACTGGTTTATTTGCGTTAAATCCCTTGGATAAAAAAATTAAACTCCCAATTTATTTTGCGAACTTTGTATTGATGGATTATGGAACGGGTGCAATATTTGGTTGTCCGGCACATGATCAGCGAGACTTAGATTTTGCAAATAAATATAAACTAAAGGTATTACCCGTAGTTAAACCGCAAAATATTAATTCTGACAATTTTGTTATCAAAAATGAAGCTTACACGGGTGAAGGAACTTTATTTAACTCCCACTTTTTAAATGGCTTAGAAGTAAATGAAGCAATAAAAAAAATAATCACCATAATTACTAAGAAAAAATTAGGAAGAAAAAAAATTACATATAGACTTAAAGATTGGGGTGTTTCTAGACAAAGATATTGGGGTTGTCCTATTCCTATTGTTTATAACAAAAAAGGCAAAACTATTCCTCTTAAAAAAAAAAATCTACCTGTGCTGCTACCTAATGATGTTGACCTTAATGTAAATGGCAATCCTCTTGAAAAACACTCTAAGTGGAAATACACCAAACTTTCGTCTGGAGAAAAAGTGGTTAGAGAAACAGATACTTTAGATACATTTGTTGACTCATCTTGGTATTTCTTAAGATTTTGTTCACCAAAGCATAAAACATATGGATATGACTTAAGTGAAGTTAAATACTGGATGCCAGTAGATCAGTATATAGGCGGGGTAGAACATGCGATATTACATTTACTTTATTCTAGATTTTTTATGAGAACACTAGGATTTAATAATAAAAAATTTAGTTATGTAGAACCATTTAAAAGTTTGTTTACTCAAGGAATGGTTTGTCACCAAACTTATAAAAATGAAAAAAATCAATGGCTATATCCTGATGAAGTAGAAAAAAAATCAGATGGAAATTTATGTTCAAAAAAAGACGGAAAAAGAGTGATAGCTGGTCCCTCCGAAGCTATGTCAAAATCCAAGAAAAATACTGTTGACCCGGAAGAGATGATTAATATGTATGGAGCAGATTCAATTAGGTGGTTTATACTATCTGACAGCCCCCCAGAAAGAGACGTGCAATGGTCTCTTGAGGGAGTTTCTGCCGCTTTTAAATTTATTCAAAAACTTTGGAAATTGAACTTAGAAATATTAGATAAAAAAAATTCTGAGAGTAAAACAGAAGACATTTTTCTAAAAAAAACAGTTAATAAAACTATCTACAATGTAACTAAAAACTTAGAAAATTTTCAATATAACGTTGTGATAGCAAATATACATGAGATATATAATATTTTTAATCAACATCTTATCAATAATAAAACATCAAACGAAACTCTACAAAATGAATGGGAAAAAATTATAATGCTGTTAATTCCACTTGTGCCACATTTAGCATATGAGTGTTCTGAAAAAATTAATAAAAAATTTTATTGGCCAAAGTATAATAGTAACTTACTTAAAGAAGAAAATTGTACAGTTGTGGTGCAAGTTGATGGAAGAAAAAGAGGTATATTAGAAGTACCAATAAATTCAAAAGAAGATATAATTGTAGAAAAATCAAAAAATATTGATAACGTTTTAAAATACTTAGAAAATAAAGAGATAATAAAGAATATTTATATTAAAAATAAAATTTTGAACTTTATAACAAAAAAATGAAAAAATTTATAAATCTTACGGTTTTATTATTTTTACTAATATTTATTCAAGAATGTACTGGATATAAACCAATTTTTTCCTCAAATTTAAACTTTCAAATTAATAGCCATACTATAAATGGAGAAAAAAAATTAGGAACCCAAATTTATTCTAAATTATATAAATTAGCTAATTCTGATAGAAAAGATGGAAGAGCCTTGGATATTTTCATCGATATAAAAAAAGTTAAGAATTCTACTGTTAAAGATAAAACTGGTAAAACTTTAGAGTATAAAATCACACTAAACACAAAAATTATAATAAATGATTTTTTAGATAATAAGGAACTACTTAACCAAAATTTCATACTTTCTTCCTCTTATAATGTTCAAGATCAATTTTCTGAAACTAAAAAGTTAGAAGACAGAACGTTACAAAACTTACTGGACAAAACAGTGCAAGATTTAATAATTAATATGTCTGAAAATATTTTAACAAAATGATAGTAAAAAGTTACCAAATTAAAAAAAGTAAGTTAGAAATTAAAAAAAATAACTTTTTTTTAATTTATGGTGAAAATATAGGATTAAAAAAAGATATTAAAAATTTTATTACCTCATTATTAAAAGAAAATGAAAACGATTTAGAAACTTCCTCTTTTTATGAAAGTGATATTATTAACAATGACGAAAATTTTTACAACGCAGCCTACTCAGGGTCATTGTTTGGTAGTAAAAAAATTATATACGTTTACGAATCAACTGATAAAATTTTAAAAAAAATAAGTAATGTATTTGAAAAAAATCCAGAAAATATTTTTTTTATCTTTATTTCGCAAGTTTTAGAAAAAAAATCTAAATTAAGAGATTTTTTTGAAAAAACAAAAAAAGCAGTTTGTATTGCATGTTATATGGATAACGAAAAAGATTTAGAAACAATAGCTCAATTAGAATTAAAAAAAAATAATATATCTTTGTCTAGAGAAGCAATTAATTTATTAATTGAAAAATCTAATTCTGATAGAAATAATTTAAGAAATGAAATTGAAAAAATTCATTCATTTTCGCTTAACAAAAAAAAAATAGAACTAGATGAATTAAAATCACTAATTAACTTTTCTGGCGATTATAAATCTGACTTGTTAATAAACGAATGTTTATGTGGAAACATTTCTCAATATAGAAAAATTATATCAGAGCTATACATAAACGCCGTTAATCAAATTCTTTTACTAAGAATTTTAAGTAATAAAATTCAGAGGTTACTAAGAATAAAAGAAGGGGAAAATAAAACTGAACAAATTGATAATCTAATTAATGCAATTAAACCTCAGATTTTTTGGAAAGAAAAACCACTCGTAAAAAAACAATTAAAAATATGGAAAATAGATGACCTAAAAAAAATAATTGATGAAATTAATTATACAGAACTTTTATGTAAAAAAAATCCCCAAATATCTAATTCTATTTTCTTTAATTTCTTTTCAGAAATTTGTAAAAAAGCTAGTAGTTCTTCTTAATTGAATCTATAATTTTATCCAATTGATCAAGATATTTATATTCAAATGTAATTGTACCTGAATTATTTTTTTTATTATTAATAGAAACATTTAATCCAGTTTTTTCTTCTAAATCTTTTTGTAAATCAAGAATATTTGGATCTTTTTTAGATACAAGTTTAAATTTTTTATCTCTGAATTGTTTTGTTAAAATTTCTGACTGACGTACGGAAAGTTTTTTTTCAAATATTTTTTTTGCAATTTCAGTAGAATTATTTAAACCAATTAGAGTTCTTGCGTGACCAGCTGACAAATTACCTTTCTGAACCATTATAAGAATTTCTTCTGGAAGAGATAGCAATCTTAATGAATTAGCTATATAACTTCTGCTTTTGCCAATAAATTTAGATAATTTTTCCTGATTATACCCAAAATCATCAGTTAACTTTTGGTACCCTTGAGCTTCTTCGATTGGATTGAGATCTTGTCTTTGAACATTTTCAACTATAGCAAACTCCAATGACTTTACATCATCGATGTTTAAAATGACTACTGGAACTTCGTGCAACCCCGCATTTTGTGATGCTAACCACCTTCTTTCACCTGCAATAATTTCATATTTACCACTGTTCAATTTATCAGGTCTAACTACTATCGGTTGGATAATTCCTTGTTCTTTAATTGAGTTCGTTAAGTCTTCCAATCCTTCTTTGTCAAAGTGTTTTCTTGGTTGAAATTTATTTCTAGATAAATCTTTTATGGAAATTTTACTAGTCTCAATTTTTTTTGTGGAATCACCTAATAACGATGAAAGCCCTCTCCCTAAACCTTTTTTTAACTTATTTTCCATGCTTTATGCTGCGGTTTCCATTACATTTTCCTGCTTTAAAAACTCATCGGCAAAATTTGAATAAGATTTGCTTCCAGCGCATAATTTATCATATACTAAAATTGGAATACCATGCGATGGTGCCTCGGAAAGTCTTACATTTCTTGGAATAACTGTTTTATAAACTTTTTCATTAAAAAATTTTCTTGCTTCTGTATCCACTTGATTAGAAAGTTTATTTCTCCTATCAAACATTGTTAAAAGGACGCCTCTGATTTGTAACGCAGGATTTAATTTAACTCTAACTCTTTCAATAGTTTTCATCAATTGGCTTAGACCTTCTAGTGCAAAAAATTCTGCTTGAAGAGGAACAATTAGGGAATTGGCAACCACAAGAGACATTACTGTAAGTAAACTTAGCGAAGGAGGGCAGTCAATAAAAATATATGAAAAATCATTTTTAGAACTATTAATGAAGCTTTCTATTTTATCTTTTAATAAAAAAGCTCTTCTATTTTCACTAGCAGTTTCTACTTCTAAACCAGACAGGTCTACATTTGAAGAAATGATTTTTAAATTATCTATTTTTGTATCCTTAATTGTATCTTCAAATTTTGAGTTACCGTTTAACACATCATAAATCGTTTTTTCACTATCATTATTTGATAACCCAAATCCTGTTGTAGCATTACCTTGGGGATCAAGATCAATTATTAAAATTTTTTTATTGTGAAAAGTAAGTGCTGTTGCTAAATTTATTACTGTAGTAGTTTTTCCTACCCCACCTTTTTGATTAATTACAGAAATTATTTGAGTATTTTTCAATTTATTTTTTTTTAATACTATTTACCTCAATTATTATCGAATCATTGCTCGTAACACTCTGTCTTTGCTTATACTTCATATCCCAACTTTTTGAAGCTTGAAGTAATTGGGTATGACCCGTTTTTCCTAGAAAAATAAAAATTTTTTTCCAATTTTCAGCCTGATTGTGAATAAGTTCTAAAATTATATTTAATGGTTTGAAGGCTCTAACAACAAAAACATCTTCGGACAATTTTTTTGGATATTGCAAAATATTTTTCTCTATTACCTCAACACTAAGTCTAAGTTCATTAATAATTTTTTTTAAAAATTTTACTTTTTTTGGACTTTTTTCAATTAACTTTACTTTTATTGGTATCTTTCTATCTTTTAGTAGAATTGCCAGTACTAGACCGGGAAAACCTGCCCCAGAACCTATATCTATCAAGCTTTTATTATTTTTATCAATAAAATCAATGACTTGAGCACTATCTAGGAAATGCCTTATCCAAATTTCTTCAATTGTTGACTTTCCAATTAAATTTAGTGTTTTATTTGCATTAATTAGGCTGTCTTCATATGTCTTTAAACTTAGGATTGTTTCACGTGAAACTTGCGTAATTCTACTGAAGGTGTCTATCTGGATAGCCTTACCCATCTATGCTCTTTTTAACTTTTCTTTCCCCTTTTTTACATGTGATAGCAAAATATATGCAGCAGCAGGTGTAATTCCATCAATTCTAAGGGCCTGACCTAATGTTTTAGGTCTTATAAGCTTAAATTTGCTTTTTACCTCATTAGATAACCCGCTTAATTTAGAATAATCAATATTTTCAGGTATTAACAAATTCTCATCCTTTCTAAATGCAATAATATCAGCCTTTTGTTTTTCTAGGTAACCTGAATAATGTGCGCTTATTTCAATTTGTTCTTCTTCATCTCTTTTTGCTTTAGGTATTCTGTTCCAAATAGATCTTAACTTGTTGAAAGTAACACCATCCCTTGATAAAATTTCAAAGGCGGACCTTTTCACTCCATCTTTTGCTATCTTAATATTAAATTTTTGAGCCTCATTTGGAGATATTTTCATACTTTTTAAGGTATTAGTTAACTCATTGATTTTGTTAACTTTTTTAGTATATAAATCAGCTCTCTCAGCTTCGATCAGACCAATATTAATTCCGATTTGAGTTAATCGAGTATCTGCATTGTCTGCTCTCAAACTTAATCTATATTCAGCTCGTGATGTAAACATCCGATACGGTTCAGCAACTCCCTTTGTAACTAAATCATCTATCATGACTCCTATGTAGGCTTGGGCTCGATCTAAAATTAGTGGTTCCTGTTTTTTAATTGATAAAGCAGCATTAATTCCTGCCATCAGTCCCTGAGCTGCCGCTTCTTCATAGCCTGTTGTTCCATTTATTTGACCCGCTAAGTAAAGTGATTTTATTTTTTTTGTTTCCAAAGTAGAATTCAGCTCTCTAGGATCGACATAATCATACTCAATAGCATATCCAGGTCGTATTATTCGAGTTCTCTCTAACCCATTGATTTCACTCAATATTTCAGCCTGTATATCAGCTGGTAAAGACGTAGAAATACCATTTGGGTAAACCGTGTTATCATTTAGACCCTCAGGTTCTAAAAAAATTTGATGTCTTGTCTTATCAGAAAATTTTACAATCTTGTCTTCTATAGAAGGACAGTATCTGGGCCCAACACCTTTAATGCTTCCAGAGTACATTGCACTTTTTTTTAAATTTTTTTTTATGATTTCGTGAACTTTTTTATTTGTATAGGTAACGCTGCATGCAATTTGTTTATTATAAGTTTTTTTTGTTAAAAAAGAAAAATATTCTGGATCAGTATCGGCATCTTGCTTTTCCAAATTTTCATAATTTATTGTAGACCCATCTAATCGCGGTGGAGTTCCAGTTTTTAGTCTTCCTAGTTTTATTTTAAATTTTTCTAACTGCTCACTTAATCCCGTGGAAGGTTTTTCATTATGACGGCCTGCTGGGGTTCTTTCATCACCAATATGGATGAGTCCGTTTAGAAAAGTTCCTGTAGTTAAAATCATTTTTTTGCAATTAATTTTTTTTCCTGACTTGGTGTGAAACCCAACTACCAAATTTTTATCAAAAATGAACTCAATTACAGGGTCTGAAAAAACCCTTAAATTACAATAACTTAGGAGTGTTTTCTGCATATATTTCTTATATAAAGCTCGATCTGACTGAGTTCTGGGACCTCTTACGGCTGGTCCTCTACTTCTATTTAGTAATCTAAATTGAATTCCTGATTTGTCAGCCACCACACCCATCACTCCATCTAGAGCGTCGATTTCTTTTACTAGGTGTCCTTTACCCAAACCTCCAATAGCTGGGTTACAAGACATCTCGCCTATAGTTTCTATTTTATGAGTAAATAGACCAGTATTTACTCCCATTCGAGCTGAGGCAGCAGCAGCTTCGCAGCCTGCGTGACCTCCACCAATCACTACCACATCAAATGACAAATCATCCTTCATAGTTTGAATTTATAGATGATATATCGATTTACAAGCTGATTGCTGTTTTATTTACCAATGCAAAAATCGTTGAAAATGCTACCTAATAGCTCTTCTACATCTACTTTTCCAACGATCATACCGAGATGTCTTGTAGCTAGCCTTAAATCTTCTGCAGCTTTATCAAAATCCTCAGCTGATTTCTTGTTATGAAATTTTTCTAAGTGCTGAACGCAATTTATTAAATTTTGCCTATGTCTTTCTCTAGTAATTAAAATTTCTTCAGTTGTTGTAAATTTATTTTTTAATTTACTTTTTATTTTTAAAATTAATTTATTTAAATTTAAATCTTTTTTAATAGATATTAAAACATGATCATATTTTTTAAATTTGTTATTTAATTTTCCTTTAACTAAATCAGATTTATTTACGACTAAAATAGCATTTTTCGTTAATAATTTCTTCAAAAGGGCAGTAAAACCAACGTTTTTTGCAGAAACAATTATCAACTTTAAGTCGGCATCCTCAGCTCTTTTTAAAGCTATTTTAATTCCTTTTTTTTCTATTTCATTTTTTGAGTTTCTAATTCCTGCGGTATCAGAAGCTATCACGGGATATCCGTCGAGATTCAAATGTGTTTCTATAACATCTCTAGTTGTCCCAGCTATTTCGGAAACAATAGCAACATCACGTTTTGAAAGATAATTTAATAGGCTGGATTTACCAGAATTAGGAGGTCCCAAGATTGCGATCTTAAAACCCTCTCTGATCCTTTCTCCCACTTTTTGATCATTTAATGCTTTTTTAATTTCTTTTAAAACACCACTGGATTTTTTTTGTATTTCATTAATAATATTTTTAGGCAAATCTTCATCGGGAAAATCAATTTTAGCTTCAATATGTGATAAAATTTTAAGAAGTTTATCTCTCCATGAATTATACTTGTCTGAGGATTTGCCACTCATAATTTCTAGAGCTTGTTTTCTTTGAATTTCTGTTTCTGCCGAAATAAGATCAGCAACACTTTCAGCTTTTAGCAAATTTATTCTTCCATTTTGAAATGCCCTTTTGGTAAATTCTCCTGGCTCTGCTAGACGACAATTTTTTATCTTTGATATAGCCAAATGCATAGCTTTAATAACAGCGCGGCTACCATGCACATGAAATTCTGCTAAATCTTCACCTGTGTAGCTATTTGGACCGGGAAACCATAAAATTACCCCTTCATCAATCAGCTTTTTTCCCCCACTTTTATTGAATTTTTTGAGGGTAGCCATTCTTGGTTTAGGTAAACTCGTTCCAGTTAATCTTTTTATTACTTCTGTAGTATTTTTACCTGAAACTCTTATTACAGCTATTCCAGATGTTCCTGGTCCTGATGATAAAGCATAGATTGTCATTCACTAATTAAACCAAATATATCTTTTTGCGTACTTATCTAGCAATTTTTTATAGGGGAAATATTTATCAACTGGATCCTTATATATGGCCTTCCTAATTTGTATATTGCTAGCAGTTTTAGAAAATAGTTCTTTTCTTTTATGAAATTCCAAACATTTTTTATCCCATGGTAAATCACAATATTTCATTAATTTCTTTGATTCTTCTTCTGGATTATTAATTAATTCCTCAAATTGTAATTCATAAAAAAGATCGGGATCTGATTCTTTATAATTTCTAATAATTTTCAAATAATTATCAAAATATTTAAAAATATTATCTAGATTATGTGTCCACGCTAATACAGTTAAATTATTCTGAAAAATTGACATTATTGAAGAAAGAACATTTCTTTTGCAGTTAATTATTTTTGACTTTGGATAAATTTCTTTTAACAGTTTTAAATAGAAAAAATTATCTAATGATTTATCAGTAAAAGTATAGTTATATTTTTCTGAAACTAATCCTCTTTCTTTATAAATATTATATAATTCATTCCTAATTTCTTCAGTCGCCCCCAAGTTTAGTGATTTTTTTTCTAAAACTTTCTGTTGTATGTATTTTCCTATAATTCCCGTTTCTTCACCTATTGGGATAAATTTTTTTCCAGATCCAATGATTCTTTCAATAACGGTTGAACCACATCTTGGTACTCCAACAATAAAGATTGGCTTTAAATCAATTTTATTTTTTTTAGTTAATTTTGTTAACTTTGCACCTTGCATTATCTGATGAACATCCTCAAAACAAAACTTATTATTTAAGTCAAATTTTGCCTTATGAATATTAAAAAAATTTTTATGCCCCTCGATTAAATGTGTTAATTCTTTTTGGTAATTTTTATCTTTATTCTCATATTTCGCTAATAGGTAATTTCCATAAGCTAAATTGACCGTTGCTGGATTCTTATTTGATAAAATTTTTTGTACCTTATTTTTTAAGTCAGAATCTAATACTTCTTTTTTTAGTTCACTCAAAAAATGATAATGCATTAAATTTTCACTTTCATATTTTATTGCATCTTCATGTGATTTTATTGATTTACCGAATTCACCAAGCTCTTTGTAGACCAGTGCTAAGTTGTGGTGACTGTGTGCATAAGCTGGGTTAAGTTTAATAGCTTTTATGTAACAACTTGTTGCATTTTTAAGATCATTTAGATCTCTAAATACTAAACCTAAATTATTATGAGCACTTATTATATTTGGATTTATTTCAATAGCTTTTTGATAACAACTCACAGCACTTTTTAGTTCATTCAAATCAAAATGAACGTTGCCAAGACTTAAAAAAGCAACTGCATAATTATTTTGAATTTCAACTGTCTTTTGTAGCCATTTTTTTGCATTTTTTAAATCACCCAACTTATAATAAGCTAAGCCCAAATTATAATTGGAATTAGTATGATTTGGATTTATTTTTAATGCTTTGTTATATATTTTTATTGCTTCTTTTATATTTCCAAGTTCTTTATTTGCAGTACCTAAATTGCTTAAAAAACTAGTATTCTTAGGGTCGATCTCCAAACCTCTTTCCATCAATTTCTTTGCTTTAGCATAGTCTCCTTTATGGACAGATACAGAAGATAAAAGAGAAATCGAATCTAAATGATTTGCATCAATGCTAAGTATTTTATAGCAAAAAAGTTCAGCATTTTTAAAATCTTTTTTTCTGTAGCTACTATAAGCTTCTTCAAAAATATCTTTTAATGTTTGTCCATTTTTTTTATTCATACTTATTTATTAATATATTTATTTGTTTATTAATATATTTAATTTTTACATTTAATGATATGGTTTACAAAATGATTAATTCACTATCGATCAAAACCAAAATAGGCTGGATTAGTGCTTTTGAGAAAAAAGGTAAGATTTATAGAGTTAAATTCGGTAGAAGCAAAAACAAATCTGTTAGTTCCAATCTAAGAAAATTTAAATCTAATTTAAATAATTTTTTTTTTAAAAAAAGAAAATCTATTAAATCAAATTTTCATATTGAAGGTGATTTAGTACAAAAAAAAGTATGGAAAGAATTAAAAAATATACCGTATGGTAAAACCAAAAGTTATGGGGAAATTGCAAGGAAATATAAATTATCGCCTCGTCATGTGGGTAAAATTTGTGGCCAAAATAAAATCCTTTTAGGAATACCGTGCCACAGAGTTATAAAGTCTAATGGTGATATTGGTGGATTTTCAAGCAGCGGAGGTATTTCATTAAAAAAAAAATTATTAGATTTTGAGAGGAACTAACTAGGTTTATTCATTGATACAAAAAAATCAGCATTATTTTTTGTATTTTTTAATTTAGAAAGGAGGAATTCAATTGCATCCATCGTTCCCATTGAACTTAATATTTTCCTTAAAACGTTCATTTTAAGCAAATCTTCATTTTTAAATAGCATTTCTTCTCTTCTAGTCCCAGATCTTGTAATATCTACAGCTGGGAAAATTCTTTTATCAGAAATTTTTCTGTCTAAAATTAATTCACTGTTACCAGTTCCTTTAAATTCTTCAAATATAACTTCATCCATTCTGCTGCCGGTATCAACCAAAGCAGTTGATATAATTGTTAAAGATCCTCCTTGTTCGACGTTTCTTGCTGCTCCAAAAAATCTTTTCGGTCTTTGCAATGCATTTGCGTCCACTCCGCCTGTTAGTACCTTTCCCGAACTAGGAACTACTGCGTTGTAGGCACGACCTAATCTTGTTATGGAATCTAAAAGAATAATTACATCTTTTTTGTGCTCTGTTAATCTTTTTGCCTTTTCTATAACCATTTCAGCTACAGCTACGTGTCTTGAAGCAGGTTCGTCAAAAGTAGAACTTATCACTTCTCCCTTAACAGATCTTTGCATATCTGTGACTTCTTCGGGCCTCTCATCTATTAGTAAAACCATTAGATAACATTCTGGATGATTTTGTGCGATTGAATGAGCAATATTTTGTAAAATAATAGTCTTACCCGCTTTTGGTGGTGAAATAATTAAAGATCTTTGACCTTTCCCAATAGGACTTACAAGATCAATTATTCGAGCGGTTAAGTCAGGTTTCTTTTCAATTTTCGTTGACTCTACTTCCATCCTTAATTGTTTATCTGGATATAAAGGAGTTAAGTTATCAAAAGCAATTTTATGTCTAGCCTTCTCTGGATTATCGAAATTTATTTTGTCCACCTTTAATAAAGCAAAATATCTTTCCTGATCTTTGGGGGCTCTTATTTCGCCTTCAACGGAGTCTCCAGTTCTCAAACCAAATTTTCTAATTTGATTTGGACTAACATAAATATCGTCTGGCCCAGGCAAATAATTTGATTCGATAGCTCTTAAAAATCCGAATCCATCTTGTAACACTTCTAAAACCCCGCCTGCTGTTATTTGTTCATTTTTTTCTGCAAGTTTTTTAAGTATCGCAAATAAAATCTCTTGTTTTCTTAGTGTGCTCGGATTCTCTATGGCTAGCTTTTCAGCTTGAGAAATTAATTCTGCCGGCGACTTCTTTTTTAATTGTTCTAAGTTCATATTTTGGTGATTTGCTATTGAGAAACGTATTATTAATATAATAGCTTTTTATAAAATTTCAAGTCTCATAATGGTTTAAATACTACAACAAGCACAATGACTATTAGCAAAACAGTGGGTATTTCGTTGATTATTCTATAAAATTTAGGGGAATAAGAGTTATTGTTTTCGGCAAATTTTCTTAAGCATTGAAACAAAAAGAAATGGTAAATGGTTAATATAATCACAAAAATAAACTTTAACTGGAGCCAAGATGAACCAAAATTTTCCACACCAATCGTATGGATTAGCAACATTCCAAATATCCAAGATACGATCATTGCAGGATTCATAATATAAATAAAAAGCCTTCTTTCCATAATCTTAAAAGTAGATATCAAATCTTCAGATTTATTATCTCGTAAAGCCTCGCTATGATAAACAAATATTCTAGGTAAATACAAAAGCCCTGCCATCCAAGAAATTACGGCTATTAGATGAATTGATTTAAACAACAAATATGTATTCATTTTTATAATCCATGTTTTCTATTATATGCAGATACTTCGGGAGAAGACCACCCTTTTAGATTTGTTTTATCTGTTGAAAAAGTTGTAACTTTTAATGGATAGCATTTTGCCTTATCAGAAGAATGTTCAGACCCACAATCGCCACCAGGACAAGAGGATAAAACTCCAAGCAAATTTATTTCAGCAAAAAATTCTAAATGATCGCCTGGTTTTGTTGGACTTGCCTTCATAAAATATTGATGAGTATCTTTAGTAAATCCAGTGCACATAAAAACATTTAGAACATCATGAATATATTTTTCTGATTCATTTGTTTTAATATTTTTTTCTTTTGCTAAAGCTCTTATTAAATTTGAATGACAACAATAATGATAATCGTTTCCTGCTAGTAATTTTTCAGTATAGGGATCACATCGTGTTCCAATTACATCATGCACAGACCCGCCATCGTCATCTATTCCATACCAATCAAGTGTATCTTTTGTAATAGTTGCTAAAGGTCGTAAATAAGGAAAACTGCTCCACATTTGATCGCCGGTTGATATATGTGTTCCATGTAATGCTCTAGTTTTTCCAGAGTAAAATTTTTCATCTAAATTATCAGAATTAAAAAGGTTTAAATCTCCAACTTGTGGACCTTCGATATTTTCGATTCTAAAAAATTGACCTGCTTTAACTTGAAAACATTTGGCGTCCCTAGGAGGAATAATAACTTCATTTATAACTTTTAAATTCTTTTTTGCTTCTTGATAAATTTTTAGATTAGAAGGTTTTAGTTTTTCTTTAGGATAGCAAATTATAGGTTTGGCGTTCATTTAATATTTTCCTATTTTTTTAGCATCTTTATAAAAGATTTTTGACAATTCCTCGTTTGCTTTATTTTTTAATTCTATGTCTTTTTTACTCATTAATTCAACTGGTCTTTTTGTATGTTCATGATATTGAAATGTGTCTTTACCTCTTGCTTGTTGCACATAAATCTTTCCTAATACTTGATCAACATTAGTTCCTATATAGCTTTGAATAACAAAACCAATTCTTCTTTGATTACTTTTATTGGGTCCAGATCCATGGACAATCATTGGATGATGAAGGGATAATTGGCCAGCTTTAAGTATATTAGGTGTGGTTTTTGCAATTGGAACATTTTGAACAGTTTGACCGCGCGTTAATAAATTATTTTGATCATATGTATCTTTATGATCTTTGATTTTTTCTTTATGAGATCCTGACCACATTCTCATGCAGCCATTTTCTTCATTAGCATCTGTAATAGCTAACCATGCTGTCACCCAATTATAAGGTTCAAAACCAATATATTTTGCATCTTGGTGCCAACTCACAAAACCTTTTTTATCTGGATTTTTTATAAATAATGTGGTCCCGCCAACTAAAATATCTTTTCCAATAATACTTTCTACTGCATCTAAAATTTTAGAATTATGGCAAACCTGATCAAAAACAGGTGAAATATAATGTACATTATTCCTACCCAAACCAACTAATTCGTCGGGCCATTTTTTTTCAATGTATTCTATTTCTTTATTAATTTCTGTTGCTTCTTTTAATGATAAAACATTTATAGGTGCAACAAATCCATTCTCTTCATAATCTGCAAGTTGTTTTGTGTTTAAAGCATTCATTTTTCATATTTCTAAACATGGGCATTTTGCATATTTATTTGGACACATTACAGATGAAACAAAATTTCCTCTTGTTTCTTGTTGCAAAACTAGCTCTGTAAGTCCCTTAATAAAATTCTCCTCTATGCCTAATGCTGGTACTCTTTTATAGAAACTACAACCATTTTTTTCTGCTAATTTTTTATATTCAATATCTAATTCTACTAAGGTTTCTGAGTGTTCTGAAACAAAAGCTACAGGAACTATAACAATACCCTTTTTTTCTTTAGAATATTTAACAATTACTTCATCTGTAGATGGTCCAATCCATTTTAGGGGTCCAACACGACTTTGATAACTTATTATATAATCTATATTTTCATTAGTTAATTTAGACATTATTCCTTGAACAGTTTGCTCTACTTGCCACTGATAAGGATCACCTTTTTTTATTTTATTTTCGGGTAAGCCATGGGCTGAAAAAAGTAATTTAAAATTTTTATCTAAATTATTTATTGTTTTTTTAATAAGGAATGCGTGAGATTTTAAAAAATTGTTTTCTGTTGGATAACAACAAATAGTTTTAGTTTTAATATTAAAGTTTTCTTTTTTACACAAATCATTCCATTCTTTTATGGAAGAACCAGATGTTGAGGCTGAATATTGCGGATAAAGAGGTAAAAGCACTATTTCGTCTGGGTTATATTCTTTTACTTCTTTTATAATTTTCTTAGCTCTTGGATGCCAGCACCTCATAACAACAAAACATTTATAATTTCCTTCTTTGGATAAACTATTTTCTAAACTTTTTGCTTGTTCTTGGGTAAGTTCAAGTATTGGAGATTTATTTCCAATTTCTCTGTAAATATTTTTAGCTATTGGTGCTCTTCTTTTAGAAATAAACTTTGCTAAAGGATATCTGATAATTGAAGGTATACTTATTATTGCGGGATCATTAAATAAATTAAAAAGGAATGATTCAACACTTTCTAATTTATCGGGCCCCCCTAGATTAAATAGAATAACCGCTTTTTTCATTTTATTTTTTATTTCTAATTGTTTGGATTACATATTCGATTGTTTCGGGTTTTGTTTCTGGTAAAACACCATGACCTAAATTAAAAATATAAGGATAATCCTTAAATACATCGAGGTATTTATTAATATTTTTTTTTATTTCTTCTCTGTCACCTAATAATATTTTTGGATCCAATCCTCCCTGCACTGGTGTTCCATGTAAATTTTCTTTGATCCATTGTGGTTCAATTTCATAATCTATACTTATACAACTCGGTTCAACTGCAGAACAAAAATCTATATAATTTTCTCCAATTCCTTTTGGAAAACATATCACTGGAATTTCTAATGATTTTATATTTTTTACTATCTTCGAAGTAGGAATATAACAGTACTCTGAAAGTTTGTTTTTTGGTAATAAACCAGCCCAAGAATCAAATATTTGAATAATATCCGCCCCAGCTTTAATTTGTTCTTTCGTATGTAAAAAAATTATATCTTCTAATTTTATAATTAAATCTCTCATTAAACTTTTATTTTTAATAATTTTATTTATATCAAAGTTGTTTTTTGGAGATTTTTTATTCAACATGTACATTAATAATGTCCAAGGAGCCCCAACAAAGCCGATAAGGTTTTTATCTTTTGCTTCTTTTTTTACTCTTTTTATTGCTTCATATACTGGAGATAATTTTTCAATAAAATCATTTGGTTTTGTATTAAGAATAACGTTAAAATTTAAATCTCCCAAAATCGGCCCAATTCCCTTTTTGAATTCAATTTTTTGTCCAAGACCATATGGTATCATTAAGATATCGGAAAATATTATAACTGCATCTAAGTCGAATCTTTTAATTGGTTGAAGTGAAATTTCAGCTGATAACCTTTCGTTTAAACATAATTTTATAAAGTCTGGATTTTTTTTTCTTATTTCTCTAAACTCAGGCAAATACCTTCCAGCCTGTCTCATAAACCAAATGGGTGTATAAGAAGTTGTTTTCTTTTCAATACAATTTCTCAATTTTTCGTTCATTAAATAAATATATAAATAAGTTTAATAGTATTATTAGGTCATGTTAATAATGGTATTAATTAGTTGTCTACAATTTATCCATAAGATCTGTTAATAATATACATTATAAACTATTGATTTAATTACATATGTTATATTTTGTTAATGTTTATAATATTTTGTTTATATTTTACCAACGTTTATAACTAACTTAATTTGTTGTTTGTTATTTTTAATAACTTTAACAATTTTATAAAATATATGAATAAACTATTATTTAAAAAAATATCAACACCTTTATGAACAAGATTTACCAAGTTTATCAAGTGTCAGATTCAACCGGTGAGGCTCTGGATAGAATTTTTTTAGCTATAAAGGCACAGTTTATAGATTTTGAATGTAAAACAATCCATTATTCTTTTACAAGAACTGAAAATCAAATTAATAAAATCATTAGTAAGTGTAAAGAAGAAAAAAATGTAATTGTTTTATATACTATTATTGACAAAAATTTATCTAAAAATTTAGCTGCAAAATGCAAAGAAAATAATATTCCATCTTTTGAGATTTTAGGCAATATAATTTCTGATTTTTCAAAGTTACTTAAAAAGGAACCAATTCGTAAACCAGGTGGACAACACATTTTAGACGAGGAATATTATAAGAGAATTGAAGCTGTTCAATTTACAATTTCACATGATGATGGAAAAATTATATCAGACTTAGAAAAATCAGATGTTGTTTTAGTAGGGATTAGTAGAACAAGCAAAACTCCAACATCAATTTATTTAGCAAATAGAGGTTACAAAGTTGCAAATATACCTCTTATCTTAAATAAAGATGTGCCAAATAAATTAATAGAAATTTCAAAAAAGACTTGCATTGTAGGTCTCATTTGTGATGCCACAAGATTGTCAGATGTTAGAAGAAATAGAATTCATTCCTTGAACGAAGATAGACCAGGAGATTACACAGATGAGAAAAAAATTTTAAATGAATTAGAAGATTCAAAAAAATTATTTAAAAAAAATAATTGGCCAACTATAGATGTTACAAGAAAATCCGTAGAAGAAACTGCGGCTTCCATTATAAAGATATTGGATATATTAAATTCAAGATGAGTAAAAAAATAATTCTTGCATCAAAAAGCGGAGTGAGGAAAAAAATTTTAGATCAAAACAATATTATTTGCGAGGTAATACCCGCAAATGTTGATGAAGATTCAATCAAAGAATCATTGATTAAAGAAAAAGCTACGCCAAAAATAATTTCTAAAAATTTAGCAGAAGTGAAAGCAAATAAAGTTAGTCAAAAAAAACCTGAAGAAATTGTTCTGGGAGCTGACAGTGTAATAGACTTAGAAGGTGAACTAATTTCAAAACCAACAAATAGAGAAGAAGCAACTAATATTCTTAAAAAATTAAATGGCAAAAAGCACAAGTTAATAAGTTCAGTTTGTATTTCAAAAAATGGTTCTATGATATGGAATGTTACTGACGAATCTACATTAACAATGAAAAAACTTAATTTGGATGAAATTAAAACATATTTAACTAAGATAAGAGATAAAGAACTATTTGCTTATGGAGTCTATCAAATAGAAGCTGATGGAAGATCTTTATTTTCTGAAATAAAAGGAGACGAAGATGCAATTATGGGGTTGCCAGTTAAACAAATAAAGGAATATTTAAACACTTTAAAATGAAAAAATATTTAGTTATAGGAAATCCAATTGAGCATTCTTTATCACCTAAATTACATAATCACTGGATCAAGGAAAATAATATCGATGCGATATATGAAAAAAAGAAAATTACTGAAAATCACATTAAAGAAATTATTTCGGAAATAAGAAATGAAAAAATTCAAGGTCTGAATGTTACAATTCCATTTAAAAAATCAATTATCCCTTTTTTAGATGCACTAACCCCAGAAGCAGAGAAAACTTATTCAGTAAATACAATTTTTAAAAAAGACAATAAAATACTAGGAGATAATACAGATATCGTAGGATTCGAAAAAGCATTAGAACATATTAACTATGAAGTAAAAAACAAAAAAATTTTTATTTTAGGAGCAGGCGGCGTTGTATCTTCAATTATTTATGTTTTAAAAAATTTAGGAGCATCTAAAATAACTTTAAGTAACAGAACAAAAGAAAAAGCTGAAAATTATAAAAAAAATTACCCAGATCTAGAAGTTGTGGATTGGGGAACTATTATAGATTTTGATATGATAATTAATGCAACAAGTTTAGGTTTAAAAAGTGAAGATGAAATAAAATTAAATCTAGAAAAAATAGGATCAGGCAAACTATTCTATGATTTAATTTACAACCCTAAAAAAACAAATTTTCTTTTAAAGGGAGAAGCAATGGGAAATAAAGGTGAAAATGGCATGATGATGTTTATATATCAAGCACAACTAGCTTTTAAAATCTGGCATAATATATTGCCAAAAATAAAAAAAAATTTATTGGACCAATGATAAGAATAGCAATTCTAGGAGATATAGGATCTGGTAAGAGCTATATATCAAAATTATTTAACTATTCAGTGTTTAATGCTGATGTCGAGGTAGGAAAATTATATAGAAGAAATAGAAAATGTTATAAAAAACTTAAAAAAGTATTACCAAGTTATATAAATTCATTTCCAGTAAAAAAAAATCAGTTATTCAAAGCAATAAAAACAAACCATAACAATTTAAAAAAAATAAATAAAATTATTCATCCAGAAGTTCGTAAAAAAATGAATTTTTTTCTTGAAAAAAACAAAAATAAAAAATTTGTTGTTTTAGATATTCCATTATTTTTAGAGAACAAGTTAAATAAAAAAAATGATATTTTAATATATGTTGACTCTAAAAAAAAAGATATCTATAGAAAGTTAAGAAAAAGAAGAAATTTCAACCCTAAAATCGTAAGCAAATTAAGAAAATTACAACTTCCTTTAGAAAGAAAAAAAAATAAATCACACTTTATATTAAAAAATAATTTTAAAAATAAATCAGTTAAAAAAAATGTTAGAATGATTAAAGAAAAAATTTTATTAAATGCTTGAAGTAATATTAGATACAGAAACAACTGGCTTATCAACATCAGAAAATCATAGAATTGTAGAGATTGGATGTGTTGAATTAGATAACCAAATCCCTACTAATAAGATTTTTCATCAATATTTAAATCCCAAAAGATCAATATCAGAAGAAGCCTACAAGGTTCATGGATATTCGGAAAAATTTTTATCTGACAAAAAGACCTTTGCAGAAATAGCGGAGGATTTTGTGAATTTTATAAAGGATAAAAAAATAATAATACATAATGCCTCATTTGATTTATCGTTTTTAAATTACGAATTGAAACTTATAAATAAAGGGCCAATTAGTAAAAGTAGTGTAATTGATACTTTGGAAATAGCACGATCAAAATACCCCGGCTCCCAGAATTCATTAGACGCCCTGTGCAAACGTTTTAATATAGATAATACAAAAAGAGAAAAACACAGTGCTCTAATTGATTGCCACTTGTTGAAAGATGTTTATATAAATCTTTTGGATCAAAAAGCTCCAAAGTTAAATTTAGAAAGTAGCGAAAATATTAATATAAAAATTCTTGATAATTCTAAAAAAAGGAAAGATGTATTAAGAAAAAAAATCAAACCAAACATCCAAGAACTGGAATCACATAAAAAATATTTGAAATCTGATTTACCTAAAAATAATTTTAACTAACTATTTTTTCTTTTCGTTATATAATTTTTCAAAATCCACTTCTTTTGCAATTTGAATATTTTTTATACCTGCTTGTGAAAATAAATAAAAAAAGGTATCATATAAAGTAGGGTATAATTCTGTAGGAATTTTAATCAAAATAATTTTTTCTAATTCTGTCTTATCCTTAATATTTTTTTCAAAAGAAACCAAAGCTGTCCCAGTAATTTCAGTAAGGACTTTAT
The DNA here is from genome assembly GCA_902567785.1 of uncultured Pelagibacteraceae bacterium. Taxonomy (GTDB): domain Bacteria; phylum Pseudomonadota; class Alphaproteobacteria; order Pelagibacterales; family Pelagibacteraceae; genus AG-414-E02. The sequence continues at coordinate 75,859 of CACFOR010000002.1, read as the reverse complement.
GTTTAACATTTTCATTTGGCGAAATTTTTAAAATTGTGTTTACCTCTATTATGTGATCTTTGTAATTTTTACTTTTTATATCAAAATTCAATGAATAATTTGGTATTTCTTTTTCCAACATGGTAAAGGCTTGAATGTTTGGAATTTCAAAAGAAACATCTTTTATAAATTTTGATATTATTTTGTAGCTCATCTAACTATCTTTTTTATCCTCATCTTGCTTGTGTTCTTCGAAGCTTCCTTCAATAGTGTTAGTATCGTTTTTTTTATTAAACTTTGAAGATATTGGTTTAATCATAAGTTTTCTTGTCACAGGTATAATTAATAAAAATCCAACTATATCTGTTACAAATCCCGGTATTATAAGTAATAATGCTGCGAAGGCTAATGCTGCTCCAGATATAATTTCATATATTGGAATTTCATTTTTTATTAATTGATTTAGACCTGATCGTAAAGTACTTAAGCCAGCAATCTTTGCAAAATAAACTCCGGTTATTGCTGTAAAAAAAATTAAAAAAATCGTATTTAGTGCACCTATCACACCACCAACTTTAATCATTAGGTAAATTTCAATAGCAGGTATTCCAATTATAAGTAGGACAATAAAGTTCATTTATGTGCTTATTTGTATTTGCATACTATATCATATAAGTATTATAATAAAAATCATATGAGCAGTCAGTTTGGATTTATAGATATAATTCTACTAGCAATGTTTGCTGGCTTTATAATCTTACGCCTTAGAAATATTTTAGGAAGAAAAACTGGTCATCAAGGAAGACCTGTGAATAGATATTTTCCTAGAGGCATGGAGGTAATGAAAGATATAGAAAATAATGAAGCAATTAGATCTGGCAATATAGATGAAGAAGCAAAAAAACAGTTTTTAAAGGGCGCAAATATTGCTTATGAACAAATTATAACCTCCTTTTCAAAAGGAGACAAGGGATCGCTAAAAAGTCTATTAGGTAAAGAATTATTTAATAATTTTTCTGAAGTTATAGATGACAGACAAAAAAAACAACTTAAATATGAGACAACTTTCATAGGAATAAAATCTTCAAAAATATTAGAATTTAAAAAAATCGAAAACATTTATAAGGTGAGTGTAAATTTTGTAAGTGAAATTATAACGTGTGTAAAAGATAAAAATAATAAAATAATCGAAGGAAATCCTGATAAAATAAAAGTTGCAAATGATGTTTGGAAGTTTTCGAAAAATATGTGGAGCCAGGACCCAACATGGTATTTAGTAGAAACATCAAATAAGTAGTGAAAAAAAAACATTCTGTTTCAAAAAAAGATAAAAAAGATTGGATTTCTTTTACAAAGGATATGGGCGATATCTTTTCAAAAGATCCTGATTTGTTAAATAAAAATCAACATTTAAATAAGGTTAGAAAACTAGATTTACATGGTTATTCTTTAAATGAAGCAAATAAAGTAATAAAAAAATTCATAATCAAAAGTTATTCTGAAGGATATAAAAAGCTTTTAATAGTTACAGGTAAAGGAATGAGATCAAAATCATATGACAATCCCTATATTTCACAAGAACTAAGTGTATTAAAAAATTCAATTCCAGAGTACATAAAGCGAGAAGGAGAAATAAATCGCAAAATTACTAAAATAACAAAGGCCGACAAAAAAGATGGAGGAGAGGGGGCTTTTTATATTTTTTTAAAAAATTAATAAAATTTATAAAATAAATTTTGATAAATCTGTATCTTTAGCTAATTCACCAAGATTTTTAGTAACAAAATTTTTGTCTATTACAATTTTTTCTCCGCCTCTATCTGTTGCAGTGAAACTAATTTCATCTAATACCTTTTCTATAATAGTATGTAATCTTCGTGCACCAATATTTTCTATACTAGCATTAATTTCAGTAGCTAACTTTGCGATTGTTTCAATTCCATCTTTGGAAAATTCAAGAATAACTTTTTCAGTTTCTAATAATGCTTTATATTGTTTTATTAAACTATTATCTGGTTCTTCCAATATTCTTCTAAAATCTTCGCTAGTTAATGCTTTTAATTCTACTCTAATAGGTAACCTTCCTTGAAGCTCGGGTAATAAGTCTGATGGTTTAGCAAGTTGAAATGCACCGGAAGCAATAAATAGGATATGATCTGTTTTAATCGGGCCATGTTTTGTGCTAACTGTAGTTCCTTCAATCAGCGGAAGCAAATCTCTTTGTACACCTTCCCTTGAAACATCGCCACCAATACGATCACCTCTAGCAGACACTTTATCAATCTCATCTAAAAAAACTATTCCATTATTTTCAATTGAAATTTTTGCAGATTTAATGATTGCATCTTGCTCAATCATTTTATCTGATTCTTCCCCAATTAATATTTGATGAGATTCCTTTACTGTCATTTTTTTCTTTTTTCCTTTTTTTGCATTTTTTCCTAGCATTTCAGATATATTTATCATTCCAACATTTGCTCCTGGCATTCCAGGTATTTCAAAACTTGGCATACTCGGTGTGTCATTTACTTCAATTTCGATTTCATTATTATCTAGATCACCATTTCTTAATCTCTTTCTAAAGCTCTCTCTAGTAGCAACACTTGCTTTGTTGCCGACTAGAACGCTTAATACTCTTTCTTCAGCAGCTTGTTGAGCTTGTGCGTAAACTTGTTTTTTCATTTTTTCTTTTTCAATAGCTATGGCAATTTCTAATAAATCTCTAATTATCTGCTCTACATCTCTACCTACGTAACCAACTTCAGTAAATCTTGTTGCTTCTACTTTTATGAATGGAGCTTCAGCTAGTTTTGAAAGTCTTCGTGAAATTTCAGTTTTACCAACACCCGTAGGTCCTATCATAAGAATATTTTTTGGCAAAACTTCATCTTTCATTTCACCTTTTAGAGCTTGTCTTCTCCATCTATTTCTTAAAGCAATTGCCACAGCTCTTTTTGCAGCAGTTTGACCAATTACATAACGATCTAATTCGGAAACAATTTCTCGTGGTGACAAAGAAGAAACCACCGAATTATCTTCTTTAATTTGCTTAGAATCTCTTGTTGGTAATGACGTTATATTTGTTTTTTGTTTCATTAATTTAAATTTTTTCTATTGTTATATTTTTATTTGTGAATACACATATTTCAGAAGCTACTTCAATAGATTTTTTTGCAATTTCTTCAGCAGACATTTTAGAATCCATTAAGACTTTTGCTGCAGCTAAAGCATAATTGCCTCCCGATCCTATTCCTATAATTCCTTCCTCTGGCTCTAACACATCACCTGTGCCAGAAATTATAAAACTTTTTTCTTTGTCAGCAATAGCCATTAAAGCTTCTAATCTTCTTAAATATTTGTCTGTTCTCCAATCTTTGGCCAATTCAACAGCAGCTCTTGTAAGATTTCCAGCATGTTTTTCTAATTTAGCTTCTAGCCTTTCAAATAAAGTTAAAGCGTCAGCAGTAGATCCAGCAAAACCAGCTATAACATTTCTCTTTTCAATTTTTCTAACTTTTTTTGCTGTACTTTTGATTACAGTATTTCCTAAACTAACCTGGCCATCTCCAGCTACAACAACATCTTTTCCTTTTCGGATCAAAACAATTGTTGTGCCATGCCAATTTGAATTTCCACTCATAGTATTATCTTATGTGGAGATTTATTTAATATCTTCAAGGGTAAAAGTTAGATTTATCGATAAATTCTTGAATTATTTATATACCCTGATATTACAGGAGCGCGATATGGCACGAAAAGCTAAAATAAACAGAAAGACCAAAGAAACAAATATAATTGTTGACGTAAATTTAGATGGCAAAGGAATCTATAAAATAGATACCAAAATAGGTTTTTTAAATCATATGCTCGAACAATTATCAAAGCACTCTTTGATTGATTTTAAAATATCAGCCAAAGGAGATACACACATTGATTTGCATCATACTACCGAAGATACAGGAATTGCTATTGGAGAATGTATAAAGAAAGCATTAGGATCTACAAAAGGTATAAAAAGATTTGCTAATTCACTTATACCTATGGATGAAACTCTTACCAGGGTAACTATGGATATATCAAACAGACCATACTTGATTTGGAAAGTAAAATTAAAAGTAGAAAAATTAGGAGAAATGGATACAGAATTATTTAAAGAATGGTTCCAAGCTTTTTCTCAAGCAGCTGGTATTACTTTGCATATTGAAAATCTTTATGGAGATAATAGTCACCACATAATAGAATCTTGCTTCAAAGGATTGGCACGAGCATTACGTGAAGCAATAGAAATTGATAAAAGAATTAAAAATAAAGTACCTTCAACCAAAGGTGTTCTATAAATTAAAATGTCCGTTGCAGTAATTGATTACGGTTCTGGCAATTTAAAGTCAGCAGCTAAAGCACTTGAAGCGGCTGCTAATAATATAAATAAAAATTGTAAAATAGTAGTGACTTCTGATCCGAAAACTATAAGACAATGTGATAAAATAGTTTTGCCAGGTCAAGGATCCTTTAGGGATTGTTATCTAGGTATAAAAAAAATTCCTGGATTAAATGAGTCTTTAAATGAATTTGTTTTGGAAAAGAAAAAACCTATTTTTGGAATTTGTGTTGGTATGCAATTATTTGCAAAAACTGGTTACGAATCTCAAGAAACCCAAGGATTTGGATGGATAGATGCTGAAGTTAGAAAAATTAATAATATAAATAAAAAAATAAAATTGCCTCATATCGGATGGAATCAAATAGAATTTAAGAAAGATAGTTTCCTTTTTTCTAATATAAAAAACAAATCTCATATGTATTTTATTCATAGTTATGAGTTTATGACAAAAAAGAAAGACTGCGTAGTTGCTACTACTGATTATGGCAATTCAATTATTGCATCAGTCAATAAAGAAAATATTTTTGGAACACAATTTCATCCTGAAAAAAGTCAAAAAAATGGTGTGTTGATTTTACAAAATTTTTTGAACTGGGAGATCTCATGATAATTTTTCCAGCAATTGATATTAAAGATAACAAATGTGTAAGACTTATAAAGGGAGACTTTAATAAAATGACTGCCTATGAGAATTCTCCATTTGATCAAGCTAAAATATATTTTCAAAATGGATTTAAAAATATTCATATTGTTGATTTAAACGGTGCTTTAGATGGTCGCTCAACAAATTCAAAAATTGTTAAAGATATAATTAATAATTTTGATTTAAAAATTCAAATTGGTGGAGGAATAAGAACAATTATTGATGTTGAGAATTGGATAAAAAGTGGTGCAGATAAGGTTATTATGGGAACCGCCGCTGTTGAAAATACAGATTTACTTAGAACTGTTTGCAAAAAATTTCAAAATAAAATCGCTGTATCTTTAGATGTAAAAGATGGATTTATTGTTTTATCAGGATGGAAAAAACAAACTAATATTTTAGCTCTGGATTTTATAAAAAAAATTGAAAATTTTGGAGTTGATAGAATTATTTATACAGATGTGAATAAGGATGGGACAAAAAAAGGTCCAAACATAAAGGAGACTATTGAGTTATCAAGCAAAGTAAAAATTCCTTTTGTAATATCTGGAGGTATCTCTTCTATAGAAGATATTAAAAAAATTAAATCTTTAAATAATTCAAATATTAAAGGTGTGGTAGTAGGTAAATCAATTTATGATGGTGATATAAAAATTACCGAACTAGCAAAGCAGATATAAAATGTTAAAAAATAGAATTATACCTTGTCTAGACGTAAAAAATGGAAGAGTGGTTAAGGGAATTAACTTTGTAGATTTAGTTGATGCAGGAGATCCTGCGGAACAAGCAAAAATATATGATGAACAAGGTGCTGACGAGTTATGTTTTTTAGATATTACAGCCTCAAATGAGAATAGAGATATTATATTAGATACAGTAAAAAAAACTGCCGAGAAGTGTTTTATGCCTTTAACAGTTGGAGGAGGCGTTAGAACATTAGAAGATATAAGAAGTTTACTATTAGCTGGTGCAGATAAAGTATCAATAAATACAGCAGCAGTTAATAACAAGAATTTGGTCAAAGAAAGTGCTGAAAAATTTGGTTCTCAATGTATCGTTGTTGCTATCGATGCAAAAAAAGTTAAAGAAAATAAGTGGGAAATATTTACTCACGGAGGAAGAAAGTCTACGGGAATAGATGCTATGAAATTTGTGGAGAAGATGGAAGCAATGGGTGCGGGAGAAATATTACTTACTTCGATGGATAGAGATGGAACAAAAAAAGGTTATGATTTAGATTTAACCAAAAAGGTATCTAGTCTTGTAAATATACCAGTTATTGCTTCAGGGGGAGTTGGTAGTTTAGAACATTTACGTCAAGGCATAAAAATTGGTAAAGCAAACGCTGTGTTAGCAGCGTCAATTTTCCATTTTGGTGAATTTTCAATACAAGATGCAAAAAAATATTTGGACTCGAAAGGAATTCCTGTAAGAATTTAAAAAATGTTTAAAACTTTAGAAGAATTAATTGCTGTTATACGCAAACGAAAAGAATCCTCAAACGAGGAATCTTATACGAAAAAATTATTAAATGATAAGAAATTAAGTATTGGGAAAGTAAAAGAAGAAATAGCAGAACTTATTGATGCTATTGAAAAAAATTCAAACAAAGTTCATGAATCAGCAGATGTTGTTTATCATTTAATGGTGCTTTTAGAAGCAAATGGTATTAAAATTGAGGATGTAATGGATGAGTTAAAGAAAAGACAAAATGATAAATTTGCATAAAAGATATATAGAATATTGGAAAAAAAAACTAAACGTTTCTGATTATGGAGTTCTTTGGATATCATTTTTTAAGGGTATATTGATTGGTTTATTAATTTATCATTTTTTTATTAATTAAATAAAATGAATTACGATAAAAATAATATTTTTGCTAAAATCTTAAGAGGTGAAATACCTTGTAAAAAAATTTATGAAGATGAGTTTGTTTTAGCTTTTCATGATATAAATCCACAAAAAAAAGTACACGCACTAGTCATTCCCAAAGGAGAGTATATAAATCTTGATGACTTTTCATCAAAAGCATCCGAAAAAGAAATTGTTGGATTAATTAAAGGTATTGGAACAGTTGCTAAAAAAATTGGTGTATCTGAAGCAGTAAAAGGTGGTGGTTATAGAACTCTAGTTAATGTTGGGCAAAATGGTGGTCAAGAAGTTCCTCATTTACATTTTCATATTTTTGGTGGAGAAAAAATTGGAAAAATGGTTTCCTAAAGATCTTCTTCAGCTGGAATTTTAAATAATTCGTTATCAATAATTGTGTTTGTTTTAATATTTTTAATTAAAAAACTAACTTCATTATTATAAGCATCTACTGTTTCCCATCCTAATAAATCTAATGAGTTTTTATCAAAAAAAATATTTAAATTATTCGAATTTTCGTCTGTTATTTTATATTGAACTGAATTAGAATTTTTAAATATAGGTTCAGAATTTTTAATAACATTTAAAATATTTTTTTTATTAAGTAAAAAAAATAAAGGTGTTTTTTTTAAAGGATAATAATAAATTTTTTTATATCGCTTTTTTACTATTGCAATTTTTTTCCCATTCGCAATTATACTTTTCTTTTTTTCAGGATATTCACAATTCATGAGTAAAGGATATTTAATTCTACAATTTCCAATTTCTATTTTATCACCAATTTTTTGAGTAAATTCAAAAGATAAACTAAATACAGATTGATATTTATCAATAAGTTTTTGTTGAAAATTTGCTTCAGAATATTCAATAAAAAAAAAGTAAAAAAGAATACTTAATAAAATAAAATTATTTTTTTTTATCAAAGTAAGCCTATAAAATTTCTCTCTTACCTACATGGTTTGCTTGACCAACAATACCATCTTTTTCCATAGTCTCCATTATTCTTGCCGCTCTGTTATAACCAATCTGTAGTTTTCTCTGTAAGAAACTTGTTGATGCCTTACCTTCAATTTTTATCATATTTACAGCTTTGTGATATAATTCATCTCTTTCATCATCACTATTTTCTTTAATATTCTTTTCATTATCTTTAACAGTTGTAATCTCATCAATATAGTCGGGCTTTCCTTGAGATCTCAAAAAACTATTTATTTTTTCTATTTCCGACTCAGAAACATAGGGGCCATGAATCCTAATTATTCTATTAGCTGAGGACATAAATAACATATCTCCTTTACCTAATAATTGTTCAGCTCCTTGTTCTCCCAAAATAGTTCTACTATCAATTTTTGAACTTACCTGAAATGAAATCCTTGTAGGAAAATTTGCTTTTATTGTTCCTGTAATAACATCAACACTTGGTCTTTGTGTTGCCATGATAATATGAATTCCGGCAGCCCTTGCCATTTGAGATAATCTTTGAATAGAATTTTCTATTTCTTTTCCAGCAACCAACATCATCTCTGACATTTCGTCGACTATTACAACGATATAAGGCATGTGTTTTTTATGTTTTATATTATAACCATCAATATTTTTTACACCGACACTGGTCATTAATTTATATCTACTTTCCATTTCCTTTACTGCCCAACCAAGTGCTGCTGTAGCTTTTTTTGCTTCAGTAATTACTGGACACAATAAATGAGGAATTCCTTCGTAGGCTGATAGTTCTAGCATTTTTGGATCAATCAAAATTAAATTTAATTTTTGAGGAGTATATTTATAGAGTAAAGACAATATTATAGTATTGATACATACAGATTTTCCTGAACCTGTAGTTCCAGCTATTAGCAAATGTGGCATTGCAGAAAGATCGTGAACAATAGGTGTGCCCGAAATATTTTTTCCTAAAGCTATAGGTAACTTTATTTCTCTTTTACTAAATTTTTCGTCTGAAATAATTTCGCTTAAAAATACATTCTCTCTTTTTGAATTTGGGATCTCTATACCAATTGTATTTTTTCCAGGTATTGTTGCAACTCTGGTTGATATTGAACTAGTATTTCTTGCTATGTCATCAGCTAAATTAACTATTTTTGAAACTTTAATTCCTGAAGCGGGTTCAAATTCATTTAGGGTAACTACAGGTCCACAACTTATTCTTTTGATTTTACCCTGAACACCAAAATCAAGTAATATTTTTTCTAGAAATTCAGAATTTTTTACCAATTCTGAATCATTTATATTTTTTCTATTTTTTAAATCAGAATTTTTTTCTAAAAAATTAATACTTGGTAACCTAAAATTATTATCAATTTCTTTCTCGTTAGATACTTTTTTAGTAACGAATGGAAGAATTGGTTGTTTTATTTTTGCATTATTTTCATCCACATCTTTTTGCTCAGTGTAATCATGAGAAAAATCATTGTTAGATATATTTATTTTTTTACTACTAACAAATAGTTGGAAAATTTTTTTAATTAATTTGACTGGAATAAGAAGAATTTTTAAAATTTCATTTAATTTAATACTCAAGCTTAGAATAAAAAATATAGTTGTTAGAAAAATAAGACTATAAATTATATATACGTTTTCAATTAGAGGGGTAAAATAATAAATGTTTTCTTTAATTGTTCTACCGACAAATCCACCATTTCCATTATCAATTAACCAGAATGAATCATTGTAATAAATGTTAAGAACGGTTGTTCCAAAAATAAGGTAAACTAGTATAAAAAAAACTTTTGTATTAAAATTACTTATTGATTTATCTGCAATTAATCTAAAACCCCAAGAAAAAAAATTAACAGTTAATAAAATAGAAATTAATCCTAACGATTGAAGAAGAAAATCAGATATGACACTTCCATAAAAACCACCTAAATTTTTGATTTCTGAATTTTCTGGATTGTAAATAAAATTTGGATCTTCCGGTGAATAACTCAGAATTGTTACTAAAAGATAGACACCTACAAATATAAGTAGAATCCCCAGTGATTCAATTAACCTTTTTCTTAAAAATAGGTTAATATTTGTTAAAATATGTGAGTTCATTTTTTTTCAAATCACTTAATTAACTTTGTATCACTTATTAATAATTGTTAAAATTGGTTTATAAAATAAAAAATCATGGAAAAGCAAAAAATTTGTATTATTGGGGGTAGCTTAACTGGACTACTAACGGCCATTAGTCTATCAAAACTAAATTGTGAAATTGATTTGATAATAGGAGGTGCTCCTAAAAATCAAAAATCTAATAGAACTATAGCTATTTCAGAAAGTAATATGAATTATATAAATAGTTTAAATATTTCGAAATCACTTTCAAAAAATATATGGCCATGTTCTGTCATGAAGTTATATTCACAAAATAAAAATGATAAAGTTTCTGAAGTGTTTCATTTAGATAACAATAATAAACCAAAAAAAATTTTTTATATGATTGAAAATTTTAGAATTATTAAACTTATGATGGATAAAATAAAAAAAATAAAATCAATTTCTATAATAAATAATGAGCTAATTTCAGATATATATGATTCTGGCTTATTAAAAAGCATAAAAATCAAGAATAATTATCATAAGTATAATTTAATTATTATTTGCACAGGAAATAATTCGAATTTAGTAAAAAATATATTTACAAAAAATACAATAGAAAATTCTTATAAAGAAAAATCTTTAACGACAATTATAAAACATGATTCAATAAAAAATAATATAACTAGACAACTTTTTTTAAATGATGGAATTTTAGCTTTACTTCCTATCTCAAATACAAAAACATCAATAGTTTATTCCACAAAAGAATTGCCAAATGCAAATGAATTAAATTTTAAAAAAAAAATATTATACCATGTTAAGAGTTATTTAAAAAATCCAATACTAATAGCAAAAATAAAATCTAGAGATTTGAGTATTTTAATTAGAAATAATTATTACAAAGAAAGAATACTTTTATTTGGAGATACATTACATACGATACATCCATTTGTAGGACAAGGTTTTAATATGACAATAAGGGATTTGTCATCCTTAGAAAATCTGTTGAGAGAAAAAATAAATTTAGGTTTAGATATAGGTACGAATGATATTTTATCTGAATTTACACAAAAGACAAAACCAAGAAATTTTATTTTTACGATCAGTGTAGATTTATTAAAAAATATGTTTACGTACGATAAATTTAAAAGCGAAAGTTTAAAGATTTTAAATAAAAGTAATTTAGCAAAAAATACCTTTTTTAATATTGCAGACAAAGGTTTTCAATTTTAATAAAATTTAAAATTGGTCTGTTTCTGTCGAATCCTTCATTGCTGTAGTGGAGCTTTCTCCAGAGGAAATAGTATTTGAGATAGCATCAAAATAGGAAGTCCCAACTTCTTTTTGATGTTTTGTAGCAGTATAACCTTCTTTTTCACTATCAAATTCTTTTTGTTGTAATCTCGAATAGGCCGCCATTCCGTAAGCTTTATATTTTTTAGCTAAATCAAAAACTGCATAGTTTTGAGCATGAAAGCCTGCTAAAGTTATAAATTGAAATTTATATCCCATATTTCCAATTTCTTTTTGAAAAATTTCTATCTCTTTGTCTGATAAATTTTTTTTCCAATTAAATGATGGAGAACAATTATAAGCTAATAATTTCCCTGGAAATTTTTCATGAATAGCTTTAGCAAATATTTTTGCTTCTTCTAAATCTGGCTTTGCTGTTTCACACCAAATTAAATCACTATAAGGAGCATAAGCCAAACCTCTTGAAATAGCTTGATCCAAACCATTTTTTACATAGTAAAATCCTTCAGATGATCTTTTTCCAGTTAAAAATGGTTTATCATTTTCATCAATGTCACTAGTTATAAGTTTTGCAGCATTTGCATCAGTTCTTGCTAAAATAATTAATGGAACTTCCATAACATCTGCCGCAAGTCTTGCAGATTTTAAATTTTTTATCATAGTTTGAGTAGGAACTAGTACTTTTCCTCCCATATGACCACATTTTTTTTCTGATGCAAGTTGATCTTCAAAATGAACAGCTGCAGCACCAGATTTTATAAATTTCTTTGTTAATTCAAATACATTTAATGGACCTCCGAAGCCAGCTTCTCCATCCGCAACAATTGGCATTTTGTAATCTATCTGATCTTTTGTATTAATTTTTCCTTCTAAAGTTTCCATATGTTGAATTTGATCTGCCCTTATTAAAGCATTATTCATAGTTTCAACTAGTTTTGGTGCACTATCATAAGGATATAAGCTTTGATCTGGATACATCTCTCCGGCACTGTTAGCATCAGCTGCTACTTGCCAGCCACTTAAATAAATTGCTTTTAAACCAGCTTTTGCATGTTGAACAGCTTGATTACCAGATAAAGAACCTAGTGTATTAACATATGGTTCGGTATTTAATAAATTCCAAAGTTTTTCTGATTGGGATTTACAAATAGTATATTCAATATTAAATGTACCCTTTAGTTTTTCTACTTCTTCTTTCGTGTAATCTCTTTTAATTCCTGCAAATCTTTTTAGGTCAAAAGACACTTTGCCTGATTTAATCTTTGAACTCATAAATAATACTTTTGAATAAAGTTTTTGATTTTATTCGGAATCTTCTTGAACGTCGTTCATCCCAGCACTACCCCAATCTTGATCATCTTCTTTTACATACAATCCCTTATCAGAAGACCGATCAATTATTTGCTTTTTTGGATTTACTAAGTCACTCATAAAATTTACTATATTTACAAATTATCGAATATTCAATATTTTTATTGATTTTGCTTGTAAATTTATGTAAAGAAATAGTTTATCAAATGTAAATATTGTAAATATGAACCAAATAAATGTACAAATAGGGCAAAAAATTAAGAGTAAGAGAAGAAAGCTTGGAATTACTCAGGCTGATTTATCAAAGAAACTATCTATATCACCGAGTTACCTTAACCTAATGGAAAGCGGTAAACGAAAAATAAATATGGATTTGCTATTAAAATTAGCAAGTGAATTGAAAGTTGATGTAACAGATATATCAAGAAAAGCAGATACAAATCTCTATCAAAATTTGATGGATTTACTTGGTGATAATTTATTTGAAAATTTAGATATAACAAATTTTGATGTTAAGGAACTTTTAAACAATAACCCACTAATAGCAAAAGCATTAGTAAAACTTGGAGATAATTACAAAAAAAAAAATCAGGATATAGTGAATAGAGTTGAAAATATATCTGGTAAAATTATAGATAATCGTAAAAACTCATTTCCTGGTGAAGTGGTTGCTGATTTTATACAAGAAAATGAAAATTATTTTCCAAAACTAGAAGAATTTGCAAGTAATTTATTCCAAAAAATTCAAACTAATAATCGAGTTGGTTATTCATCAATATGTGAATATTTATTTAATAAACATAAAATAGAAGTAAAGGATGTTGTTCCAGATGAAAACAAACCATTTACAAAACAATATGACATAAATAAGAAAATTTTTCTTGTATCTGACTATTTGAATCTTGAAACAAAAAAATTATATGCAGGTGCACAGGTAGCTCAGCTAGAAGCTATTGAGATTATAGATAAATATTTAAATACATTCTCATTTCCTAGTGAAGAGTCAAAAAAATTATCAAAAGTTGCTTTACTTAATTATACTGGAGCAGCAATTATAATGCCTTACAAATTATTTTATGAAGAGTGTATTAAACAAAGATATGATGTTGAACTTTTACAAAATACGTTTGCCGTATCATTTGAACAAGTTGCACATAGACTTACATGTTTACAAGATGATAAAATGAAAGGTATTCCCTTTCATATGCTTCGCGCAGATGTTGCTGGAAATATTTCCAAAAGATTTTCCTTGTCAGGTATAGAAATACCACGTTATGGAGGTGCTTGCCCACGATGGAATATTTATAAAGCATTTACAATGCCTGGAAAAATAAATGCTGCAGTTTCAAAGATGACAAATGGAGAAAAATATATATGTATTGCGAGAACTGTTGAAAAAGGAATTGGAAAACATGGAATGGAAAAAACTTTGTTATCGATAGGATTAGGCTGTCAGGTTAAATATGCAAAAGATTTTGTGTACGCAGATTCATTAAATTTACATGATAAAAAGTTGGAAACACCTATTGGAGTAAACTGCAGAACCTGTGATCGTATGGACTGTCAGCAAAGAGCATTCCCACCTCTTCATAAAAAATTTGATATTGATCTTAACAGAAGAGGAATCTCTGTTTATATTGCAGATTAATATCTATGACAAAATTTTCTGGTTATTTTTCCAAAATCTTAGTTATCCTGGTTATTACTGTAGTTTTTTTAGAATTAGTAGGATTTACACTTTTAAAATTTGATCATACAGAATTATTTTCAATAAGAAATTTTACAGAGAAAACCAATGATAAAAGATTTTATACCGTTAAAAAAAATTATTCAGATGATGAACTAGATCATTTTTATGGTGGAAAAACTTTTTTAATTACCACATCAAGTGAAGGGTTTAGAATATCTAAAAAAGATAATAAAGCTGGTAATTATTTAAGTGATAAAAATCTTAAAGAAAAAATTTTATTTCTTGGAGATTCCGTAACTTTCGGTTGGGGTGTTGAAGCAGAGGAAAGCTTACCTTTTTTATTTAAAAAGTATAATAATAATTTTTCTGTTTTAAATGGAGCTATACCTGGTTACTCATTAGCCCAAGCAATAGAACGTTTTAAAATAGAATTTATCAATATAAAAAATTTAAAATACATATATCTACAAGTTTATTCACCCGCTCCTTCCTACGGACGCTTAGGAACTAATTGGACTGAAGATGATAATTGGGCAAATTTTCCTGAACAAGTTTTAAGAACTCATAATATACCTAAAATTACAATTCCTTTTTATGGAGAGCCGTATTCTTATAATTTTTTTAGAAAAAAAATGTATAGAATTCGACATAAAAAAATGAAAGAAATATCATATGATCAAAGATCTGATGAAAAGTATATTAAACATATAAAATCTAATTTAAATAAGTTATACGACCTAACCAAACATACAAAATCGACATTAATTTTATCCTCTACAAATGTCCCTAAATTTTCTGCTAATACAAGAAGCAAAGCTCATAATCGTTCTATAAAAATACTTAATGAGAATTTATATAATTTTTCATTAGAAAAAAAAGATGTTCTTTATTTAGATTTATCAAATGAACTAAACGTTGATTCAAAAAAAATGTTTTTAGATTTTTGCTGTCACCTTTCAAGGGAAGGAGCCAATTTAATGGCTTTAAAATTAACAAAATTAATTCAAAACATAGATTAAGATTTCCAGAGTTCCACACACTCCTGACTTGTCATTACCGCATTAGGTTTATATTTCATTTCTTCTAATTTTTTTTTATAAACTTTAATATCATTTTTTCTACCCCATCTTTCTGGACAAACTAAGCAACTTTTAAAATTAGATATTAATTTTATGTGTTCTTTTTTTATTGGTAGTTCATTTACAGTATCTATCCATATCCAACTTACAAGTTTAGTAAAAAATTCTACAGTTTTAATACTTTCATATTCTGAAAATCTAATAGCTATATTTCTATTTCCACTATTAGATGAAGAGTGAAGATATGGCATTTCTACATCTAAAAGGAAATAAGAATTTATTTTTTTATTTTTCACAATTTTTATAACTTCATCTTCAATTCCTGCTTCCTTTATATTTAAAACTAAAGTCCCGTGATTATAATTTTCAATATAATCAATAAAATTACATCCATCTTTGAAAGGTTCGTGGTTCAGAATTATCTTAGATCCTTTAGTTCTTAAATCAATTTCAGTACCATATTCTTTTGGCAACTTAATTAATTCTTCTAATTTGTTTACTCTATGAATAATTATTTCCATTTTAGAATTTTTTATTTTTTTTTAAGTCAAAAATATATTTCAATGTCCTTAAGGTTAATTTTATTTTTAATAATAAAGAACCACCACCTTTTGCTTCCCCAGCTACTCTTTCATAAATTTTTAATGGATGCTCTATAATTTTATAATTTTTTATTTTAGCAACTAATAAAATATATAAATCAAGAGAAAAGTCATTAGGAGGTTCTTTAATTTGGGTTAGAAAATTTCTGGGAAAAATTTTTGGCTGTGCGTTTATATCCCTTAATTTATGCCCGAATATCATAGTGACGCAAATACTCATACCTAGTGTAAATAATTTATCGATTAAATTTCTACTAATTCTTTTTCCTTTTAAAATTGAATTTGTTTTTTCTAATTCATTAAAATTTTTTTTAAAAGAATCATAAACATCTTCTAAATTATTTTGAAGATCAGCGTGGCACCATCCAATATAGTCACCTTTTGCTTTATTAACTCCGGCCATAATTCCATAACCATACCCCAAATTATTTTTTATTTCGACTAATATAATAGAATTATTTTTATAAATTATATGATTTTTAATTTTTTTTAGTGAATCATCTGTGGAACCATTTTCAACTATGATAATTTCTATATCACTTTTTTTTTTTAATTCATTTAACAAATTTAATAAATTTTCAATATTTTTGCTTTCATTATAGCAAGGTAATATTAAGCTTAATTTTTTCATTTTATAAATCTAAATAATTTTTGCTATTTTTTCACTACTTTTTTAAAAATAACAAATTTTTGACCCAAATAATTAATAATAGTTGATATTGCGGTTGCTATTAAAAAAGCAATTAAAGGAATATTAAACTTATCTAACACTAAATCATGAGAAATAGCATTGCACCAAAATGATATAAAGTACAAAATACTAAAACCTATAACTTGAGGAATATTTTTATGCTCAGCCTGAAAAACATAACTTCTATTGAAAATAAAAGCAAAAGCGGCACCACATATAAAACTTATTCTTTTTGAAATTTCATAAGTGAATAATTCAAGATTACCTAATAAATAATAAAGAAACCCATCTATGGAAACTGAGATAATTCCTATTATAATAAATTTATAAATCTCAAAAAAATTAAATATTTTCATTATTTTTTTAAGAATTTTTTTTTCTCCAACTTTCCAATTCTTTATGACTACCCCAACTTATGTAATTTTGTACATTTACTTCACCAACATTTAAACCTAAGGAGATAGCTTCAGATATGGTCATATCCATATAATATTCTCCGTTTATTTTTTTCCTTTTTTTAAATAATGATTGAATTGATTTTTCAAAAAAAGATAGATTTTTAAAAAAGAAGGATCCTATTATAATCCTATCTTTATTAGGATTTTGGCTGATTTGTTTTTTGCATGAAACTTGAATTTTTTCATTTTCATCACTTACCCATCCAAATAAATTTGGATTTTTAACATGTATTTCTTGGGAATTAGTTGTGAATACTAAAATATCATGTTTCGACAATTTTTTAGTATATTCTTTATGATTAAGTTCAAAGTAGTTATCACATGAGCTTATAAAAATTTGATCATTTTGCTGTAAATATTTTTTTGCTAAATAACAAGTAGAAGCTTGTCCTTCTGTAGTATTTTTTATTGAAATGATTTTGTAGTTTTTAAAATTATTAATTATTTGTTTTTCAAAAGATTTATCGTTTAAAAATTCTTCTCGTATTATAAATATCCACAGATCAGCTTTTGGCATACATTTTGCAGATCTTATAAACATACTTTCTCCATTAATTTTTATAAGAGGTTTGGGATCTTTATATCCTTCATCCCTGAATCTTTTTCCTTCTCCAGCCATTGGCATAATATTGATTAATCTAACACTCATCATTTTAATTTTATATTAATACTCCATAAATATATGTGTCTTTCTTTAATTAATTTATAGATATGGACTTTTTTTATAGGAATTTTAGCTTTAATTTTTATTTTTAAAAAATTTTTTATGAATTGTTTATCGTTTTGTGTATTTTTTAAAGATGCAATAGTAAAATGAGGCTTCCATCGATTTCCCACAAAAGGATAGCCATATTTTCTATTGTTTATATTCATCCACTTAAATTTAAATTTTTTACCAATATCCTTCTTTTTATATTTGGAAAATTCTTTTAATAATTTTAACTGCAATATTTCTAAAAAAGAATTTTTTTTAATTTTAAAAAAAATTGTTCTACCTCTGGTAATAGGGTCATTATAAAATATGTCTGGTTTTATAATTTTAAAAAAATTTTTATAGTTGGTATTTAATTCAAAATTATTTAAATATTTTTTTTTGTTTAAAATATTTCTAGAAACATTCATCGTAAACAAAGTACAGTGAGGAGGATGAGACAAATAAGGTTGCTGACCAAAATTTTTCTTCACTTTTTTCTTCAAAAGAGAAATTTTTCTTTTTATTTTATTTTTCGGCAATATGAAAATTGCAATTTTAGTCATATAATTTCATTAGCACTTTTTTTAAATTTTTTCTTTTAAAATTTGGAAAAATATTATTATTTTTAATAATAAAATGAAAATATTCCATATGAGGAATATTTAATTTAAAATAATTTTTTAGATCGATTTTACAGCAATATCCAATTAAGCATCTTAAGACAACATTGTGAGTAATAACAAGAATTTTTTTTGATACATTTTTTTTGTTAAGAATAACATTTTTAATAAAATAAAAAATTCTTTGTTCCACATTTTTAGTATTTTCACCCTGTGGAAATTTTGTATCAATTGAATTCTTCCATAATTTAATTTTCCAAGGAAATTTTTTTTCGTACTCTTTTATTGTTAAACCTTCTGCTTTTCCGTAATTAATTTCATTCAGATTTTTATTAACATAAAGTTTTTTAGATCTAAAATTTTTTGCAGTAGATATTGATCTTTTTAATTGACTAGTAAAAATAACGTCAAAATTATCTTTTGATTTTAATTTTGGCCTTTTAATAATATCGGGATCATTTCCTTGGCCCAAAAAAATCTTTTTATTCTCAAATGTTTTTGCATGTCTTAAAAAGATTATTGTATTAAATTTAGTTTTAATTTTTTTTATGAATTTATTATAATATTTTAAAAATTTTTTAATTAAATTTTGATATTCATCTCCATTATTAATTTTTAAATTAATCTTTTGCTTTCTTAATTCTAAAAATTTAAGTAATAGAGTCTTATCATTATTTGTTATTTTTAGAAAAAGTTTATAAAAATTTTTATTAGAAATTTTTATATTTTTATTAACATAAAATTTGTTATAATTATTAATCAAATTATAAATTATGTGAAATATAAATTCTCCTTTGTTCTTTGAATTAATCTTATAATTACTTTTCTTTAAAATTATATTTTTTTTAATAATTTTATATTTTCTAATCGAAATACAATTTTTTTGAAGATCACTAATATATTCGTTGATATTTCTACGTGCCTCAAAAAAATCTCTTAAATAAAGATTTTGTACAGGAAATATTTCGTCTAGTTTTTTTCCTTTATACCATTTACTTCTTTGCCAATCGTAGCATGTAAACGGGCTTTTAATAGCATGCTCAGTATGACCTTTAATGTCGTATATCATTAAGTGTATGACTAAATTTTTTTTTGAATCGTATTTTACTGGACCAAAAGTATTATTGATTTTTAATTTTTTATTAATTTCTGGATATTTATTTTTAAGTTTTTTTATTTTATTTTTTGATGATGTAAGTATTTTATTTGTAATTTTTTTACAAATTACCACAACATCAAGATCTCCAATTTTATCTATATTATAAGTTTTGCTAAAAGATCCAACTATTGTAACAGATATGACATCATCTAACTCATATAACTTTTTAATTAAATTATTTCCAAATTTTTTTCCAAGTAATATTTTTTTTTCATTTTTCATAGCGAGACAATGTTTGTAATCTCATAATTTGCTGCTTTGGATTTTTGTTATTTAAAACATCAGAGCCTGAAACAACTTTTTCACTAGAAAATTTTGATATCAAATTACTTTTTACTCCACCATCTACACAAATTTTAAATTTTTTTCTTTGATTTAAACTATTTAAATCATCAATTAATTTAAATGTTGTTTCGTTAAATTTTTGACCTGATACACCACATTTTTCAATCGATAAAACTAATATTTCATTAAAATCTTGGACAATATTTTCTAAATTTTCATAATTATTTACACTATGAAGAACAACACCAGGAATTTTTCTATATTTTTTTATTTTATCAATTATTTTCTTTTTATCATCCAAACATTCGTGGTGAAAATATATTATGTCTGAAAATTTACAAACAGTTTCATCTAGACAGTTTAGTGGATTTGTTGACATGATGTGCGTATGTATTTCATGATTTGGCCAATATGCTTTTACTACCTCCAATTTTGATAGTTTAGTATCTAATGCAGCCTGATTCATAGTTTTATCAATAATATCTACATGAATAAAATCTGGATAAAGTCCAATTTTATCATAAATTTTTTTAATGTCTTCGTATCCATTAGCGTATATTGCGACACCTACTTTTCTACTATCTTTGAAGGAAAATTTTAAATGAAAAAAATATGCAATTATAAAAAATATACCAGAAATCAAAAATCTTGTTTGTTCAAAATTGAAAGTTGTAAAAAATATTTTGCTTTTAATAAAGTATTGAAAAATATACGAGCTTAAAGATATAATAATAAAATATATCAAAGATCTTTTTAGATATAGTTTTGGTACATTAAAGTTGAACTTTATATTAAAATAAAAAGCAAAAATTATTCCAAATAAAACTGAAAAATGAAGTAAGAATGAATGTGGATCATATATTTTTAATAATGCTCGTCTAATTCCTAATTCTATTAATAAAGATAAAATTCCAATAAAAATATATACTATTAAATGTTTTTTCTTATAAATAAAAAAATTTATTTCTTTTAGGAAACTTTTTTCAATAATCATTAATTCTTTTGGCCATAGTAGGATTTTTTACCAAACTTTCTTTCATAATGTTTCCTACTTATATATTGAGGTATTTTTTTTTTTACTTTTATTTGTTCAGTAAAATATGCTAACTCCGCGATAAATTCCATAAGTTCAGACATTTTAACTGCGTCAGTATGATTTTTTCCCCAACAAAAACCGCCATGAGCAGATACAATTACACCAGGGCAATTAAGAGGATTTAATTTTTTTCTTTTTAAAGTTTCAATAATTAGGTTTCCCGTATTAGCTTCATAATTACTGTTTAATTTTTTTTTACTAATAAAATTGGTTACTGGTATTTCTGATTTCCAATAGTCTGCATGTGTAGTTCCATAAATGGGTATAGATTTTCCTGATTGAGCCCAAGCCGTGGCATATTTTGAATGTGTATGAGCAATACTATTAATTTCAGGATATTTTTTATATAAAATTTGATGAGTGGGAGTATCAGTTGACGGATTATAAGACCCAGATACTTTTTTTCCATCATTTATTCTAATTATTGGACATTTTTTTATCCTTATGTCTTCAGGACGCATTCCACTTGGTTTTATTGTAAAAAAATTTTTATTTAACTTTATACTAACATTTGAAAAAGTTTGTATAGTTAATTTTTTTTTATTCAATAGTTTATTTTGATCAATACACTTTTTTATAATTTCCTTTTGATGTTGCATATAATTTTATTGATACTCTATATGAGTTTATATTGCAAAAAAATTCAACAAAAACAAATTACTTTAATTACATTGCGTTTCAAAAAACCATGTTTTATAATATTTTTTTTAATCTTGCGGACAGAAGGTTTAAATTTTAATTTTATGCGTAATATAATTTTGACAGGAGGATCTGGTTTTCTTGGCCGCCATCTGATTAAACAAATCAAGATGTCCTACCACATTAGATGTCTCGTCCGTTCAGATTCACCACGCGATCACGACCCTAACATCGAATATTATGAAATAGACTTCTTAAATCCTGTGTTTAACAAGAATATGTTTAATGAAACTTTTGCAATAATTCATATCTTGTCTATTAAATCTTCATATCATCCAGACATATTTAAAATAAATGTCGATTTTACAAAAAAGTTTGTAGAGGCAGCACTTTTAAATAATGTAAAAAAGTTTATCTATATAAGTAGTGAGACTGTTCAATTACCAGGAAAGGATAATTATACGAGTTCAAAAAAAAAAGCTGAACAAGAAGTAATTAAACATAGTAACCATCTTATTCTAAGACCAACAGTAATTTATGGTCAGGGAAATAAATCTGATATAGGTTTATTGATAGAGCTCGTTAAACGTTTACCTGTTGTTCCAGTTATAGGAAACGGAAAACAATTAATACAACCAATTTCAGTTGAAGATGTCATCAAGTGTATAAATTCTGCTTTATTATATGATATATCAGGAATTCATTTAATTGCGGGAAAAAATTCTTTAACATACAGAGATATTGTTAATCTTATTTTGAAAACACTAGGAAAAAGGAGAATAGTCGTTCATATTCCAATCGCAATAAGTTATTTAATCGCTAAATTATTTTCATTATTTAAAATTCCTTTTCTTCAGAAATCTCAGGTAGATAATTTAAAAGTAGATAAAGAATATATAGTAGATGAGACTGAAAAAATCTTTCGATTAAAATTTACAGAACCAAGGGAAGGAATATATAAAATTATTAGATGAATAGGATTTGGACAGTTGATATTATTTTTCCTGTTTTTCGTGGCAACATAGAAATTTTAGAGAAGTCCACACAGGAACTGCTAAATTATCTGACAAAGATTAAGGGGCCATATGAATTTAAGATCATCATTTCTATAAATGGAAAAAAAGCTGAAAAAATTATAGAAAAAGCTAAACTAATCTCCCAAACTTATGATTCAGTTATTTATACTTATTCAGAAAAACAGGGAAAAGGTTATGGGGTACTCAATCCGTGGAAAAATAGTTCTGCTGATATATTAACATATATGGATGTGGATCTTTCTACTTCATTAGAGTCTTTTGATAAATTGTTATACGAAATTAGAGAGGGTGCAGACCTTGCAATAGGCTCAAGATATCTTCCAACATCGAAGATAAATAGATCTTTACTGAGGTATGTTATGTCTAAAATATATCACGTTTTTTTCATCAATAAGTTTTTGAGATTACCTATTAAAGATGTTCAGTGTGGGTTTAAGGCAATTAACAAAAGTGCATTTGATCAGTTATACTTTTATATTTCGAATTATGAATTTTTTTTTGAAGCAGAGATGTTGTTTTTGGCTCATGGGTTAAAAATGAAAATCATCGAAGTACCTGTTATTTGGAAAGAAGCTAAAGTTTCAGGTGTGAGAATTTTTCAAACTAGTTTATTATTCATCATAGGGGTAATTAAATTAAAGTTCAGAAAAGTATTTTAATATTAGATAATACTTGATTTTAGAAACTCTTGCTTATAAAAAAACCTTGATTTATAATAATTTTTATAAGCGGGAGTAGCTCAGTGGTAGAGCGAAACGTTGCCAACGTTTAGGCCGAGGGTTCAATTCCCTTCTCCCGCTCCAAATAAATATGACAGATCTTTCGGAAAAAAAATGTATACCGTGTGAAGGAGGAATACCGGGATTTGATATCACGCAAATTCATAAATACCTTAAAATGGTAGATGGCTGGGAGGTCAAAGCTGACGAATCAAAAATTTACTATTTGATAAAAGAGTTTAAATTTCAAAATTTTTTAGAAAGTCAAAAATTTGTAAATAAAGTAGGTGATATTTCTGAAGCAGAAGGTCATCATCCGGATATATGGTTTGGTTGGGGTTATGCAAAAATAAAAATTTTCACTCATGCCATAAAGGGTTTACACGAAAGCGATTTTATTTTGGCTGCTAAAATTAATAAAATATCTACTAATTAGATAATGTTGGTTTATAAATAAAACTATATCCTTTTTTCCATACTATTTTATATTTATTTCTTTTTAAATACTTGTGAGTTGGATGTGTTTTAAGAGAAATTTTATGATGATTTCTATCTCTAAGATGAATTTCTACGCATATTAATTTTGGTTTATATTTTTTTAAGTTCAAGGATTTTAAAACATCAACCTCACTTTTTTCAGTATCAATATTCAAAAAGTCAATTTTTCTATTTTTGAATTTTGTTTTAGAAATTATATAATTCAAACTATTGCATCTTGTTTTGTAAGTATTAAAACTATTATTTAAAAAAGCTGTTTCCGCGGCAGTTTTTATAGTTGTGCTTAATAGATTGATCATATTTTTTGTATAAAATTTTATGTATTTTTTATTTTTATTAGATGCTGCCACATTAATATTATAGTCATTAGGGCGTGCAACATTGAATATCTCTATTGTTGTTGGATTAATATCAATATTAATACCTTCCCAATTTTTTTTAAAAAGTAATTGTGTATTGTTTAAAAAAAAAGGATGATAAGCACCTACATCAACATAAAAACCTTTATATAATTTGTTAAAATATTTTGAAATAAATATATCCTCACCCGATTGTGAGTAGCTTTTTTTAGGAAAAAAAGTTTTATGTTTTATATAAAGAAGATAAAATTTATATAAATATTTAAAATTATTATACCAAAAATATCCTCTTACTTTTTTATTCATTAGTGTTTAAAGTGACGAGTTCCTGTGAAAGCCATTACTATATCTGCATTATTTGATACTTCTATTATTTTTTTATCATTTATTGAACCACCCGGTTGAATGATGGCCTTAACTCCTGTTCTAATTAATTTTTTTATTGCGTCTGGAAAAGGAAAAAAGGCATCAGAAGCTGCTACTGAGTTAGTTAATTTTTCTGGAACGAATTGTAATGCTTTACTAGAAGCTATTTTGCAACTATCCAATCTACTTGGTTGTCCAGATCCAATTCCAATAGTTGACTTATTATTGGCAAGCACAATTGCATTAGATTTTACAAATTTACAAATATTAAAAGCAAAAACCAAATTCTCGAGTTGTTTTTTTGATGGTTTCTTTTTTGAGACTATAGTTAATTTTTTTTTAATAAGTATTTTATTTGCATTTTGTACTAAAAAAGAATTTTTCCAAAAAAGATATTGTTGAGTATTAGGAAATTCAAATTTATTACATTGAATTAGTCTTATGTTTTTTTTTCTTTTAAGAATCTTTAACGCGTCCTTTTTATATCCATTGGATACTATTACCTCAAAAAAAAATTTATTTATTTCAATAGCTAATTTTTTAGAAATGATAGAATTAATACCAACAATACCGCCAAAAGCACTTACTGGATCGCAATTAAAAGCATTTTTGAATGAATGTAGTTGATTTTTATTTATTGAAATTCCACATGGATTTGTATGTTTAATAATAACTGTTCCTTTATTTTTTTTAAATGAATTTAAAATTTCTAAAGCAGAATAAATATCATTGTAATTATTATAACTTAAATTTTTTCCATGAATTTTTTTTAAGTTTTGATCTTCTGTGGTAGCATATAGGCTACTTTGTTGATGTGGATTTTCACCATAGCGGAGATTTTCTTTTAACTTTCCATGTATAGTTTTTCTTTCTGGAAATTTTATTTTTAATTTATCATTTAAACAATTTGATATTACAGAATCATAGTACGCAGTTATACCAAACGCTTTTGTTGACATATATTTTCTAAATTTAGTAGTAGTGGCTCCTTTATTAGTATTTAATTCTTTTTTAAGTTTAGAGTAGTCCTTGATATTAGAAATTACAGTTACATCATTGAAATTTTTCGCTGCGGCTCTTAACAAAGATACACCTCCAATATCTATATATTCAATTAGTTTTTCAAATTGCAAATTTTTGTAAAGTTGTTCTTCAAATGGATAAAGATTAACAATTACTAAATCTATATTGGATATATTTAATTTTTTTAAATCTTTTTTGTGTTTTTTATTTTTTCTTATATTAAGAATTCCAGCATAAATTTTTGGATGTAAAGTTTTTACTCTTCCGTCAAGCATTTCAGAAAATCCTGTATAGCTTGATATTTCGGTACAACTATAACCCATTTTTTTTATTGTTCGAAAAGAACCACCAGAACTTATGATTTCAACATTAAACTTTTTTAATACAGGTAGTATATTTTTTAAATTCGATTTATCTGAAATTGAAATAATCGCTCTTTTTATTTTTTTTAAATTCATAGTTTATTTTACTCTTTCTATTTCCCATTTTATTACCACTATTTCTTTGTCTATATTTCCAGAAATAGAAACAGACTCATTATTTATGATTTTATTTTTATTTCCAAGGAAAATATTTTTTTCTACTTCAAAAGTATTTGTTTTGCTTTCTAATAGCCAACCCTCTCCGTTTGTCAGACTAATTAATACTGAACTTCCC
Source organism: uncultured Pelagibacteraceae bacterium (assembly GCA_902567785.1). Lineage (GTDB taxonomy): Bacteria > Pseudomonadota > Alphaproteobacteria > Pelagibacterales > Pelagibacteraceae > AG-414-E02. The sequence goes on along the minus strand of CACFOR010000002.1, from coordinate 49,705 downwards.
GATTTCGTTTTAACAACTTTAATTTCTGGATAAATGTGAAATCTCACAAAATAGAATAGTAGTTTTGAATAATTCTTTGTTTTTTTTAATTTATCTTGTCCAAAAATTTTATCTTCTTTCTTTGAAATTTTAATAGATCTTGTGTGCACATAACCAAATTCTTTTTCGTAGCCATCGTGAGAAGCTGTAATAGAGTAATAATCTTTGTCTTCTGTATAATTTTTATTAATAATTCTATGTTTTTCTATTAGTGAATTTCCATAAATTTCATTAATAATTTTATTTTTTTGAAAAATACAAGATGATGTATCATTTATGTATAGAGTAGAATGAGCTGCTGTTGAACGGCTTAAATATTTAAGTCTTGGTGTTAAATACTTTCCATATCCTGAATTACATATTATTTTTTGTTTATTCGAATTTAATTCAAATGCTAAACAACCAGCTTGATAATTTTTTTCAAATCTATTTGAAGGCGGGTTTCCGCAATCAATAAAAAACTCAAGTTTTTTTTTTTTAATTTTAATTAAATCTCCAACCTCATAATTTTTATTATAAAATTTATATTTTAGATTTTTTAAAAAAATATCGTAATCTTTATGATTAATTTCAGTGGCACCATTAAAAAGAGGAAATTGTTTGTTAGAGCAAGATAATAAAGAATAACAATTACCGCACTTAGATATAGTTTCATTTAAAAAGTCAGGTACAGTATTTTGAGATTCTTTAAACCATTCTCTAATTAAAATTAAATATTTTATACAGATAAAAATTTCTTCAGGATTTCTAGATTTTGGAAAACCATTTTCATCAAAATAATTTTTAATTATCTTTTCTAATTCTTTTAAACCAATTTTATACTTTGTGTTATTTTCTTTAAACATTATTCCTGATAATATAATTGCGGCACAACAAATAATTTTGGTTGGGCCATAGATTAAATTATTTAAATTTTTTAAAAGAAAATTTGATTGTTTAATCAAACTTACAAAAAATTTTTCTTTATATATTTTTTCAGAATTTTCCAAAGTAATATCGGCATTGGATGACCAGGCTATAATTCTTTTAGCAGTTATTTCCATTTCCCAAGTATTTGGTTCATAATTAAAAAAAATATCAATCCAACTCTTAATTATTTCTTTCGTAATAATTTTACTATTTTTTCTATCAAGTCTTGTTAACCATAAAAAACTATGCAAATTTTCAAATTTTAATTTATCTTTGATATTTGTTTTCCATAATAATCCAGGGTTTGTGCTAGAGATTTTATAAAAGTCAGTGATCGTGGTTGTAAGTGAGGCACTTAAGTATGTACTGGGAGTATAAAAAATTCTATCAGGTATAAAAGTTATTAATTTTTTATTATAAAAATTACTTTTAAAATAAAAATTTTTTAAATTTAAAAAAAATAATTTAACAATAGAAGAAAAGTATAGCTTGATACTTCTAATACTATACATTTTTTATCCTGTTTTTAGTAATTGAATATTTTTTTTTAAGTTCCCCTGATTTTCCTTAAAAATTGTTGTTCCTGAAACTATTATATCTACGCCAGCTTTTTTTGCCATTATAGAAGTTTCAAAATTTATACCACCATCTATTTCAATTAATGTTTTTAGTTTTTTTGAATCAATTTCTTTTCTTAATGCTTTAACTTTATTTAAAGTTTCTTTAATAAATTTTTGACCTCCAAAACCTGGATTTACACTCATAACTAAAACTAAATCGATCGAATCTAAAACTGGCAATACTTTATCGATTGAAGTTTCTGGATTTAATGAAACTCCAACTTTTTTATTAAAAGATTTAATTTCCTTTATCGAACTTACTAAATCTGTGGTGGCTTCTGGATGTATAGTTATAATATCAGCTCCAGCATCTGCAAAATTTTTAATAAAATTGTGAACTGGAGAAATCATTAAATGAACATCAAATGGCAATGATGTATATTTTCTTAGTTTTTTAATTACATCTGGACCAATTGTAATATTTGGAACAAAGTGACCATCCATTACATCTATATGAATCCAATCAGCTTTTGCTTTTTCTAACTCTTGTATTTCACTTCCAAGCTTGCTGAAATCAGCTGATAAAATTGAAGGTGAAATTTTAATAGATGACATAGTAAAATTTATATTTTTATATTTGAATTATGTCAAAAAAAAAGAAGGGCGGGATTTCCCGCCCTTCAAGAATAATTAATTGTTGAATACCTTAGCCTCTTGCAGTGTCTCCAATATCTTCTACTAGAGCACTTACTGTTTTTCTAGGCATTGTAGACATTTCCATTTTGTAAGCTAGGAACCACATCATTCCAGTACCTAATATCCAGAATAATATTTGCCAAGCCCAAATTGATGGAATTCCAAATGTCCATGTACTAATATCATTTGGCGAACCAAAGATATCATTTCCTATAACAGCTCCAGGGCCAATTCCAAAGAACAACCAAGCAATAGTTATAATCCAAGCCGCTGGCTTCAGACTTTGCTTGTTTGCTGGAAGTGACGCATGATCTGATAAGAAGTCATGGTATTTTTGTCTATGAGCACGATCTCTTGAGTTTTGTGTCATTGCAGAAATTGGTAAACATACCAATAACTGGAAGAACATTCCCCAGAATGCAGAGTGCATTGTCCAAGGCCATCTTCCCCAAGGTATAGAATCGCCGAATAAGTTTTGACCAATACTTTCAGTCATCATTACGGCAATAATTCCTGCCAATAGTCCCCAAGATACTCCTTCTCTTGTCAACCATGGGAAGTAGCAAACCGCAGCTAATGGTACCCACATTTGGAAACCAAACGCTACTGCTAATCCGCCAAGAAGCACTAATGCATCTGTAGAGAATGTAGCAACTAATAAAGCTGCACCAACTACAACTACCACACAAATACGACCAAACATTTTTTGTTCAGCGTGTGACATCTTCGGTCTGAAGAATTTTTTGTAGATATCTCTAGTTAACATTGAAGCGCAAGTCGACATGTATGCTGCACCTGTAGACTGCATAGCAGCCAGTGCACATACCGCAAGAAGACCTACAAACCATGGAGCTGCATCCCCAATCGTATTAATAAAGTAAGGTACAAGATTTCCTTGACCGCCTTTACCAATTGATTCTGGAAGTACATTAGAAATATTTACTCCTGCTGCATTCACAACTGGATCAGCGCCTAATAAATGCGCTCCCATTCCTTGAGCTGCAGTAAATATGAATAAAGCGAACCCTATTCCAAATGATGAAGCCCAAACTTGTTGTGGTGCAAATGGTTCTGGATCTTTATTAGAGAAAGCCCACATAGAAAATGCTGGTGAAGAATGAATGCCCATAAGCGCAAACATATAAGTCAACACCATCACTCCTGTCCACAAACCACCAACTGGAGTTTCTTTTCCTAATCCAGCTGTAAACTGTATGACACCAGGAATTGCAAAGTAGGCTGAGTAGTCATCACCTGGAGTTCTACCCCACTTGGTGCCTTCTACCAAAGCAACTTTTGCTAATCCTTCGTTTAATGAAGCCCAACCTCCAACGAGATCGTATGCTATAAATCCAATTGCTACAATTCCAAACCATAAAAGTATACATTGCAGAGTATCTACGTAAGCCACGGATCTTAATCCGCCTAATCCTACGTATAATGCTACGATAGCAGCTAGTACCCATGTACCAGTTGTAACGCCCCATAAACCATCTGATAAAACGTTGAATAATTTTCCAGATGCTGCAAGTTGTAAACCTAAATAAGGAACTGAGAAACATAAAGCTACGACAACAACTAAAATACGTATCATATCACCCTTAAAGTAATCTGAAAGCATTTCACCTGGTGTTACGTAACCGAAACGTTTTCCAAGTATCCATTGTCTTTTTAAAAACATAACTCCTGTGAAAGGAATTGTGATTACATAAAAAGATGCATAAGCATACTGGAAACCATCCCTATAAATTAATCCTGGGTGACCCATAAAGGTCCATCCAGAAAATGATGTAGCTGTGGCGGCCAGAACGAATACCCACATCGGAAGTTTTCTTCCAGATATGAAATAATCAGATGCTGTTTTCGCCATCTGTGCTCCTCTTACTCCCCAGAATATACAATAAGCCCAGTAAAGTAGTACGAACACTATCAGCCACGTTACTTTTGCTGACATAAAGGTTTCCCCCTTTTGTTTTTTTAACTTGTTTTATAAAACACAAAATGCTCAGAACCATAGTTCCGAGCATTAATAGTGAAAGCTCATCACAATTAACTGTTCAAAGCAACACTTTAATGCCCAAAATGTATACAACTAATAATTGAAATTGTTGTTATATGGGTGTTATTTTAAGTGTATAACTAGGCCTATATGAATTTTACATCTTTCTATATTGCTTTTCATGATCCTATTTGGATTGTGGTTTTAAGTGTAGCTTTATTTTTTCCTGTTCGACAAATGATTTGGGTTTTGTACGTTAGAAAAAAACAAAAATCACAAAAAACAGTTTCTGATGATGAAAAAAAAATTTTAAAAAAAAGAGCAACATTTACTTCGGTGCTTTTATGCATTGTTTTTAGTTATTTATATGTATCCCAGGTATTTAATTAATGAATATTAATGCAAATGTTTTGAAAAGATTTGTCATATACATGGCAATACTAACTTTTGTTATGTTTACAGTTTGGGGGTTTGTTAGATCTTTTATGGATAGGCCTCCAGGTGATTACGAAACAGAGGTTTGTGATATTCGTTTAAAAGATAAAAAATATGAAGAAGCTTTAGAAGCAGCAAATAAAGCATTAAACAAAACTCCTAATCATAGAGGTGCCATGATGTGTAAGGCGCTAGTATTTATTTCTGAAAAAAAATATATCAAGGCAGATAAAACTTTAAGTAAGCTCATAATTTTTCTTGAGAAAAATCTGGAAAAGGATGACAGAACAGGAATAGGAACTCTGGCAGCTGCATATGCAAATCGCGGAATTATTAAAGATAGAAATAAAAATTACGAGGAAGCATTAAAAGATTATGTAAAAGCTCTTGGTATTGACCACGAGGCAGTTGCTGGACCTGGTCTTGGAACAGTTATACTGAATTATAAATTTAAATCATCGTCTGTAAAAGAAAGAGCTTTATATCTTAATGAGCAACTTCAACTTCCAGAAGATGAAAGGGTTTTAAGTATAAAAGAATTAGACGAAGGGCAAGTAATGCACAAACCTGGTAAGCTTTAGAAACTTATAAGTCCTAATACATCTTTAAAAAGTACCAGAAAAAAATAAGTAGCCGCAATACATCCAAATAATAATCTTACAAAATCTCTTTCACCGTCCTCATTTCTGTAAGTTATTCCATGTTTAGCAATCAATGCTGTAATCAATAAAAATATAATATTTACTAATTTTTCATACTCGGGCGGGATAAAATCAAACATTAATTATTTCTTTTTATATAGTTCAGGATAAACCACTCTTTTTTCTACATAAGGTGGATAAAAACCTGCAGATCCTTCATCTTCAACATAATTTATAGCCATATAATGACTAGTTATAAAAGCTACTCCGATAATAAGTGCATAAAAAATTCCACGTCTTTTCCTCTGTTTTTCTGTGGAAATATACTTTCCAAATTCATGATCATAAACGTGATATCTGTCATTAAAAGAATCAAGTACCTTTGCTTTGTTCAATTTTAAAATATCTAGAGCATAGTGAGTAACCCAAATAGGTATTATTCCAGTTAACATATATTCACTAAATATTTTGTTTATTTTATCTTCAGGAAGATCTTCATTATACCAAGACTTATAAGCTAATTGTATTAATTGAAATTCACCAACATGAAGTAAATTTGCGGCATATAAAATTTCAGATCTTTTGGGATTATCATCCCAATCTGGTTTTATTAAAGTTTTTATAAAATCGTTCATTATTTATTTTTCCTATTTTCTACTAAGCTTTGCACCACACTTGGATCCGCCAAAGTTGTTGTGTCTCCTAATTGATCATGTTCATTTCCAGCAATTTTTCTCAGTATTCTTCTCATAATTTTTCCAGATCTTGTTTTTGGCAAACCAGGAGCAAATTGTATTAAATCTGGCGTTGCTATAGGACCAATTTGTTTTCTTACCCATAGCTTTAAATCTCTTTCTAATTCTCCAGATGGTTTTTCTCCAGCATTTAATGTTACGTAGCAATAAAGTCCATTTCCTTTAATGTCGTGTGGGTATCCTACAACAGCAGCTTCAGCGACTTTTGGATGTGCTACAAAAGCACTTTCCAATTCAGCGGTTCCTAAATTGTGTCCAGATACTATAATTACATCATCAACTCTTCCCGTGATCCAATAATAGCCATCTTCATCTCTTCTACATCCATCTCCTGTAAAATATTTTCCATCAAATTGCGAAAAGTACGTATCTATAAATCTTTGATGATCACCATATACAGTTCTCATTTGTCCAGGCCAAGATTGAGCCATACATAGTCTTCCTCTACACGGTCCTTTTAGTGTTTTTCCTTTTTCATCAACAATAACAGGTTTGATTCCATAAAAAGGTTTAGTTGCAGAACCTGGTTTAAGATCCATAGCACCGGGTTGTGGAGAAATTAATATTCCTCCCGTTTCAGTCTGCCACCAGGTATCAACAATTGGACATCTCGAGTCTCCAACTACTTTGTAATACCAAAGCCAAGCCTCTGGATTTATTGGTTCACCAACTGTACCCAATAATTTTAAAGATTTTCTACTTGTTTTTTTTACCGGTACTTCTCCCTCTTTCATTAATGCTCTTAATGCAGTTGGTGCAGTATAAAAAATATTTACTTTATATTTATCAATAATACTCCACCATCTTGATACATCTGGATAATTTGGTACACCCTCAAACATCATTGTTGTTGCTCCATTAGCAAGAGGACCATAAATTATATAGCTATGCCCAGTTACCCAACCAATGTCAGCTGAACACCAATAAATATCATTTTTTTTATAATCAAATATGTACTGATGGGTCATCGAAGCATAAACCATATATCCTCCTGTTGTGTGAAGTACCCCTTTAGGTTTCCCTGTCGAGCCTGATGTATAAAGAATGAATAATGGATCTTCAGCACCCATTTCCTCTGGTTCACATTTATCAGAAGCCATTTTAATCATGTCATCATAAGAAACATCTCTGTCGTTAACCCAATTAACTTGATTACCAGTCCTTTTAACAACAACACATTTTTTTACATTTGGACATTGAGTTAATGCTTCATCAGTTATTTTTTTTAAAGGAATTATTTTTCCCCCCCTAACACCTTCATCTGCAGTTATAATGTAATCAGATTGACAATCATTTATTCTTCCAGCTATAGAGTCAGGTGAAAAACCACCAAATATTATAGAATGTACCGCACCAATTCTTGCACAAGCCAACATAACGTATGCTAGCTCGGGTATCATTGTTAGATAAATAGTTACTCGATCTCCTTTTTTTATTCCAATTTCTTTTAAACCATTTGCAGTTTTGCAAACATTTTTGTGAAGTTCTTTATAACTAATTTGTTTAGACTCTTTTGGATTATCTCCAACCCATATTATAGCAGTTTTATTCTTTTTATCTTCTAAATGTCTATCGATACAATTTGCTGACGCGTTAAGAGTTCCATCATAATACCATTTAATTTTAACATCACTTTTACTATACTTTACATCTTTAATTTTCGTGTAAGGTTTTATCCAATCAATTCTCTTTCCTTCTTTTCTCCAGAAACCTTCATTATCTTTTATAGATAATTTATATTTTTTTTCATAAAAATTTTTATCAGCATAGGCATTATTTGACCATTTTTTTGGAATTTTAAAAACAAGTTCAGCAGATCCACTGCTTTTTGCTTTTTTAATTTTTCGCGATTTTGTTTTCTTTTTTCTTTTTCTTATCTTCTTTCTTGTTCTTAATGTTTTCTTTCTTTTTCTTAATTTTTTCTTTCTTTTCCCCTTTTTTCTTTTAGCCATAATATTATCCTCTGGAACTAAACCTTACCCATCTTACATATTTTTTTCCAGTATATTAAATTAACCTCCATTACTGATAAACGACTTTGTTTTACTAGAAAAAAATCACTAAAAACCTTATTTTTTTTGATTTCTTTTAAACTCACTTCCCTTTTGAAGGGATATAGAGATTTAACTTTAACAGAAACAAATTTTTTTTCTTTGTCTGATTTATCTAAAAATGCCTTTTTTATTACTTCTACTACACCCACAATTTTTTTTTCTTTTCCTGTATGATAAAAAAAACACTTATCTCCCAGTTTCATATTTTTTAAATTTTTCGCTGCTTGAAAATTTCTAACTCCATTCCACTCAACTCCTTTGTTTCCACATTTTATTTGTTGATTCCATGACCACTCTTCCGGTTCTGTTTTGATTAGCCAATAGGATTTTGTCATAATTTACAGAATAAGCTTTTTCATTTATATATAGAGTAAAAAATTTTTAAATCTACAACTTTAATCCTGGGCCTTTTAAAAAAGGAGCAGAGCTGTCCAAAGGCCATCTTGCTTTAGAAGGAAATTCTAAATTATCAATTAAATTAATTTTATATCTTTCAATTCCTGCCCAAGCAATCATAGCAGCATTATCGCTGCAAAGGTCGATTGGAGGAAAAATTGGTGTAAAACTTTTTTCATTTGATAATTTAATTAGATTTTCTCTTATGGATAAATTTGAAGCAACTCCCCCCGCAATTATGAAATATTTTTGATTTTTTGTTTTATTTTTAGAAAATTTTTCCATTGCTATTTTTGTTTTTTCATAAAGAATATCATTGATTGTTTTTTGAAAAGAAGCTGCCAAATGATATTTTTCATTTTGATTTTTTAATTTTTTAGAAATTTTAAGTATAGCAGTCTTTAGACCAGCAAAAGATAAGTTGCATCCGCCTTTTTTTATAATGGGTTTGGGTAATTTAAAATAATTTTTATCTCCCTTTTTTGCCCATTCCTCAATTTTTGGTCCACCAGGAAATTCTATTCCTAAAAGTTTTGCTGTTTTATCAAATGCTTCTCCAAGAGCATCATCAATTGTAGTTCCAAGTCTTTTATAACTATTAACTCCATTGACTTCCAAAAATTGACTATGTCCACCTGAAATCAGAAGTAATAAATATGGAAATTTAATTTTATTATTTATTTTTGGACTCAGTGCATGACCTTCTAAATGATTTACTGCTATAAAGGGTTTCTTCAAAGATCCTGCTATAGCTTTTCCAGCATTCAAACCTACAGTTAAACAAACAACTAAACCTGGCCCAGCAGTAGCAGCAATACCATCTAAATTTTGAAAAGTTAACTTGCTGTCTTTTATTGCTTTTTTAATTATAAATTCAATTTTTTCTACATGTGCACGTGCTGCGATTTCAGGAACAATACCCCCAAACTCTTTATGTTCATCAATTTGACTTGAAACAATATTTGATAAGATTTCACCCGTTCCATCAGTCTTTTCACGAACAACTGAGGCAGCAGTTTCGTCGCAGCTCGTTTCTATTCCTAAAAAAGTCAGCCTTTCTTCCATGTTTGATTCTCTGTCTATAAATATAAAATAATAATATAACATAAGTAATTTTTAATAATAATGACAGAAAAGAAAAAATTTATTATAGGCTCACGGGGAAGTAAGCTTTCTTTAGCTTATTCAAACCATGTTAAAAATTTATTATTAAAATCTAATTCAAAATTTGATAATAATTCCATAGAGATAAAAATAATAAAAACTTCAGGAGACATATTTCATACTAAAAGAATATCAGATATTGGCGGTAAAGGAGTATTTTGTAAACAAATAGAAGATGAACTATTAGAATCAAAAATAGATTTAGCTGTTCATTCTTTAAAAGATTTGCCTACAAAAATGACAGAAGGATTATGTGTTAACTCTGTGGTCAAGAGAAATGACCCCAGAGACGCTTTTTTGAGTCATTCAGGGAAATCATTTAAAGAACTTAAGTTCCAATCAAAAATTGGAACCAGTTCATTTAGAAGACAGGCACAATTAAATTTATTAAGAAGTGATTTAGAAATTGTTACAATGAGAGGAAATATTGATACAAGAATTAGAAAATTAAAAAACCATGAGTATGACGCTATAGTTTTGTCTTTTGCCGGAATTCAAATGCTTAATTTAACAAATGAAGTAAATGAAGTTTTTACAACTGAACAAATGTTACCTGCATTAGGTCAAGGAGTAATTGCTTTACAGTGCAAAGAAGATGATAAAAAAACTTTAAATATTTTAAAAGCAATAAATGATGAAGAGACATATTATTGTATAAAAGCAGAGCGTGCTTTACTTGAAGCAATAGGAGGAGATTGTGATACAGCTATTGGGGGTATAGCTAAATTATCAAACGAAAAAATATTTTTAAAAAGTGAACTTTTTTCTAATGATGGAAAGAAAAAATTTGAATTTCAAGATTCTGGACACTTTAGAGAAGCCAAGGAAATAGGTTATAAAGTTGGTAAAGAATTATTAAATAAAGCGGGATCAGATTTTAAAATACAAGGAAATTAAAAAGTGCATATAGTTATTACAAGACCCAAAGAAGATTCAGTAGACCTTATACAGAAATTAATAAAATTAGGACATTCAGTAACTCACCTTCCAGTAATTAAAATTCAAAAATTACAAACAGAAAAAATAAATTTTGAAAATTATAAAGCAGTAATATTTACTAGTTCTAATGCAGTAAGATTTATGAATATAGAAAAATTTGATATGAACATTAAATGTTTTTGTGTAGGTAAAGCAACCGAATTAGCAGCAAAGCATGTCGGTTTTATAAATACTTATTGTTCAGAGGGTACCGTTGATTCTTTAATTGAATTAATTATAAGAATTTTAGATAAAAAATCAGGAAAATTACTTTATTTAAGTAGTGAATTTATTTCAAAAAATTTAGATGTTGATTTAATTAAAGCGGGTTATTCAGTAGACAGAATTTCAAACTATACATCTTTGCCAATTGAAAAAATTAATGAAACAACATTAAATTTTTTAATAAAAAATCCTCCAGATGTTATTTTTATTTATTCATCAAAGAGCGCAAAAAATTTATTTAATCTTATAAATAAATATTCGCTTTTAAACATAGTGACTCATTCAAATCTAATGTGTATAAGCGAGAAGGTATTATTAGTATTGAAGCAGATAAAATGGAAAAAAGCATATATATTTAACCCCGGGGAAGAGGAATTTTTATTAAATAAAATTAGATAAATTATGGAAGCATTTGAAAATTTTTTAAGTTTGTTTTTGGAGGTATGGAAACAAGGAATTCTTGGGGTAGATATTTTTCAAATCCTAATTGGTTTAGGGATTTTTTTAATTTTTCTATTATTTAGAGGTTTAATTAGCAAAATTATAATCAATCGTTTAAAAAAAATAGCAAAAAAAACTACAAATAAATTGGATGATAATTTTGTTAATGCAATGGAAGGTCCAGCTCGATTCTTTCCTATTGTTCTAGGTTTTTTTATTGCGAGTTACTATTTAGAATTTAGTCCGGAATCACAATCTTTTATAAATAATTTAAATAAATCACTAATTACAATTTTAATTTTTTGGTTAATACATCAGTTCATTCAACCTGTCAGTTATCTTTTGGGTGGACTAGAAAAACTTTTAACAAAAGAATTAATTGGCTGGATAGTTAAAGCTATAAAAATACTTATTTTCATTTTAGGTGCGGCTGCCGTTTTAGATTTATGGGGTATAAAAATAGGACCAATAATTGCTGGATTAGGTTTATTTGGTGTTGCAGTAGCATTAGGAGCTCAAGATTTATTCAAAAACTTAATATCAGGAATTTTAGTATTAGTAGAAAAAAGATTTAAAGTTGGTGATTGGATTATTGTTGAAAATATTATTGAAGGTATTGTTGAACGAATAGGATTTAGATCAACAGTCGTAAGAAAATTTGATAAATCTTTAGCAATTATCCCAAATTTTCAATTTGCTGAAAATGCTGTAATTAATATTAGCGAAACTACACATTGGATAATAAGTTGGGTAATAACTTTGCAATACAATACAACTGTAGAACAACTTAAAAAAATTAGAGATGAGATAGAAAAATATGTGACTACTCATAAAGATTACAAGACTAGTTTAGGTAATGCGGTAAGGGTTGATAAGTTTTCAGATAGTTCTATAGACATGTATATAAGATGTTTTACAGTTACAGACGATTGGGATGAATGGTTAAAAGTAAAAGAAAGGTTAGCAATAGAGATTAAACAAATTGTAGAAAAAAATAATGCTTCTTTTGCTTTTCCTAGCCAATCTATTTATGTGGAGAAAAAGTGAAATCAATATTTATTTTATTAGATAGTATCATCACAATTTATTTATGGATTATTATTGTTAATGCCATTTTAAGTTGGTTAGTCGCTTTCAATATTCTTAATACTCAAAATAGATTTGTTTTTTCTGTGCTTGATGCAACTTATAAAATGACAGATCCTGCTTTAAATAGAATAAGAAAAATTATACCAACTTTCGGATCAATAGATATTTCTCCAGTAATTCTAATTTTACTTTTAATGTTCCTTAGAAATATCATTTTTGAAATTTTTGCACCAGGTTTGTTCTAAAATGATTATTGATGGAAAGAAAACGGCAGCAGAGCTGAGAGAAGGATTAAAAAAGAAGGTAGCAGAACTTAAGTCTACTTATAATGCTGTTCCGGGACTAACTGTAATTTTGGTAGGAGACGATCCTGCAAGCAAAATTTATGTAAAAAATAAAGAAAAGTTTGCAAAAGAAGTTGGAATGAATTCAGAAGTTATTAGATATCCGGCAGATATAGAAGAAAAAAAATTATTAAATAAAATTAACGAACTTAATAAAAATGATAAAACTTCGGGAATATTAGTTCAATTACCTCTTCCCAAGCATATAGATAAAAGAAAAGTTATAGAAACCATAGATCACACAAAAGATGTTGATGGTTTTCATCCCATGAATGTTGGTAATTTATCTTCTGGGTATAGCAGTAGTATTCCATGCACACCTCTGGGGTGCAGCCTATTGCTTAAAAAAGTTGAAAAAAATTTAAGCGGAAAGCATGCCATAGTAATTGGCCGATCAAACTTAAATGGAAAGCCAATGACCCAATTGCTTTTAAAAGAAAATTGTACTGTAACTATAACCCATTCAAAAACAAAAGATTTAAAAGCAGAGTGCCTTAGAGCAGATATAATTATAGCAGCAGTAGGAATACCTAAATTGGTTAAAGGTGACTGGGTAAAAAAAGGAGCAATAGTCATAGATGTTGGAATTAATAAAACTGATTCAGGAATAGTAGGTGATGTTGATTTTGATCAAGTTTCTAAGGTTGCTAAAGCAATTACACCGGTTCCTGGTGGAGTGGGTCCTATGACTATTGCATGTTTACTTAGGAATACTGTTGAATGTTTTAAAAAAGCTCATTACAAATAATTCATAATGACTTCAAAAAAAAAATCTCAGAATTTATACATGATAATAATGTCTTTCGGCATGAGCGTTATTATGTGTGCTGTTGTTACAGCAGCTGGCACCGGAATCCATGATGGATACATAGAAAGATTTTTTAAAGCTTGGGTTTTTGCTTTTCCAATTGCTGTTTTAGCAGCATTTACAATGGCTCCAGTAGCCAAAAAACTAGTAGATAAAATTACTAAATAAAATTAACGAAGTTTCTTTTTGTGAAAGTTAATAAATTTTTCAACGTTTGATTTATTAAAGGTTTTATTTTCTTCAAAAGATACTTTTTTCATTGAGTAGGCATTACTTTTAGTTTGTCTTGAAATAATTGTAATATTACCTTTATACAATTTGAGTTTAACTGATCCGTTTACCTTATTTTTTTTAAGATCAACAATTTTTTGAAGTTTAAATCTTGCTTTTGAATACCAATAGCCATTGTAAATAAGTTCTGCGTATTTAGGCATGATTCCATCTTTTTTATGCATTGTATCTTTATCTAAAGTGACAGATTCAATTGCTCTATGCGCAACCATTAATAAAGTTCCACCTGGAGTTTCATAAACACCTCTTGATTTTATTCCAATAAATCTATTTTCAACTAAATCAACTCTTCCAATACCGTTTTTACCAGCAAGAAGATTTAACTTTTTCAAAAGATTTCCTGGAGATAATTTTTTACCATTAACAGTTGTGGGATCTCCATTTTTAAAACCTATAGTTATATAAGATACCTTGTCGGGAGCTTTCTCCGGTGAAACTGTTCTTTGGAAAATAAATTCTGGTGCTAAATTTTTTGGATTTTCTAAAACTTTACCTTCAGTTGACGTATGAAATAAATTATCATCTATAGAAAAAGGCGGAGCACCTTTTTTATCTTTTTGTATTGGTATTTTATTTTTTTCTGCATATTTAATTAAATCCATTCTTGAATTTAATTTCCAAATTCTCCACGGTGCAATTACTTTAATTTTTGGTCCAAAATAATGATATCCAAGTTCGAATCTAACTTGATCGTTTCCTTTACCTGTTGAGCCATGAGAAACAGCATAAGCACCAAATTTTTTTGCAATGGCGATTTGTCTTTTTGCAATTAAAGGTCTAGCGATTGAAGTTCCTAATAAGTAAACACCTTCATAAATCGCATGTCCCCTTATCATTGGATAGATATACTCTTTTACAAATAAATCTTTTAAGTTTTCAATAATTATTTTTTTTACACCAAGTTTCTTTGCATTTTTAAGAATTTTTTTTCTTTCAATTTTTTGTCCAATATCAGCAGTATAAGCTATAACTTCTGCATTATATTTTTCCTGAAGCCACTTAAGTATTATAGAAGTATCTAAACCACCAGAATAGGCTAGAACTATCTTTCTTTTTTTTTTCATTTTTAATTATGTTAATTAGCTACAACTTTTTTTTGCAGTATTATAAGCTTTTGTAAAACCCATCATGGAGTAATGATCAGTTGTTTGTTCCCCTTGTTGAGAGTTACCGATTATCATAAGCCTTGAGGCTTTTTTCATAGTTGTAATTAATTTTTTTTCATCTTGATTATCTATAACCCAGGCAAATTTTCCTTTTGAAAATAAATCATATGTTTTTTTTCCAGATTTTGCAGTAACCGGAGCCTTTGGTTTGAATTCATATCCATTAGTTACGCTTATTTCGTTTTTAATGTTTTCAGCAGGTCTAAAACTAACAAATAATCTTGAAGGATCTCTTTTTGATTTTTTTGGTGCTCTAACTACAGGGATAGATTGTGCGAAACAAATTTTATTATTTTCTTTTGATAAGACAAAACTTTCCCAGTCTTTAAATTTACCTAAGCTTTTCAAATTTTCTTCAGCACTGGAAATACTAAAGATTCCAAAAAATAAAATTATATATAAAATTTTTTTTAAGGGCATGGATTTGGATATTTTTTTTGAATTTCACCTATTTTATTTATTATTTCTTCATTTAAATTAATTTCTACACTATCTATATTAGTTTTCAACTGTGCTAATGTTGTAGCTCCTATTATCACAGACTTTACAAATTTCTGTATTTCACAAAATTTTATTGACATTTGATTAATAGATAAACCGTGATTTTTTGCCAAATTCCAATATTCTTCTATAGCTTTCTGGCCATTAGCAGTTTGATATCTAGGAAAATATGAACTGAATAAATCTATTCTTGAATTTTTTGGAATAGCTCCATTTCTATATTTTCCAGATAAATAACCCGAAGCTAAGGGTGAGTAAGCTAATAGGCCTACATCTTCTCTAATTGCAATTTCTGATAAACCAACCTCAAAACTTCTATTTAACAAGTTATATGCATTTTGAATTGAAACAATTTTTGACAATTTTTTTTCATTAGAATGTTTTAAATATTGATTTATCCCCCAAGGAGTTTCGTTGGATATGCCAATGTGTCTAACTTTGCCAGATTTTACTATATCATTTAAAGCATATAAAGTTTCGTTAATTTCAATAAAATCGTTAGACACTTTATGTTGGTATTCTAATTTGCCAGAGAAAGGGTCATAAGGTCTATCTGGCCAATGTACTTGATATAAATCAATATAATCGGTTTGCAAGTCATTTAGACTTCTATTTACAGCAAATTCAATTTGTTTTTTATTTAATCTACTTTTTTCTTTATTTGGTCTTAACCAAGGAAAAGAAGATCTTCCTGCTACTTTATCAGCCAAGATAACCTTCTCTCTCTTTTTACCCTTGGAAAACCATTCTCCTATTATTTGACTTGTTTTTCCTCTTGTTTCTGCCTTTACCGGGATTGAATATAATTCTGCTGTATCAAAAAAATTTATTCCTTGATCCAAAGCATAATCCATTTGTTGAAAAGCTTCCTTTTTGTCGTTTTGCTCACCCCAGGTCATTGTTCCCAAACAAATTGTGCTTACTTTAATGTCTGTATTTCCAAGTTTTTTATAATTCATTTATTTAATTTTGCTATTTTAAAGTTTTATTAAAGTATTTTGACATCTTGAAAAGTAGTCCGAAAGCAATATATACTATGATCAATGGAATTTAACAGACAAAATATTCAAACAAAAACAAGAACTGCTCAAACACATGCTGTAGATGAAGGTCTTAGAGCTTACATGCTAAAGGTTTACAATTATATGTCTTCAGGCATATTACTAACCGGAATAGTTTCTTTGGTCCTTTTTAAGCTTTCAGTTATTATGACACCAGATGGCTCAATAACAGGTCTAACTGGAGTTGGAAATGCTTTATATAATTCTAGTTTAATGTGGGTAGTTATGCTGGCACCTTTGGGGGTAGTTTTTTACATGAGTTTTGGTATTAGAAAAATGAGTGCTTCAAAAGCACAAGGAACTTTTTGGATCTTTGCTGCATTAATGGGTGCTTCTTTATCTTCAATATTTTTAATTTATACTGGAACTAGCATAACAAGAGTATTTTTTATAACAGCGGGAACTTTTGGTGCAATGAGTATTTATGGATATACAACAAAAAGAGATCTAACAAAACTAGGTTCATTTCTTATGATGGGATTAATTGGTATTATAATTGCCTCAGTAGTTAATATATTTATGAAATCTTCCATGATGTATTTTGTTATTTCAATATTGGGAGTTTTAATATTTGTTGGGCTCACAGCGTACGATACTCAAAAAATTAAAAATATGTACTTAGTTAGTGACTCAGGGGAAATTATGGGAAAAAAAGCTGTGATGGGTGCCCTTACTCTTTATCTAGATTTTATTAATTTATTTATAATGTTGCTAAGATTATTTGGGCAGAGAAGATAAATTTAATTTACTAATTTAAATTTTTTCCATATTATTTTTTTAATTAGATTTTCTAAATTTTCAGAGTTGTTTATTATTTTATTAGCAGAATCTTTAATAATGTATTTTTCAATTTGATTTTTTGGTTTTAAATTTTTTGTTATTTTATAAACTGGAAACTCCGATGTTCTATGGTACACATTGAAACTAACTTCCTTTTTTGAAATGCTTAATCCATAGTCTTTCCATTCGCCATTCGAAACCATTTTTCCATATAAATTTAATATTAATTGAAGTTCCTTTTTATTAAAAAAAATATCTTTTTTATTATTTTCATTATTAATAATTAATTTTAAATGTTTCATAATTTTATTTTTTGATTTTATATTTATTGATCAATGTAATTTGACTAGCTGCAAATATAAAACTAATAGGAAGTAGGCCCCAAACTTTGAAGTTGACCCAAAAAATTTCACTTTGAGTTCTCCAAACAATTTCATTAAGAACAGCCACAAAAATGAAAAAAAGTATCCAACGATCATTTAATTTTTTCCATCCTTCATTTTCCAAATCCATTGCAGCTTGGAAAAATATTTTTAATAATGGTTTTTTTGAAAAATACTTTCCAAAAAATAGTATACCAGCAAAAAGAATATTAATTATTGTTGGTTTCATGTAAAAAAAAACTTTATTATCAAAATATAAAGTTAATCCACCAAATAAAGTTATAATTATCCCCCCTGTTAAAGGTACCATGGGTATTCTTTTTTCTAAAAAATAAATTACCAGCAGAGATACAATAGTTGCAATTATAAAGGGAGGTATTGCAACCTTTAGATCATTTTCATTGTTAAAATATATTATAAAAAAAACTAGAAGTGGACCAAAATCGGCAACTAGTTTAATTATAGGTCGATGCATATGAAAATGTTAACATATGTCACAAAGAAATAATATTTTTTCTATTGATTTTTTTTAAAATATAAATATCCTCAAGTAATCAAATGGCAGAGCGTAAAGCTAAATTTTCAATAGGAGATGTAGTTAAACACAAACACTTTGACTTTAGGGGTGTGATTTATGATGTAGACTTTGAATTTAATAATTCAGAGGAATGGTATGAATCAATACCGAAAGATGTGAGGCCAAGAAAAGATCAACCTTTTTATCATTTATTAGCTGAAAATAATGAAATTACTTACGAGGCTTATGTATCTGAACAAAATTTGATAAGTGATGATTCGGATGAACCAATTAAACATCCATTAATAGAAGAAATTTTTACAGGAAAAAAAGGCTCAGGTTATTTTAAGCCGTCAAATTGATTTAAAATTTTTGCCTCAAATTGAACAATATTTTTTCAAAACTTAGACAAAGTATAGGTCTATAAGTATTTATTGCCTAATTAAGTTTACTTAAAATAATCTTCATCTCCCTCTTTGTACCTTAATTAGGCATAATTTCTTATTTAATCAGCATTTTCCCAATGAGAAAATCTATTTATTTATCAGATTTAAGGTTATATGTTTAGTTCATGAGAAATTTTTTTGTAAATACTCTGATTGTCCTAATAACTTTATCTTATTTTGGTTTTGCAAAAGCCGAAGATAAAGGAAAAGAAACAGAAATAAATTTGTTTACTGGTAAATTTGATTTTAGCGATGATAAACAAGCAGCTAATTTATTTGGTATACAGCATCAAAATGATGAATTATTTAGAAACAGTTTTTTAGGAAAATTATCTCCAATAACAGGAGTTTTTCTAACAGAAAATAGTGCATTATATCTTTATACTGGAGCACAAGTTGAATACGATCTTGGTCTAATTACCATTACCCCAAGTTTTGCACCTGGATATTATAATTACGGTGACGGCAAGGATTTGGGTTCTGCTTTGGAATTTAAAAGTGAGGTTCAGATGTCCTTTAATCTATCTAATAGTACTGAGTTAGGAATGTCTTACAATCATATATCTAATGCTAGCCTTGGAGACAAGAATCCTGGAGCAAATAGTTATATGTTTAACTTTCTCAAACAGTTTTAATTTATCAAAATTAAATAAAAGCTATAAATGAATCTTAAAGATTGTCATAATGTAGAAGATTTTAGAAAATTAGCAAAAAAAAAATTACCATCTCCCATATTTCATTACATTGATGGTGGGTCTGATGATGAAATAACATTAAAAAGAAATAGTGAATCTTTTAATAGTTGTGACCTTGTTCCAAATATATTAACCGATGTAAGTGATGTAGATTTATCTACAACTGTATTAGGTCAAAAAATTGATTTTCCACTATTTCTTGCTGCCACAGCAATGCATCGTCTTTATCACCATCATGGTGAGAAAGCTACGGCAAGAGCTGCTGAAAAAATGGGTACTATGTTTGGTATATCAACAATGGCTACAACTAGTATTGAGGAAATTGGAAAATTAACTAATGCCCCGAAATTATTCCAACTTTATATCCATAAAGATAGAGGTTTGACGGATAATTTAATTGAGAGATGCCGTAATGCAGGATTTAATAGCATGTGTTTAACCGTAGACACAGTTGTTGCTGGAAATAGAGAAAGAGACCACAGAACTGGATTTAGTACTCCACCCAGATTAACATTAGGTAGTTTATTAAGTTTTGCTCTTCATCCAAGATGGACATTTAATCATTTTTTGGGTGAAAAATTTTTATTGTCAAACCTTGTTCATGTGACAGAAAAAGGTAGCAGTATAGATAAATCAGTCATTGATTATATCAATGAACAATTTGATCCTTCTATGAACTGGAAAGATGCGGAGTATTGTGTGAAAAAATGGAACGGACCATTTGCACTTAAAGGTGTTATGTCAGTTGAAGATGCAAAAAAAGCTATTGATATTGGATGCACAGCAATAATGATTTCAAATCATGGAGGAAGACAACTAGATGGTTCCAGAGCTCCATTTGATCAACTTTCCGAAATAGTTGATGCTGTTGGAGACAAAATAGAAGTTATTTTGGATGGAGGAATTAAAAGAGGTACTCATGTGCTGAAAGCCTTAGCATTGGGCGCAAAGGCTTGTAGTTTTGGAAAAGGTTATTTATTTGCTTTAGGAGCAGCAGGACAGCAAGGAGTAGAATCTGTATTACAAAAAATGAAAGCAGAAATAAAACGAGATATGATATTAATGGGGTGCAAGTCTGTTAAAGATCTCAACAGATCAAAAATTAGATTTAGAAAAGATTAAAAATGAAAATTGCTAAGAGTGTAAACAGACTTGGTACAGAGGCAGTTTATAATATATTTGCAAAAACAAAAAAATTAGCACAGGAAGGTAAAGAAATTATAGATTTAAGTTTGGGGCAGTCTGATTTTAAATCTCCAAAACATGCAGTAGACGCAACTATCAAAGCTTTGCAAGATGGTCATCATGGTTATACCCTTCCAAATGGAATAATTGAATGTAGAGAAGCTGTAAGTCGAAAAATTAAGAGTTTATACAAAGTAAATATTAATCCTGAAAGAATAGTAATTATGCCAGGCGGCAAACCTACTATGCATTATGCAATCTCTTTTTTTGGGGAGCCGGGAGCTGAAATTATGTATCCAGATCCAGGTTTTCCAATTTATGAATCTATGATTAACTATACTGGGGCAAAAGCGACTCCTTACAATTTAACAACAAATAAAGATTTTTTGATAAATCCTGAAGAAGTTTTTTCTTTGATAAATGAAAGAACTAGATTAATAATTTTAAATAATCCCCATAATCCCACAGGTAGTTTTACTAAAAAAAAAATAATTGATGAACTTGCAAAGGGTTTAGAAAAATTTCCTCAGGTAACAATATTATGTGATGAAATTTATGATCGTCTAATTTTTGATGATAATGAAATTTCTACTTTTTTTAATTATCCAAATTTATACAATAGACTTATTATTTTAAATGGATGGAGCAAAACTTATGCTATGACGGGGTGGCGCCTAGGTTGGGGTGTTTGGCCTGAAAATTTGATAGACCATGTTTTTAAATTTTGTGTAAATAACCATTCTTGCGTAAATACTGCAGCACAATTTGGAGCGATTGCAGCATTGGATGGTCCTGAAGATCATTTAAAAAATATGATCAAAGAGTTTAAAATAAGAAGAAAACTTATGGTAGATGGATTAAGAAGTTTAAAGGGAGTAGAATGTAGTTTACCCGGAGGATCTTTTTTTGTATTTCCAAATGTTAAAGAAACTGGAATGAATGGTGAAAAATTTACTAAAAAATGCTTGGAGGAAGTTGGTGTCGCTATGATACCCGGAACAGCTTTTGGAAAATTTGCTGTAGATAACGTTCGATTAAATTTTGCCACATCAAGAGAAAACATAAGTAAAGCAATAGAAAAAATAGATAAAATACTTCAATAATTATCTCTAACTTTTTGACCGGCAGGCTTTTAAGCTGTAATATATTTTTATGAGTAACTTAGCTATGCCAAAAATAGATCGTAAACTGATCTCGAGAAAAGCAGATATCGTGAGTGATCTAAAGAAAATTATTAAAGCTGAAAATATTCTTTATCACGAAGACCAAACCAGACCCTTCGAAACTGATGCGTTATCAGCTTATAAACAAAAACCATTAATTGTAATTTTTCCTGAGAATACAAAAGAGGTTAGTGAATTACTTTCGTACTGCAATCAAAATAGAATTAAAGTTGTTCCAAGGGGAGCCGGAACTGGTTTGTCCGGAGGAGCTTTGCCTATGGCAGACAGTATACTTTTGTGCTTAGGTAAATTTAAAAAAATTCTCGATATTGACTATAAGAATAGATGTGTAGTTGCACAGCCAGGTGTAACAAACTTATCAATAACACAAGCCGTTCAAGACAAAGGATTTTATTATGCACCAGATCCATCAAGTCAGATAGCTTGTTCTATTGGAGGAAATGTTGCAGAGAATTCTGGAGGAGTTCATTCGCTAAAATATGGAACGACAACAAATAATATTCTTGGAGTCGAAGTTGTTTTTATGGATGGAACAATCAGTAGACTTGGAGGAAAAACATATGATTCAGAAGGATATGATTTGTTGGGATTAATTACAGGATCAGAAGGTTTGTTATGTGTAATTACCGAAGTAACAGTTAAAATTCTTAGGAAACCAGAAACAGTAAAGGCAGCATTAATTGGATTTTCAACAATCGAAGATGCAGGAAATTGCGTTTCAGATATTATTGCAAATGGAATTATTCCTTCAGGAATGGAAATGATGGATAAAGCTTTAATTCATGCAACAGATGATTTTGTTAAAGCTGGCTATCCAAGAGATGCTGAAGCAATGCTTATAGTAGAGTTAGATGGCACAGGAACAGAAGTAAATGAATTAATTAATAAGGTAAATATAATTGCAAAAAAAAATAAATCTTCCAGTATTAAAATTAGCAAAAATGAAAAACAAAGATTAAAATTCTGGGCAGGAAGAAAGGCTGCCTTTCCAGCTTGTGGAGACATGGCGCCAGATTATTATTGTATGGATGGAACTATTCCAAGGGGGAAATTAGCTCAAGTATTGAAAGAAATAGGAAGACTATCCAAGAAATATAATTTACCTGTAGCCAATGCTTTTCATGCTGGGGATGGTAACTTGCACCCATTAATTATGTATGATGCCAACGAAAAAGGTGCATTAGAGAAGACAGAAAAGTTTGGTGCAGAAATACTAAAATATTGCGTAAAAATTGGAGGAGTGTTAACAGGAGAGCATGGTGTTGGTGTTGAAAAAAGAGAGTTAATGTGTGAAATGTTTAATAATAACGATATTCAACAACAGATTAAGATCAAAAAGGCTTTAGATGCGAGTTCATTATTAAATCCTGGGAAAGTTTATCCGATATTAAGAAAATGTGCTGAAGAAGGGAGAATTCATGTCCATAGAGGAAAAACAAAATTTCCCGACATACCAAGATTCTGAAAATATAGACTATCCTAATAGCGAAAAAGAAGTTTCTAATTTTATAAAAAAAAATTACAAATCTAATGTACCTATAGAAATAATAGGATCTGGTTCAAAGAAAAAAATGGGTAGACCACTTCAGTGTGGCAAAACTTTAAGCATATCAAAATTAAATGGAATCGTAGAATATTTACCTGAAGAGCTTTATATTAAAGTTAAGGCAGGTACTCCAATACAAGAAATAGAAGAAAAATTAAAAAAAAATAATCAACAGTTGGCATTTGAACCAATAGATTTTGGCTATCTATTAAATAATAAAAGTGATTATGGAACTGCAGCAGGACAAGTTGCCTGCAATATCTCTGGTTCACGTAGATTTAAAGCTGGAAGTATTAGAGATCATGTTTTGGGTTTTAGAGGAGTTAATGGAAGAGGCGAAATTATTAAATCAGGAGGAGTTGTAGTTAAAAATGTTACAGGATACGATTTGAGCAAATTAATATGCGGTTCATATGGAACATTAACAGTTTTAACTGAAATAACTTTTAAAGTTTTGCCAGCACCAGAAGAAAGCAAAACATTGATTATACATAATCAAAAAATAGAAACTGCCCTTCATTTTCTTGATAAATCAATAAATTCTTCAAACGATGTATCTGGTGCAGTATTTTTTCCTAATAATCTTAAAATAACAGGTTGCGATTTAGATATTGAAAATACTTTTAAACTAAATGATTTAAAACATACGGGTTCAATTACAGCATTAAGAATTGAAGGTTCGAGAAATTCAATTAATCAAAGAATTGAAAATTTAAAAACAGAACTTCAAATTATAAATTTAAATATTTCTATTCTCGAGGTACATCAATCAGAAATATTTTGGAATAAAATTAAAACTTTTGAATTTTTTTCAAACTCAAGAAACAGTATTATAAGAATAGTTATACCACCTTCAGAATGTATTAATTTAATTTATCAATTTTCAAATAGATTTAAATATTGTTTAGATTGGGGTGGAGCACTAATGTGGTTAGAGGCATTTGAGCTGTCAGAAGAAATGTTTGAATCAATAAGAAGAAAAGTGGTTAAAGTAGGTGGTTACGTAACTATGATTAAAAATTCAGATTATCTCCCATATGTTGAAGATGTTTTTACAATCAATAGAGAACGTTTTAACTTATCTCAAAATATTAAAAAAAGCTTTGATCCTAAAGGAATACTTAATCCTGGCAAAATGTATACAGGTATTTAAATGGAAACTCATTTTTCAAAACAACAGTTGAAAGATAAAGATAATAGATCCAGTGAAAAAATTTTGAGAAAGTGTGTTCATTGTGGCTTCTGCAATGCTACTTGCCCAACATATGATTTATTAGGTGATGAATTAGATGGTCCTAGGGGCAGGATTTATTTAATTAAAGATATGTTAGAGAATAATAAACCCGCTAATGCTAAGATCGTCAAACATATAGATAGATGTCTATCATGCTATAGTTGTATGACTACTTGCCCATCAGGTGTTAATTATATGCATCTAATTGATCATGGAAGACAGCATATTGAAAAAACTTTTAAAAGACCATTTATAGATAGATTTATTAGAAACTTGTTATCAATAGTTTTATCCAACTCTACATATTTTAGAATTGTTGGAAGGTTAACTTTACTAATAAAACCTTTTAGTTTCATTTTTCCCAAAAAAATAAGAGAAATGATTGCTTTTATGCCAATAAATTTTCCTAAAAAAACACTTCCTAGAAAAAGAATTTACCCAGCTGAAAAAAGAAAAAAACCAGTAGCAAGAGTTGCTTTATTAACTGGCTGTGTACAAAAAGTTATTTCCCCACAAATTAATGAAGCTACAATAAGATTGTTGAATCGTCACGGTGTTGAAGTGATTGTATTAAAAAATATAGATTGCTGCGGATCTTTAAATCATCATCTTGGTAAAAGTGAGATAGCAATAAAAATTTTCAAAAAAAATATTTCCATATGGTATGATGAGTATTTAAAAAATGGTTTAGATGCAATAATTTCAAATACATCTGGATGTGGCACAACTTTAAAAGATTATGGTTTTTTATTTAGATCGGATGATGAATTTAAAAAAAAAGCAAAAAAAATATCTGAACTCACTAAAGATATATCGGAATATTTAGAAGAAAATGTTAAACTTAATTTTATTAAAAATAAGGAAAGCAATAGAACTTATAAGATTGCCTACCATTCAGCATGCTCAATGCAACATGGCCAAAAAATTCATGATGTCCCAAAAAATTTAATAGAAAAAACAGGCAATAAGGTTTTTGAAATACCCGATGGACATCTTTGCTGTGGTTCTGCGGGCACATATAATTTACTTCAAAATGATATAGCAAAAAAATTATTAACAAACAAAATAACAAATATTAATAAAATAAATCCAGAGTTTATTACGACAGGAAATATTGGTTGTATTACTCAAATTGCAAATGCTACCAAGATTCCAATTTTACATACAGTTGAAATTATTGATTGGTATACTGGGGGACCTAAGCCAAATATTTTAAAAAGATTATTTTAAAAAAATTATGAAAAAAGTTTTAATTACAAGAAAATTGCTAAAGTCTAACGAAGAAAGAATTGCTAAAATTTGGAAGCCAATATTTAATACAAAAGATGAAATTTATTCACAAAATAAAATAATTGAATTAAGCAAAGATTGCGATGGGATTTTAACTTCCATATTAGATAAAATTGACGAAAATACTATAAACAAATTATCAGATAAAGTTCGAGTTATATCCAATTTTGCTGTTGGTTTTGGAAATATAGATTTAAAAGCTGCTAGCAAAAGGAATATTGTAGTTACAAATACTCCAGACGTATTAACTGACGCAACAGCAGATATAGCTATGTTGCTAATTCTAGGAGCATCTAGAAGAGTTGTTGAAGGAATTAAGTGGGCTAAAAATAAAAATTGGAAATGGTCTGTAGATTTTTTGATAGGCAAACAACTGTCAGGTTCAAAGTTAGGAATTTTAGGGATGGGAAGAATAGGAAGGGCAGTAGCAAAAAGAGCAAAGGCTTTTGGAATGGAAATTCACTACCACAATAGATCAAGATTAAATCAAGAATTGGAAGCAGGTGCGATTTATCATAATAATATTCAAAGTTTATTTTCAGTTATAGATGTTTTGTCAATAAATTGTCCAGCAACAAAAGAAACAGAAAAAATAATTAATAAAAAAACTTTAAATTTTTTTTCAAAAGGAGTTGTTATTACCAATAGTGCAAGAGGAGATATGATAGATGATGATGCTATGCTTGAAGCTCTAAAAGATAAAAAAATATTTGCTTTAGGTCTCGATGTATATAATGGAGAACCTAATATTCATCCAGGTTATTTGGAGCATTCTAATGTTTTTATTTTACCACATTTAGGAAGTGCGACCGAAAAGACTCGATATGATATGGCAAATTTGGCAATAGACAATATTGATGAATTTTTTAAAACTGGAAAATGTACTAATAAGGTGAACTAAAAAATGCTTAAAGATAAGAATATAGTAATAACATCTGCCGTCAGAACAGCAATTGGAACTTTTCGTGGATCTTTAAAAGATATGCAAGCTAAGGATCTGGGAGCACTTGTTGTTAAGGCAGCTATGAAAAAATCAAATTTAGATTCTAAAGATATTGATGAATTAATAATGGGTCAAGTTTTAACAGCAGCTACAGGGCAAAATCCCGCAAGACAGGCTGCAATTCAAGCTGGTATGCCAAGTGAAAAAACAGCATATGTCATAAATCAAGTTTGTGGTTCTGGATTAAGATCAGTTGCCGCAGGGTATCAAGCAATAATATCCAATGATTCAAAAATAATAATAGCAGGAGGACAAGAAAGTATGACGAACGCCCCACATGCAATTCATTTTAATGAAGGTAAAAAATTTGATGAGTCAAAACTTGTTGATACTATGATCAAGGACGGTCTCTGGGATGCATTTAATGGGTATCACATGGGAGTTACTGCTGAGAATGTAGCTATGAAATGGGAAATTACACGAGAAGATCAAGATAATTTTGCTTTATCTTCTCAATATAAGGCTGAAAAAGCAAAAAAAGAAAAAAAATTTAAAGATGAAATCATTCCAGCAATTTTTAAAGGTCAAAATAAATTAGAAATTGATGAGCATCCAAGATCAGGTATGACATCAGAAAGACTTGCAAAATTAAAACCGTCATTTAAAAAACATGGAACAGTGACACCAGGAAATGCATCTGGAATTAATGATGGCGCTGCAGCAGTTGTTTTAATGAGCGATAGTGAAGCAAAAAAAAGAAGTTTAAAACCCTTGGCAAAAATTATTTCATGGGCTACTTGTGGTGTTGATCCATCATTAATGGGTTCCGGGCCAATTCCTGCATCAAAAAAGGCTTTAAAAAAAGCTGGATGGAAAATAAGTGATTTGGATTTAGTTGAATCTAACGAAGCATTTGCTGCACAAAGTTTAGCAGTGATAAAAGATTTGGGAATTTCTGAAGAAAAAGTAAATGTTAATGGAGGTGCTATTGCTCTTGGACATCCTATTGGAGCATCAGGAACTAGAATATTAGTTACACTTATTCATGAAATGAAAAAAAGAAAAGCCAAAAAAGGCTTGGCCACTTTATGTATCGGAGGTGGTATGGGAATAGCAATGTGCGTAGAAAGAGAATAATAAAAAATAAAAATTCACCTTTAAGTTGTAAATCAATTTGATCTAGATCAACATTTTTTATTAATTTAAATATTTTTTTTAAAAATTAGAAAGACTCTAAATTCTTTATGTGGTTAAATTCTATTAAGTTAATTAACTAATGACAATTAAGGGGGAACTTATGTCAAAAAAAGATAAAACGTTGAAAGGAATAAAAACTCCTTCAAGACGTAAATTCTTTAAAGCTGCTGCTGCAACAGGTGCTGTTGCTGCTGCAACGTTGGCTATGCCTTCAATCGCTAAAGCTGCGACTACTTTAAAAGTACAAGCTGCTTGGGGTGGAGGAATTTTCCTAGAGAATGCTCAGGCATACGTTAAAAGAGTTAACGATATGGCCGGAGGTAGTTTGAAAATCGATTTACTACCTGTAAATTCTGTAGTGAAAACAAGTCAAATGCAAGATGCTGTTCACAGAGGAGTTCTTGATGGAGCTCACTATGTACCAGCATATTGGTACAGTAAATCACCCGCTGCTTCTCTTTTCGGCACAGGCCCATGTTGGGGTTGGAGTGCACAAGAGTTGCTAGGTTGGATACAGTACGGAGGTGGTATGCAATTATTCAATAAACTGATGGGAAGTTTAGGATTAAACCTTGTTAGTTTCTTTAATAGTCCAATGCCAGCTCAACCACTTGGATGGTTTAAAGAGCAAATTAAAAAATCTTCTCAAATGAAAGGTTTGAAATATCGTACTGTGGGATTAGCTGCAGACGTTCTAGGAGAAATGGGAATGTCAGTTGTTCAATTACCAGGTGGAGAAATTCAACCAGCAATGAAGAGCGGATTAATTGATGCTGCTGAGTTTAACAATCCAACTTCTGATAGTGACTTTGGTATGCAAGATGTATCAAAACATTATCACTTAGCAAGCTTCCACCAATCGCAAGAAGCTTTTGAGATCACATTTAACAAGAAAAAATTTGATGGTCTTGCTCCAGAATTACAAAAAATTCTTGAGTATGCTTCTGAAGCTGAAAACTCTAACTTCTTTTGGCACAACACGTTAAGATATGCCGATGACCTTGTTAAATTAAAAAACAAGCTTGGTGTTAACGTTTATAGAACGCCAGATGGTGTTATGCAAGATCAGTTAAAAGCGTGGGATATTATTACAAAGAAATTTTCTAAGAAAGATCCTTTCTTTGCAGAAGTTGTAAAATCTCAGAAAGTATATGCTAAAAAAGTTATGGCATATTTATTGCTTAACCAGCCTGATTACGGAATGGCTTACAGACATCACTTCGGTGAACCAACGAAAGCAATTTAAATATTTAAGTTAATATATTATTAAGGGCGGTCCAAAAGGCCGCCCTTTCTTATTGAGTTTTATGTGGTTTTATATAAACTATTTCTTAGTTAGAGGGGTTCGTGGAAAAATTTATTTATTTCTTTGAAAGTTTAAGTATATGGATTGGCCGAGCTTTCGGTTGGTGTATTCTTATTTTGACTCTTTCCGTTACCTATGAAGTTTTTGTAAGATATGTGTTAAACGCTCCAACAGTATGGGCATTTGATATGATGGTGCAAATGTACGGCGGCTTATTTTTAATGGCTGGAGCATACGCATTAGCACAAGACGCCCATGTAAGAGGTGATGTTTTATATAGATTATTTCCTGTTAAAGCACAGGCATGGGTGGATTTAATACTTTATATATTTTTCTTTTTTCCTGGGATGTTGGCTTTAGTTTGGTTTGGTTATGAAATAGCTAGTGACTCTTGGAGATATAAAGAAGTTAGCTGGAATAGCCCTGCTCGAATTCAAATTTATTTTTTTAAATCTCTAATACCTCTTGCTGGAGGATTACTAATATTACAAGGAATCTCGGAATCTATGAGATGTATTCTTTGTATTAAAAATGGCACATGGATGAAGAGACATGAAGATGTAAGAGAAACTGAAGAAGATTTAATTAAACAACAACAAGAAGAACTAAGAAGAAAAAAAGCATTGGGGAAGGACAATTAAATGACTGATCCACAAGTAGCTATGTTAATGCTTTCAATGTTTATTTTTCTAGTTTTATTAGGCTTTCCTATAGCTTTTACACTTATTGCTATGGGAGTGGGTTTTGGTTATTACGCTTACTTCCAAGCAGACAATTTATTTAATAATCAAATTTTTTATTTACTTAATCAAAATACCTATTCTGTAATGGAAAATGATGTTTTGGTTGCAATACCTCTATTTTTATTTATGGGTTATGTTGTTGAGCGTGCAAATATTGTTAACAGATTATTTTTTAGTTTACAATTGGCCACGCGACATCTTCCAGGATCAATGGCTGTTGCAGCGCTTGCTACCTGTGCAATATTTGCTACCGCTAGCGGAATCATTGGAGCAGTTGTTACATTAATGGGACTACTAGCTTTCCCAGCCATGGTTAAAGCTGGTTATCACAGGGGCTTTGCCTCTGGAGTAATTTGTGCTGGTGGAACTTTAGGAATATTAATTCCTCCAAGTATTATGCTTATTGTTTATGCGGCTATAGCTGAATTATCTCCGTTGAGACTTTACGCAGCAGCAATTTTTCCTGGTTTTTTATTAGCTGGTTTTTATATGATTTATGTTGTTACCCGTGCATATTTTAATCCAAGTCTTGCACCAAAACCTATAGAAGAAGAAGTTCCGCCAACGAGAGTTATTTTACTTCAACTATTAACTTCTTTTGTTCCTCTAGCATTATTAATTTTAACAGTACTTGGCTCAATTTTACTCGGATTAGCAACTCCAGCAGAAGCTGCTGCAATTGGTGCGTTTGGTGGATTATTTTTAGCTTTTTGTTACAGAGCACTTAATTGGAAAACATTGAAACAATCGATTTTCTTAACAGCCAAAACAACAGCGATGGTTTGTTGGTTATTTGTTGGTTCTTGGACTTTTGCTTCAGTTTTTTCATATTTGGGCGGTCACGCAATAATTGAACACTGGATTCTTGCTATGAACTTAGAGCCTTGGCAATTTCTTGTTCTAGTTCAGTTAATAATTTTTTTACTTGGTTGGCCTTTAGAATGGACAGAAATATTAATTATTTTTGTTCCAATTTTTTTACCTATGCTTGATGCATTTGGTGTGAACCCATACTTTTTTGCTATGTTGGTTGCTTTAAACCTTCAAACTTCCTTTCTGACTCCACCGATGGCGATGGCAGCTTATTATTTGAAGGGTGTGGTTGGAGATGAGATTGAATTAATAGAAATATTTAAAAGCATCATGCCTTATTTGGCCATAGTAATATTCACAATGGTTCTTATGTATAATTTTCCGGGGATAGCATTATATTTACCAGATTACTTTTTTGGTATTGCTAAATAAAATCTATGCCATCAATTAATACTTCCGTAGTAGAAATGGTTAAATCTGTTAAAAAGGGAGAAATTACATCAGAAGAACTTGTCAAAAATTTTATAAAAGAAATAAAAAAAAAGGAAAAAGATGTTCAAGCTTGGGAGTTTTTTGATGAAGAACTTGCAATTGCTCAAGCAAAAAAACTAGATTTGCTCCATCAATCAGGAAATCATGGTGACCTTCATGGTGTTCCAGTTGGCATTAAAGATATTTTTGATACAGCGGATATGCCAACAACTGATGGCACTGAGATCCATAAAAAAAATCCAAGCTTCAATGACTGCACGGTTGTTTCAAAGTTAAAACAGGCAGGAGCAGTTATTATGGGTAAGACTGTAACATGTGAACTTGCGTATTATTCACCTGGAAAAACTAAAAATCCACATGATCTTAATAAAACTCCAGGTGGATCATCAAGTGGTTCCGCTGCAGCTGTAGCTTCACATATGGTCCCTCTTGCTGTTGGCAGTCAAACTAATGGATCAATAATTAGGCCTGCCTCTTACTGTGGTGTAGTAGGGTATAAACCCACAAGAGGACTAATTTCACGTCACTTAGTATTGCAGTCATCTAGAAAATTAGATCAGGTAGGAGTTTTTTCTAACTCTGTAGAGGATGCTGCATTAATTAGCGAACAGCTTATTGGTTATGATAAACAAGATCCTGATACATCTTTAAATCCTAAACCAAAACTATTAGCTGCTTGTCAACAAAAACCCCCAATGGAACCAGTGTTGGCCTATATCAAATTACCTTTTATGGATAAATTAGAAGAAGATGCAAAAGAGGGTTTTGAAGAAATAAAAGATGAAATAAATAATAAATTAAAAGGTAAAATAGATGAGGTTGAACTTCCAGAGGGTTTTAAAAGAATTCCAGAGTGGCATAAAATAATTATGGAGTCAGATATGGCAACTTCCTTTTCTAAAGAATACAAATCTTCTAAAAATAAATTAAGTGATAAAATTATACAGGCAATCGAAAGAGGAATGAAATATACCTCAGTTGAATATAATGATGCCCTATCAAAAATAGATACAGCGAATACTTATTTTAAACAATTTTTTCATGATTATGATGCAATCTTAACTCCTTCAGCTACAGGTGAAGCACCCAAGGGTTTAGAATTTACGGGTAATCCTATTTTTTGTACGGTTTGGACTTATTGCGGAATGCCTTCCATTAGCTTACCATTGCTTCAGGGAAAGAATGGTCTACCTATAGGTGTACAACTAGTGTCATCATTATTTGATGATGAAAGATTATTTAGAAATGCAAACTGGCTGACAAGTAAAATTAAAAAATGAAATTAAGTGAAAAAATAACAATTATAATAGGTATATTACTTGTTGCAACTTTTGTAATAGGTCTTGCTTGGAGCATAAGTACGGGCTTAGCTGGTTTTTGGAGAGGTCTTCCTTTTTGGATTATAGTTATATTTTGTTTGTTTTTAATTATTGTCGATTCAATAAAATCAATTAAAAAGAATTAAATTAATAAGAATTTATTAGATCACTAATTATCACTATTAAATTCTTTACAGATTCAGCCAAATATTCTAGCTGTTCATCTAATAGGTAAAAAATATATTCAATTTGAGGAAAATTATTTACTAAATCATTTTCAAAAGTTTTTAATATTCCAACTATAGAAAAACCAATAATTATAATTAGTAAAATGTAACCAAAAAAACCAATTCCTTCCTTAGGCTGGTAAATATCAGGTAGTTTTTTTTCATTATTATAATTGCTTGATGATGGGTCCACTTCTTCAATTTTCTTTTTCTTTTTTTTAGTAGTTTTTACTTCTTTTCTTCCTGTAACTTCATCAAGCTCTTGACCAATTTTTTTTCTAGCAAATAATCCAGTTTTTCCAGAAGGTAGCACCTCAGCCCACTGACTTCCTAAAAATTTGTAAGTTTTACCATCGGATGCTTTTATACTATCGATAGATGGAGAATCATCAGTCTCTATTTTTGGCTTTTTCTCCTTTAATTTTTTCTCTGTTTTCGTTGATGCAAAAATGGGTAGTTGATGCCAAGTAATAGAACAATATCCACATTGTACCTTTCTGCCTTCCTTTGGGATATCTTTATCCTTTACTATAAATTTTCTAGAACAACTTTTGCACTGAATAATCATTTAATTTCTTTATTATTCTATTCAATCATTTCATTAAGAACAAGGATTTCACTTTTCTTTGTTTTAGCTTGTTTCTCATGAATTAGGGGACCATCCTCATAGTTATAATCTTTTTTATAGGAAATTTTGCGGTTTTTTTTCTCAATTTTGGAAATTGTATCTACTGCATTTAATATATCTTTTATCTTAAATTCTTTTATCATGATTTTTTAAAAGCTTATGATAGGTTAAATATATCAAATATAAAATGAATTTTTTGTTTAAGAAAAACTTAATAAAAATGAACTTTTTTTACCTTATATTGCTAACTTTAATAGGTGCTTATTTTTTTATTTTAGTTACCACATATGTTTATCAAAGAAGTCTACTATATCATCCAACAGAAAATAATTATTTTGGGGATGAATTACTTGTTTCAGTAGAAAAGGTAAAAATCAAAACTCAAGATAATATCGAACTTTTATCTTGGTATCATAAAAAAAATATAGATAAATATAAAACTATTCTTTTTTTACACGGTAATGCAGGATCATTAGAAAATAGAATTCATAAAATTAATAACTTTAAAAATATGCAGGTAAACTTTCTTATCATTGCTTGGAGAGGTTTTAGTGGAAACAAAGGTAAGCCAACAGAAGAAGGTTTGTATGAAGACGGGAGAAGTGCTGTTAAATGGTTAAAATCACAAGGTGTTAAAGAAAATAATATAATAATTTATGGAGAATCACTTGGAACTGGAATAGCAACTGAAATAGGACAAAATAAAAATTTTGCAGGTATTATTTTGGAATCCCCATTTACATCAATGATTGAAGCAGGAAAAACTAAATATCCATATTTACCTGTGAGATTATTGCTTAAAGATAAGTATGAAAGCAATAATAAGATAAAAAATATAAATAGTCCCGTACTAATTATGCACGGAAAATTAGATAATATTGTTCCATTTTATATGGGTCAAAAAATGTATGAGTTAGCCAATAAACCTAAATATTATTATTTTACAGAATATGACGATCATATGATGGAATATGATGAAAATCTTTTAAAAACGTTAAAAGATTTTATAAACAGCTTAAATTAAGTCACAATTTAAACAATCAAATTACATAGTTAAAAATTAATTTAAAAATATGAAAAAAATATTTTTATGTTTAACATTCCTATTAATATTTTATAATGTTTCTGCTAATTCTGAAGAAATTTCACCAGTAAAAGAAGATTTTGAAGAAGTATTTAATATTGGGAAGATGCTTTCACATGATGATAAATTTACTTTATATTTCAAGACGAGGGAAAAGGCGATTTTAGCTAAAGGTGTAGAGTTTAATTATATTACAGATTATCCCCAAGATTTATATATTATGTATAATGATACTGGAAAAACTTTACCATTGATAACATATGATTGGTTTCCTAAAAAAGTTAAGGAATTAGCAGCTAATTATAATCTTCCAGTTTTTCCCGAAGATTACGCATATTATTTACTGAGTGATAATCAAACTTTAATTATGATTAGTGGAATAAAATCAATTAAATCTAATTTTAAATTTAATATTCAAAAAAATGAACTTGAAAAACTTCCCACAAACAATGATTATAAGTTATATATTTCTTCCCTATTAAAACATTGCGGTTATAAAAATATAAATGCGACTTATAAATGTGCCTTTTATAAACCTTTAATCTCAGAAAATCTTATAAATTAGTTAAGCATTAATGCATTCGCATAATGATCTGCTTTAAATATTTGAAGGTCATCTTCTTTTTCTCCCATACCTAAAGCAACAATCGGTAATTTAAACTTTTTCCCTATCGCTAATAAAATCCCACCTTTTGCAGTACCGTCAAGTTTAGTCATTATAATACCTGTAATCGGTGTTATTTTTTTAAATTCATCAACTTGACTAATCGCACTTTGTCCAGTTGTGGCATCTAATATTAAGAAAGTTTCGTGAGGGGCTGAGGAGTCTATTTTCTTTACTACAGTAGTTATTTTTTTAAATTCTTCCATTAAATTTTTTTTATTTTGAAGTCTTCCTGCAGTGTCAATAAGTAAGTAATCAAAATGATTATTTTTTCCATATTCTAAAGCCTTATAGGCAACCGAAGCGGGATCAGCTCCTTCATTAGATTTAATAATTTCTGCATTAATTTTTTTTGCCCATATCTCTAATTGATTTACTGCGGCTGCACGAAAAGTATCTGCTGCACCAAAAATTATTTTTTTATTATTTTGTTGTAACAGTTTTCCCAATTTACCAATTGTAGTAGTTTTCCCTACCCCATTTACCCCAGCAATTAGAATTGTACTAGGCTTATTATCTTTTATATCATCTAATTTTTTTTCAAGGGGTTTTAATATTTCAATTATATAATTTGAAAAAATTTTATATATATCTTCTTTTTCAGAATTTTTTGAATTAATTTTAATATTGGAAAATTTTTCAGTTAATTCTTTTGCAACTTCTACACCAACATCAGATTGAATTAAAAAATCTTCCAATTCATCTAACTTACTTTCTTCTATTTTTTTCTTAAAAATTAAATCATTTAATCCAGATGATAAGCTTTTTGAACTTTTGCTCAAACCTGATTTAAATTTATCAAAAATATTCATAATTATATATTAACTTTGATTTTTTTTATTTTAGATACTTTACCTGTCATATAAACATAATTATCTTTTTTCCAATCTATATTTAGTACTCCTTCAGTAAACTCTATATTTACAGATCTTTCATTTAAATTCAAAAGGGATCCAGATACAGCTGTAGCACAAGCCGCAGTTCCGCATGCTTTGGTTAGACCAGCTCCACGTTCCCAAACTTTTATTTTTAAATTTTTTCTATCTTTAACATTAGCTAGAGTAACGTTACATTTGTTTGGAAAATAATTATGATTTTCTATCTTGGGACCAATATTTTTTAAATTAAATTTATCTAAATTTTCAACAAAAAAAATTATGTGAGGATTTCCTATGCTTAGAGAAAACCCACCCACGATTTCTTTTCCATTATTATCCTCAATTTTAATTTTTAAATTTTTGGTGTCCATTGCTTTTACCAGAGGTATTTTGTTCCATTCAAAATTAGGCTCACCCATATTTATTTTGACCAAATTTTCTTCATTTAATTCTGCTTCCAAGTTTCCAAATTTTGTTTTTAAAGATATTTTATCAATATTACTTTCTTTCATTAATAAATAAGCAACACATCTACTGCCATTACCGCAGGCTGAAGTCTCACCACCATCAGAATTATAAAATCTTAATAAAGGATCATTATTTTTATCTTTATTTATAAAAATTACTTGATCGCACCCTATGTTATTTCTGTTTGATATTTCAATTATTTGATCTTTGCTAAGAGAAATAGATTTTTTTCTTGCATCAAATATTATAAAATCATTACCCAAACCATCCATTTTATATGCTTCTAAACTATTCATATTTTTAGTTTTATCTTTATTTATTGACTTTTTGAACCTCTATCTGTAGTTTGACTTTTATTCCCGCAAAAAAAGGTTTTGCGGTGCCTTTGGAAACAAAGGGATCGACACTAGTCAGCGAGGGTTCGCCCACTAGTGCGATTGGTGTTGGAATAAATGAATTATGTTTGAAAATTTAACAAATAAATTTGAAGAAATTTTTAGTTCTTTAAAAAAAGAACCTTCACTTAACGAAAGTCAGGTTGATGAAGGTCTTCGGAAAATACGTCAAGCTTTGCTCGAAGCTGATGTAGCTTTACCTGTTGTTAAAAAACTTATTGAAAATATAAAACCCAAAGCAATTGGCCAAGAAATTATAAGATCGACAACTCCTGGACAAATGATAGTAAAAGTTGTTTTTGATGAGATTGTTAAAATTTTAGGTGACACAAAATCAGATTTAAATCTGAAAGCGGTACCCCCTCTTTCTTTGATGCTCGTTGGCTTACAGGGGTCAGGAAAAACGACAACTGCTGCAAAATTAGCAAAATATCTAGAAAGAAATAATAAAAAAAAAACTTTACTTGTAAGTTTGGATGTATATAGGCCAGCTGCACAAGAGCAGTTAAATATACTTGGGGAAAAAAATTCAATACAAACACTACCTACAGTTAAAGATGAGCTGCCTCTTGATATTGTAAAAAGAGCTGTTAGCGCAGCTTCTTTAAGTGGAGTAGATATAATAATTTTTGATACAGCAGGAAGAACACAAATAGATATTTCTATGATGAACGAAATTAAAGAAATTAAATCGGTAACAAAACCAACCGAAACAATTTTAGTTGCAGATTCTTTAACTGGTCAAGTCGCAGTAAATGTTGCTCAAGAATTTAAAAAAACAGTAGATTTGACAGGTATTATTTTAACTAGAGTCGATGGTGATGGTAGAGGTGGTGCTGCACTGAGTATGAAATTTGCTACAGGAACACCTATTAAATTTATGGGTACAGGAGAAAAGATCGACCAATTAGATGTTTTTCATCCCGAAAGAATAGCAAACAGAATATTAGGTATGGGAGATGTTGTTTCTCTTGTAGAAAAAGCATCGCAAGATCTTGATGAAGAAAAAATTAAAAAAACGGAGGAAAATTTAAGAGCAGGCTCTTTTTCTATGGAAGATTATTTAAGTCAACTTAGACAAATGAAAAAAATGGGTGGAATGGAAGGTGTGTTATCTATGTTGCCAGGAGTTTCAAAAATAAAAAAACAAATGGATAATGCCAATATAGACGAAAATATTATTAAAGTTAATGAGGCTATTATTTTATCAATGACAAAAGAGGAGAGACAAAATCCAAAAATTATTAATGGTTCAAGAAAAAAAAGAATTTCTGGTGGTTCTGGAGCAGATCCAGCCACTATAAATAAATTGCTTAAGCAATTTAAAATGATGACCAATATGATGAAAAAAATGTCTAAAGGTGATCATAAAGATGGAATACCTCCAGATATTCTTAACCAACTAAAATAAAAAGGAGAAAAAATAATGTCTATAATACAAAAATTAGTTAAAGTAGTAAATGCAGGTGATGCAAACGGTGCGAAAGAAATTATACACGATGATTTTAAATTTCTATTGCACGCATCTGGAAAAACATTGTCTAAAGATGATGTAGTTAAATGGGTTGGAATGAAAGATGTAAAACTTGATAAAGAGAGAATTCTTTTTGAAAACAACGAAGTTGGATTCATGCACGCTATTGCAAGTTTTAAGGACGGTAATAAAGAAGCAGTTATGTCCTATTACAAGTTTAAAGATGGAAAAATAGTACACCAAGAAACTGGTGCTACAAAACTTCAAAAATAAAAGAAAGGAAATAGAAAAATATGCTTAAAATTAGATTATCAATGGGTGGTGCAAAAAAAAGGCCAGTTTATAAAATTGTAATTGCAGACAGTAGATTTCCAAGAGATGGAAGATTTATAGAGAAAGTTGGTTTTTTTAACCCACTGCTACCCAAAACAAAAAAAGAAAGAATTAATTTAGAAGTTGAAAGAATAAAACATTGGATTAGTAAAGGTGCTAAACCAACATTGAGAGTTTCTAGAATATTAGGAGAAGCTCAACTATATCCTATGCCTCCTAAAGGAAATAATCCACTTAAAGCAATTCCAAAAAAGGATAGAAAAAAAGATAAATCAGAGGGTGCAAAACCTGCTGTCGAAGGAGTAAAAGCAGAAGCTAAGAAAGAAGAGCCGAAGAAAGAAGCTCCAAAAGCAGAAGCTAAGAAAGAAGAGCCGAAGAAAGGATAAATGTGGACGGCAAGAGTATTTACTTTATATCCTGAATTATTTCCCGGACCATTAGGGGCAGGCCTATATAAAAAGGCATTAGATAAAAAAATATGGTCTTTGGAAGTTGTAAATATTAGAGACTATGCTCTGGATAAGCATAAGACAGTGGATGACACTCCTTTTGGTGGAGGAAGTGGAATGGTAATGAGAGCTGATGTATTAGCTAATTCATTAGATAAAAATATTACTGATAAAAAAGAACCAATTATTTATTTATCACCGAGAGGTAAAAAATTTGATCAGACTTACGCGAGAAAAATAATGAACAAAAATATAAATATTATATGTGGTCATTTTGAGGGGGTAGATCAAAGATTGTTAGAAACAAGAAATATAGATGAGGTTAGTATAGGAGACTTTGTTTTATCGGGAGGAGAAATAGGTTCTTTTATAATAATTGATAGTATCGTCAGATTAATTCCTGGAGTCCTTGGAAATCCCAGTTCACTTGCAGAAGAAACCTTTGAAAAAAATTTATTAGAATACCCTCAGTACACAAAACCTCAAAAATGGGAAAAAAAGGACGTTCCTGACGTATTATTATCGGGAGATCACGGTAAAATTAAGGACTGGCGTTTAGCTCAATCTGAGGATATAACACGACGCCGACGTCCTGATTTGTGGAAAAAATATGAGAAAAAGAAATGAATAATATTGAAGAAATAAACAAAGCATATGTAAAAAAAATAACAGCAAAAAAAAAGATTCCTAAATTTTTTGCAGGTGACACTATTAAGGTTGGTGTTAGGATTACCGAAGGAAAAAGAGAAAGAATCCAGTATTTTGAAGGAGTTTGTATTGCTAAAAAAAATAGAGACATAAATTCCTCATTTACCGTTCGTAAGATTTCATTTGGCGAAGGTGTTGAAAGAACTTTTGCATTATATAGTCCAGTTGTAGGATCAATCAAAGTAATAAGATCAGGAAAAGTTAAAAGAGCAAAATTGTATTATCTGAGAGATAGAAAAGGCAAGTCAGCAAGGATATTAGAAAAAATTAAAAAAACTATTGGAATAGATGTTTCTGAACAAGTAGTAGAAGATCAAGTTGTAAACGAAGCAAAAACTGAGGAAGCCAAATCTAATATAGAAGCAAAAAAAATAGTTACTGATGAAGGATTAAAGGTTAAAGTGAAAAAAGATCCTTCTAAATCAACACAAAAACTTGAACTGAAGAAAAAATTAGAAACAGAAAAAAAATAATTTTTTTCTACAATGCCCCAAACTCTTTACGACAAAATATGGAACGAACATGTAGTTCATCAACAAGATGATGGCACAACTTTATTGTATGTGGATAGGCATCTTATCCATGAAGTAACAAGCCCACAAGCTTTTGAAGGATTGAGACTATCTAAAAGAAAAGTAAGAAAACCAAATTTTACTTTAGCAGTAGCAGATCATAATGTGCCAACAACTGATCGCTCAAAAGGAATTGAGGATCATGAATCAAAGATTCAAGTAGAAGCACTTGAAAAAAATTGCAAAGAATTTGGTATACAGCTTTTTGATATGAAAGATAAAAGACAAGGTATTGTCCATATAATCGGTCCGGAACAAGGTTTTACCCAGCCTGGTACTGTAATTGTTTGTGGTGATAGTCATACAGCTACGCATGGTGCTTTCGGAGCTCTTGCTTTTGGCATAGGAACTTCAGAAGTAGAACATGTTTTGGCAACTCAAACATTAATTCAAAAAAAATCAAAAAATTTAAGAGTACTTGTATCTGGCAAACTACCAGTAGGAGTTACTGCTAAGGATGTAATCTTGCAAACCATTGGAAAAATTGGAACCGCTGGAGGGACAGGCATGGTTATCGAGTATGCTGGAAATGTAATAGAAAATTTAAGTATCGAACAGCGCATGACAATATGTAACATGTCAATAGAGGCTGGTGCTCGTGCCGGATTAATTGCTCCAGATGAGAAGACTTTTCAATATTTGAAAGATAAACCTATGTCACCTAAAGAAAAAAATTGGGATAAAGCTTTAGAATATTGGACCAAACTTAACTCTGATAAAGATGCTAAATTTGATAAAGAAGTGGAGATAAAAGGAGAAGATATTAGTCCCATGGTAACATGGGGAACTTCACCTCAAGATGTTGTTTCTGTTAATGGAGTAGTGCCCGATCCTGAAAAAGAAAAAAATGAAGATAGAAAAAAATCTATGATTAGATCTTTAAATTATATGGGTTTAAAACCAAATACAAAAATAACGGATATTAAAGTTGATAGAATTTTTATTGGAAGTTGTACCAACGGAAGAATAGGAGATTTAAGAGAGGCAGCAAAAATTGTTAAAGGAAAAAAAATTGCCAACCATGTTAATGCTATGGTTGTTCCTGGCTCAGGTCTTGTTAAACAGCAAGCAGAAGAAGAAAAAATTGACAAAATATTTGAAGAAGCTGGATTTGAATGGAGAGAACCAGGATGTTCCATGTGTCTTGCCATGAATGCTGACAAACTTAACCCTAAAGAAAGATGTGCATCAACATCAAATAGGAATTTTGAAGGTCGTCAAGGTCGCGGAGGAAGAACACATTTAGTAAGTCCAGCAATGGCAGCAGCCGCAGCTATTGATGGTCATTTAACAGATGTAAGAAAATTTAATAACTAATATGAAAAAATTTAATATCTTAAAAGGAATACCTGCAAATTTACCTATGATAAATATTGATACAGATATGATAATTCCTAAACAATTTTTAAAAACTATAAAAAGAACAGGACTTGGAAAAAGTTTATTTTTTGAAATGCGTTATGATGAGAGCGGTAAAAAAATTGAAACATTTGTACTAAATAAAAAACCTTATGATAGCTCACCAATTCTAATAACAGGAAAAAATTTTGGTTGTGGTTCATCACGGGAGCATGCTCCCTGGGCATTGTTGGATTTTGGCATTAGGTGTCTAATAAGTTCAAGCTTTGCAGATATTTTTTATAATAATTGTTTTAAAAATGGAATGCTACCTATAGTTTTAGAAGAAGATAAAATTGTAGAGCTTGTTCAATATTCAGAAAGAAAAGATAATATAGAAATTAATCTTAAAGAACAGGAAATTATATTTGGTAATAAAAGAATTAAATTTGAAATTGATTCATTTAAAAAAAAATGTTTGTTAGAAGGATTAGACGATATAGCTCTATCTTTAGAAAAGTCCGAACAAATATCTTTGTACGAAGATAAAATTCAAAAAGATAAACCTTGGATAAATTAAAATGATCAAAGCAAAAAAAAGAAAAATTTTACTATTACCAGGCGATGGAATTGGTCCAGAAGTTGTTTCTGAGGTTAAAAAAATTATTGATTGGTTTAATAAAAAAAAATCTTTGGACTTTCAAACTGAGGAAGGTTTAGTAGGAGGAGCTTCATTTGAAAAACATAAAAAACCAATTACCGATGAAGTTTTTTATAAAGCTTTAGAATCTGAAGCCGTAATTTTAGGGGCCGTAGGTGGACCCAAATGGGATGAACTTGAATTTTCTAAAAGACCAGAAAGAGCACTTTTAAAATTAAGAAAAGAATTAAAGTTATTTGCTAATCTTAGACCGGCAATTTGTTTTAAACAACTGGTTGATTCATCTAGTTTAAAACCAGAAATCGTATCTGGATTGGATATAATGATTGTTAGAGAACTTACTGGAGGAATTTATTTTGGGGAACCAAGAGGTATAAAGCCCATTGAAAATGGAGAAAGAAAAGCCAT
Source organism: uncultured Pelagibacteraceae bacterium (assembly GCA_902567785.1). Lineage (GTDB taxonomy): Bacteria > Pseudomonadota > Alphaproteobacteria > Pelagibacterales > Pelagibacteraceae > AG-414-E02. The sequence continues at coordinate 6,793 of CACFOR010000002.1, read as the reverse complement.
TAACACACATGTTTATACTAGCGGTGAGATAATTAGAGTAGCCAAGGTAGCATTCGAGCTTGCTCAAAAAAGAAATAAAAAAGTTACATCTTGTGAAAAATCAAATGTAATGGAGGCAGGTATTCTTTGGAGGGAAGAAGTACAAAAAGTTAAAGATGCAGAGTACCAAAATATAGAATTAAATCACATGTTAGCGGACAACTGTGCAATGCAACTTTTAAGAAATCCAAAACAATTTGATGTTATTGTCACAGATAATTTATTTGGGGATATATTATCCGATGAAGCTGCTATGTTAACTGGATCGCTAGGTTTATTACCTTCCGCTTCTTTAGGTGCAAAAGACAAAAATGGTAAAATGAGATCCATGTATGAACCAGTACATGGTTCGGCCCCAGATATTGCTGGAACGGGAAAAGCTAATCCAATAGCAACAATTCTAAGCTTTTCTATGGCTCTTAGATATTCTTTAGATTTAGATAAGGAAGCAGATAATTTAGATCAAGCAGTTCAAAAAGTTCTAGATGATGGTTTAAGAACTAAAGATATTTTATCTAAAGGCAAAAAAGAAGTGTCCACCTCACAAATGGGGGATGCAATAATTTCAAAACTTAACTAGTATCTAGTCCAATGAATATAAAAAATGTAGTAGTCATTGGTTCGGGAACTATGGGAAGTGGTATTGCGGCACAATTATGCAACGCAAACATTCCTGTTACATTATTAGATCTTAAAACAGAAATTTCAGAAAAGGCAAAAAAAAGAATTTTTGAATCTAGGCCTCCTTTACTAATTGATAAGAGTAAAATTGATAATATAAAAGTTGGAAATATAGATGAAAATTTTGATATTGTTAAAAAAGCTGATTGGGTAGTTGAAGCGGTAGTCGAGAGAATAGATATAAAACATAAACTTTACGAAAAAATATTAAAAATAAGAAAAAAAGATTCAATAATTTCATCCAACACATCTACAATACCCCTAAAAGTTCTTTCAGAAAAAATGTCTAAGGAAGATAAAAAAGACTTTTGTATTACTCATTTCTTTAATCCAGTGAGATATATGGGCTTACTAGAAATTGTTAGTGAAGTTACAAATGATGAAAAAAAAATAAATTTTTTAAAAAATTTTTGCGAAGATAGCTTAGGAAAGGGCGTAATTATCTGTAAAGATACACCTGGTTTTTTAGGTAATAGAGTTGGTGTTTATGCTATGCAAGTAGCAATGACCGAAGCCATAAAAATGAAATTAGACATAGAAGAGGCAGATGCTGTTTTTGGAAGACCAATGGGCATTCCTAAAACAGGTGTTTTTGGTTTGTATGATTTAATTGGTATTGATTTAATGGCAGATGTTTTAAAAAGTTTTTTAAAAGAATTGCCAAAATCTGATGTTTTTCATGAAGTAGCCCAGGAAATTCCATTAATTAAAAATTTAATTGAAACTGGTTACACTGGAAGAAAAGGAAAAGGTGGATTTTATAGAATGAACAGAGAAGGTGGAAAGAAAGTTTTAGAAGCTATTAATTTAAGTAGCAAAGAGTATTTCCCTTCAAAAAAAATTGATCTTAGTATTGATGAAAAAGTTAATTTAAAAGAACTTGTATCTAGAAATGATAAATATGGAGAGTATGCATGGTCAGTAATTTCAAAAATTATTCTTTATGCATCTTCTCTAGTTCCCAATGTAACAAAAAATTATAACGATATTGATGAAGCTATGAGACTTGGTTTTAATTGGACCAAAGGACCCTTTGAAATGCTCGAAGAGCTTGGAGTAAAGTTTTTTGTAGAAAAAGATAGTAAATTAAAAACAAATATATTTATAAAAGAACTTTATAGTAAAAAAGTTGAAACTTTTTATGATAAAAGACAAATTTATACAAATTTAGAAACTTTAGGAAAAGTAAAACAATTTGCTAAAATTAATAAAGATAATAAGTCAGCGTTTACATACGACCATAAAGATTACAAAATTGTAGAATTTAATACGAAAGCCAATACCCTGGATTATGATTCAATGGACGCATTAAAAAAAGCGTCTGAAAAAAATATGATAATAATAAATGAAGGAATGCAATTTTCAGCAGGTGTTAACTTGAATTATGTTATGGATTTTGCAAAAGAAAAGAATTGGAAGGCTATTGAAAAGTTTATTCATCATTTTCAGATGACTTGTAAACAATTAAAATATTCTAACAATTTAGTTGTTTCTGCACCTTCAGGCTTAGCCCTGGGAGGCGGTTTTGAAGTATTAATTCAAAGTGATTATGTGGTTGCACACACTAACATTGTTACAGGATTAGTTGAAACACTCGTAGGATTAATACCTGCTGGAGGAGGGACTACTAATATGTTGTGGAGATGGATGCAAACTCAAGAAGCTAAAAAAGATCCTGATTTTGCCTCACAAAAAGTATTTGATATTATTGGTTACGGAAAGACAGCAACTTCACCAATAGAGGCCATGCCTTATAAGTTTTTATTAGAGAAAGACAAAAGTATTATGAATAGAAACAAATTGCTTTCAGTTTCTCAAGATTTAATAAATGAGAAAAAAGATGGGTATAAACCTCCAAAACAGGCAACTTTTAAGTTATCAGGAAGCCAGGTTAGAGGTAAAATGTTCCAAACTCTTGAAAAACTTTTTAAAGAAAAGAAAATTTTGGAGCATGGAATGGAAGTTGGAAAAAAATTAGCTTTTGTACTTAGCGGAGGTAATACAACAATAAATAAAGAATTATCCGAAGATGATATGTATGCTTTAGAGTTAGATGCGTTTGTTAAACTTATTGAAATGAAAAATACTCAAGCTAGAATAAAACACACGCTATCAACAGGAAAACCTTTGGTGAATTAATGGCAACTTATAGAGCACCAGTAGATGACATGATGTTTCTCTTCGAGAAGTTGAGAGATAATTCTAACTATAATTCACTTGAAAAATACAAAGAAGTTAATTCAGAACTTGCAAAAGATATATTAGAACAAGCAGCAAAGTTAACTGAAAATCTTATATTACCTTTGGCTAAAGTTGGAGATGAAACGCCTGCTAAATTAGAAAATGGAGTAGTAAGAACTCCCCCGGGATATAAAGAAGCTTATAAAAAATTTATTGAAGATGGATGGGTTTCTCTATCTTGTGATCCAAAGTATGGCGGTCAAGGAATGCCCAAAACTATCAGTTCATTTTTTGACGAAATGCTATCTGCGGCTAGTCTCTCTTTTAAACTTTATAGTGAGCTTAGTATTGGAGCATATAATTGTATTTTTCATCATGGTGAAGATTCTATAAAGAAAAAATTTCTTCCTAATATGGTGAAAGGTACTTGGAGCGGAACTATGTGCTTAACAGAACCAGTTTGTGGAACAGACTTAGGTTTATTAAAAACAAAAGCTGTAGAACAACCAGATGGTACTTACAAATTAACTGGCCAAAAAATATTTATAACTTCAGGAGATCAAGATCTTACTGAAAATATTATTCATCTGGTTCTTGCTAGAACTTCTGACGCACCAGCGGGAACGAAAGGAATTAGTTTATTTTTGGTGCCGAAAATTCAAGTCAAAGAAGATGGATCTTTAGGCCCAAGAAATGGAGTTTCCACAAATTCGATTGAAAGCAAAATGGGGATTAGAGGATCTGCTACATGCGTTTTAAATTTTGAAGAAGCTATCGGACATATGATTGGGCCTAAAAATAAAGGACTTAGCTCAATGTTTACTATGATGAATTTAGAACGAATTGTTGTAGGCCTTCAAGGATTAGGATTATCAGAAATTGCTTATCAAAATGCCTTAAATTATTCAAAAGAAAGAAAACAAGGAAAAGCTAATAATAGCAAAACAAAAAATGGAGCTGACTTAATTATTGATCATGCCGATATAAGAAGATCGTTATTAAATATGAAATCAATCATAGAAGGTGAAAGAGCTTTAAGTTTTTGGTTAGCTCAACAAACTGAAGTTAGCTTACATCATAAAGACAGTAAAATTAAAGAAGAAGCTTTAGACTTTGTTTCTTTAATGACTCCAGTTGTTAAGTCATTATTTAGTGATATGGGAATGGAAATTACCAGCGAAGCTATGCAAATTTTTGGTGGATATGGTTATACAAAAGATCAAGGTATAGAACAGCTATACAGGGATAATAGAATTACACCAATATACGAAGGAACAAATTCAATTCAAGCAATTGATTTGGTTTTTAGAAAACTTATTTATAAAGATAAAGATATCATTGGGCGTTACGTAAAATTAATAGAAGAAGAAATTAAAAAAAATAAAAATCAAGCAAAAATAAAACCTTTAGCTGAAAAACTGGAAGAATATTTAAAAACAACACTAAATTTTACTAATTGGATTAAAACGAAAATGACAAACTCCAAGGATGATGTAAGTGCAGCTTGCAATGATTATTTAAAAGTACTAGGTTTCATCGCTTTAGGATATTCTTGGCTTAAAGTCTTAGATGTTAGTTATAAAGAATTAAGTAAAAATAAAAAGTTTTTTGAAGAAAAAATTGAAACTGCTAATTTTTTCTTTAACAGAGTTTTACCTAGAATAGACTATCATTATAAGTCTGCTATTTCAGGAAGTGGATATATAATGAATTTTAAATTTAATTAATTAAAATCTTTCTAAAACTACGGAGTGTTTAATTTGTTTAGATGATATTTTCCAATATTTTTTGAGTAACAAAGTTGATTGTTCTTTTCCATGGAGAATAAAACCAAATTTTTCATAAAATCTAATTGCCCAAGTGGCATTCTTCCAAGTGCCTACTAATAAATGAGAATTCTGATTTTTTTTTAACAAATACTCAAGCAACGCACTTCCCGTCCCTTTATTCTGATGGGAAGTTAAAGTATAAGCGTGTCTTATAAGAATAACATCCTTTACTTCTTGAATTCCTATGACCCCGATCAATGTATTATTATTATGATAACCATACATGCGAACACCGTCATTAAATTCATCAATTAATTCCTGTTTTGACATGTATGGTTCATGCCAACAATCATCAGGTATCGTACCTTTGTATCTTAAGGAAGCATCATTAATAATATAGAGAATTTTAGAAGTATCAGTTTTTTTATATTCACTTATCATTTATCCCATAGTAAACGGGTCTGACATAGGTTTGTCAGAAGTATTAAACCATGTGGTTTTAATTCTTGTGTAATCTTTTATTGATTCAATTCCCGCTTCTTTTCCATACCCGCTATCTTTCATTCCGCCAAAAGGTGCGGAAGGTGATATTAATCGATAAGTATTCACAAAAGTGATTCCAGCTCTTATTGCTTTTGAAACTCTTAAACCTCTTCCTAAATCTTTTGTGTAAACTCCAGAGGACAAACCGTATTGATTATCGTTCATTTTGTTAATGACTTCTTCTTCAGTTTCAAATTTCATCACAGATAAGATTGGACCAAATAATTCATTTTCAGCTGTAGGAAGGTTATGATTTTCGCATTCTATTATTGTAGCTGGGAAGTAATACCCTTTATTTGATAAGCTGTGCCTTTTTCCTCCACATTTTATTTTTCCACCTTGATCCACTGTAAGTTTTATATTTTTTTCTATTATTTCTAACTGTTTTAAACTGCTTAGAGGACCCATTTGTGTATCAGTAGCCATTGGGTTACCTAATTTTATTTTTTTAGCACGATTAACTAATTTATCTAAAAAATTTTTATAAATATTTTTTTGTAAATATAATCTAGATCCAGCTATACAACTTTGACCGCTTGCTCCAAAAATACCTGCGGTTATACCATTTAATGCATTTTCTTGGTCAGCATCTTCGAATACAGCAACAGGACTTTTTCCTCCTAATTCCAAACTCACTTGTGACAAATTTTCTGCAGAGTTTCTAATAATATGTCTTGCTGTTTCTGGTCCTCCAGTAAAAGCAATTCTTTCAACATTTTTGTGAGTAGTTAAAGCTTTTCCACAAGGTTCACCGAATCCTGATACAACATTTACAACTCCTTTTGGTATTCCGGTTTTTTCTATTAATTTTGCAAATTCAAACATAGTTGCTGGTGCTAGCTCGGAAGATTTAATTACAACAGTATTTCCCATCGCTAAAGCTGGAGCAAGTTTCACAGCGGTTAATAGCATTTGAGAATTCCAAGGAATAACAGCAGCAATTACACCGATTGGTTCTCTAGTCGTAATTACTTGCATGTTGGGCTTGTCAATTGGCAAAACAGTTCCTTCAACTTTATCCGCTAATCCTGCAAAATAATCATAGTATTCAGCAATGTAATTAGCTTGCGTTTTGGTTTCTCTAAAAAGTTTTCCTGTATCGATTGTTTCAATTTTTCCTAATGCCTCAGCATTTTCTCTTAATTGATTTGCTATAGCTTTTAAATAATTAGCTCTTTCTCTTGGCATTAATTTAGGCCACTTTCCTTCAAAAGCTTTTTGAGCTGCTTTGACAGCTTTATCCACATCTTTTGTGCTAGCTTCTGGAACAACAGCCCATGGTTCATTATTTTCTGGATTTAAACTTTCAAAAGTCTTTTTATTTTCGGCATCAACCCATGAACCGTTGATATACATTTTATATTCTTTTAGTTTAGCCATTGTTTTGATCTATAAATTTTTTAAAAGTTATATTAACATCATCAGCGCATTCTATACTACAGAGATGTTTTCCCTTCTTTATTTCAATAAACTTACTTCCTCGAATCATTTTGCTCAAATTATTAGACATTTCAGGAGTAGACCCCACATCATTTTCTCCGGTAGTTATTAGAGTATTAACATTAATTTTTTTTGCAATA
>CACFOR010000001.1 GCA_902567785.1 uncultured Pelagibacteraceae bacterium | reverse complement strand
AATTCTTTCCTAAAGAAATATCTCCGTAAACTATTATTGTTTCTTTTGAAACTCTATTGTTACCCTTTACTTCAATTTTATTAACCATTTCTGCAAGAGAATTGCTTGCAAAAAAACAAAAAAACAAAATGATATGAGAGATTTTTTTTATAAAATTGAACATAAATCTATCTTACACACATGCTTGCGGTTTTCAATCTAGCCCAATTGTCGGCTATTTTAATATCTTTTAGCGACTTCGGTTTCTTTTTAGCATATTTTTTGAAATCTTTGTCATAAAAAATCTTATTTATATTATTGACTATATCCAAGAAATCAATTTTTCTTTTCAAAAACATATTTACCAGAACTTCGTTAGCCGCATTAATTATGATTGCTGTAGAAGGTCCTGATTCAAAACATTTATTAATTAATTTAATTGATGGAAATTTTTTTTTATCAACATTTTCAAAAGATAGTTTGTTAAGCGTATTAATATCTATTCGAGATATATTTTTCAAAGATTTTTTATTCTCATATAAAGTATTTGATATTGGTATTTTCATATCTGCATTATATAAAATCATTTTTGTCATACCATTCTTAAATCTAACTATAGAATGGATCAAAGATTGTGGATGAATCATTATTTTATATTTAAATTTATCAAATTTAAAAAGTTTATTAGCCTCAATTATTTCAAAAACTTTATTCATCATATTAGCAGAATCAATTGATATTTTTTTACCCATACTCCAATTAGGGTGCTTTATGGCCTGGCTAGGTTTTATTTTTTTTAATTTTTTTAATGAAGTTCGTAAAAAAGGACCGCCCGATGCAGTGATAATTATTTCTTCTACTTCTTCATGATTTATATTTTTTGTAAGTTCCATGATAGAAAAATGTTCTGAATCGACAGGTATTATTCTTGTTTTATATCTTTTAATAAATTTTGATAAAACCTCCCAACCACAAATTATTGCTTCTTTATTGGCTATAGCTACTGTCTTACTAATTTTAATAGCATCAATTGTTGGTTGTAATCCAGCTAAACCAACTATAGATGACATGGTATAATCTAGTTTTCCTGAAATTATTTTTGAAATTACAACATCGCCAAAAAAAACTTTTGTTTTATTTTTTTTTAAAGAATTTTTTACTTTGTAATAAAAATTTTTATTTTTTATAATAATGTTTTTTACGTTAAACTCTTTTGCCTGTTGAATAAGTTTTCTGTAATTATTGTTTGCTGTTAACAAAACAACATCAAAATTTTTTTTATCTTTTTTTACAACATCCAAAGTGGATTTTCCTATAGATCCGGTAGAACCAAGTATTGCTATTTTTTTTTTCATCTTAGAAGATTTGCATAATTTTTAACATATACACAACAGGGATCGCAAAAATTATTCCATCTATACGATCGAGGATACCACCGTGGCCTGGTAGTATATTCCCAGTATCTTTTATTTTATTCAATCTTTTAAAATATGAAATAATTAAGTCCCCTATTTGACATGATAATGAAATAATTAAGCAAACTAATATATTTGTTAATGTAAATTTTACATCTATATAATTTTGATAATTAAATAAAATTAAGGGAATTATAGAAAAAATAAATGACCCAACACTTCCTGCAACCGTTTTTTTAGGGCTTATTTTTGTTAATTTAATTCCACCAATCATTTTTCCAAAAAAATATCCTCCTACATCAGAAAAAGCACATATAAATAAAATAAAAATGAAAAAAATTGGACCAAAGTAATCATATATAATTAACGATGATAACCAAAAAATAAATAGATAAATAAAACCTAAAAATTGAATTGCGAAAAATGAGCTTTCTTTTCTTTTAATAAAAAAATATGGAGTATTCATATTTATCCATTCTCTGTAACAATGAATAAAAACTGCAAAAGATATAAAGGAAAATAAAATTTTGTTTATACACAAAATTACTAAAAAAATTAGTAAAACAGATGTAATTATTCTTTTTTTTAATTCTTTTGACATTATATTTTACCAAAGTTTCTTTTAATCTTTTTAAATTTATTAACTATTTTAATAAAATCATTTCCATTAAAATCTGGCCACAATTTATCTACAAAAAATATTTCAGAATAAGCCAACTGCCAAAGTAAAAAGTTGCTCAATCTTCTAGTTCCCCCTGTTCTTATTAAAATATCAGGATCTGGAATATTTTTTGTATACAATTCTTTTTCGAAACTATTTATATTAATATTTTTAACATTTTTGGGTGCAATATTTTTACAAGCATTAATTATTTCTTCTTTAGATCCATAATTTAAAGCAATATTTAACGTAATCTTTCTATTTTTAATCGTTTTTTTTTCTATCAGTTTTATAATCTTTATTATGTCTTTAGGTAGTCCTTTTCTTTTTCCAATGATATTTACTCTAATATTTTCTTTAATTATTTTTTTTAATTTTCTTTTTAATGATTTTCTAATTAAATCAAAAAGAAAGTTAATTTCGTTTTCAGGTCTTCTCCAATTCTCTGTTGAAAAAGTATATAGAGTTAAATATGGTATTTGTTGAATTATTGAATTTTTAATTACATTCTCAACAGTTTTAATACCATTTAAATGACCGTAATTTCTTGATTTTTTTTTCTTTAAACCCCATCGCCCATTACCATCCATAATTATAGCGACATGATTTAATTTATTCATACCGTCATTATTTCTTTTTCTTTTTCTGATAATTTTTTTTCTACTTCTGAAATTTGCTTATCGGTAATATTTTGAATTTTTTTTTCTGCATTTTTGCTTTCGTCTTCACTAATCTTTTTGTCTTTAAAATCTTTTTTTAATTTATCATTTGCTTCTCTTCTTATATTTCTTATAGAAACTTTTGATTTTTCAGCTAAACCTCCCATGATTTTTTTTAACTCAACTCTTCTTTCTTCGGTGAGACTTGGTATTGGAATTCTCATTAACTGACCATCAATTTGTGGATTAATACCCAAATTTGATTTCTTAATAGCTGAATCAATTAGCCCAACATTATTCTGATCCCAAACTTGAACGGTAATAAGTCGTGGCTCAGGAGTAGATATAGTAGCTAGCTGATTCACTGACATTTTTTGTCCATATACTTCAACTTTAATTATATCTAACATAGCAGAATTTGCGCGCCCAGTTCTTAAGGCACCCAAATCATTAATAAATACCTCAAATGCTTTTTTCATTTTAGAATTGCAATTATTTATTATTTCTTCTGAAGACATATTTTAAATTCCTTCACCAACTTTAAATCTTATAAATTTTTTTATTTCTATTTTATCTTTTCCAGATACTTCTTTTAAAATATCCTTGACTTTCTTCTTAGGTTCCATAATCCACTCTTGATTTAATAAAGTATTATCAGATATGAATTTATTTAATTTTCCATCTGCTATTTTATTAATAATTTTATCATCTTTTCCACTATTTTTTAATTCTTCTTTTATTATTTCTTTTTCTTTTTTTAGAAAATTTTCATCTAATCCAGCCTTGTCAATTGATAATGGAGAAGATGCAGCAACATGCATGGATAATTGTTTGCCAAATTCCAATATCTCATCCTTTTTTTTGCTAGTTTCTAAGCTTATTAAAACTCCAATCTTACCAAGATTTTCTTGAACAGCTGAATGTATATAGCTAAAATTTATATACTTTTCAGATCCAATAAAATCGGTTCTTCTTAATGTAATTTTTTCCCCTATTTTTGATATTAAAGAAACCAAATTATCTTTTACATTTTTTTTATTTTTCATATTTGATTTTAAAATATTTTCCATTTTTCCGGAACTTGATAGAGCTATGTTAGATACTTCTTCTACAAATTTAAGAAACTCTTTGTTTTTTGCAACAAAATCTGTTTCACTATTTATCTCTATTATTGAAAAATTATTATTTTTTTGAGAAATTGCAATTAATCCATCTGCTGCCACTCTTTCCATTTTTTTATTTGCTTTAGCAATTCCTTTTTTTCTTAAAAAATCTATTGATTTTTCTATATCACCTTTGTTTTCATCTATAGCAATTTTACAATCTTTGAAACCTACGCCAGTAAGTTCCCTTAGTTTTTTTACTTTTTCGAGTGTATTATTGTTAGGCATAAAAACTATTTTTTTGATTTACTAGAAGTAAGTGCCTTAATTTTTGAAAAAATAGACTTGGTTTTTTTTTTACTTTTCTCTTTTTGTTTTTTTTTAGTCTCTTCCTTTAGAATTGATTTTTGCTCTATATTCTTTTTTTCTTTAACAAATTCTTCTTTGGTAACTTTATCTTCTTTTCCTTTAAATATATTTTTTTGTGCATCTAATATGGTCTGTTTTACTAAATCACAATATAAACTAATTGCTCTTCTGGCATCATCATTTCCTGGAATTGGATAATTAATTCCTCCTGGATCAGAATTGGTATCAACAATAGCAACTATAGGAATATTTAATTTTATAGCTTCCTTTACTGCCAATTCCTCAATATTTGTATCTATTATAAAAATCATATCAGGAATTTTAGTCATATCAGCTATTCCACCTAGTGATCTTTCTAATTTATCTCTTTGCATGCCCATTTTTAATATTTCTTTTTTTGTAAAACCTGTGTTCTCTTTTTTTAATTCTGCTGAAAGTTTCTTATATCTTTTTATAGAATTGGATATAGTTTTCCAATTTGTTAACATGCCGCCTAGCCATCTATGATTAACATAAAATTGTGAAGTTTCGTTAGCTAAGTTAGCTACACTTGCAGAAGCTTGTTTTTTTGTTGAGACAAAAAGTATTCTTCCTCCTGAAGATACGCACTTATGGATTTCAACTAAAGCCGCATTTATCATTTCTAGTGTTTGAACAAGATCAATAATATGTATTGAGTTTTTTGAACCAAAAATGAATTTATTCATTTTTGGATTCCATCTAAAAGTTTTGTGCCCTAGATGTACTCCCGCTTCCAATAAATTTTTTATTGTAACACTTGGTAATTTCATAGTTTCCCGGTTATTCCTCCACAATTCTTTCCACTTAAGGACCGGAGGTCTCACGACCAAAAATTGTGTGCGTATTTAATTGTGATGTTTTACAATCTTAATAAGTAAAGTTCAATAAGAATTAAAAGCTTATTTTCTTTATATAAGGCTGGTTATTTAAGCTTTTCAGAGTTTCGTAATCAAATTTTCTTTTGTTTTTTAACTCAAACAAATAATTTTTATCATCGTCAAATACTGAAATTTTTATTTTGGTTTCTCCTTTTTTATCAATTACTTTATTTAATTTTTCCAGATCATAAAAATTATTTAAGTCTATTTGTACTTTATCATAATTAAATTTGGTTATTTTATTAAAGCTTAAGATTTGTCTAACATTTATCCTCCTAAAGCGATTCTCCTGGTGTTCTTTATCTTTTATAATTGTAATTAAGAAAGATTCTCCTTCTTTTAAATCTTCTTTGTTTTTTTCTAAAATTTCTGAAAATAAAAAAAGTTCATAAACTTTGCTTAAATCACTAAACTTAACTATAGCAAATCTATTGCCACTGATTGTTTTTTTTTCTTTAACAGACATAACAGTTCCAGCTACTGAAGCCTCCTCGCAGGAAGTCTCCTCAAAATCTTTAAATGATTTCACCTTATATTGTTTAAGTAATTCTTCGTAATCTTTTAAAGGATGATCCGATATATAAAAACCAATTGACTCAAACTCTTTTGACAAAGTTTCGCTTCTTGACCAACCAGAGGTATTTTTGTCTTGTATTAAATATGAAACTTTTTGTCCTTCTTCAGTAAATAGACTGGTTTGGTTTTGGATTTTATTTTCAAATATAGTCTTTGAATTTTGTATAATATTTGGAATATTTTTAAAAAGTACCTTTCTGTTCTTGAAAATTGAATCAAAAGCTCCAGCTCTCACTAACCCCTCTAGTTGAAGTTTGTTAATATTTTTTGGATTAACTCTATTTATAAAATCACTTATAGATTTAAATTTTCCATTTTTTTCTCTTTCTTGTACTAATTGATTAATAGCTTCATAACCGACGTTTTTAATTGCACCGAGAGCATAGAACAAAGTATTTTCTTTTGGAATAAAGTCAGCATAACATTCGTTAACACAGGGGGACTGAACTTGAATATTTAATCTTTTTAATTCTTCAAAAAATTCGCTTAATTTGTCTGTGTTTGATAGCTCATTAGACATTGAAGCCGCAATAAATTCATTAGGATAGTAAGTTTTTAAATAAGCTGTTTGATAAGCTATCATTGCATAAGCAGCTGCATGACTTTTGTTAAATCCATACTCAGCAAATGGTTCTATTTTTTTAAATATAAAAGTTGATTTATCTTTTGGTATACCATTCTTTGCAGCCCCATTTACAAATCTTTCCTTTTGTTTTTCTAATTCTACCCTTTTCTTTTTTCCCATTGCTCTTCTTAAAATATCTGCTTCACCTGCGGAAAATCCAGATAATTCTTGAGCTATCTGCATTACCTGCTCCTGATAAATAATTACTCCATAGGTAGGTTCTAATATTTTTTTTAGTTTAGGATGTAAATAATCGGGTTCTTTTACTCCATGTTTACATTGATTATAAATAGGAATATTACTCATTGGACCTGGCCTGTACAACGCGACTAAAGCAATAATATCTTCAAACTTATTTGGTTTCATGTTTACTAAAGCATCTCTCATACCAGCGCTTTCCAATTGAAATAAACCAACTGTATGACCCAAACTTAATAATTCAAAAATTTTTTTATCATTAAGTTTAATTTTATTAATATCTAATTCAATTTTTTTGTCTTTTAAAAGTGATATTGTTTTATTTATTACTGTTAAAGTTTTCAGGCCAAGTAAATCAAATTTTACTAATCCAGCATTTTCCGATGCATACATATCAAATTGTGTTGATGGCAAAAGTGAATCAGAAGTAGGATCTTTATACATAGGAACCAGTTCAGCTAATTTTTCTTCAGGAATTACTACTCCTGCTGCATGAGTTGCCATGTTTCTATTAAGTCCTTCTAATTTTTTTGAAATTTCTACTAGTTTTTTTACTCTAGGATCTTTTTGTTCTTCTTTTTGTATCCTTGGCTCTTGAGCTATAGCTTTTTCTAAATCAATGGGTCTAGATGGATCAAATGGGATCATTTTGCATAAAGTATCTACATATCCATAAGGTAAACCCAAAACTCTACCAATATCTCTGAAGGCCATTCTTGCTTTTAATTTTCCAAAAGTAATTATATGGGCTACACCTTTTCCATATTTTTTTTTTAAATATTCTAAAACTTGATCTCTTTTTTCTTCACAAAAATCTATATCAAAATCTGGCATTGAAATTCTATCAGGATTTAAAAATCTCTCAAAAATTAAATCAAACTTAATTGGATCTATATCCGTTATAGATAAAGCCCAAGCAACAAGAGATCCTGCTCCCGATCCTCTGCCAGGTCCCACAGGTATATTATTTTTTTTTGCCCATTTGATATAGTCAGCTACAATCAAAAAATAACTAGCATATTTCATTTTTGAAATTATTTTAATTTCATGATTTAGTCTTTCAATATATTTTTTTTTAAGATTTTCTTTATCCTTACTTGCAATTTCTGAAAAGACATATTCTTGCAATTTTTCATTTAAACCTTCAAATGAATCTTTTATTAATAATTCATCTACATTTTTAACTTTGCTGGTCTGTATATTTGGAAGAATTGGTGCCGAATTTTTGGGTCTGTAAGATATTCTATATGGAAAATTAATATTATTCTCTAAAGCTTCAGGGATGTCTTTAAATAGTTCATACATTTCTTCGGCACTTTTTAAATAATGTGAATCAGTATATTTTTTCCTATCTTTTGAATTTACATAAGTTTTTTCGCCAATACACAAGTATGCGTCGTGGGCTTCGTGCATATTTTTATCAAGATAAAATACTTCTTGAGTAGCTATTAATGGTAAATTTAATTTTTCCGAAATATCTAGTAAAAAATTTTCAAATGTTTTTTCTCCATTATCATGATGTCTTTGAATTTCAAGATAAAAATTTTCTTTAAAGATTTTTTGAAATCTTTTGAGCAGTAAATTAATTTGATCTGTAAGATTTTTAAAAAATAATTTTCCTATCAATCCGTCAAGAGACCCTGAAAGTAAAATTATACCTTTATTATTAGATTCTAGATCTTCAATTTTGCAATGAGGCTCCTCATTATCAGTAATTTCTAGAAATGATTTTGATGATAATTTTATTAAATTTTTATATCCCTCTAAATCCTTAGCAAATAAAGGAATTTTTCCCAGATTACCTTTATAATTAATATTAATCTGAGTTCCTATAATTGGTTGCGTTTTTGATTTAGCAATCAATTCCGAAAATTCTAAAGCTCCACATAAATTATTAGTATCGCATAAACCTATTGCTTTAATTTTATTTTCTTTACAATATTTTGCGAGATCTTTTATTCTTAATGCTCCTTCGCAAATTGAATATTGGCTATGAATCTTTAGATGGTTAAATTCTTTCTTAACAAGTTCATTCATTACTTCTAGTTATATTACCATCTAAAATATTTAACTTGTAGTCTGCTCTGTTTGATAATTCTCTATTATGAGTTGCATAAAATATTGCTCTTTTTTTTGATTTTAATTTTAAAAATAATGAAAATATTTCATTAGATGTTTTTCTATCTAGGCTTCCCGTTGGTTCATCGGCTAAAATTAAATCTGGTTCTGTTACTAAAGCACGAGCTACTGCAACCCTTTGTTGTTCTCCTCCTGATAGTTCGCTTGGAAAGTGATTAAGTCGATCTTTTAAATTTACTAAAGAAAGAGTTTCTTTAGCCTTATTATTTGATTCACTCCAAGAAAAACCATTGTTGACCAAAGGTATTATTACATTTTCTAAAGCAGTAAAATCACTAAGTAAATTATTTTGTTGATATATTATTGATATACCTTTTTTTCTCACCAAATCTTTCTCATTATCATTAGATTTAGAAAAATTTTTTTTTTTAAAAAAAACTTCACCGGATGAAGGCAAATCTAATAAAGCTATAATATGTAGCAAAGTTGATTTTCCTGAACCAGATGGTCCCGTAAGTGAAATCAATTCACCTTTATTAATTTTTAAATTAATTTTTTTTAAAACAATAATATTTTTATCTGCTGAAACATATTTTTTTGATATATTTGAAAGTCTAATTATTTCATTATTCATATTTTAAAGCCTTTATAGGATCTAATTTTGCTGCTGATAAAGAAGGAAAGATTGTAGCCAAAAAAGTTATTATCAGTGAGAATAAAGAAATAATAAGTACATATTTATAATTTATTTCGGAAGGCATTTGGCTTAAAAAATATATTTCTTCAGGAAATAATCTCACATTAAATATTGTCGTAATTAAAACTCTTATATCCTCTATATAGTACGAAAATAATATACCAAATGTTACACCGGTAATAGTAGCTAACAAACCTATTGTGAAACCTGTAAGAAAAAAAATTTTTGCTATAGATTTTTTACTAATTCCCAAAGTTCTCAATATTGCTATTTCTTTTGTTTTATTTTTAACTAAAATTGTTAATCCTGATATTATATTAAAAGCCGCTACTATTATGATCAATGTCAGAATAATAAACATAACATTTCTTTCAACTTTTAAAGCAGCAAAGAATGACTTGTTTAGATCAGCCCATGAGTAAACATAATGATTAATAAATAATTTTTCTATTTTTTCTTTTACTATTTCAGCTTGCTCAGGTTTATTTAGAAATATTTCTAAATTTATATCCATACTTGATAGCTCAAATAAAGAATTAGCATTTTGAAATGGCATGAAAATTACGTTTTGATCAAACTCTGCTAATCCAGTACTAAATATTGAAGAAATTTTAAATTTATCCTGCGTAGGCAAATCACCAAATGGAGTTTGTAAATTTGATGTCGACATTAAAGTGATTTGATCACCAACAGATAAGTTTGAAGATATAGCCAATTCTTTTCCAATTGAGATTGTATCTTTATTAAAAGATCGCAAAGACCCCTCGATAATTCCTTGGTTAATTAAATCAATTTTATGAATATCATCATTAACATAGGATCGAATCAATATACCCTTGGTATTTTCTCTATTAATTAAAATTCCTTCTCCACTAAAAGTAAATGCCGTTTCGGATATTTGATTTTTTAATGAATCAAGATTTATGAGATCGTTTTTATCAATTTCTCGATCATAAGGCTTTACAATAATATGAGGATTAAATCCCAAAATTTTACTAATTAATTCTGCTCTAAAACCATCCATAACTGACATAACAATAATCAAAATGGCTACGCCAAGTGCAATTCCTGTAAAAGAAAAAATTGAAATAATTTTTAAGAAACCTTCCTTTTTTTTAGGTTTTAAATATCTAAAGGCAATTTTTTGCTCAATTTTTGAAATCAATTTAATTTTTTATATTAGTTAGTTTATTTTTAATTTCTTCTAAAGTTAAGCTTTCAGTTTTACCATTAACTTCTTTAAATTCAAATTTATCATGAGTGGATTTTGAACCCAATATAATTTGATATGGTATACCAATTAGATCAAATTTTTTAAATTTTGCTGACAGATGCTCGTCTGTATCATCAAAAATCACATCAATATTATTCTTTTTTAAAAAGTTATAAGCTTTTTCTGCCTTTGTATAATTTGATTTATCATTTTTTTGCAAACTAGGTATTATTGCAACTTCATAAGGTGTGACTGAATTTGGCCATTTCATTACATTGTTAATAAATTTAGCTTCTATTATTGCAGCTACTAATCTGGACACACCGATTCCGTAGGAACCCATTTTAACATAAACTTTTTTTCCATCTTGTAAATCTACTGCACATTTCAAAGGTTTAGAATATTTGTCACCAAAATAAAAAATATGACCTACTTCAATTCCTTTTGTAACTAATTGATTTTCTTTTTTTACTTTTTTCTCAAAATCCTCTTTATTAAATTTTTCATCAGTAACTGAATAAAATTCTCCATATTTTTTTCTTAGTTCATTAATAGAATCATCATCTCCAGTGTACTTACTTATATCTGTATCAAAGATTCTTTTGTCTGAATAAATTTTACTCTCACCAGTTTCAGCCAAAATAACAAATTCGTGAGAAAGATCTCCTCCGATTGGACCAGTTTCTGCTCTCATTGGTATAGCGGTAAGTCCCAATCTTTTAAAAGTTTTTAGATAAGCAAAAAACATTTTATTATATGATTTTCCTGCTTCTACATCATTTACATCAAAAGAATATGCATCCTTCATAAAGAATTCTTTGCATCTCATTACACCAAATCTTGGTCGTAGTTCGTCACGAAATTTCCATTGAATATGATATAAAAGTTGAGGAAGTGATTTGTATGATTTTACGCTTGCTCTAAATATTTCAGTTATTAACTCTTCATTAGTAGGCCCATAGAGCATCTCTCTACCTTGTCGGTCTTTTATTCTTAACATTTCTTCTCCATAATCATCATACCTGCCACTTTCTTTCCATATATTGGCGGATTGTATTGTCGGCATCAATAACTCTTGTGCTCCAATATGATTTTGTTCCTCTCTAACAATCTTTTCTATTTTTTTCATTATCTTAAAACCAAGAGGTAACCAGGAGTAAATTCCTGTGGAAGATTGCTTAATCATTCCTGTCCTTAACATGAGTTGGTGTGATTTAATTTTTGCCTCAGATGGTGTTTCTTTTAATAAAGGAATAAATAATTTTGATAAATACATAAATGCTATCTTTTAAATCCTTACTAAATTTACGTTCGTATAAGGCCTTTTTCCAGTCTTTTCTTTAATAGTTTTTCTGCAATTGATTCTGAGTGCTTCTATTAAATTTTGTTCTTGATTTGAGTTTTTTAATGAAAAAGTTTTACATATATCTTGTATTTTATCTTCAAGTTCAAAAATAAAATCGCTATTTTCTTCATGGCTCGGTATTCCCTTAAACGAAATTATGGGTTTTTTTACTATTGCTCCAATATCATTAACTATAATTGTAATTTCTAAAAATCCATTGAAAGAAATATTTCTTCTTTCTTTAATAGATTTAGATTCTTCTCCTACGCTTATGTTTCCATCAACAAATATTCTTCCTACTGGTGCCTTGTCTATAACTTCAGGTTTATTTCCTGGATATAATAGAACAATGTCGCCATTTTCGACTTGAACAGGATAAGGAACCTGCATTTCTTTTGCAAAATTAATATGTTCAATCATATGCCTATGTTCTCCATGGACCGGTATAACGGATTTGGGTTTTACCCAGTTATACATATCTTTTAAATCTTCTCTGTTTGGATGCCCTGACACATGAACAAATTCATTTTCTTCAGAAACAACTTCTATTTCATTTTTTACTAATTGATTATGCAATTTATATAGTTTCTTTTCATTACCAGGAATTATTTTGGATGAGAAAATTACTGTATCACCTGATTCAATGATTACATCAGGATGAATATAATTTGAAATTCTCATCATTGCACCATTAGGTTCTCCTTGGCTACCTGTACACAAATATACAATTTTTTCTCTAGAAATTTTTTTAGCTTCTCTGGGATCCGTGGGGTCAATCAAATTTTTTAAATACCCACACTGTTTTGCTGCCTTGTAAATTCTATGCATGGATCTACCTACCAATGATATTTTTCTACCAATTTTTTCAGCGCAATAAAAAATACTTTCCATTCTTGCTACATTTGACGCAAATGATGTAACGATTATTCTTTTTTGTTTGCTTTCCATTATTTTTAACAAATTTTTTCTAACATCTAATTCAGATCCAGCTCTACCTGGACTAAACACGTTGGTTGAATCGCAAATCATAGCCAAAACTCCCTTTTCTCCAATCTGTCTTAATTTTTTTTCATTAATTGTTTCACCAATCAAAGGATTTGGGTCACATTTCCAATCTCCTGTATGCAAAACCGTTCCGGCTGGTGTCTGTATACTTAAACCATTGGGTTCTAATATTGAATGAGTTAAAGTAACGAATTCTATATTAAATGGGCCTAACTGAACTTTACCATTAAGCTCAATAATTTTTAATTTATCTCCTATATTTATTTTTTTTTCTTTAAATTTTTCTTGTATCAAAACACTTGTAAATGGAGTTGCGTAAATATTACAAAGTAATTTTGGCCATATATGTGCTATTGCTCCTATATGATCTTCATGAGCATGCGTTAAAACCAAACCAAGCAAATCATCTTTTTTATCAACTATAAATCCAGGGTCAGGATAAATTAAATCAATTCCAGGAATTGTATCATCTGCAAAAGTAACTCCTATGTCTACTATAATCCATTTACGATTTTCAGGATTACCATATGCAAACAGATTCATATTCATTCCTATTTCGCCGGAACCTCCCAAAGGACAAAAAATAAATTCTTCTTTTTTCATTAATTTAAATGCTTTTTATTTTCCTTAAAAATTTCAATAATTCCCTTAATTGTTATATTCCTATCTATAGCAAAAGTTTGCATTATTGAAGTTTTAAATAAGGCAGCATAACCACCTGTAAAAATAATTTTATATTTTTTTTTAGTTTCTTTCTGAATTTTTAAAATAATATTACTAATCAAACCTGAATATCCCCAATAAAAACCAGAACGTAAAGCTTCCATGGTATTTTTCCCTATTATTTTTTTTTGTTTTTTAATTGAAAATAAAGGTATTTGGTCTGCTGATTTCGATAAACTTTTAATTGAAAGATTTACTCCTGGGGCAATAATCCCACCATTATAAATTCCATTTTTAGTAACAACATCAAAAGTAGTTGCGGTACCAAAATCTACAACTATACAATTATTTTTGTATTTTTTATAAACTCCAACTGCATTCGCTATTCTATCAGATCCAATTTGATTTTTATTTTTTAAATTAATTTTAATTATTTTTCTTATTTTTTTATCTTTAATTTCTATTAATTTGATTTTATGAAATTTATTAAGATATCTTTTTAGTAAGTTTTCATATTTAGGAACAACACTAGAAAATAAAGCTTTTTTATTTATTAATTTACCTTTGATAATATGGTTTAACTTTTTTTTTAAAAAAAAATTTGATTGAATATTTTTGCTATTAAAAAAAATTATTTTCTTTAACTTAAAATTATTTTTTTCAATTAAACAAATTTTAGTTATTGTATTTCCTATATCTCCAATAATTATGTTCATCCTACTATTTAGTTAACAGATATTAGATCTGCCCTTTTTTTAAAATTTTTATAGTTATAAGAATTTAATTTTTTAAAAAAATTCTCATATGAAAATATTATTAAATCGACAATCTCGTTTATATTTATTTTCTTATTAGTTTCAGAAAAAATATTTGTGGCTTTATATCTATCATTTAAATTGGGACTAGAAATAACATTTATTCCTATTCCTATAATTAAGAAATTTTTTCCTTCGGAAACAATCTTTTCTTGTAATATTCCACAAACTTTTTTTCCGTTCAAAAATATATCATTTGGAAATTTTAAGCTAATATTACTACCTGTACAAATTTTTTTAATTACATCAGAAACAATAATAGGACTAATCAATGAAAATTCATTAAATACTGGATATTTTTTTCCTAGATGAAAAAATATTGTTGCAAATAAGTTTCCTTTTTTTGAAATCCATTTTTTACCATACCTACCTCTGCCTTTGCTTTGGAATTTTGCACATACACATCCAGACAACTTTTTTTTTGATTTAATTAATTCTATAGCAATATCATTACTGCTTGTTACATTGTCATATTTGTAAATTTTAAACTTCATTGATAAATTTTTATTTGAGAAATAACATCAATTAAAATTGATGGATATATAAAGTAAATTAAAATTAAAATACTTGATAAAATTAAAGGAATTTTTAAACCCCAGTCATAATTTAATTCAAATGGTTTCTTTGGTTTATCAAAATAAATTATTTTTATAATTCTTAAATAATAAAATGCTGAAATAACTGTAGTCAAAAGTCCAATAATTGCTAAAGCATACATTTCAGATTCTATTACAGTCATAAATACATAAAATTTGGCAAAAAAACCTGCTAAGGGTGGCACTCCAGCAAGTGAAAAAAGTATTATCAAAAAACCCAAAGAGAGAATTGGATGATTCTTTGATAATCCAGATAAATCGTTAATGTTTTCATAAAAAACATTTTCTCTTTTCATCATAAAAATGCAGCCGAAGGCTCCTAAATTCATTACTAAATAAATTATTAAATAAATTATTGTATTTTGAATTCCTGAGTTAGTTCCTGTTGATAGAGCTGCTAATGCATAGCCCATATGACCTATAGAGCTATATGCCATTAATCTTTTTATATTATTTTGACCTATAGCAGCTACAGCACCTAATATCATTGAGCCTATAGATAAAAAAACTATTATTGTCTGCCATTGGTCAACTACATTTGAAAAAGGAACATACATAAATCTAATAAAAACACATAATGCAGCAATTTTTGGAACAATAGCAAAAAAACTTGTTATTGAAGTTGGTGAACCTTCGTAAACATCTGGTGTCCACATATGAAATGGGACAGCTGAAACTTTAAATGCTAAACCAACAATTATAAAAACAATACCAAATACAGCTCCAGTGTTATTTCTATCTAAGTTTGATGAAATTACTTCAAAATTTGTTGATCCAGTAAATCCATAAATAAGAGAACATCCATAAAGTAAGATACCAGTAGCAAGCGCACTTAAAACAAAATATTTTAAGCCTGCTTCAGTAGATTTTTCGTCATCTCTCTTAAAGGAAGCCAAAATGTAAAGACATAAAGACTGCAACTCCAGTCCTAAATAAAAAACAATTAGGTCGTATGAACTTATCATTAATATCATGCCTAGAACAGAAGCAAGAATAATTATTGGATATTCAATTTTATCAATATTATTAATTTTTACATATTCCTTTGATGAAAGTAGAACAAATATACAAAATAATAATGTAAGAACTTTCATAACAATCGAAAGTTTATCTATTATATAACTTTGATTAAAAATTTTTACTATTTCATCAGGCTGGTTTATAACTAAAGCTATTGCAAATATTAAACTTATAATTCCAATTAAATTCACCAATTGAAAACTTTTCTTGACAAAAACCCCAATCATTAGAAGAGAAATTATAGCAATTGATAAAAATAACTCCGGTAAAATATAAATAATTGTCTGCATTTAATTATTACTCTTTGCAATATGAAAATTTAAATTCGTATTATAATTTTCAATCAAATTATTAATGGATACATCGAGTGTATTTAGTAGTGGTTCTGGATAAAAGCCAAAAAATAAAATTAAAAATACTAATGATGCAAAAATATATAACTCTATATTATTTAAATCTTTCATATCTTTAATTTCTGAGTTTGTTAATCGACCAAAAATTACTCTTCTATAAAGCCATAACATATAAGCCGCTGCAAAAATTATTCCTAAGCTAGCTAGCACAGCAACAATTATATTTTTTTGAAAAACTCCAACCAAAACTAAAAATTCACCAACAAAACCACTTGTACCAGGCAATCCTAGTGCTGCCAAAGTAAAAATCATAAATACAAAAGCATATTTTGGCATTATGTTTATTATACCTCCGTATGAAGAAATCATTCGGGAATGATACCTGTCATATACTACTCCGACACATAAAAATAATGCTGCGGAAACCAATCCATGACTCATCATTTGAATTATACTTCCCTCTAATCCTTGTTTTACTAATGAAAAAATTCCTATTGTTACAAAACCCATGTGTGCAACTGAAGAGTAAGCTATTAACTTTTTCATATCCTCTTGCATTAACGCAACTAAGGAAGTGTAAATTATAGCGATGATACTTAAAGTAAAAACAAAAGGTGTAAAATAATCTGATGCCACAGGAAACAAACCTAAAGAAAAACGTATAAATCCATATCCTGCCATTTTTAAAAGTATAGCTGCTAAAATAACTGAGCCTGCTGTTGGTGCTTCTACGTGTGCATCGGGCAACCAAGTGTGAACGGGCCACATTGGCATTTTGACAGCAAACGATGTAAAAAATCCTAACCAAAGTAAATATTGGTATTCCGAAGGTATTCTTGTATCCAAAAGTTTAATTACATCGGTAGTACCTGTAAGCCAATAAATTGTAATGATTGCAACTAACATTAAAACTGATCCGAGCAATGTAAATAAAAAGAATTTAAAAGCTGAATAAACTCTCTTTGGTCCTCCCCAGATACCAATTATCAAAAACATTGGAATAAGGCCCCCTTCAAAAAATAAATAAAAAATGACTAAATCAAGAGAACAAAATACACCTAGCATTAATGTTTCCATTACAAGAATAGCTATAAGAAATTCTTTAATTTTAAATTTAATGCTTTGGATGCCAGAAAAAATACATATGGGGGTTATAAAAGTTGTAAGTAAAATAAATAAAATAGAAATTCCATCAACACCAATTTGAAAATTTATAAAACCATCGATCCATTTTTTTTCTTCAACAAATTGAAAATCAGATATATTTTTATCAAAAACGAACCAAAGAAAAAGTGAAAGTAAAAAATTTGCTAAACTAGAAAAAATTGCTACATTTTTTGAATTCTTTTCAACATTTTTTGGGTTTCCCCCAGTTATCAATATAAAAAGGGCTCCTATTAAAGGAATAAAAATTATTGCTGAAAGAATGGGAAAATTCATTTAGTATAAAATAAAATAAGTTAATAATATGGAAAAACCAATTAACATCACAAAAGCATAATGATACAAATAACCACTTTGAAAATTTACAACTTTATTAGAAATATTTTTAACTAATCTTGACATGCCGTCAGGACCGAACCGATCTATAGTGTTAATATCTCCCTTTTTCCAAAGGAACAATCCAATTTTTTTTATAGTTCTAACAAATATCAAATTATAAAATTCATCAAAATACCACTTGTTTAATAAAAAATTATAAAGTGACTGATTCTTAGCTACTATATCTTTTAGTATTTTTTCATTTATTAAAAACAAATAGTAAGAAATAGGGATTGATAGAGTTACTATTATTGGAGTTGTCATAACTAGCCAAGTCGGTGGATAAGTGTGATGAAAGGAATTTAAAAATAAAATTGAGTTATTCCAAAAATCTGTATTATTTTCACCTATAAACATTTCTTTAAAAGAAATACCAACAAAAATAGCTCCGGCTGCTAAAAATGCTGAAGGAATTAACATCATATATGGTGACTCATGTATAGAGCTTATGTTTTCTTTTTTGTTGTTATATTTTCCATGAAAAGTTTTAAAAATTAATCTCCAAGAATAAAATGCAGTGAGTAAAGCCGTAATGATTCCTACTGCACAAGCGTAATAGCCAATGGTATTTCCTTTTAAATAAGCAAATTCAATAATTGCATCTTTTGAATAGTAACCTGATAATAGAGGAAAACCAGTTAATGCCAATGTTCCTATTATCATAAGAGCATATGAATATGGTAATTTCTTCCAAACTCCTCCCATTAGACGGATATCTTGTTCATCTTTGAATGCATGTATTACGCAACCTGACCCAAGAAATAGTAGGGCTTTAAAAAAAGCATGAGTAAATAAATGAAAAATTGCAACGTGATAAGCTCCAATTCCTACTGCAAAAAACATATACCCTAATTGACTACAGGTTGAGTAGGCAATAATTTTTTTTATATCATTTTGTACAAGCGCAACACTGGCAGCAAAAAAAGCTGTGATCATTCCTATTGTAGCAACAATATTTAGAGCTGTTTCTGAATACTCAAATAAGGGAGAGCATCTGACTAAAAGAAAAACTCCCGCCGTTACCATGGTTGCTGCGTGAATTAATGCTGAGACAGGAGTCGGTCCTTCCATAGCATCCGGAAGCCAAGTGTGTAATAATATCTGCGCAGATTTTCCCATGGCACCAATAAAAAGCATGAAACATATCAATGTTAATAAATTAAATTGAATTCCTAAAAAAATAATTTCTTTTTGTACTATAGATGGAGTTTGTTGAAAAACTTCGTTGTAATTAACGGTACCATAAAATAAAAAAATTAAAAAAATTCCAATTGCAAAACCAAAATCACCTACTCTGTTCACTATAAAGGCTTTTATTGCAGCAGCATTTGCTGATGGTTTTTTATACCAAAAACCAATTAATAGATAGGAACATAAACCTACGCCTTCCCATCCAAAAAATAATTGTAAAAAATTATCAGCTGTTACAAGCGTAAGCATCGCGAATGTAAAAAGAGATAAATACGCCATAAATCTTGTTTTATGAGGATCGTGACTCATGTAACCAATTGAATAAAAATGAATAATTGAAGATATAATACTTACTACAACAAGCATAACTGATGTTAATGGATCAATATATATAGACCAATTCACATTAAAATTTCCTGAGCTAATCCAATTAAATATTAACTTATTACTGTAATAACCTTCGTTAAAAACCTGATAAAAAATAAATAGTGAAAAAAATCCAGAAATTAATACTAAAGAACTTGATAATATTTGACTTAAATATATTCCTATTCTTTTCCCAAAAAAACCTGAAATGATGGATCCTAACAAAGGCAAAAAAACTATTGCGTATTCCATATTATCCTTTTAAAGAGCTTATTTGTTCAACGTTAATTGAACTTTTGTTTTTGTAATATATTACTATTATAGCTAAACCCACCGAAGCCTCTGCAGCAGCTACCGTTAGAATAAACATTGTAAATACCTGGCCTACTAAACTTTGTAAATAAATCGAAAAAGATACTAAGTTGATATTTATGGATAATAGTATCAACTCAATTGACATGAGAATAATAATAACATTTTTTCTATTTAGAAATATGCCGACTATACCTATAGTAAATATTATTGCTGATAAGGTTAAATAGTGTCCAAGACCAATTTCAATCATCCAAATTTACTCCTTTACCGCTTTCAACATCAACTAATGAAATGGCACTCTCTTTATCTCTTTTTATTTGCTCAAAGTAGCTTTGTCTTTTTACGTTTTCTTTTTTACGAAATGTTAAAGTAATTGCTCCAATCATCGCAATCAGCAAAATCATTCCAGATATTTGAAAAAGATGGATATATTCAGTATATAACACGTTACCCAAAGCATGGGTATTCGTTAAATCTGTAGTTAAATTCACTGAAGATATAGAAATAAAATCACCTTTGTATTTCCATCCTCCGATAGCAACTAATAGTTCAAGAAAAATAATTAATCCGACTACAAATCCAATAGATACATTATTAATAATACCTTTTCTGCTTGTTTTTTTTCCTACTTGTTCAGTTATATTTAACATCATTACAACAAAAAGAAATAAAACAGCTACAGCGCCAACATAAACAATAAGCATTATCATTCCTAAGAATTCGGCACCTATCATAATAAATAAAATTGAAATGCTTACAAAAACTAAAATAAGAAAAAAAACTGAATAGACAGTATTTCTAGAAATAGTAACCATTATTGCTGAAAATACTGTAATAGTTGAAAAAAAATAAAAAAATAATGAATGTGCTAACATCTATTTAAAGGGTGCATCAGCTTTAAGATTTGCAGCTAATGCTGTCTCCCATTTGTCTCCATTTTCTAAAAGTTTTTGTTTGTTATAATAAAGTTCTTCTCTAGTTTCTGTTGCAAATTCAAAATTCGGACCTTGAACAATAGCATCTACTGGACACGATTCTTCACACAAACCACAATAAATACATTTAAGCATGTCAATGTCATATCTGGTAGTTTTTCTACTACCATCATCCTTTATTTCAGATTCTATTGTAATTGCTTGAGCTGGACAAACAGCTTCGCATAATTTACAGGCTATACATCTTTCTTCACCATTGGGATATCTTCTTAAAGCATGTTCTCCTCTAAATCTTGGACTTATTTTTCCTTTCTCAAATGGATAATTAATAGTTTTTTTAGGTTTAAAAATTTTTTTTATCGCAATTATTAATCCAACGATAAAATCTGCCATAAATATTGTTTTTAAAATTCTACTAATTTTCATCATCCACCTGCAGGCAACATATCTAAAAAGAATAAAAAACTAGCTGTAATAACTACCCAAATTAATGAAATGGGAAGGAAAATTTTCCATCCTAATCTCATTAATTGGTCGAAACGATATCTTGGAACTATGGCTTTAACTAACGAAAAAAGAACAAAAAGTATAAGGATTTTAAAAATCATCCAGAAAACTCCTGGCAATAAACTAAATGGATAAATATCGATAGGGTTCAACCATCCTCCTAAAAAAAGAATTGAACCCAATGCACATAACAGCAATATATTTGCATATTCCCCAAGCCAAAACATTGCGTACATCATGCCTGAATATTCAGTTTGGTAACCGGCTACAAGTTCGGATTCAGCTTCAGGTAAATCAAATGGAGGTCTATTAGTCTCAGCTAGTGCTGATATAAAAAAAATAACAAACATTGGAAATAAAGGAAAAATAAACCATACATTTTCTTGTGCCAAAACTATTTTGTTAAGGTTAAGCGAGCCTACACAAAGTAAAACATTTACGATTATTACGCCTATTGATACTTCGTATGATACCATTTGAGCGGCAGATCTGATTGCTCCCAAAAAAGGATACTTTGAATTTGAAGCCCATCCACCCATAATAATTCCGTAAACACTTAGGGAAGAAACAGCAAATAAATATAATAT
Source organism: uncultured Pelagibacteraceae bacterium (assembly GCA_902567785.1). GTDB lineage: Bacteria > Pseudomonadota > Alphaproteobacteria > Pelagibacterales > Pelagibacteraceae > AG-414-E02. Next base: position 157,210 of record CACFOR010000001.1, on the reverse strand, counting down.
TCCTACATTAATATTGGCCAAGACCATATCTTGACTAAATGGTATTACGGCCCAAGCTATTAACGCCAAAGTCATTGTAACTATTGGAGCTAAAATGAATATTACTTTATTGGCACTAGCAGGTATAATTATTTCTTTAAAAAGATATTTAAGTGCATCAGCTAAAGTTTGGAGCAATCCAAATGGTCCAACAACATTTGGGCCTTTCCTTTTTTGAACAAACGCCCAAACTCTTCTATCAAGCCACACTATTAATGCTACAGAAACAAGAACAGGCAGTAATAAAAAAATTATTTTATATATCTCAGAAAATAATGTATTTAAATAAATCATCAGCTAGCTTTCTCAACTCCTGTAAATAAAAATTTTTTAGATATTTGCCTGCATTCGCTCATTACTTTAGATGCACGTGATATTGGATTAGTATAGTAGTAATCCATAGGTTTAATTAATATATTTTCCTCAACAAAATCTACTTTGTTAGTTTTAATATTATTTTTATTAATTTTTAAATTTACAGATTTTTTTATTAACTCCTTTAATTTTTGAATATTATTATATTCAGACTTTTTGTTCATTATATTCGAAAGATCTTTAAAAATTACCCAATCCTCTCGCGCATCGCCTGGGGGATATGAAGCTTTATAAGCTCTTTGTAATTTACCCTCCAAGTTTATAAATAGACCATCTTTTTCTGTATATGCTGCTCCTGGTAAAATTATATCTGCAATTTCAGCACCTTTGTCTCCATGACTTCCTTGATAAACAATAAATTTATCATTTTTTTCAAAATTAATATTATCCTGTCCTAATAGATATATAAATTTAAATTCATTGTTATGTAATTTATCAAAAAATTTAAAATTATTTTCTTCTGATATTGAATAGGCTTCTAAATCAATAGCACCTACTCGTGATGCTTGCTGGCTCAAAACATTCAAGGCATTCCAATCTTCTTTGAGAAAATTATTTTCTTCCAGGAAACTCTTTAGACTTTCAAAAATATATTTACCTTTTTCACCATATAAAGATGATTCTCCTAAAATAATTATGGGTTTTTTTGATTTTTTAATTTTTTCAGAAATTTTATTTGAGCCTGAAAGAATTTCTTTAATAATCGAAGTGCTGGAACCAAGATATTCACATGGATATGTCAAATCACCTGGGTCCCCAATTGAATATATTTTTATTTGATTTTTTACATATGCCTTTCTAATCCTTGCATTAAGTATGGTAGCTTCTAATCTGGGATTTGTTCCAACCAATAAAATTAGATCAGATTCTTCTATACCATTAATTTTAGAATTAAAAATATAATTCATTCTTTCTTTTGGATTTATGTAGATTCTATCATTTCTACATTCTAAATTTTCAGATCTTAATATATTGTTAAAAAAAGATTTAAAACTATATATCATTTCTAAATCTGCCAGATCTCCAACCATTCCTGCTATTTGATCGGGTTTAAACAGATTTATTTTTTTAATTAAAAGTTTTAATGCTATATCCCATGATGTTTTTTGTAATTTGCCATTTTCTCTTATTAAAGGTGTATCTAACCTTTGTTTTAAAAGTCCATCACAAGAATATCTTGTTTTATCTGATATCCATTCTTCGTTAATATCCTCATTTATTCTAGGCAAAACCCGTTTTACCTCCCATCCATAACTATCAACTCTAATGTTTGATCCAACAGCATCCATTACATCAATTGTTTCTGTTTTTTTTAATTCCCAAGGTCGTGCTTCAAAAGCATAAGGTTTAGATGTCAATGCTCCTACTGGGCATAAATCAATAACGTTTGCAGATAATTCAGATTCCATAGATTTTTCTAGATATGTTGTGATTTCCATATCCTCTCCTCTTCCGGTGGCTCCTAATTCAGGTATTCCGGCTACCTCCGTTGCAAATCGAATACATCTTGTGCAGTGAATACATCTTGTCATTTGTGTTTTAATTAGCGGACCCATATATTTTTCGTCAACTTGTCTTTTTGATTCCGTATACCTAGAACTATCAAGACCGTAAAAGAGAGATTGATCCTGCAAATCGCACTCTCCGCCTTGATCGCATACCGGACAATCTAAAGGATGATTTGCTAGTAAAAATTCCATTACTCCTTTTCTTGCCTTATCAACCAATGATGTATTGGTTTTAATTTTCATTCCTTCCGTAGCAGGCATAGCGCATGAAGCTATTGGTTTAGGAGATTTTTCCATCTCAACTAAACACATTCTGCAATTGCCAGCTATCGAAAGTCGTTCGTGATAACAAAACCTAGGTATCTCTTCTCCCGCTAATTCACATGCTTGAAGAACTGTCATTCCTTCTTCAAATTCAATTTCCTTATTATTAATTATTATTTTAGGCACCTTCTTCCTCCAAAAGATGTTGGTCTACAAGATAGGGAATATTAGTTTTTTTCTTTATTATTGGTTCCTCGTGACTTCTTTTTTCAATTTCTTTTCTAAAATGACGGATTAATCCTTGGACAGGCCAAGCTGAACCTTCTCCAAAAGCACAAATGGTATGTCCTTCTATTTGTTTGGTAACATCTAGCAAAAGATCTATTTCTTTATAGGTTGAATCTCCATTCGCCATTCTTTCCAACATTCTCCACATCCATCCGCATCCTTCTCTACAAGGTGTGCATTGGCCACAACTTTCATGTTTATAAAATTTGGCTATTCTGGCCATGCACTTAATAATGTCTTGGTCTTTATTAATAACAACAACGCCTGCTGTTCCTAATCCACTTTTTACCTTTATTAAGGAATCAAAATCCATTGTAATTGTTTCACATATATTTTTTGGTAATAAAGGCATAGAGGATCCTCCTGGTATGACTGCTTGAAGATTATTCCATCCACCAACAACTCCACCAGCATGCTTATCTATTAAATCCTTGAGAGGTATGCCCATCTCTTCCTCAACATTACATGGATTATTCACATTGCCTGAAATACAAAAAATTTTTGTTCCAGTATTTTTTGGTTTTCCCAGAGAAGAGAACCATTTAGCTCCTCTTTTTAGTATTGTTGGTAATACAGCAATAGTTTCAACATTGTTTACTATTGTTGGGCAACCATACAAACCAACTAATGCAGGAAAAGGAGGTTTTAACCTAGGTAGACCTTTGTTTCCTTCTAAACTTTCTAATAATGCTGTTTCTTCACCACAAATATACGCACCTGCTCCATAATGAATATAAATATCTAAATCCCAACCTGAACCACATGCATTTTTTCCTAAAAAATTTTTTTCATAGGCTTGATCAATTGCTTGTTGCAATATTTGACCTTCTCTAAAATATTCTCCCCTTATATATATATAACAAACATGAGCGCTAATCGCATAACCAGTTATTAAACATCCTTCAATTAATTTTTGAGGCTCGAATCTCATTATGTCCCTATCTTTGCAAGTGCCTGGTTCAGATTCGTCGGCATTAATTACTAAATAGTGAGGCCTAGACCCTATTTCTTTTGGTGCAAAAGATAATTTTAACCCTGTTGGAAAGCCAGCCCCTCCTCTTCCACGCAACTCGGAGTCTTTGATTTCTTTTATAATAAAATCTTTTCCTTTAGAAATTATATCCTTCGTTTGATTCCAATCACCTCTTTTTAACGCAGATTCAATTTCCCAGCCCAAATCGTTATACAAATTTTTAAATATTCTATCTTCATCTTTAAGCATTTTTCACCTCCAATAGTGTTGTTTTTCCATTTTCTGGTGCATTATTTTTTCTATTCTTGGCTGAGCCCGGCTTAGGAAATTGATCATTCAATATAGTTTCAAATATTTCTTTAGTTTTATTTTCATCCAAATCTTCAAAATAATCTTGATTGATTTGCATCATTGGTGCATTTACACATGCGCCAAGGCATTCAACTTCCATCCATGAACAAAGCTTATTTTCTGATAGTTCGTTCTGATTTTTTGAAATTAAATTTTTACATATAGTAGTTAATTTATTTGCACCTCTAATCATGCATGGTGTTGTAGTACAAACTTGTACAAAATATTTTCCAACAGGAGTTAAATTAAACATTGAGTAAAAAGTAGCAACTTCAAAAACTTTTATGTAAGGCATGTTTAATAAATTTGCTACATACTTAATTGCAACTAGTGGTATCCAATTATCATTCTGATTTTGAACTAAATAAAGTAATGCAATAACTGCACTAGCTTTTCTATCTTTTGGATATTTATCTATTTCTTTTCTTACTTTTTTCAGATTATCTTGTGTAAACTCAAATAACTCTGGTTGTGTTTTAGATATTTTTTTTACACTCATCGATCAATTTCTCCAAATACAATATCTAATGAACCAAGAACAGCTGGGACATCTGCTAGCATATGTCCTTTTAATAAGTAATCCATGGACTGCAAATGTGAAAATCCTGGTGCTCTAATCTTGCACTTATAAGGTTTATTACTTCCATCTGATATAAGATAAACACCGAATTCTCCTTTTGGAGCTTCTACAGCTGCATAAATTTCACCTGCTGGAACTCTAAAACCTTCAGAAAATAGTTTAAAATGGTGTATTAAAGCTTCCATTGAATTTTTTAAATCTTCCCTTTTTGGAGGAGTTATTTTTCCATCTATAGATTTTACAGGGCCCGCAGGCATTTTCTTAATGCAATCAATAATAATTTTGGTACTTTCTCTCATTTCTTCCATTCTACATAAGTATCGATCGTAGCAGTCTCCGTTTTTTCCTATAGGAATTTTAAAATCAAAATCTTTGTAAGACTCATATGGCTGAGACTTTCTTAAATCCCAAGGAACACCAGAACCCCTTAGCATTACCCCTGAAAAACTATGATCTAGAGCTTCTTGTTTTGTAACTATGCCTATATCAACATTTCTTTGTTTGAAAATCCTGTTATCAGTTAAAAGAGATTCTAAATCATCTAGAATTTTAGGAAAATTTTGGCAAAATAAAATAATATCATCACTTAAACCTCTGGGTAAATCTTTATGAACTCCTCCGGGTCTAAAATAGTTTGCGTGCAATCTTGATCCTGATGCTCTTTCATAAAAAGTCATTAAAGTTTCACGCTCTTCAAATCCCCATAGAGATGGTGTTAGAGCACCAACATCTAAAGCTTGAGTAGTAATATTTAAAAGATGACTTAAAATTCTTCCAATTTCACAAAATAAAATTCTTATATATTGAGCTCTTATTGGTACCTCAATATTTAAAATTCTTTCAATTGCTAAAGCAAAAGCGTGCTCCTGATTCATTGGAGCTACATAATCTAAACGATCGAAATACGGTACAGATTGAGTGTAAGTTTTATGTTCAATAAGTTTTTCTGTACCTCTGTGTAATAATCCAATATGTGGATCAATTTTTTCCACAATTTCTCCATCTAGTTCTAATATCAATCTTAGTACACCATGAGCTGCGGGGTGTTGTGGACCAAAATTCAAATTTATAGTTTTATTTTTTTTATTCATTATTTACTATTATTTTTATCTTTGTCTAAATCTTCTTTAATATATTTCGTTCCTTCCCAAGGGCTATCAAAATCAAAATCTCTATATTCCTGGTTCAATTTGACTGGCTCAGATATTACTTTTTTCTTATCTTCGCTGTATCTAACTTCTGTGTGCCCTGTTAAAGGAAAATCTTTTCTAAGTGGATAACCTTTAAAACCGTAATCTGTAAGAATTCTTCTTAGGTCAGGATGTTCTTTAAAAAAAATTCCATACATATCAAAAACCTCTCTTTCCATCCAATTTGCTGAAGGAAAAATTTTTGTAATTGATGGAACTTTTGTATTTTCATCTATGTCTGCATTGATCACTATTCTTAAATTATTTTCATGGCTAAGCAATAGATAGACTACTTTAAATCTTTTTTCTTTCTCCGGATAGTCTACAGCTGTAATATCGATTAATTGTTTAAACTTACATTTATGATTTGTTTTTAAAAATAAAATAGTTGAGGTTAAATTTTCTACACTTATGTCAATAAAAAGTTGATTAAAATTTATTTCAGATTTTATAACAGCTGTCGCTAATCCTGAATTAACTGTTCTTTCCAGATCATTAACAGTTATTGTCATTATTATCTTTCTAAACTTCCTTTTCTTCTAATTTTTTTTTGTAATTGTAAAATTCCGTAAAGTAATGCTTCTGCTGTTGGTGGACAACCAGGTACATAAATATCTACAGGAACAATTCGATCACACCCTCTTACAACTGAATAAGAATAATGATAATAACCTCCTCCATTTGCACAGCTTCCCATAGATATGACATATCTTGGTTCTGGCATTTGATCATATACTTTTCTAAGAGGTGCAGCCATTTTGTTCGTGAGAGTCCCCGCTACTATCATCACATCAGATTGTCTAGGTGACGCTCTTGGTGCCGCTCCAAATCTCTCTAGATCATATCTGGGCATAGATGTTTGCATCATCTCAACTGCACAACAAGCTAGCCCGAAAGTCATCCAATGCAACGATCCTGTTCTTGCCCAATTAATTAAATTTTCAGAAGAAGTTGTGATAAATCCTTTTTCTCTAAAGTCTTTTGAAACTTTCTTAAATTCTTCGGGTATTTGATTATTATTTTGATTAAAGTTATACATTTTAATCCCAATCTAATGCTCCTTTCTTCCATTCATAAATAAATCCAATGGTTAAAACAAAAAGAAAAATCATCATTGACCAAAATCCTAATGAACCAATGCTTCCAAGAGATATTGCCCAAGGAAACAGAAAAGCTACCTCTAAATCAAAAATTATAAATAAAATTGCTACTAAATAAAATCTTACATCAAATTCTATTCTTGAATCTCCAAATGCTTCAAAGCCACACTCGTATGCTGAAAGTTTTTCAGGGTCTGGTTTTTTTGGTGAAAATAAAAAATTTAATACAATAAAACCTACGCTTAATAATAAAGCGAGAAATAGAAAGATTATTATTGATAAGTAGTCTTTTAAAAATTCAGTTACCATTATAACTAATATTTATACAACAGATGTTTTGATACATACAGATGTCATATTGTAATTAAATAAAATACTAACAACCTAAAATAACCTTGATTTCATTGACTATTGAATTTTTTCTAAACAGAAAATATAGAGTCTTGTGTCTGATCTGTGGCATAGATAAATTAATTTTTATGAATACAATTAAAATTTCGATTGTAGGTGCAGAAGGTTACATATTTCAAATACCAAGAATAAGAGAAGGCATGAAGGCTTTGGGTCATATTTTAACTGACGAATCTCCAGATATTATATATTCCAATGATCCAAGTAGTTATGAAGAAGCCTTACTAATAAAAAAAAAATATCCAAAAGGATATTTAATATTAAACTTTTTAGATGTTCCATGGCATATGCCTCGAATCAATGAAGTTACACAAGCATTGGTAAAAGAATATTTTGTCCATGCTGATTCAGTAACAACGATAAGTTTTAAAGTTAAAAAAGATTTAAACAAATTTTACAATAAAAAAATTGATGTAATTTATAATCCTATAAAAGATGTGTATTTTGATGAAAAGATTAAGAAAGATAATATGTTTCTTTATGTTGGAAGAGCCAATGATCCTATAAAAAGATTTTCTTTAGCTCACGAAAGTATTAACAAGCTTTACAAAAGTTTAGAAACCATCAAAATCTGTGGACCTGAGGATCCAGGTTGTGGAAAATATCTAGGAGTTATTCCAGATGATGAGTTAAATAAAATTTATAATTCATCGAAATATGTTTTGCTAACCTCTAGAGCTGAAGGTTTAGGTTTACCAATGATAGAAGGAATGATTTGTGGTGCTATACCTATTACCTGCTCAGATAATTTAACAGCAAAAGAGTTTTCTCCTACAAATTTCATTTGTGAACCAAAAGTTGATTCTATAATGAATAAAATAATAATGTTAGATAAAAATTATGAAAAAAATAGAAAAATAGCGTTAGATCTTGGAAAAAAATATAAGATTAAATTTGATAAAAAAACTGTAGCCAAAAATATAATTAAACTTTTTAATTCAAGATAAAAACATGTATAAAAAAAAATTAAATTTATCTAATGTTACTCTTTTAGCTGCAACATCCATTGAAATTGAGCAAACAAACTTTAACTTGAAAATTTCATCAGAGAATATTGACTTTGCTTCGATAAAACTTTTATCGTCATCATTTCCAAATAGAAAATATCCTAATATAGAATATCTGCCAATTTCACCAATGGATGTGAATGGATATAATCGTTTAATTATTGAAGATTTACACAAATACTTTGATACCTCTCATTGTTTAATAATTCAATCTGATAGTTTTGTAGTAAATTTTGAACTTTGGAATGAACAATTTTTAAATTTTGATTATATAGGAGCACCTTGGTCAAATAAAGTTAGAATAAATCCAAACCTAGAATTAAATATGGAAAAAAATCCTGTAGGTAATGGAGGTTTTTCTTTACGTAGTAGAAAATTAGTAGAAACTACATCAAAAATAAAATTTGAATTATTAAAATTTCCTATCAAATCTGAGGATGTTATTATTTGTCATTATCTTTATGAGAAAATGTTGGATAATGATATTCGTTTTGCTCCTCCAAAACTTGCTGCACAATTTTCAATAGAAAATGAAAATAATCTTTATGAGCAAAATCTAAATTCAGTATTTGGTTTTCATGGAAAACATTTGAGAGAATATTTTTACAAAAAATATATATTACATTCTCTGAGCCAAGAATGATTTTAATGGCGGGAGTGACGGGACTCGAACCCGCGACCTCCTGCGTGACAGGCAGGCGCTCTAACCAACTGAGCTACACCCCCATTGGTGGGTGGTAAAGGACTCGAACCTATGACCCTCTCGGTGTAAACGAGATGCTCTACCAACTGAGCTAACCACCCTATTATATTTTCAAACTTTTTACAGTACGCAGGTGATAAAGTAAATTTAATTCTCTAAATCTTTAATGCTTATAAATTTATTAGCTAAATCCCTATTTTTCTTTTTAATTTCATCAAAAAAATTCCATGCCAAAACTAGGGCACAGTCAAACTTTCCTTTCACACTACTTTTAGAAATAATAGGAATTTTCATTCCAGGTAGAAATTTTCCATGTTTCAATTTATTATCCTCTACTATAAATTCTAGTTCATCAGAAATACCAAAAAAATTTAGCGCTGTAGTTGCTTTAGCTGGTGAACCGTAACCTATTAATTTTTTTTCATTGTTTTTTAATTTTTTAATATTTTTTTTAACGTTTTTTTTAATTAAATATATTTTTTCTCCAAATTTTTCATAGGTATTATACTTCTTAATACCAAATTGCTCTTCCTCTTTTAATAAACTTTTAATGCTTTTGTCTTCTTTATAGTTTTTATCTTTTTTTACATAAATTCTCAAAGATCCACCATGAGTATTGATTCTCTCAGCTTTAACTATTTTTGCCTTGTATTTAGAAAAAAAATTTACTAATGATGTTAATGACCAATAATTGTAATGTTCGTGATAAATGTTATCAAAAGTAAGATCTTGCAAAGTATTGAGAAGGTACTGCACTTCTATAATTATTGTACCTTTATTTTTTAAAATTTTTAACATGCATTCAGTCATTTCTTTTAATTTGTCTGAGTGAGCAAATACATTCGAAGCAAGTATAACATCAGCATTTTTTTTTATTTTTTTTAAACTTCTTTCTTCAAGAAAACAGTTAACAGTTTTAATTTTATTCCTATTTGCTAATTTTGCTAAATTTTTAGCTGGTTCTATTCCTAAAATTTTTTTAAATCCTAATTCTTTAAATGGTTTTAAAGCAACACCATCATTGCTTCCAATATCCACTATGTATGATTTTTTTGGCAATAGTTTTAACTCTTTAATATATTTTTGAGCTGCATCTTCAAAATGTTTTCTAAAAGTTTTTGAAGTAGAGGATAAATACAAATAGTTTGAAAACATTTTTTTTGGATCAACAACAACTGATAATTGACAATTATGGCAATCTAAACAGTAATTCATTTCCAATGGATATAATTCGCATTTAGAATCTTTCTTATTTAATAAATTATTTGCCAGCGGTTGATAGCCTAAAGAAACTACCCTTTTAAGATTTGTTTTTCCACATGAACGACAATCAAACTTATAATTTTTTATTAATAAATCCTTTTCTTCTTTCTGTACTAAAATATATTTTTTGGTATGTGTAACTCCATAATTTTCATGTTCTCTTTCACCTCTAACTAAATTTAAAAAGATTGAATCTTTTGTAAAAACCATTGAGTGAGCAACATTTGGTTTCGTTATAATTAAATCCCCTTCATTTACGACGTGGGTTACTTTCTGTGAGTTTTCGTTTAATAAATCTTTATAAACACTAATAAACTGTCCTTTTATCAATAAACATTTCTGTTCTTGTATGGGATGAAAATGATTTGCTCTTACACTTCCTTTTTTTGAATCAATATACCCAATTAAATTTATCGGCTCAGGCAACTCATGATTGCTTATTCGTCCTCTATGATCTACAAAATCTTTTTCTCCCTTTTTAACGTGTTCCAGATTTTTGGTAATATCTTGTTTTGACCATTTGAAAATCATTTCTTTTATTGATTCTTCCAATCCATAAAGAAATTTGAATCCTTTGCTTAAAAGTTTTTTGTTTGACAGTGCATAGCCTTGGTTAGGAATTTTGTGATCAGTTTTAATAATTTTTACTTTTGAATTAATTTTTTTACAAATACTCGCAACTTGTTCCACCGTAACTTTATCTTTTGATACATTAAAAGTCTCAAATTTTATATCTTCCCTTTCCTCCATAAATTTAAAGCATCTAGCTACATCAATTAAAGGAACTAAACATTTTAATTGTTTACCACCTGAAAAAAGTTTGATTGTTTCATTTTGAGAAGCAATTTTAGAAAATAAATTCGGCATTATATTTAATCTCATTGTATCGGTTGAATATCCATATACTGAACCCAATCTAAGTATAATATAATTTTTTCCAGATTCTTTTATCTGTTCTTCATTTTTATCCTTGCCTGTAGAGTAAGATAATACGGGAATCTTTTTATCATCTTCTTCGATTTCTGTTTCTTTTTCCTGTTTTCCTTCAAAGACAACGTGTGTAGATGGGAATATTATTTTACAATTTTTAGAAGATTCAGACAGTATGACAGATGTACCTTTTTCAGCAACATCATTCATTTCTTTATCTTTTTCAAGATTTATTTCTTCTTTGGTTCTTGCGACATCCGTAACTCCTGCTAAATGAATTACTACATCTGCTTCATGTAAAAATTGTTTAACTTTTTCTTTGTCTCTTATGTCTGCGTTAACAAAATTAATACCCCAATTTCTCAATTGATTGACTCTTTCGGATATAAAGCGATTATCTATTACCGTAATTTGATTTTTCCAACTCTCGCCCGAATATATTTTGCAGATCTCCGTTCCTATATAACCAAGACCACCTGTAATGACGATTTTTTTAAACATAACTATTATTGTTCTTTATTAAAATTAGATCTTTATGTTATTACTATGGCAAAGACTTATATTAAATAAATTTAATTTTCAATTATATATGAAAATCTACGATTGTTTTATGTTTTTTGATGAGGAGATGCTTTTAGATCTCAGGCTTAACATCATGAATGAATATGTAGATAAGTTTGTTATCACTGAAGCCTCTTATATGCATAGCGGGAAATCTAAGAATTTAATTTTTGATATTAATAAATTTTCAAAATTTAAAGACAAGATTATTTATAAAGTTGTAGATAAAATTCCAACAAATTTAGAAATAATAAAGCATGATGATAGTGAAGAAACTAGAGGTAATAAATTAATCAACAATAGTTTAAAGAGAGAAAATTATCAAAGAGAAATGGCAGGAATTGTTCTTGAAGAAGCTCAAGATGATGACGTTATTTTGATAAGCGATATTGATGAAATACCAAATTTAAAAGAAGTTGATTTTAAAAATATCAATAAAAAAATAGTTATATTTAAACAAAAAATATTTTACTACAAATTCAACTTACTTTATAAAGATTTAATTTGGCATGGTTCTAGAGCATGTAAGAAAAAAGACTTCATATCGCCACAATGGTTGCGAAATGTCAGACATAGAAAATATCCTTTTTGGAGATTAGATATATTTTTTTCTAAAAAAAAATATAATAAAATTAACTATATCGAAAATGGTGGTTGGCATTTTACGAATATTAAATCAGCTGAAGATTTAGAAAAAAAATTTCAAAATTTTCTACACCACCAAGATTTTGAGGCAAGCGGATTGAATTTAGAAGATATTAAAGAAAAAATTAAAAACAATAAAATATTATATGATCTCGGTGTTGATAAAAGAGGTTATAAATGGAGTGCGTCAAAATCTCTTAGCAAAGTTCCTTTGTCTGAAATGCCTGAATATTTATCAGATAATTATAAAAAATATATGAAATGGATCGAAATTTAAATTAATGAGCAACTTCTCCTGTTGTCTTATCATTAATTTTAGATTTAGTTATATTTTCTACTTCAATCCATTCAACCGGTTTTAACTCTTTTATAAGTGCAATTTTCAAAACTTCATCTACTGTTTTTACTGTATTTATTTCAATTTTATCTAATATATTTTTTGGTATTTCTGCTAAATCCTTCTTGTTTTCCTCTGGTATTATGACTTTAGCTATTCCTGCTCTATGAGCGGCTAGGAGTTTTTCTTTCAATCCTCCAATAGGTAAAACATGACCTCTTAATGTTACCTCTCCAGTCATAGCAATAGTTTTGTCTACAGGAATCCCAGTAATTGATGAAATTATAGAAGTTACCATAGCTATACCTGCTGAAGGACCATCTTTGGGAGTTGCTCCTTCGGGCACGTGAATATGAAAATCTTTTTTTTCAAAAATCGGTGGGATAATACCAAATTCTAAAGATTTAGATCTAACATAAGATTTTGCCGCTTTAACAGATTCTTGCATAACATCACCTAATTTACCGGTGATTTGCATTTTTCCTTTTCCAGGCATTACTGCAGATTCAATTTTTAATATTTCTCCACCAAACTCTGTCCAAGCTAGTCCTGTAACTATTCCTACCTTGTTGTCAGATTCAATTTCACCATATTTGAATTTCTTAACACCTAGATAATCATTTATATTATTAACACCAATTTTTTCATCGGAAGATTCTTTTGTTAAAATTCTTTTTACAGTTTTTCTTGCCAATTTAGAAATTTCTCTTTCTAAATTACGAACACCCGCTTCCTTTGTATAGCTTCTTATTACATCTTTAAGAACTTCCGTTTCCAAATTAAACTCATCTTCTTTAAGCCCATTATCTTTAATTTGTTTTGGAATTAAATAATTATTGGCAATATTTATTTTTTCATCTTCGGTATAACCAGGAATTCTAATAACTTCCAATCTATCAAGCAATGGAGGTAAAATATTTAAAGTATTTGCAGTAGTAACAAACATAACATCAGAAAGATCATAATCGACTTCTAAATAATGATCGTTAAAGTTTACATTCTGCTCTGGATCTAAAGCTTCAAGTAACGCTGATGATGGGTCTCCTCTATAATCTGACCCAACTTTATCAATTTCATCTAATAAAAATAGAGGATTTTTTGTCCCCGCTTTTTTCATCTGTTGTATAATTTTTCCAGGTAGTGAACCTATGTAGGTTCTTCTATGTCCTCTTATTTCAGCTTCATCTCTTATACCGCCCAAAGATATTCTTACAAATTTTCTTCCTGTAGATCTTGCAATAGATTTACCAAGTGAAGTCTTTCCAACTCCAGGAGGTCCTACCAAGCACAATATAGCTCCTTTTATTTTTCCTACTCTTTTCTGAACAGCTAGGTACTCAATTATTCTTTCTTTAACTTTATCTAAGCCATAGTGATCTTCGTCCAGGATTTTTTTAGCTTTTGAAATGTCTATAGTATCTAATTTTTTATCTTTGTTATACCAAGGTAATTCAATCATCCAATCAAGATAATTTCTCACAACTGTTGCCTCGGCTGACATAGCACTCATGGATTTTAATTTTTTTAATTCTGAAAGACATTTTTTTGAAGCTTCCTTTGTCATTTTTGCTCTAAGTATAGCCTTTTGTAAATTAGCTATTTCATCTTTTCCATCTTCTATTTCGCCTAGCTCTCTTTGGATAGCTTTCATTTGTTCATTCAAATAATATTCTCTTTGGGTTTTTTCCATTTGATTTTTTACTCTTCCTCTTATTCTTCTCTCTACTCCAATAACATTAATTTCATTATCTATATGTTCCATTAATTTTTCTAATCTAATTTTTAAATCAATCATTTCTAATAATTTCTGTTTTTCTGGAATAGATATATTTAATTGGCCAGAAATATGATTTGCAATTTTTGTTGGATTTTTTTGTTCTTTTAAACTTGTAAGTAGTTCGTTAGAAATTTTTTTATTTAGATTCGTTAATTTTTCTAATTTTCTCACTATTGCTATCGATAGAGATACTAAATCTTCTTTTGTATCAATTGTATCCTCTACTACTTCTGTTGAAGTTTTTAAAAAGTCTTTATCGTTTTTACATTCAATAACTTTAACTCTATGAAGTCCTTCTACCAGAACCTTCACAGTTCCATCGGGCAATTTTAAAAGTTGTAATATTTTACTTTCACATCCAAAAGAATACAGATCATCTTCTTTTGGATCATCTATTTCTGCATTTTTTTGTGTTATTAAAATTATTTTTTTGTTTGTTTTCATTACTTCATTTAATGATTTTATGGACTTATCTCGTCCGACAAACAAAGGTACCATCATTCCAGGAAATACGACTATGTCCCTCAATGGTAGGCAAGGAAAAAAATCAGATTTACTCATTACAAGGAGTATATGGTCATAATTTCAAATATATCAAGAAATTTCTTATGCTGCGGTAGTTTTTTTGTTTTTGGCAACGGTAATTATTGGTTCACTATTATTTTTAACCACAGAACCATTTATTACTACCTCCTCGACGTCCCCCATTGTAGGAAGTTTAAACATAGTTTTTAATAATAAAGCTTCGATAATTGACCTTAGTCCTCTAGCACCAGTTTTTTTGTTTATCGCCTTTTTTGCAATCTCCAAGACCGCATCATCCTTGAAGATTAAAGTTGCATTCTCAAATTCAAAAAGTCTCTTATATTGTTTAAGCAATGAATTTCTTGGCTCTTTCAAAATTCTTACTAAAGAATTCTCATCAAGATCTTCGAGAGTAGCAAGTATTGGCATTCTACCCACAAACTCAGGTATTAATCCGTACTTAATTAAATCCTCTGGTTCTAAATTTTTAATTAATTCTCCTGAAGATTGGTCTTGAAAATGTTTTACTTTAGCTCCAAAACCTATGGAACTTTCTGTACCTCTTTTTGCTATTACTTTATCCAAACCGGCAAAAGCACCTCCACAAATAAATAATATATTTGTTGTATCTACTTGTAAAAATTCTTGCTGAGGGTGTTTTCTTCCGCCTTGTGGTGGAACACTAGCTATTGTTCCTTCCATTATTTTAAGTAAAGCCTGCTGAACTCCTTCTCCAGACACATCTCTTGTAATTGAAGGATTCTCAGATTTTCTGCTGATTTTATCAACCTCATCTATATAAACTATTCCTCGCTGAGCTTTTTCTACATTATAATCTGCCGCTTGTAACAATTTAAGTATTATATTTTCAACATCTTCCCCGACATAACCAGCTTCGGTAAGTGTTGTGGCATCAGCCATGGTAAAGGGTACGTCTATAATCCTTGCTAAAGTTTGAGCTAATAAAGTTTTTCCACAACCTGTGGGTCCAACTAAAAGAATATTAGATTTGGATAACTCTACATCTTTATTGTTTTTTGATTCATAGTTTAATCTTTTATAGTGGTTATGTACTGCTACAGATAAAACTTCTTTTGCATATGTCTGGCCAATAACATAGTCATCTAATACTTTGCAGATTTCTTGAGGGGTAGGTACGCCTTCTTGATTATTAACAAAAGATTCTTTATTTTCTTCTTTTATAATGTCCATGCACAGTTCAACACATTCATCACAAATAAAAACTGTAGGACCGGCTATTAGCTTTCTAACTTCATGTTGACTTTTTCCACAAAAAGAACAGTAAAGAATATTTTTATTATTTTTTTCAGACATAATTTTATACGCGAATCAATTGAATTAAAAATAAACTAATATTTATGGTTATCAAGTTATAGTTGTTATTATTAACTAAATCTAGTGGCTTAAGATCTTTTTTCCACAACTTCATCAATTAAACCAAAATCTTTTGCCTCAACTGGAGTCATAAAGTTGTCTCTTTCTAAAGCTTTCTTAATTTCTGATTCACTCTTTTTTGTGTGTTTTGAATAAATTTTGTTTAATCTTTCTTTAAGTGCTAATATTTCTTTAGCATGTATTTCTATATCAGTTGCTTGACCTTCGTATCCTGCTGAAGGTTGATGAACCATAATCCTTGAGTTTGGAAGTGAAAATCTTTTTCCTTTCTCTCCAGCAGCTAATAAGAAAGAACCCATTGATGAAGCTTGGCCTATACATAGTGTAGAAACGGGAGGCTTAATGTATTGCATAGTATCGTAAATTCCTAATCCAGAAGTCACTAATCCACCTGGGCTATTAATATAAAAAGATATTTCTTTTTTTGGATTTTCTGATTCCAAAAATAATAATTGAGCAGTAATTAAAGATGCTACACTATCATTTACTGTACCTGTTAAAAAAATAATACGCTCTTTTAATAACCTTGAGTAAATATCATAAGCTCTCTCTCCCCTGTTTGATTGTTCAACAACCATGGGTACTAAATTATTCATTTGTTCCTCAATTTTATTTTTCATAACGAATCAACGAAATGATGTTATACAACTTATGATTACTTTTTTCTAATTTTTTTCTTTTTTTCTGATGATTTCGCTGTTTTGTTTGATTTTTTAGACTCTACATCATGAGAATGATGGTGTGTCTTGTGATGCTGACGAATTATCTCTTCAGCTTCTTTTGTTGAAACAATTTTTTTGGTCTTTTTTGATTTTTCCTTAATTAGATTAATAATTTTTTCTTCATATATAGATCCTCTTAAGCTAGCTGCTGCCGCGGGATTTTTTTCAAAATATTCTAGTACCTGTTTTTCCTGGCCAGGCATTGACTGTACTTGTTTTTGAATTTCATTTTTAAGTTCTTGTTCTTCAACTTTAAGATTATTTTTTTCACCAAGTTCATTTAGTATAAGTCCTAATTTAATTCTTTTTTTTGCAATTTTTTCACTTTCTTTTTTATTTTTTTCTACATCTTCTTTTTTTAGACCTTTAGATATTAAAGCTAGTTCTTGTTGTACTAAATTCTCAGGTAAATCTACTTTGTGAATTTTTTCAATTTGATCTAAAATGCTTTCTTTTGATAAAGCTTCTAGGTTCACTTTATATTGATTTTGGATTTGTTTTTTTATTAACTCTTTTAAATTATTTAAATCTTTTGCTCCAAGATTTTTCGCAAACTGATCATCTATTTTTATTGCTTCGGGTTTTTTTATATTTAAAATTTTACATTTAAAACTTGCTTTTTTATTTGACAATTCCTTTTTTGGATAGTTTTCAGGTAGAGTTGCTATAACTTCTTTCTCTTGATTTTTCTTACACCCTATTAATTGTTTATCAAAACCCTTGATGAATAAATCTTTTCCCAAAACTATTTGAGTATTTTTGCCCTCCCCTCCTTCAAAAGGTTTGTTTTCAACTGTTGCTTTATAATCAAATACTAATAGATCGCCTTCTTGAGAAAACTCATTTTCATTTTTATCTTTAAAATTATTCTGATTTTTTGCAATTTCATCTATTCTTTTTTTAGTTTCGTTTTCTGTAACATTAATTTCATAATCAATAAATTTTATTGATTCCAAAGATTGAATTTTTATTGAAGGCAGCTCATCAATTTCTAAAGTAAAATTTAAATCTTTTCCTTCTCCATAAGATTTAAGATCAAGCTTAGGTTGTCCAGCAGCTTTTATTTTTTTTTCTTCTAATGCTTTAGCTGATGTTTCTTGTAAAACTTTCTCTAGAACTTCACCGTAGATGGCTTTTCCAAATTGTCTTTTCAAAACGTCCACAGGAACTTTTCCAGGTCGAAATCCTTTTATATTTATTGTTTTACTTAACTCGTTAAGTCTAAGGTTGATTCTGTCGTCTATAGTTTTTTTGTCTACAAATACATTAAGATTTGTTTTTAATCCTTTTTTGGAATCTACTGTTACTTTCATAATTTCTGGTGGGCAAGAAGAGACTCGAACTCTTAAACCTTTCGGTACTAGTTCCTAAGACTAGCGCGTATACCAATTCCGCCACTTGCCCAGATATTTATTAATTTGATTTATACCATTTTTTAATTCGTTACAACTTTTAGTCTATTTTTGAAATAATGCTAGAAAATGCCGTTCTATTTAAAATTTGACTAACCAAACCTGATAATCGAGCCTTATACAATTCATATAAGTTTTTATTATTTATAATAATATAAAAATTTTTCAATAAAAAAAATCTTATTAATTTTGAAAAGTGAATCAAGAGTGAAGAGAAAAAACCATAATGTTTTCTATGGTAATAAAAACTTGACCAATATAAATGCCAGTCTCTAAAGTTATATAATCTATTTTTTTCATTTGTATCAACAGACGATCCAAATATATGGTGGATTTTAATATAGCTTAAAACAAACATTTTTTTATTTTTTTTTTCAAAACTTTTACAAATATCCTTATCTTCAAAATAAAGAAAAAAGTTTTTATCAAAATAATTTATTCTTTTTGCTTCCTTCATGTTTAGAAACATACACCAACCTGGTATGAAATCTATTTCAAATATCTTTTTGTTTTTGATTAAATTTTTTATAAAATTAAAATATTTTTTTTTCTTAATTGATTTCCTATCAAAACTACTGGTGACAGTTTCAATAAAACCATTGGAATTTGGACCTAAAATGGAAAACTTCTCATTTATCTTTGCATAACTTTCGAACTTTCTTATTTGTTCTGTAGAAATAATAACGTCAGGATTAATTATAAGAGCATATTTAGTTTTTACTTTTTTGAGACCAATATTATTTGCTCTTGCATAACCTAAATTTGATCCACTTAAAATACACCTGGTATTCTTGTATTTTGATTCAATATTTCTTTTAAATTTAATATTATTTGAGTTCTCTACTACTATAATTTTAAATTTTTTTGATAAACTCTTTATACATTTATGAATGATCGTACTTTTAAAAGTTACTATTACAATTGTTGTTTTCATATTAAATTAATTTTACCTTAGTACCCCTTTTTACAATATAAATTCCTATAATTACTGCAATTAAAGATATAATTACCTTGGAAGTAATTACTTCATTCAGAATCAAGAAACCCAAGATCACACCAAAGATCGGTATAAGATAAGCAACTTGAGCCTGAAAAACTAAACCATTATGTTTTAAAATATAAAATCTTAATAACCAAGCAATTCCTGTAGAAAAAATTCCAAGATAAATAAGTGATAATGTTGAATCTAATCTTGGATTTAAATTCCAAGGTTGTTCTAAAAATAATGAAATTGGCATTAAAACTATAGATCCCCATATTAGTATTGATGCAGTAACATTTTCATTTTTCTTATTACTTATTTTTAAAGTTAGCAACCCTCCTATTACATAAAAAGTTGATCCGAACAAAATTAAAATTGCTGAAATAAAATTATTTTCATTAATCAAAATATCATCTGAAAATAGAAAAACTATTCCTGAAAATCCTATAAGAACACCTATGGTTTTGATTAAATTAATTTTTTCATTTTTTGTAAAAAAATGTGCTAATAAAGAGGCACTAAGAGGAGTGATGGCCATAAGAATTGCTGCTAAATTGCTTTGTACTTTTTGAACTCCATATGCAATCAAAAAAAATGGAATTACTAAATTAATAACTCCAATAGCCGCGAACCAATACCAATCTTTTGAAAAAGCTTCTATTTTAATTTTTTTTATATAGCATAATAAAACAACAGGAATTGCACCAAAAAGAATTCTTAAAAAAGCAATGGTTAACGGTCCATAAGAATAGGTAGCTATTTTTATATTAAAAAAAGCTGACGCCCAGATTAATGCGAGTAAAGTAAGTAAAAAATAATCTATGGGTCCAGTTTCTCTCATTCTGATATTTCTTTCTCAGATCCTTTGGTTATCTTAATTAATTCATCATAAGTGATTTTAAATACACAATTAGGATGACCTGCGGCAGCAAAAATATATGGGAACCTATTTAGAGACTTATCAATTAAAATATCTAAATTTGATGTATGGGCAACTGGAGACACCCCTCCAATTGAAAAGCCAGTATTTTTTTTAACTTCGTCTGCATTAGCCATTGAAACATCTTTCTTTTGTAATATTTTTTTTAATTTATTTAAAGAACATCTTTTATCTCCTGCAATTAAGCAAATTAAAAAATTATTTTCAGCTCTAAATAATAAACTTTTAACAATTGCCCCTACTTCACATTTTAATGAGTTGGCTGCATCTTGAGCTGTTCTTGCTGTAGTATCTAGAACTAAAACTTTAAATTTGGGATCAAATTTCTTTATAAATTCTTGTACCCTTTTTTACTGAATCTTTATTTAATAAATTTTCCATGTTTTAATCTTATTAATGCACTAGGTATACCTTTAACAATATCTTCAGCAATTAACCCTTTCCCATATCTTTTTGCAATGTCGCCATGTATCCATGTAGCTGCGCATCCTGCTAGAAAAGGGTTCATTTTTTTATCTCCTATCAAACTAACCAGCAAACCACTCAATACATCTCCTGAACCTATAACTGCCAATTCTGGAGAAGAATGAGTGTTAATAACAATTTTTTTGTCATATGAGATAATAATCGAGCTAGGACCTTTTAATAAAATATTGGATTTAATTAACTTTGATGCCATTAAAGCTTTATCAATGTTACTTAAGCTTTTTTTTATTTTAGGAAAAATTCTATGAAACTCACCCAGATGAGGAGTAATTATTTTATTTTTATCAAGTAATTTATAAAGGGATTTTAAATCATTATCAAAACAAGTTAATGCATCAGCATCTAATACTACATATTTAACTTTCCGAAGAATTAATTTTGTTATCTCTTTTATTTTTTTATTGGATCCAGCTCCTGGTCCTATAAGCATAGAAGTAATTTTCTCATTTTTAATTAATTTTTCTAATTTACGTATATCATTTACTTCCACTTTTAAAGCCGACGGAAATTTAAGAGAATATACTTGTAATGTCTTTTTTGAACAGACTATTTTTACCGATCCTGTGCCTGTTCTCAAAGCAGCTTGAGCTGAAAGTATGGAGGCACCCGTAAATTCTTTTTTTCCTCCATATACAACAACTTTTCCTCGGCTATATTTGTGGCCTGTACTTTTTTTCCAAGGAAAATATTTTATCCACAAATTTGTAGAATTTTTTGTAATTTTGTACCTATGTGTCTTTTGCATAACTGACATATAATAAAATCACTTCATTAAAACACTTAGATTAGTATAGATACAACCATAAAGTTTACATTCATAGTTACACGTGAAATTTAAAGAAAGAGCAAGTAAATGAGTGCTAGCAAAGTTTTAAAATTAATGAAAGATAAAGAGATAGAGTACGTCGATCTTCGATTTACTGATCCTAGAGGAAAACTTCAACATTTAACAATGGACGGAAAGATGGTTGATGATGAAATGTTAAATGATGGAGTTTTCTTTGATGGTTCTTCAATAGCTGGTTGGAAAGCTATTAATGAATCGGACATGATTCTAAAGCCTGATCTAGATAGACAGGTTATAGATCCTTTTACTTCTCATAATACCCTTATTTTATTTTGTGATGTGTTGGATGCTGTAAAGAAAAATCCCTACGAAAGAGATCCTAGAAGCATAGCTAAAAAAGCTGAGGCTTATTTAAAGAAAACAGGTATAGGAGATAAAGCTTATTTTGGACCCGAAGCTGAATTTTTTGTATTTGACGATGTAAGATATGCTAATGATATGCATCATACAGGATTTCAAATCGATAGTTCTGAAGGTCCTTACAACACTGGAAAAAAATATGAAAATGGAAACATGGGTCATAGACCTGGTGTAAAAGGTGGTTATTTTCCAGTTCCTCCAGTTGATAGTGCTCAAGATATGAGGGGGGAATTTTTAAAAGCTTTAAAAGATATGGGAATTAAAGTGGAAAAACATCACCACGAAGTAGCACCAAGCCAACATGAGCTTGGTATGTATTTTGGAACTTTAACTGATCAAGCTGATAATATGCAGCTTTATAAATATGGTGTTCAAATGGTAGCTCATTCTTTTGGAAAGACAGCCACATTTATGCCTAAACCTGTTAAAGGAGATAACGGGTCAGGTATGCACACACACCAATCATTATGGAAAGGAAGTACAGCGTTATTTTCCGGAAATAAATATGCTGGACTATCTGATACAGCCTTACATTATATAGGTGGAATTTTAAAACATGCAAAAGCAATAAATGCTTTTTCTAATTCAACTACTAATAGTTACAAAAGATTGATACCTGGTTTTGAAGCCCCTGTATTACTTTGTTATTCAGCTAGAAATAGATCAGCATCATGCAGAATACCAATAACTTTAAGTAAAAAAGCAGCAAGATGTGAAATAAGATTTCCTGATGCTGCTGGTAACCCTTATTTAACTTTTGCAGCAATGTTAATGGCTGGAATAGATGGAATTAAAAATAAAATTGCCCCAGGAAAACCTGTAGATGAAGATTTATACGCAATGCCTGAAGATAAGGTAAAAAATATTCCTACTGTTTGTGGGTCTCTAAGAGAAGCAATGGAAAGTCTTGATAGAGATAGAAAATTTCTTACTCAAGGTGGAGTTTTTACTGATGATCAAATTGATGCTTATATAGCTTTAAAATTTGAAGAAATTTATAAATTAGAACACACTCCTCATCCTATGGAGTTCGAGATGTATTATAGTTGCTAAAATTTCTATTTTATTTTCTTATATAACCAGGCAGCGATTGCTCCGCCAATAGTAAAATCAATAAAACCCCATATAGCACCAATTATACTTCCTAATGGCGTAAAACTATATCCTATATACATTCTTTCAAGTAAAGTAATTGGGCCATCTGCGTTTCCAACTAAAATTAACCACCAGGGAATAAGAAACATGGTTCCTGCTCCAAATATTCCAGCTGTTAGTGCAAACGCACGAATTGACATTACTTTACTTTATTTTTTTCCTTTTAGAATTTTATCGTCTGCAATTTTATTTTTATTTACACCTTCTTTTATAGTGTAATCTAAAGTTCCATGAGCTCCAGCTTCTACAGCTTTACGTTGAGCTCTGAACAATGCTTTTTCTTTAGCTTGCTCAGCTAATTTATTTGCATGCTTTCCTAGATGTTTTGTATCTCTCATAACGTTTACATTATATACAATTCTGAATTGAGCAGCAATATGGAATTAAATTTTAAAAGACTCCCCACACCCACAACGCTCTGTTTCATTGGGATTTTTAAATACAAATGTAGAAGAAAGCTCTTCTTTTTTATAATCCATCTCAGTACCTAATAGATACATTATTGCCTTTGGATCTATTAAGACTTTTACACCTTTGTCTTCGATCACTTCATCGTTCGGATTTACTTTTTTTGCATATTCCATAACGTAAGACATTCCAGCACATCCTCCTGAAGCAACTCCCACTCTAACACCAATGATAGGCTCCTTGGCTTTAGCCATAATTTCCTTAACTCTTTCGGCGGCTCTATCACTTAATTTAATTACTTTTTTATTCATAAATTCAACTCTAATTTTGCGGCCTCTGACATTTTTTCCTTAGTCCAGGGTGGTTCCCAAACCAGTTGGAAATCTATATCGGATACCCCATCGACTTTCATTATATTATTCTTAACCTGATTTGGCAAACTTTCAGCTACTGGGCAATTAGGAGAAGTAAGTGTCATATGAATTTTTACTTTATTTTTTTCATCAACCTCTAATTTATAAATTAACCCCAATTCGTAAATATTTACAGGAATTTCTGGGTCATAAATTTTTTTAATTTCTTCAATGACTTTTTTTTTTATATCATTCATTAGTCAATACTCTCAGAATTTACCTCTTGTTTTTTTCCTTCAATTGCAGAGCTTAAAGTGTGCCAAGCTAAGGTAGCACATTTTACTCTCATAGGATACTTTGTAACACCAGATAATGACATAATTTTCGTTTTTTCATCTTCATCACACTCATCAAATTTAGTTTCTTCTGAACTTTTAATCATAGTTAAAAATAACTCAATTAATTTTTTGGCAGATTCTATAGATTTTCCTTTAACTAATTCTGTCATTATAGATGTGGAAGCTATAGAAATAGCACATCCGCTACCCTGAAAAGTTAAATTTTCAACTTTTTTTTCTTTATTCATTTTTAGAAAAATTTGCACTTGATCACCACAAAGAGGGTTGTGACCTCTTGCTTCATTTGTATGGTTTTCACATTTGCCAAAATTTCTAGGATTTTTACCATGTTCTAAAATAATATCTTGATATAATTGTTTTAAATCCATACCTATTGTAGCTCAAAAACCTTTCTGCATTTTTTAATTGAATCACAAAGAACATCTATATCCTCCTTTGTATTATAAACTCCAATTGATGCTCTAGCTGTAGCTGTTAAATTTAATTTTTGGTGCAATACCTGACAACAATGATGTCCCGCTCTAATAGCTACACCTTCTTCGTCAACAATTGTGGAAATATCATGTGGATGAATTCCTTTCATGGTAAAGGAAATTACTCCCGCTTTATTTTTTGGATTCCCAATAATATTTATAGAATTAATTTTTTTCAATTTTTCTAAGGCATAGTTGGTAAGCTCTTTTTCATGTTTAATTATGTTTTCAATCCCTACTGCTTCCATAAATTTAATTGACTCATTGAAAGCTACAACCTCAGCTGTTGGCATGGTACCCGCTTCATATTTCTCGGGTAATGGAGCATATGTGATTTTTTCTTTTCCAACTTCACTGATCATCCCCCCTCCGCCAATATATGGTGGCAATCTTTCAAGCCATTTTTTTTTTGCATATAGTATTCCTACTCCTGTAGGTCCATAAACTTTATGACATGAAATTGCATAAAAATCGCAATTTAAATCCTTAACATCAATTTTAATATGCGGAGCACTCTGGCATCCATCAACTAAAACAGGAATATTTTTTTTATTTGCTATTTCTACAATTTCTTTTATTGGAACAATGGTACCTGTAACATTTGATAAATGTGTAACTGCTATTATTTTTGTCTTTGAAGTAATTAATTTTTTTAACTCACCAATTATAATATCTCCGTTTTCATCAATGGGTGCAAACTTAATTACTGCTCCTTTAGTTTGTCTAAGATAGTGCCAGGGAACGTAATTTGAGTGATGTTCTAATTCGCTTATTATAATTTCATCACCTTTATTAATATTTTGCTGACCAAAAGTATGAGCAACCAAATTTATAGATTCAGTAGCATTTTTAGTAAAAATAATTTCTTCTTTTGAATTAGCATTTAAAAAATTTTTTACACTCATCCTCGTTTCTTCAAATTTATTCGTTGCATTTACAGCTAGCGAATGAATACTTCTTCCAATATTAGAAAATTCATTTTTATAGAAATTATCAAGAGAGTTTATGACTTTTATTGGTTTTTGTGATGAGTTAGAACTATCTAAATAAACCAAATGTTTACCATTTATTTTTTTAGAAAAAATTGGAAATTGAGATTTAACGTCATTAATTTTCACTTATTTGTTCCTCCAATTTATTTTCCACAAATTTTTTAATAGAAGGACTCTTGATATGCTCAACTATATCACTTAAAAAACCTTTTATTAAAAGTTTTTTTGATTGTTCGCGACTAAGACCTCTGCTCATCATATAATAAATAGAATCTTCATCGATACTTCCTGATGAGGAACCATGAGAACACTTAACATCATCTGCATAAATTTCTAATTCAGGTTTTGAATTAAATTCTGCATTATCATCTAATAATAATGCCTTTCCTAATTGATAGGCGTCAGTTTTTTGTGCAAGATCTTTTACGTATATTTTACCTTGAAAAATTCCTTTACCATTAGAATTTAAAACATTTTTCACTTGCTGATAACTTTTGCAATTTGGGGCTAAATGATTAATGCAAGTTTTAATTTCATTATGTTCATTATTACCTAAAAATAATGCTGATAAAATATTACAATTAATATTTTGATCAATAAGATTACATTCTATATCTAATTTATTAAATTTAGTGCCTGATGAAAAAATTAAATTTGTGTAATTAGAGTTTAAAGATAAATTATTCTTTAAGTATTTATGAAATATACCTTCGTTTTTTTTTCTTTGTATATTTAAATTTTTGAGTTTAGAATTTTTTTCTAAAATTATATTTTCTAAAACATTATTTATAAACTTAAATTTAGACTCATTAATAGTATATTCAATTGTATGAAGTTCAGAATTTTCATTAACTCTAATTTTATTTTTATTATTTAATATTTTGTTTTTAATATCATTTGTAAAAATATTGTATATAACTAATACTTTATTAAACTTATAATTTTTATCTATTTCTAAAGAATAGCCATTTTCAGCAAATGCTTGGTTTAAACAAACTAGTGGATTTTTGTTAATTTCATAATTTATACTTTTATCATATGAATTAATTTTGATTTTATTTTTATCTTCAAAATCAAAATTACTTGAATGTAAATTTCCATTTACAAGAAAAATGTAATTGTGTTCAAAATCTTTAAGTAAATCTACTTTATCAAAATGAGATACTACCGTTTTTGTATCCAGTTCATCAAAGTTATTATCGACTATTCTTTTAAAGTCAGAAAATTTCCAATCTTCAAGCTTTTTACTGGGAAATCCTTCTTCCTTAAAAATTTCTAAATTTTTAATTCTAAAATTTTTTTCTTCTTCTGTTATTTTTTGTATTTTATCAATTTGTTTTGAATTGATTTGAAAATTTTGATTCATTTTAGTTTATTTTCTTATATCCAGTTTTCTCTAATTCTTGAGCTAATTCACTGCATCCTGTTTTAACAATTTTGCCGTGGGATAGCACATGAACAAAATCAGGTTTAATGTAATCCAATAATCTTTGATAATGAGTGATAATTAAAAAAGACTTTTTATCATTCCTTAACGTGTTTACACCTTTTGCAACAATTTTTATTGCATCAATATCTAATCCCGAATCTGTTTCGTCAAGGATTGAAAGTTTAGGATTTAAAATCTTCATTTGTAAAATTTCGTTTTTCTTTTTTTCTCCACCTGAAAAACCAACGTTTAATTGTCTTGATAAAATTCCTTCATCTATTCCTAGTTCATAAGAAGTTTTTTTTATCAATTTTAAAAAAGATAAAGTATCCAGTTCTTTTTCACCTCTAGCTTTTCGTACTGAATTTAATGAAGTTTTTAAAAAATTATTGGTATTTACGCCTGGAATTTCTAAAGGATACTGAAAAGCCAAAAAAATTCCTTTTTGTGCTCTCTTCTCTACTGAAATTTCTTTAATACTTTCTCCATTAAAGTTTAATTCTCCTGAGATTTCATAGCCTTCTTTCCCAGATAAAATATTAGCTAGTGTACTTTTTCCTGATCCATTTGGTCCCATAATTGCATGCAATTCTCCTGGCTTAATAGTTAAATTCAAGCCTTTTAAAATCGCTTTTTTATTAATTGAAGCTTTTAAATCTTTAATCTCTAACATTAACCCACGCTACCTTCTAAACTAATTCCAACTAATTTTTGTGCCTCAACAGCAAATTCCATGGGTAATTGTTGTAAAACCTCTTTGCAAAATCCATTTACAATTAAACCTATAGCCTCTTCCTGGTTTAAACCTCTTTGATTACAATAATATAATTGTTCTTCATTTATTTTAGATGTTGTAGCTTCATGTTCTACAACTGAAGTATGGTTTTTGTTTTTAATATAAGGAATTGTGTGTGCTCCACATTTATTACCCATTAATAATGAGTCACATTGAGTAAAATTTCTTGAATTTAAAGCTTTTTTATTAATATCAACCAAACCTCTATAAGTATTATCCGCATAACCGGCTGAAATTCCTTTAGATATAATTTTGCTTTTTGTATTTTTTCCTAAATGAATCATTTTAGTACCTGTATCAGCTTTTTGATAATTGTTAGTAATAGCTATTGAATAAAATTCACCTACAGAATTATCACCTTGTAAAATACAACTAGGATATTTCCATGTGATAGCAGATCCAGTTTCTACCTGAGTCCAAGAAATTTTAGAATTTTTTCCTCTACATGCGCCTCTTTTAGTTACGAAATTATAAATTCCACCTTTTCCATTTTTATCCCCAGGATACCAATTTTGGACTGTTGAATATTTTATTTCAGCATCATCTAAAGCTATTAATTCTACATTGGCTGCATGAAGTTGATTTTCATCTCTCATTGGAGCTGTGCATCCTTCTAGGTAACTAACATAACTACCTTTGTCAGCTATAATTAATGTTCTTTCAAATTGACCAGTATCAGATGCATTTATTCTAAAATAAGTAGATAACTCCATAGGACATCTAACTCCCTGAGGAACATAAACAAAAGAACCATCTGTAAAAACAGCTGAGTTAAGCGTAGCAAAATAATGATCTGTAATTGGAATTACCGAACCTAAATATTTTTTTACTAAGTCTGGATATTTTTGTATAGCTTCTGAAATTGAACAAAAAATAATTCCTTTTTCTGTTAATTTATCCTTAAAAGTTGTTGCAACTGACACAGAATCAAATACAGCATCAACAGCAACGCCGCTGAGTTTTTCTTGCTCCTTTAGAGGGATGCCTAATTTTTTATAGGTTTCTAGGAGTTTTGGATCAACTTCGTCTAAACTTTTTGGTTTATCTTTTACACTTTTTGGTGCTGAATAATAATATAAATCTTGATAATTAATTTTTGGATATTTTGGTTTTTGCCAATTTGGTTCTTTCATATTTTGAATTCTACTAAAAGCTTTAAGTCTCCAATCCAACATCCACTTAGGTTCTTTTTTAATTTTTGATATAAATTTAATTACATCTTCATTAAGTCCTTTTGGTGCTTTAACACTTTCAATATCTGTAACAAATCCGTACTTATATTCTTTTGATTTTTCTAACGTTTGCTGTTTCATTAATTTATTTCTTTTTGTTGTTTTTTGTTCACCCTATAAATAATATCTTTAAGAGTATTTTTTTCAAAAAAATTATTTATATGAGACTCAAGATCGTCCCATAAATCGTGTGTAATACATTTAATTGATTTGCCATTACATCCTTTTTTTAATTCTTTTTTACATTTTACAGTTTTAATTTTTTCATCAACTGCATGTATTATGCTTGATAATTTAATTTCCTCAGGTGCTTTGCTTAATAGATAACCGCCGCGAGATCCTCTCGCGCTTAAAACTAAATTATTTCTCTTAAGTCTTAAAAATAGCTGTTCCAAAAATGATAAAGATATTCCTTGCCTTAATGAAATTTCTGCTAAACTTATTGGTTTATTAGCATTATTTTTTGCTAAATCAGCCATAGCCATTACAGCGTATCTTCCTTTGCTAGTTAATTTCATATCAAATAACTCTTATTTTATTATGTTTATCTATGTATTCCTACTAAAATAGTCAACTATACAAATAAATAAAATAGACGCAGTCTAAACATGCTATAAAGCTAGTCTTTTTTTGAAAATAATTATCATTATTAATTATGAAGACTGAAAATAAAGAAATATTTATTCCTGGCCCAAGTGGAAGAATTCAGGCAAAATATTTTAAAAATAAAAACAAAGGATCACCGGTAGCTTTAGTATTGCATCCTCATCCGCAGTATGGCGGCACCTTAAATAATAGAATTGTTTATGAGATATATAACTGTTTTTATAAAAATAAATTTTCAGTAATTAGAATAAATTTTAGAGGTGTAGATAAAAGTGATGGTGTATTTGATAATGGTCAAGGAGAACTGTCAGATGCTGCGGCTGCATTGGACTGGATAGAAAGAGAAAATCCAGGTTATAGTCAATGCTGGGTATCAGGATTTTCCTTTGGTGCTTTAATTTGTATGCAATTAATAATGAGAAGACCTGAAGTAAATAAATTCGTTACTGTTTCACCACAACCAAATTTATATGATTTTAGTTTTTTATCACCATGTCCAATTTCTGGAACTGTAATATATGGAAAAAATGATGAACTTGTTAAAATAGATAGTATTTTAAATTTAAAAAAGAGGCTTGGTATGCAAAAAAATATCAGTGTAAAATTTGATGCTATTTCAAATGCAAATCATTTTTATAAAAATAAAGAAAAGGAACTGGCTTCTTTAATTGATAAATACATAAAAGATAAAATTACGATATCTTAATTTTTATAAATTTTACCTCCAGTGCAAGGTTTCTTTACTCCTGTAGTTTCTGGAAAAGAGATTGGTAAACTAAGATAGGATCTTATAGCAATATAAGCAAATGCTTGTGACTCAACAAAATCCCCGTCTACGCCATATTCATCTATTAATTTAATATTATTAATTTCTTCCTTTAACTTTTCAACCAAAAAGTTATTTTTTCTTCCCCCTCCACATAAAATAATTTTTTCTTTATTTTTATTTTGATTTAATGCGTAAATTATTATTTTTGCAGTAAATTCTGTTAGCGTAGCTGCACCCTCTTCTAAAGACATTTTATCTAAAAGTGAAATATCAAAATATTTAGTATCATATGATTTTGTTAAATCTATTCCCAAAGACTTTTCTTTTTCTATAAAATTATTTAAAAGCTGTTTCAATATCAATTGATTTACTTTTCCTGATTTTGCTATTTCTCCATTTTTATCATAATTTTTTTTTGATCTTTCTCTCAACCAACGATCAATCAAACACATTCCAGGACCAATATCGGTCCCTGACATATTTCGATCATCTAGTAAATTAGTTATATTGGTTATTCCACCAATATTTATAAAAGTTACATTATTTATTTTAAATCTTTTCTTTAATAATTTATGAAATATGGGTGTTAGTGGAGCACCATGACCACCATTTTTAATATCATTTTGTCTAAAATCGCAAATAACTGTTTTTTTGGTAAGAGAAGAAAGTAATCTACCATCTCCTATTTGTTTAGAAATTTTTTCTTTTTCGTTATGAAAAATTGTTTGTCCATGAAAACCTATCAGATCAATGTTTGTTTTATTTCCTTTAATTATGTCGTTTACCACATCTGCATGAAATAACGTTATTTCTCTTTCTAAAGGTTGAATTTTTTTTGATAAACTTTTCAAATCTTTAGAATCATTTATTTCTTCTTTGAGGTTGTGAATATTTTTATATATCTCTTGTTTATACTCAAAATATTTGTCGAAAATTACTTTATATTGATTATCGCCATCTGATTGAATAATTGATGCATCAACACCATCAGCAGATGTGCCACTCATTAGACCTAAACTACAATAGGATTTGCTCATAAATTATATTTAATTTAAAAAGAATCTTGTATATTAGAGTTGTAAAGAAGCTTAAAAATTCATGCAAGAAACATTTCTATCTGAGTTTGAAAAAAGAGGTTATTTTAATCAGTGCACTGATCGATCTGCTTTGAATGACCTTATGTCTAAGGGTAAAATTAAAGCTTATATTGGTTTTGATAGTACAGCTCCAAGTTTACATGTTGGGAGTTTAATGCAAATAATGTGCTTACGTCTTCTTCAAAAATACGGACATCAACCAATAGTTTTGCTTGGAGGTGGAACAACATTAATTGGAGATCCTTCTGGTAAAGAAGAAACTAGAAAAATTATTGAAAAAAAAGAAATTGATAAAAATATAAAAAGCATAGAAAATGTATTTAAAATTTTTTTAAAAACTAAAAATCCTAAAACAAAACCTATATTTGTAAATAATTATTCGTGGTTAAGTAAACTAAACTACATTAGCTTTCTTAGAGAAATAGGTAAACATTTTACTATCAACAAAATGTTGACCTTTGATAGTGTCAAACTGAGATTAGAAAGAGAACAATCCTTAAGTTATATGGAATTTAATTATATGATGCTTCAAGCTTATGATTTTTATGAATTGAATAAAAGACATAATTGTATTCTTCAAATAGGAGGTTCAGACCAATGGGGTAATATAGTTAACGGCAACGACCTAATTAAAAGAAAAAATAAAAAACAAACATATGGTCTTACTACTCCATTAATAACATTATCTTCTGGAGCCAAAATGGGAAAAACAGAAAAGGGGGCAGTTTGGTTAAATAAAAAAATGCTTTCACCTTATCAATACTGGCAATTTTGGAGAAATACCGACGACAAAGATGTAATAAATTTTCTTAAACTTTTTACAGACTTAGATATAGAAAAAATTGATAGTTTAAAAAATATCCAAAATATAAATGATCTCAAAATCCTACTTGCTAATGAAGCAACAGCAATGTTGCATGGAGCAAAAGCTGCAAAAGATTCTGAAGCAACAGCAAAAAAAACTTTTAAGGATAAATCTATTGGAAAAAATCTGCCAGTAATAAGAGTAAAAATAAATCAAATAGTTAACGGAATAAATATATTAGATTTAGTTATTTTAACAAAATTATGTAACTCAAAAGGAGAAGTTAGAAGAGTCATTAAAAATAATGGCTTGAAAATTAATAACGAAACTATAACTAATGAAAATAAAATATTTTATAAAGATAACTTTGATAATGATAAAGGTATGAAGGTATCACATGGAAAAAAACAGCATGTTATTGTAAAGATTATTTAGTCTCTTCTTTTTTCTTCTTCTTCATTTTCTCAACAGCTCTAACAATAAACCTAGGTGTTAATGTCTTAATTGGATTTACAGTTGTCTTTATATCTTTGGGTGGGCCTTTCATCTTAAAGCTGACTCCAACAACTCCTTCTCCAGTTTTTTTTCCAACCAAAATATCACCAACTAGCGGAATGGAAGCAATAATTGCGTTAAGTTTTGTGGCGGGAACCAAAGTGCCCCTTAAACTTACAGTTCTTCCTTTATCTACATAACCTTCTAATAATATTGAGACTGCCGGTCCTATTGCAAGAGCATCTTCAATATTCATAACATTTCCTTTGGAGTTTGATTTCATTTCAAAAGATTCAAATCTTATTCCTTCTCCACTAAGAGTATCTGCTATTCCTTGCAAAGAAGCTAACGTCAGCAATTGAGCCAAGGCTGGTACTTTTGAAACTTTAAAATCAGTAATCATCAAATTTGAATTGGAAGTTTCTTTGGAAACAATCGATTCGTACTCTAATTTCCCCCCCTCAAAACCTTTAATAAAATCAAAATTTTTTATAAAAGGTCTAGCTCGATCTGATATTACTTGAAGAGTTTTTTTTTCTTTATCAATTTGATAAATGGACATTTCTACTATTTCATTTTCTGTAAAATTTCCTTTTAAACTTAATTTTTCATAAGAACCATTTTTAATAGTAGCTATCATTCCAAAATTATTTACATCATCATTGGTACCTGTAATAGTTTTTTCAAAATTAATCTTTATTTTACTGCTGAACTTGTTACCAAAAGTTTTTTTATCATCTTTTTTAAAAAGTGATTTAAGCAAGGGTTCCGCGTCATATATCTTGCCTGAAATATTAACTTTATCAGATTTTTCTACTAAAAAATCATTATTTTTACTTCCATTTTTAAAAGTTTTAATTTCCAATTTTTTAAAATCATCTATTTCAAAATTTTTGTTTAATTTTAGTTTTGTTATATTAATTTTTGTTTCATCAGCTAAAAAAGTAAGTTTTATTATATTAAGGTACTTATTTGGTACAAAATTAAGATTAAAATCTATTTCAGATTTTTTTCCATCATCTTTAATATAATTTAGTTTCGATATATTGACTTGAGAATTAGTTAAATTAGCCTTTCCAAGAACATTGAATCTATTTTTATTATAATCATAAATTTGTTTTAAATTAAAACTATCAAATTCATTGTTTGTTTTCATAAAGCCATTTAATTCAATTATATTAGTGGTTTTCATTTTGTTAAGTTTAATCTTAGAATCCTTAAGTATTACTGCATGGTTATAATCAGGTAAATATTTTTTTATAATTTTATTTTCACTAAAATATATTTCGCTGTAAGGAATGTCACCTTCCATAGAATAAACTAAATTTTCAATTCTGTATTTTTTATTCAATTTAAAATCTATATTAGTTTTAAGATCTATTTTTCCATTGAAATCTTTAATATTATTGATGTTAAAATTTAATAAAGATGATATTTTTTTTATTTTGGAAAAATTAAATTCCCCTCTTTTTTTTAATAAACTTTTTACATTTATTTCATTGTTTTCACTCCTTAATTTAAAGATGCTATCTGTCAGATCAAAATCTAGAAAAGAACCTTTTTTGATAGCAATATTAAACAAATTTGCCGTTTCGACTTTTCTGTGATTAATTTCTGTTGTCAAATCTTTTATAAAAAATTCTTTTGTTATATTAATTCTCGCATCAACTATCTTTCCAGAGAATCCATAATCATTTTCTATATTTCCATTGGAATCAAATGGAATGATAAACTCACCTTCTATTTCTCCTTCGGCAAATATTTTATTGATTTGTTTATTAATAATTTTTGGTACAAAAATACTAGTAATCTTGGTTAAATCTTTAATATGATTTTTAACAAATGCTACCTCAGCTTTTTTTAACAAAAAACTTGAGCTGAAAATAGATTTTATTGATAAAAATAAATTTAATTTTGATAAATTTATTGTATTACTCCTAATTATAACTCTAGGTTCTTTTAGTTTTACTACTAAATTTAACTCTGTTGGATTAAGGTGTATTTTAGTTTTGTTAAATTCTAATTTAACATTTTGATTTACTTGTTTAGATTTCTCTTTAATAAAAACATCAAATTTGTCAGTTTCTATACCAAAATAACTTAAATAAAGTGTAAAGGAAAAAATTAGAACTATTAATAAAATAAAAAATCTTAATAAAAATCTACCCATAATTATTTTTAATTTCCTTTGCTGTCATAAAGTGCTGCCTCTAAAAAACCATCAATATCACCATCTAATACACTATCGGGATCTGTATTTTCTAAATTATTCCTCAAATCCTTGACTAATTGATATGGCTGCAAAACATAAGATCTTATTTGGTGACCCCATCCAATGTCAGTTTTTGACTTAGCTAGGTTTTCTGTTTCGGCCTCTTTTTTTTCCATTTCATATTTATAAAGTCTAGCTTTCAACATATTAAAACATGTTTCTTTATTTTTATGTTGAGATCTTTCATTCTGACACTGAACAACAATGTTACTTGGTAAATGTGTTATCCTAACAGCACTATCAGTAGTATTTACATGTTGACCGCCAGCTCCGCTTGATCGATAAGTATCAATCCTTATATCTTTTTCTTGAATATCTACTTTAATGCTGTCGTCAACAACCGGGTAAACCCATACACTAGCAAAACTAGTATGTCTTCTTGATCCGGAATCAAAAGGAGAAATTCTTACTAATCTATGAACACCAGATTCAGATTTTAGCCAACCATACATATAAGGACCTGTTATTTTTAATGTTGTAGATTTAACTCCAGCCTCTTCACCTTTGTGTTCATCGATTATTTCAAACTTGCATTTTTTCTTTTCTATCCACTTAGAATACATTCTTCGTAACATTTGAGCCCAATCCTGGCTTTCTGTACCTCCCGCACCTGCGTGTATTTCTAAATAAGTATCTAAATAATCATTTTCTCCAGATAGAAAACACGAAATTTCAGTTTTTTTAATTTGATTGAATAAAGAAATGATTTTTTTTTCACAATCTTTTATTACTAAACTATCGTTTTCTTTTAACGCTAAATCATAAAGCTGCTCAAAATTTTCTAGATCATTAGTTATAGAGTCAAAATCATTAATAATTTTATCAAAAAATTTTTTTTCTTTAACGATTTTCTGTGCGACTAATTTATTTTTCCAAAAATTTTCTTCTAGTATCTTTTTATCAAATTCTAAAATTTTTTCCTTTATTTGATTTTTTTCAAAGATACCCCCTAATATTATCTATAATTTTTTTTATTTCAGAAACTCTATTTTTAATGTCTAGCATTATTAGTAAAATTTAAAAATTTCTTTCCTTTTTTTAGAATCAAAATATCTCAATGTATCCCTATTTGATGATTTTTCAAGATTAACAATAGAATAATCTTGTTCTTTAAAAGCTTCATATATTATTTTTTTTGAATTTGAATTAGGTTGTAAGCCAGTTTCATGATCAACCATTACTAGATTTATATTTTTTGGAATTTTAAAAGGCAAAGCTTCTTTTTTTTTAACTACTCTTTCTATGAACTTTTTGAAAATTGGTAATGCAGCTTTGGCACCAGTTTCATATCTCCCTAAACTTTTTGGCTCATCAAAACCAACATACGTTCCAATAACTAATTTTGAAGTAAAGCCTAAAAACCAAGCATCCATATTTTTATTTGTCGTTCCGGTTTTTCCAGCCAGTGGTAAGTTAAGATTTCTTAATTTCTTTCCTGTACCTCTTTTTATCACACCCTCCATCATTGATGTTATTTGATATGCAGTTTCGGGGGAAATTATTTGTTTTCTATTATCTTCTATAGAAGGAATTTCATCTTTGAGATATGAAATTTCTTCACATCCTAAGCACTTTCTTTTATCAGAGTTGAAAATAGTTTTTCCTCTTCTATCTTGTATTCTATCAATAAATATTGGATCAACCTTTTTTCCTCCATTAACGAAGACGCAATAACCATTTGTTAATTTAAGCAAAGTTGTTTCAGCAGATCCTAAAGAAACAGACAATAACTCTGGTACATCATTATATATTCCCAGTTCATTGGTGATCTTAGATATTTTTTCAAATCCAACTTTTTGTGCTACACGAACTGTCATTAAATTTCTTGATTTTTCTATCCCCACTCTAAGAGTTGATGGACCATAAAACTTTTTTCCATAATTTTCTGGTTTCCAAGTTTTTAATCCCTCGCCTTGTTCCATAACAAAAGGCGCGTCCAGAACTAAGGTTGATGGAGTAAAGCCGCTTTCTAAAGCTGCAGCATAAACAAATGGTTTAAAAGCTGAACCAGGTTGTCTTTTTCCTTGGGTAGCTCTATTAAATTCACTGAGTTTATAACTAAAACCACCTGCCATAGCTAAAATTCTTCCGGTATAAGGATCCATCACTACAATAGCTCCATTAATTTCTGGAAGTTGTTTTAAACTCCAATTATCTTTTTTTATTTTTTTTACATAAATAATATCGTTTGGCTTCAATATTTCTTCAAAACCTTTTTTTCTAATCCAGGAAACATTTTTAAAATTAATAAATCCTATCTCGTTATTTTCAATTTCAATTTTTGTAACTAACTTTTCAACTTCAATTACTTTTGCTAATTTCCAATTTAAACTTCTATCTGGAATATATTCTTTAACATTACTTTTCCAATTTTTTGTAGTTAAATTTGTAATAGGTCCACGCCATCCATGTCTTTTGTCATATTCCTCCAAACCTTCTCTAAGAGAATTTAAAGCCTCTATTTGAAAACTAGAATTTAAAGGAGTGCGTATCGATAAGCCTCCTTTATAGAGACTATCATAACCATAGGTATTACTTACAATTCTTCTAACTTCTTCTGAATAAAAATTTGCTTCCTCTAAAAGTTTTATTTTTCTTTTTTTTGTTTTAATTTCTTTTTTAATTAACTTTTCATATTCATCTTTATCTATATAAGAATTTTCATAAAGATTTTTTAATACAAAATTTCTCCTTATCTTTGCTCTTTCATTTGATTTATATGGATTATACTTACTTGGTGCCTTAGGAAGAGCAGCTAAAAGCGCTGACTCTTCATAATTTAAGTCGCTAACTGCCTTATCGAAATACTCTAGGCTTGCTGCTGCTATTCCATAAGTTCCTTCTCCTAAATATATTTGATTTAAATACAATTCCATAATTCTTTCCTTAGAATATGCTCTTTCTATCCTGAAGGCCAAAATTGCTTCTTTTATTTTTCTTTTTATAGATACTTCGTTTGTTAATAAAAAATTTTTTGCTACTTGCTGAGTTATGGTCGATGCCCCTTCCAATCTTTTTTCAGAAAAAATATTTTGTAAATTTTTTATTATCGCTCTAGATATACTTTTTGCATCTACACCAGGGTGTGAAAAAAAATTTTTGTCTTCAGCAGATAAGAAGGAATGTATTACTTTTTTTGGTATTGATTCAAAAGGAATAAATAGTCTTTTTTGCAATGCATATTCAGCTATTAATTGACCTTCTCCAGAATGAACTCTGCTTGATATGGGAGGCTTGTAATTTGATAGTATTTTATAATCAGGAAGATCTGAAGAAAAATACCAAAGAGTAGAAAAAGCAAACAACAAACCCAATATTATTATGGCTGCAATTAGTTTTACACTTTTTCTAAAATAAACTATCATTCATTTGAAGAAATGAATTGATTCTGGCTTTCTTAAGGCATTTCTAGATTTAATTGAAAATGAGAGAAAAAAACTCATGTATTTATCTGTAAATTTAAGGTATAAGTATCTATCAAGATAATAAGAGATTCAAACTTATGAACAACATATTCAATAGAAACGGGAACAAATTTTCATGGAAAAGAATTTATACATTGATGCATCGCATCCAAACGAAACTAGAGTTGTACTCAAATCAAAAAATCATATTGAAGAATATGAGTACGAAAACAAAAATAGACTCCATTTAAAAAATAACATTTATCTAGGAAAAGTTAGTAGGATTGAGCCTTCTCTGCAAGCTGCTTTTGTTAATTATGGAAAACAAAAACATGGTTTTTTGGCTTTCAATGACATTCAGTCAGATTATTATAATATTCCTCATGATGATAAAATTAGACTTAAAAAAGAGGAAGAAAATTTAAGATTAGAATTAAAAGAAAAAAATAAAAATTTACAAGAAAATGAAAAAATCCAAAATAAAGATAATGATTCTGCTACAGTTAATACTAATAATAATGGTGTCAATACAGCTAACGCTAATGAACAAACAAATATAAATAATAATGGAACACCTAAAGAAGAAAGTATTACTCCAGAAAAAAGTGACCAGTTTAATGAATTGAAAAAAAAATACGGGATTAGAAGATACAAAATACAAGAAGTTATTAAACCTGATCAAATAATTTTAGTTCAAATATTAAAAGACGAACGAGGACAAAAAGGTGCTGCTTTATCAACTTTTATATCTCTCGCTGGAAAATACAGTGTTTTAATGCCAAATACTGCAAGGGGCGGAGGTATATCTAGAAAAATAGTAAATTCCGATGATAGAAGAAAAATTAGAAATATTCTTAAAGAAATAGATATTCCAAACTCTATGGGTTTAATAGTAAGAACAGCGGGTTTAAATAAAACTAAAAATGAAATTGGTAACGATATACAAAATACAATAAAAACTTGGGAAGAAATTAAATCAAAGACTATTACTTCAATAGCTCCTAGTCTTGTTTATGAAGAAGGAGATATAATTAAAAGAGCATTAAGAGATATGTATGACAGCGAAACTAATAGCGTTGTTGTAGATGGGAACGAAGGATATCAAAAAGCAAAAAATTTTATGAAAATTTTAATGCCAGAAAATGTAAAAAAAATTAAAAAATATAGAGGAAAAATACCTCTTTTTCATGCTGAAGAAATTGAGAGAAAACTAAATCGAATTTTCGAACCAGTTGTAAAATTAGAATCAGGAGGTTATATAGTAATTAACCCTACGGAAGCTTTGGTGTCTATAGATGTAAATTCAGGACAATCTATTAAAGAATCAAATATTGAAAAAACAGCTTTGAAAACTAATCTTGAAGCAGCAGAAGAAATATCTAGGCAAATTAAAATAAGAGATCTTTCTGGATTAATTGTAATTGATTTTATAGATATGTTTAATTTTCATAATAGAAGAACTATTGAAAGAAAATTAAAGGAAAAATTAAAGGATGATAGAGCTAGAATGCAATTTGGTAGAATAAGTAGTTTTGGTCTGCTTGAGATGACAAGACAAAGACTTAGAGAAAGCTCAGTTAAATGGAATATGACACTTTCGCTTGATTCTTTTGCCTTAAAAGTAGTTAAAAAAGGAGAAGAATTAGCGTTTTCCAATAAAGCAAAAATTATAAATATTAGCGTACCTTTAAAAGTAAGCACATATATAAATGAAAATTTAGAAAAGGAAATTACTCATTTTAGAAATAAATATAAACTTGAGTTAAACATAATGGCAAACAACAACTTGGTAATTCCTGAATATACAATTGAATTATTGAATAAAAATAAAAAAATAATCAATAAAGTTGAAAATATTGAAAAAATTTCAATTGATAAAAATTATGGCAATAATAAATTTATTAATATAAAAAATAATAAAAAATTTAAGATGGGTCATAAATTTCATAAGAAATTTAGATATCATACCAAGCCAAAAAAAGGTAATTTTATTAATAAAAAAACCGCAAACTATTAAATTAAGCCAGTCTTTGGTGAAGAAGGACTAGCAAACTTTCTTTTTTTCATTCTTCCTGCTTTAAAAGCCTTCCTTCCTGCTACGACTGCATTCTTCATTGCTTCAGCCATTAGTATTGGATTTTTAGCCTCAGCAATTGCTGTGTTTACAAGTACACCATCGCAACCTAACTCCATTGCTATTGTTGCATCTGATGCTGTTCCAACTCCTGCGTCCACAATTACTGGTACAGAAGATTGTTCTTTAATTAACTTTATATTTATTTTATTTTGTAAGCCTAAGCCAGAACCAATTGGTGCTCCCAATGGCATAATAGCACAAGCTCCTACATCTTCTAATTTTTTAGATAAAATTGGATCATCAGTACAATAAACCATAACTTCAAAACCTTCTTTAACTAAAACTTCTGTAGATTTTATTGTTTCTATCATATTTGGATAAAGTGTTTTTTTATCTCCTAAAACTTCTAGCTTTACTAACCTCCAGCCGCCAATTTCTCTAGCCAATCTTAATGTTCTTAAAGCTTCATCTGAAGAAAAACAGCCAGCAGTATTTGGGAGGTATGTAATAGTTTTTGGATCTAAATAATCCATTAACAAGGGTTGATCTTTATCAAGAATGTTTACTCTCCTAATTGCAACAGTGACGATATCTGCTCCTGAAGCTTTCACTGCGTTCGCTGTTTCTTCAAAATCTTTGTATTTTCCTGTTCCAACTATCAACCTAGAATTAAAATTTTTGTTAGCTATAGTAAAAATATCTTCCATATTTTATCCTCCTCCTATAAAATGAACTATTTCCACTTTATCATCTTTGTTTAAAATTAGATTTTGATATTTATTTTTTTCAACAATCACTCCATTTATCTCAACAGCCACCTTGTTTTTTTGAATTTTAAGCTTATTTAGCAGCTGGTTTAAATTTGTACCATGATTAATTTCGTAAGAATTTCCATTTAATTGTATTTTTGCCACATTTAAGTTATTCATTTAAATTATTTTAACTTATTTAAATGACAAAAAAAATACTAATTATAAATGGCCCAAATTTAAATCTTCTTGGAGAAAGGGAAGAATCTAAATATGGCAAAGTTACTTTGGGAGAAGTTAAAAAAAACTGCGAATCTCATGCTAAATCTATTGATCTGGAAATTAAATTTGATCAGTCAAATATTGAAGGAGAAATAGTTACAATGATACAAAAATCAAAAGGTGTTTTTAATGGAATAATAATTAATGCTGCGGGTTATACTCACACTTCTGTTGCTATTTTAGACGCTCTTTTGGCAATCAAACTGCCTGTAATAGAAATACACATAACTAATATATATAATAGAGAAGATTTTAGGAAAAAATCCTTAATTAGCAAAGCTGCTCAAGGAATTATTTGTGGATTTGGAGTAAAAGGATATATTATGGCTTTAGATTCTATGAAGGAAATTTTGAATAAAAGTAAATAAACTAAATGAAGATAAATAAAAAAATAATTGAAGAATTAGTAAGTTATTTAAAAGAATTTAATCTAAGTGAAATTGAATATGGTGAAGGAACAACTAAAGTAAAAGTTTCTAGATCTATAAATAATCCAGGTTCAATCTTTGCTAATGCTGATGTAAAAAAAAAACAAATATCTTCTGAAAATAACGGAAATAACGTTACTTCTCCTATTGTGGGAACAGCCTACTTGGCTTCTGAACCGGGGGGAAAGAAATTTGTAGAAGTGGGACACAAAATAAAAAAAGGACAAACGATAATGATAGTAGAAGCTATGAAAACAATGAATCATGTTCCTTCGACACATGATGGCACTGTAAGTAAAATTTTTGTTAAAGATGGTGAACCTGTTGAATTTGGACAACCTCTAATTTCTGTAAAATAAAAATGTTTAAAAAAATTTTAATTGCTAACCGTGGTGAAATAGCGGTTCGTATAATTAGAGCTTGTAAAGAATTAAATATTCCTACAGTAGCAGTACATTCCGATGTTGATTTAGAATCTATGCATGTAAGATTAGCTGACGAAAGTATTTGTATAGGCTCGCACAAACCACAAAATAGTTATTTAAATGTAGCTGCTATTATGTCAGCCGCGGATGTAACTGGAGCTGATGCCATTCATCCTGGTTATGGTTTTTTATCAGAAAATTATCATTTTGCTGAAATTGTTGGAAAAAGTAAAATAAAATTTATTGGACCGAGCCCTGAAATAATGAAAAAAATGGGAGATAAAATTCAAGCAAAAAGAACAGCAAAAAGTTTGGGTCTTCCTGTTATTGAAGGATCTGAAAAAAATATAAATTCACTTGAGGAAGCAAAAAAAATCTCATCAAATATAGGATATCCAATTCTAATCAAAGCATCGGCTGGGGGTGGTGGAAAAGGAATGAAACTAGTCAAAAAAGAAGAAGAACTTGAAACAGCACTTTCTTTAGCAAAACAAGAAGCTAAAAAATATTTTTCTAATGATGAAGTTTATATTGAAAAATATTTTGAACATCCTAGACATATCGAAGTACAAATTTTATCAGATGGCAAAACCACAATACACATGGGTGAAAGAGATTGTTCGGTTCAAAGAAAACATCAAAAACTTATAGAAGAATCTCCTAGTCCAGTATTAAATGAAAAAACCAGAGAAGATTTGCTGGATAGAACAGTTAAGATGGTTAGCAAACTTAATTATGAAGGTGCCGGAACTGTTGAATTTATTTATGATAAGGGAAAATTTTTCTTCTTGGAAATGAATACAAGAATTCAAGTTGAACATCCCGTTTCTGAAATCAGAGGCGGTATAGATATTGTAAAAGAACAAATAAAAATTGCTTCTAAAGGAAAGACTTCTTTAAAACAGTCAGACATAACTTTTAGAGGTCATGTCATTGAATGTAGAATTAACGCAGAAGATCCAAGCAAAAATTTTCAACCAAGCCCTGGAATAATTTCAGTATGTCATCAGCCTTCTGGTTTTAGAACCAGAGTTGATGGAGCTATTTTCCAAGGTTGTAAAATAACACCTTACTATGACAGTTTGGTTTGCAAACTTATATGCCAGGGAAGAGATAGAGAAGAAGCAATACAAAGAGTACTAAGATCATTAAATGAATTTGTAATTGAAGGCATTACCACAACCATAGACTTGCATAAAAAAATACTAAAACATGAAAAATTTGTAAATTCTGACTTTGATGTAAATTGGCTTGTTAAAGAATCTTTTTATTAAACATTATCACAACTTGTAATCCACAAATCATAAACTGGATGATCAATCGATTTTAAAGTTGGGCTAGAAGCAAAAGTCCATCCGTTAAATAAAAAAACCTGATTATTATCTTTATTTGAAAGATCTTTGACCTGTAAATAAGCAACCATGTCCAGGGAATCGTTGTGTTCCAAAAGTTGACATTTTAAAGCTTTGATTTCTAAATGACCAAAAAATTTTTTCTCTCCTATTGCCAATTTTATAGAAGAAGTTTTTGCTGTTATTTTATCGAGA
The DNA here is from genome assembly GCA_902567785.1 of uncultured Pelagibacteraceae bacterium. Classification (GTDB taxonomy): domain Bacteria; phylum Pseudomonadota; class Alphaproteobacteria; order Pelagibacterales; family Pelagibacteraceae; genus AG-414-E02. Next base: position 113,065 of record CACFOR010000001.1, on the reverse strand, counting down.
GCTTCAATATTTACATAAATTTTATCATTATTTATTGTAGCTTTTTCTTCAGATGTATTTTTTATTTGATTTAAGTTATCATCTGTAGTTTCATTTGTTTCCAATTCATCTTTATCTTCTTCAAAAGTTGGGGACAGATCTTCTAGGTTTATTAAAGGAACTGATTCAATTTTATCTGCTGAAAAAGCAATTTTAGTACTTAGAATTAAAAATATTAAAAAATAAATAAAAATGTTAAGATTTCCAAGTTTCATATTTTTTAATAATTTTTCTTTTACTATGAACTAAAGATCCCTCAGGCTTATATGCCTTTTCTGTTCCTGTTAAATTCTCTTCGTGATCTTTCTGCCATGAAAATTTTTTTAAATTTTCGTGTGGTTTATTTGTCATAAAATGTATCCATGAATGCCATTCTGGTGGAATTTTTGTCGATTCAATGGCGCTATTATATATAACCCACCTTTTTCCTTTAGAATTAGTATAATATTTATTTTCAAACTGATCTTTTCCAACAAACTTGCCAGAAAATAAAGTGTATAAAAAAGTTCCTAGTGTTTGTTTGTGCCACCAAGTAAATATTTGCTTAAAAAAACTAATCATAAAATTTTAAACGAATCGTTTTTAACCTTTATCCTTTTTCTAAATTTAAAATCCACACAATCAAAAATTGTAAATTATTTATTAGACTTAAAATACATTTACTGTATATCATAGAAATGCTCACGATATATAAAAATAATCAAATATTTGAGGTTTTTAAATTATGTCTAAATATGTAGTCGAAACATTTTATTCATGTACTTTCAAAATTGTACATAAACTTGATGAACTTAATGAAAATAAACTCTCTGAATTAGAAAACCGCAATGATGGAAAATTTGAAATAATAGATCTTAGACTAAACAATAGAAAAACAAAAAGAACTGATAGCAAAAAAAATATAGAAGAATCTACAAGCAAAAAATTATCAAAAGATTCCTCTGAAATTAACTCTGCTATTACTGAAAAAATTACTAACAGTAGTAAATTTCAAACATCGAATGAGACAAATAATGTAAATATACAAAAATACATAAAGAAAAATAGCAATAGATCAAAAATGCCTGACAGAAGAAAAGGTTACATTCAAAAAGTTAGCATAGGAGATCATAAAATATACTTACATACTGGTGAGTATGATGATGGAAAAGTTGGTGAAATCTTTATTGATATGAATAAAGAAGGAGAGTTAGTAAAAGCATTAATGAATAACTTTGCTATAGCAATATCTCTTGGGCTTCAATATGGAGTGCCATTAGATGAATTTGTTGATGCATTTATAGAAACGAAATTTGAACCGTCTGGTGAAATTAAGGGCAACGATAGAATATTAAATGCTTCGTCAATTTTAGATTATATTTTTAGGGAACTAGCAATATCCTATTTAGGTAGAGAAGATCTAGCTCATACTCCTTCAATAAGTAAGACGATAAATGATAAAATTTCCAGTGATGATGCTGACGATACTTTTTTAAAATTGGTAAAAGGTATTACTAGTAAAGGATTTATTAGAAGCAATTATAAGGATAAACTTGTTGATCTTAGTAACGTAAGAATCAATTTAAAAAGCAATAAATAAGAATTACTTCTTTTTTTCTATTACTTTTATATTTAATTCTTTAAGTTGTTTGTCGCCTATTTTTGAAGGCGCTCCCATTAAAAGATCTTGTGCATTTTGATTCATCGGAAACAAAGTAACCTCTCTTATATTATTTTTCCCTGCCAATAGCATAACAATCCTATCAATTCCGGGAGCCATACCTCCGTGAGGAGGTGCTCCATATGAAAGTGCTTTTATCATACCTTCAAATTTTGAATTTACTTCTTCTTTGGAATAACCCACCTTAGAAAAAACTTTATACATTAAATCAGGCAAATGGTTCCTTATCGCCCCTGAAGATATTTCATAACCATTACAAACTAAGTCGTATTGGTATGCAAGTATTGATAATGGATCCGCTTTATCAAAATCTTTAATGTTAACTTGTGGCATTGAAAAAGGATTATGACTAAAATCAAATTTTTTCTGGTCTTGATCATATTGATACATTGGGTAATCAGTTATCCAACAAAACTCAAATTTATTACTATTTATAAGATTTAATTCTTTACCTAATTTTTGTCTAACCATGCCTGAAATTCTTTCAGCTTCTTTTGCTGTGTCAGCAGAGAAAAAAACCGCATCTTTTTCCTTAAGTTTACATAATTTTGCTAATTCATTTATTGCTTTCTCAGAGAAAAATTTTCCTATAGGTCCTTTACCAATTAATTTATCTTCTTCTTTTTCTAGTATAATGTAGCCTAGTCCTTTTGCTTTTTCTTCTTTTGCCCAATTATTGTATCCATCAAAAAAACTTCTTGGTTTAGAAGATGTGTTAGGAGCAGGTATAGCTCTAACAATTCCATTCTTTTCAATAACTTTTTTAAAAATTTCTAACTTAACATCTTCTCTTTTCATGAGCTCTGTAACATCGAATATTTCAATTGAATTTCTTAAATCAGGTTTGTCAGTACCATACTTTAACATTGATTCTTTATAAGTGATTTTTTTAAATGGAGTTTTAGAAATAATTTTACCTTTCCCATATTCAGAAAATAAATCAAAAAAAATTGGCTCTACAATCTTAAAAATATCCTCTTGTTCAACAAAAGACATTTCCATATCTAATTGGTAATGTTCTCCAGGACTTCTATCTGCTCTACCATCTTCGTCTCTAAAACATGGTGCTATTTGAAAATATTTATCAAATCCTGAAATCATAACCATTTGTTTGAATTGTTGTGGTGCTTGAGGCAAGGCATAAAATTTACCAGGATGCATTCTGCTTGGAACTAAAAAATCTCTTGCTCCTTCAGGGCTAGAAGCTGTTAATATTGGAGTTTGAAATTCTAAAAAATCGTTAGCTATCATTTTATTTCTTATAAAAGAAATTACTTTTGATCTTAAAACAATATTTTCATGCATTTCTTCTCTTCTCAAATCTAAAAATCTATATTTTAATCGTGTTTCCTCGGGGTAATCTTGTTCTCCAAAAACAGGCATTGGTAAATCTTTAGATTCAGATAAAATTTCAAAGAGAGAGACTTGTACCTCTACTTCACCAGTAAATATATCTTTATTAATTGTGTCTGGAGACCTATTAACAACTTTTCCATTTACACAAACTACTGACTCTGGTTTGATTTTTTCTACTTCTTTAAAAAATTTATTATTTTTTTCAATAACACATTGTGTTAATCCAAAATGATCTCTTAAGTCGAAAAATAAAAGATTTCCGTGATCTCTTTTTCTATGTATCCATCCAGAAAGTTTTACATTGCTTCCAGAGTTCTTTTTGTTAATTTCCGAGCATGTGTGTGTTCTATATTTATGCAAAGTGATTCCTTTTAAAAATTTATAACATTTTTAACACTTCTTTAATCATTTTTAATCCAAAAGGTCTCCCTTTTTTTAAGGAATATTTGTCTAAAGTTAAAATAAATTGAGATATTTTTTCATATGACCTGTCAATTCGTTTTATTATGTATTCAATGTGCTTCTTTTCAACCTTAATTTGTTTATCTGAAAAATTTTTTGCAAGAATTACACTAATTAGATCATCACTTGGAAGTTTTATATCAATAACCAAAGAACTATTTACTCTGGATTTTAAATCTTTTAGTTTAAAATTATAAGAACTAATTGATTTTTTTGAGGTTATTAAAACATACTTATTGTCCTGTAAAGCTGTGTTCCAAACTGAAAATAATAATTTTTCAGATATATTTTCAGATAGATCTTCTATTATCAAAGCTTCTTTTGTCTTAAATTTTATAAAAATTTCTTCATTTAGTTTTTTCGAATCAATTTGTAAACATTTTGTTTTATTTTTTAAAATTGAGGCTAAGTGAGATTTTCCTGATCCTGAGGGTCCAAAAATATTTACAATTCGCTTAATCCATCGTGGCCAACTATTTATAAAATCATATGCTTCTTGATTGCTTGGTGAAACATAAAAGTCTTCCTTTTTATAAGCCTTATGTGTTGGAAATTTTAAAATTAGCTGATCATTCATTTAAATAAATTTCCCAATTGCCTTGGTTGCTGAGCAATTTATAGCCAAACTTCGCAAACTCTGATCTTAATTTTTTTGGATTTCCATAATAAAAGATTTTATATGAGGAATTCTTAATATTAAATTCTTCCAAGGTATAATTATCTATTATATTCATCTGAGTAAGAACTTTTCTAAGTTTTTCAAAATCTTCAAGATTATTATGTTTAAAATTAACTTCTATTGATAATGGCATGAAGAGATTAACAAGGTTTTCTCCCTTCCAAAGATCATTAATTTTTATTTTAAGATCTAATAATATAGAATTTAACATTGATTTATCATTTATATTTACCAAATCATACGAAATATTTTTGCTTACTTTTTTATTATTAAAATTTGTTTTTAGATATACATTAAATTTTTCACTACGATAATTCATTAATGTAAATACATAATTTTCTACATCATATTTATTTACTAAGTAATCTACATCCAGATCTTCAATTCTATCTTTCATTTCCGTTATTTTAGAAATATCTTCCAAATCTTCAATTGGTAATATAAAGTTAATCAATTCATTATCAATTTTAGTTTTGTTCCAATTTTTATAGAAGAAATTGTCATCAAAATCTTTTATTTCTTCACCCACAAAAAATATTGGAAAAAATACTACTGTTATATAATCTGGTTGCGAAAATAGTATACTTTTTTCTCTTAAAAAATTTTTTATTTTTATTTCATTGTAAAGCACATTTATATTAGCCTGATATATATTTTTTCGATAACTTTCTTCTAAAATTTGAAAGCTAGTTATTAAGTTTTTAATTTCTTTTAACTTTACATTTTCCACCTTTTCTAAATCCCTTGTAAGTAGAATCTTTTTCATTAATATTTCAAAAGAATCTAGAAAAGCCCTATTAAGATATTTTTCTCTAGAAAAGTTTAAATCAAATGTTCCTTTGATTTTAACATTATTTATAGTAAATAAATTTTCTTCAGAAAAACTCTTTGTAAATGGTATAAATATAATTGTGAAAATTAATACAAAAACAAAAATACTCTTGTTAAGGGTTTTAATTAAATATTTTAACACTAAATAATTTATCATGAAAAAAAACTATAATACTTATAAAAAAAGCGGTGTTAATATGGCAGTTGCAGATAAGTTAGTAAATTACATATCCAGAATATCAAGAAAAACTTACAAAAAAAACACTGAAACAAAATCTTTTAAAAATATTGGTAGTTTTGGCTCCATTTTTGATTTAAGCGCACTGAAAATAAAGAATCCACTCATAGTATCATCAACTGATGGTGTTGGAACCAAAATCGAAATAGCTAATAAATTTAAAAAATATAATACTATAGGTATAGATTTGGTTGCAATGTGTGTAAATGATCTAATAGTCCAGGGAGCAAAACCAATTTTTTTTTTAGACTATATTGCTATAAATAAACTTGAACTACATAAAGTTAAAAAAATTTTAAATGGTATAGTTTCTGGATGTAAGATTGCCGGATGTGCTTTGATTGGTGGCGAAACTGCTGAAATGCCAGGCACCTATGAAAAAAATAAATTTGATCTAGCGGGATTTGCTGTTGGAATTGTAGAAAAAAAAAATTTACTAACAAAAAATAAAATTAAATATAACGATGTTATTTTGGCAGTACCATCCTCAGGATTGCATTCAAATGGCTTTTCGCTTGTTAGACAAATTTTAAAAAATAAAAAATTAAATATAACACCAGGAATTAAAAATGAATTAATGAAACCAACAAAAATTTACGTTAAAGAACTCAATGTAATTAATAAAAAAAAAATAATTAATGGTTGTGCAAACATAACTGGAGGTGGCCTTTTGGGTAATTTAATAAGAGTTATACCTAATAAATTATCTATAAGCATTGATTTATCTAAAATCAAAATAAAACCTGTTTTTAGTTGGTTAAAAAAAAATAATATTAGAGACTCGGAAATGTTAAAGACTTTTAACTGTGGTGTTGGTTTTTGTATAATTACAAATAAAAAAAATATAAGTAAAATCAAAAAAATATTTTCTAAAAAATATAAACCTTATCAAATAGGCTTCGTATCAAAAAATAATGTTAAAATAAAAACATATGGTAAGCTACAATGGTAAAAAAAATAAAAACATGTATTTTTATTTCAGGAAATGGATCAAATTTAAAATCTATAATAAACAATTCACGAGACTACAATTTTCCAATTAAAATTGATTTAATTATATCAAATAATATAAATGCCAAAGGACTCTTGTTTGGTAAAAAATACTCAATTCCATATAAATTTTTTTCTTCAAAAAACCGCGAAAAATTTGAAAGAAATTGTATTTATGAAATTAAAAAAAGAAAAATAAAGTTTATATGTTTAGCGGGATTTATGAAGGTTTTATCAAAAAATTTTATTAGAAAATTTGGTTATCAAATTATTAATATACATCCATCTCTATTACCAAAATACAAAGGTCTTAATACCCATAAAAGAGTATTAAATAACAAGGAAAAATACTCTGGTTGTACAGTTCACTTTGTTACGCCAGAACTAGACTCTGGTAAGATTATTTCTCAAAAAAAAATTTCTATAAATAAAAATGAAACAGAAAGTTCTTTAAAAAAAAAAATTTTAATTCAAGAACATAAACTTTATTCAAGCTCAATAATATCTATATTTAGATAATTATTATTTAAAAAAAAAATTTATTTCAATTTTACCGTTTTCCAAACTGTCAGATCCATGAACAGAATTTTTATCAATTGAAATACCATACATCTTTCTTAAAGTTCCTTCTTCTGCTTTTAGGGGGTCTGTGGCTCCCATTAACTGTCGATTTTTAGAAATAGCATTTTCTCCTTCTAACACCATGACTACTATTGGGCCTGACGACAAATAGTTGCATAAGTCATTATAAAAAGGCTTTGTTTGATGTACTTTATAAAACTCTGAAGCTTCCTCTTTAGATATTTTTACTTTTTTATTTTTTATAATTTTTAAATTATTTTTTTCAAAAAAATCTTTAATTTTATTCTCTAAATTTCTCTCTACAGCATCGGGTTTAATTATTGATAGGGTTTGTTCTAAATTACTCATAATTATCTTCTACAAATTTGTTTAGCAATCTAACTCCAAATCCAGTTGCTCCTTCTGGGTTTAAGGCACCTCTATATTTTGAAAATGCCATACCAGCTATATCAAGATGGGCCCAGGGCGTTTTGTTAATGATAAATCTTTGTAAAAATTGAGCTGCTGTAATTGATCCAGCTCCACCTACGTAATTTATATTTTGCATATCTGCAGTTTTTGAGTCCATAAGTTTATCAAAATTTTTATGTAGAGGTAATCTCCATACTTTTTCATCAACTTTTTTTCCAGCATCAAAAATTTGCTTTGAAAGTTTATCATCGTTTGAAAAAAGCCCGGCATATTCTGAACCCAAACTAACAATTATAGCACCCGTTAAAGTTGCTAAATCAATAATAAGATTAGGTTTATATTTTTTTTCCGTGAAAGTAATAGCGTCTGCCAACACTAGTCTTCCTTCTGCGTCTGTATTCAGGACTTCTATAGTTTTTCCACTATAAGATTTTACAATGTCGCCAGGTCTTTGAGCATTTCCACCTGGCATGTTTTCAACTAATCCAACAACTCCAACTGCATTTATTTTTGCTTTTCTTAATGCAAAATTTTTCATCAATCCTACTACAACAGCCGATCCTGCCATATCATATGTCATATCTTCCATGAATCTTGCAGGTTTTAAAGAAATACCTCCGGTATCAAAACAAACACCCTTACCAACAAATGCTAAAGGTTTTGATTTAGATTTACTTCCATTCCACTCAATAGTTACAAGATAAGAACCTCTTATACTTCCCTGTCCTACTCCCACTAAAGCATTGCATCCTAATTTTTTTAATTTTTTTTCATCATATACAGTAACTTTTAACCCATATTTATTTAATTTAACTATTCTTTTAGCATATTCGTCTGGATGTAAAATATTTCCGGGTTCAGAAACTAAATCTCTGGTCAGAAATACACCTGATTTTATTGCATCATTATATTTATATTTTTTTTCAATTTTTTCCTTATTAGAAGTTATTATTCTGCAAATTATATTTCTTTTTGATTTTTTTTTGTCCGAAGTTTTGTATATATCGAAAGTATAACTTTTTAAATTATATCCAAAAATAAATTCTGAAGAAAAATTAATCAATTCCTCTTTTCCAAGATCCAGACTATCGACATAAATATCAATTTTTTTTATACTTTTAAAATTTTTTAAATAGGAGTAAAAAATTCCCCCTTTTTCCTCTGGATAGTAGGTCTCATACTTATTTTTGATTTTTATTATAAAACATTTCTGTTTAGCTGATATATCAAAAGAAGTTATTTCTTCTTCGCTTTTTTTATGTTTCAGGGTACCAAGGTATGAATTTATTTTATTTCTGACCTCTTTAGAGAGAACGTTTTTTCTGTCAATGAAATGGAATTTGTCATTAACAAAGATAGAAAAAGCCTCACTATCTGAACTCAAACTGCCTGTAAAACTTAACATTTTTTCATCCTATAACGTATAAATTGAATTCTATTCAAAGTTGATTTAATAACTATATAATACAACTTTTACAATGAAAAATGAAATTTATAAATATTTTTTTCATGAATTTATAAGATATTTTGCGATAACTATATTTGCCTTTTCTGTCATAGTTTGGACAGTGCAAGCTGTTAACTTTCTTGATCTTGTTACCGAGGATGGGCATGCATTTGCTACCTACTTCTCATACTCTTTCTTAACTCTATCAAAAATTATAACAAAATTAGTTCCTTTGTGTTTTCTTATATCGATCATAGTTACCATTCTAAAATTTGAGAACGATAACGAGCTTATAGTTATTTGGACATCAGGATTGAATAAAATCCATATAGTTAACTTAATACTTCGAATTTCAATATTGGTGATGTTTTTACAACTTCTTCTAACAAGTTTAGTAAATCCATCATTACTAAATTTATCTAGATCAATATTAAAAAACTCACAATTGCAATTTATTCCTTCTTTATTAAAAGAAAAACAATTTAATGACACCGTAAAAGGACTTACAGTATTTGTTGAAAATAAAAATCAAAATGATATTTATGAAAATATTTTTATTCGCGATGATGGTAAAATATTATCAAGTATAGGAACTACTTCTTCGACAATTTTTGCTAAATCTGGACATATAAATGAAGCTGGCGATCAATTGATATTATATAATGGAAATATTCAAAAACTAAAAAGTGATAATACTGTAAATGTTATAAGCTTTAATAAAACCTCATTAAATCTCGCTGGAATTTCTACTAAAAGTATTTCTGAACCTAAGATGCAAGAAACTTCAACTTTAAAAATTTTAGATTGTATAATAAAGGATAATATAAAACCTGATATGCATAATTGTACTACTACAAAAAAATCATTTATGGATACAAAGATAGAAATTAATAAAAGATTAGGAACTCCAATTTTTATTCCTCTTATAGCATTAATATGTTCTTTTTTACTTTCATCAAGGAGAGATCAAAAAATATATTTTTATAATAAATATATTTATTTTTTCATTAATTTTGTAATTCTTGCACTAGCAGAGGTCATTGTAAGATATTCTGGAAACTCTTGGAATCATTTTGCTTTTTATTATGTATTTCCTTTAATAATGATTCCTATTTTTTATTTAACCTTAATAAGAAAATTTAAATATGAAAACGTTATGTAATATTAATTATGTTTAGAACTTATATAATAAATAAATATCTATCTTTAGAATTTGCAAAAGTAATTATGATCATGATTCTTATTTTTGCATCTTTAACTTTTATTATGAATTTATATGAAGAAATAAATTTTTTTAAAGATATAAATGAAGGAATTTATGTTCCTATATTACTTACATCTCTTGTAGTTCCAAATTTATTATATAACATGCTTCCTTTCATAATGTTGTTGTCAGGTATTTGGTTTTTTTTAAAAATAAAAAGAACTGATGAAGTTACAGCTTTAAAGATTTCTGGGATGTCAAATTTTTCTGTAATTATAATTCCTAGTATAATAGCAATAATATTTGGAATTTTTGTTGTCACTTCTATAAACCCTATTACATCGGCTTTAGTAAAAAAATATGAATTGATCAAAGGAAGTTATGAAAGGGATAAAGATTATCTAGCTGCAATCACAGATAATGGAATTTGGATTAAAGAAAAAGATTTGAAAAAAAATAATATAATAAGATCTGAAAGCTTACAAAATAATAATTTAATAAATGTTACAATTTATCAATTTGATCAAGAAAATAATTTTATTAAAAGAATTGAATCAGAATCTGCTGACATATCTTCTTTAAAATGGTTACTAAAGAACGTTAAAATTATGGATAAAGAAGGCCAAGTTATTTCAGGAAAAATAGATCAATTGTTTTATAATAGTATATACGATCTAAAAAAAATTAAGACACTTTACACAAACATAGAAACTATTTCATTTTGGAATATAGATAATGAAATAAAGCTTTTAGAGGAAAGAGGTTATTCAACAAAACAAATGGAAGCTAAATTACACAGGTCTTTGGCTTTTCCTTTCTTTTTGCTAGCAATGGTTCTATTGAGCGGAGTTTTTACGCTTGGAAATAAATTTAAAGAAAACAACTTAACGTACGTTTTTATTACTATAATTTCATGTGTAATAATTTATTTCTTTAACGACTTTTCATCGGCACTAGGAAAAACTGAAAGATTAGGAGTAGAAATGTCAGTTTGGATGCCAATAATAATTATTTTCGTTTTTAGTGCCGTAGGAGTTATTTATGCAAATCAAAAATAGAATAGTTTTATCTGTTTACATTTTATTTATTTTAATTTTTTTTAATTCAAAAATTAATGCAGAGGAGTTTAATATTAACGCCAAAGAAATTATCATGGATAAGGAAAATAAAATTCTTATAGGAAAAGGCTCAGTTCAAGCAACAGACTCTGAGGGAAAAGTAATAAGCGCTAACAAAATAACATATGAAAAATCCAGAGAATTTTTGCTGGCTGAAGGAGAGGTAAAAATTTTTGATACAGAAGGAAATGTTTTACAGAGTGATAAGGCTACATATGACAAAATTAATGAAATAATTATATCTTACGAAAATACAAGTGTAACTCTAGAGAATGGTTATAATCTTGTAGGAGCAAATATCTCATATGATACTAAAGAAAAAATATTAACTTCCAATGAGAAATCAGATTTTAGTGATACCGATGGAAATCTTATACAAACAGATATGTTTGAATATCATATTAAAGATAGTTTATTTTCATCAATGGGTAATATTAAAATCACAGATGTAAAAAAAAATAAATACTCCTTTAAAGAACTGCACGTTGACACAAATAAAAAAGAAATGATAGGCTCTGATGTTAGTGTAGTCTTAGATCAAGAAAGTTTTGGAGTAAGCAAACAGAATGATCCAAGATTTGTTTCTAATGATGTTTTTATTTCAAAAAATAAAACAAACCTGTCAAAAGGTGTTTTCACAATATGCAAAATAAGAGATGGAAAATGCCCACCTTGGTCTTTGAAAGCTAAAAAAATTACACATGATAGATTAAAAAAAACAATATATTACGACCATGCAACTTTAAAAGTTTATGACATACCTGTATTTTATTTTCCAAAATTTTTTCATCCGGATCCGACTGTTAAAAGACAGTCTGGTTTTTTGGCTCCATTTTTTACAAATAGCAAAGGCATAGGAGGAGGAATCACCACTCCTTATTATTGGGCAATAAACGATGATAAAGATATGACTTTCACACCAAAAATTTATACAGCAGAAAACCTAATAATTTTGAACGAATACAGGCAAGCTTTTAAAAATGGATTTTTAACTTTAGATACAAGTTTTACCGAGGGATATAAAAATACCTCGACTACAAAAACCAGTGGTTCTAGGAATCATATTTTTGCTAATCTTGATTTAAATTTTGACAATGAATCTTATGAAAAAAATATATCTATTAAAATTCAAAAAACTTCAAATAATACATACTTCAGGGCACATGATATTAATACTGCTTTGGTCAATGCTGAAAATACAAATCTAGAAAATCAGATTAATTACAACTTTAATAAGCCTGACATGTATCTAAATATTACTGCAAGTGCTTATAAAGATTTAAGAAAAGATCAACGGTCTGATCAATATGAGTATATGTTACCTAATATTATGTACGGAAAGACCTTTTTTTCTGAACATTTTGGAACTATAGATTTTAAATCAAATGCTTTCTACAACAATTACGAAACTAATAAACATGAAACTTTTTTAACAAATGATATTATTTGGAGCCCTTCTAGCACTATAACAAAAAAAGGATTTATAAATACATTAGAAGGTATGATTAGAAATACCAATTATGAAGCAAAAAAAACTGAGTATAAAAATGATAAAACTGTTAATGAGATAAATGGTGTATTAAGTCACAAAACTGCATTACCAATGAAAAAAGATGGTTTAAACTACTCAAAATTTTTCTCACCTAACATGATGATAAGATTGGCTCCTGGTCACATGAGAAATTTAAGCGATAAAGATTTATCTCTGGATTACACCAATTTATATTCGATGAATAAAACCACAGAAATTGAAAGTGGTATAAGTGCTATTTTAGGTATTGACTATAAAGTTAATAAAAAAATAAACAAAAACTCTGAGAAAGAGAAATTCTCTCTTTCTTTAGGACAAATCTTTAACTTTGAGGAAAACGAAGACTTGCCGGCAAAAAGCTCTTTGGATCAAAAAATGTCTGATGTAGTAGGAAATATGAATTATAATTTTTCTGAAATAGGCACAATAGATTATAAGTTTTCCCTTGATCATAATTTAAATGATCTAAATTATAATGAAGTATCGACTAAATTACATTTCGGTAAACTTGATTTTAATCTTGATTATTTAGAACAACAAAATCATATAGGAAACGAACATTATGCCAGCTCTGGCGTAACTTTAAATTTCAACGACTCTAATAAATTAAGTTTTAGTACAAAGAAAAATTTTAAAACAGAAAGTACAGAACTTTATAATCTTAGTTATCAATATGCAATCGATTGCTTAACTGCTGGTCTTGTATATAGAAGGGAATTTTACCAAGATGTCGATGATTTAGAACCCAAAGATTCTCTAATGTTCACTATAACTTTTGTTCCCTTTACTAGCATAAGTTCACCCGCTTTAAATCAGTGATTAAGATAAAAAAAATAATTTTTTTAATTTTTATGATGTTAATTTTCATCAATAAAAGCGCCGCTACAATTTCCGACTCTCTATTCATGACTGTTGGAAATATACCAATAACTAAATCAGACATGGTAAATGAAATTAAACTGATATTAATATTAAATAATGAAAGCTATGCTGAAGAAAAAAGAGAAGAATTACAATCATTAGCTGTTAAATCAATTGTAAAAAGAAGTGTCAAACAAATTGAACTTGAAAGACATGATTATTTTAAATATAGCGAAAATGATCTTCAGAAAGAATTAATAAGAATAGCTAGTCTTATAAATGTAGATTTGGAGACTTTAAAAAGTATACTAACGTCTAATGAATTAAATTTTACAACTCTTGAAGATCAAATAAAACTTGAGCTTCATTGGAACAGTCTAATTTTTCAAATATATAAAAATAGGATATCAGTCAATCCTGATATAATTGAAGAAAAACTAAAGTTGACTCAAGATGATAAAACTGAAGAATATTTAGTCTCTGAAATACTAATAAAACCACAAGACAATGATAATATAGAAAATGAAATTAAAAAATTAAAAGAAAAAATTGCAATCGAAGGATTTGAAACTGTTGCAAAAAATTTAAGTATTTCTGAATCTGCAACACGAGGTGGAAATCTGGGCTGGATAAATGAAAATGTAATTTCTGAAGAAATAAAGAATGCTATGAATGAAGCAGAAATAGGGAGTCTTTCAAAACCTGTCCTTTTGGATGAAGGTATTTTAATATTTACAATTAGAGATAAAAGAGAAATCAAAGACAAATTGACTTTGGAGCAGAAAAAAAATCAATTAGTTAATGCAGAAAAAACGAAGGTACTTACGATGTACTCCTTATCGCACTATGATAAAGTAAGAAGAACAATAGCAATAAAATTTTTTAATGAATAAACCGATAGCAATAATTGCTGGCGAACCTAATAGTATTTCCTCTGAAATAATTTTTAAAAGTTGGAAATTAAGAAAAAAATATATACATAAAAATTTTTTTGTGATTGGTAGCTTTGAATTGTTAAATTTACAAAAAAAAAAACTTAAATATCAAATCAAAATTAAAAAAATTAATAAAAATTATAAAATAAATAGATTAAAATATAACGAATTAAATGTATACGATGTTAAATACAATCAAAAAAAAGCATTTGAAAAAATTTCAAATAAATCAAATAAGTATATTTTTGAATGTTTTGATTTTGCTTTAAAGCTTCTTAAAGAAAAAAAAATTATTGGATTTGTAAATTGCCCTGTTTTTAAGGAGTCTCTGTTTGGATATAAACAAAAAGGAGTGACAGAATTTCTTTCTAATAAAGTTGGAAAAAAAATTAACGAGGTCATGCTAATCTACAATAAAAATTTATCAGTTTCTCCAATAACAACTCATATTCCATTAGGTCAGGTCAATAAAAAGATAAATAGAAAAAAAATTGTAAAAAATGTATTAATCATAAATAAATTTTATAAAAAAATTATTAAAAAAAGGCCAAATTTTGCAGTTTTAGGTTTTAATCCACATAATTATTCAGGTTCAAAAAAATATACAGAAGAAAAAATTATTGCTAGTGCTGTTAAAATTCTAAAAAAATTAAAAATTAAAATAAAAGGTCCAATATCTACTGATTCTAGTTTTGCAATGTATAAAAAGTACAAGTTTAATGTAATAATTGGAATGTATCATGATCAAGTTTTAACACCATTTAAAACATTATTTAACTTTGATGCAGTTAATATTACTCTAGGATTACCTTTTGTAAGAACCTCTCCTGACCATGGAGTTGGAGATAATATTGTTGGAAAAAATATTGCAAATCCAAAAAGTTTAATTGAGTCTATAAAATTTTTTAATAACATTAAATAATTAATGAAATTTTTAAAAAAACCTAAAAAAAGTTTAGGACAAAATTTTTTGATAGATAAAAATATAATAAATAAAATACTAAAAGTCGGTAATATTAATAAAAACAGTACTGTCATAGAAATTGGTCCAGGATATGGAAATTTAACTGAACATATAATATCAATGAACCCAAAAAAAATCATTGCGATTGAGAAAGATAAAGAATTAGTTTCTTTTTTAAATGAGAAATTTAAAAATTATAAAAATATACAAATAATTAATAGTGATATTCTTAGTTTGATGAGAAAAAAAAAATTCAATAGTAAAAATGTCGTGGTTTTTGGCAATCTCCCATATAATATATCAACTAAAATATTAGCCTCTTTTATAATGTTAGATAAATGGCCGCCCTGGTATGAAATTTTGATTTTTATGTTTCAAAAAGAGGTTGCGGACAGAATCTCAGCAAAAAGTCATACAAAAGAGTATGGGAGGTTATCTATCTTGTCAAATTGGAGACTGGAAATTAAAAAACATTTTGATATTTCTAAAAATTGTTTTGTTCCAAAACCTAAAATTAATTCAACTCTTCTCTCATTTAAACCAAAAATAAACAAACTATTTAATCTTAAAAATTCAAAAAATCTTGAAATGGTAACTCGAGTGTTATTTTCAAATAGAAGAAAAATGATAAATAAAAATTTTAAAAAATTGTTTCTTAATAATAAATCTGCAATTCAAAACTTAAATATTAATTTAAGTGCCAGACCAGAAGAACTCAGTTGTGAAACTTACTACAAAATAGCCATGCAATATGAAAAGCTATCTGATTAGTTCTTTGACTTTTTCTAATATTTCGCTTTGATTTTGTTTCTTGCATACACCTTTTTTTTCGGAAGTGATTATATCTAATATCGTATCATAACATTTGTTCAGATCATCGTTAACGACAACATGGTTATATTCGTTCCAATGTGAAACTTCTTCATTAAATTTATTCATTCTTTTTTCTATTAATTTCTCTTGTCCGTTGTGACGGTGTAATAACCTTTCTTTTAAAACTTTTATATTAGGTGGTAATATAAAAAAAGTTACTAACGAAAGATTTTTAATTTTTTTAAGTTGCTGTGTACCTTGCCAATCAATATCAAATAAAACATCTTTTCCTTTAGATTGAAATTCCAAAACAGGTTGTTTTAATGTACCGTAATAATTATCAAAAATATTAGCATATTCAAAAAAACTATTTTTTTTTATTAATAAATCAAATTCCTCCTTTTTCACAAAATAATAATCTATGCCATCTATTTCGTTTTCTCGTGGTTTTCTTGTTGTATGAGAAATAGAAATAACAAATTGGGAATTATTTTCTGCGAGTTTCTTGGTTAGAGTAGTTTTGCCTACTCCAGAGGGTGAAGACAAAACAAACATCATGCCTTTTTTATTAATTGTCATAGTAATATTGTCGGCCTGATGTCTTTTAAATTATTCTTAAGCTTGTTTGCTTTCAATAAATTTGATGGCATCACCGACTGTCAGAATTTTTTCTGCTTCACTGTCAGAAATTTCTGAACCAAATTCTTCTTCAAAAGCCATAACTAGTTCTACAGTATCTAAGCTATCAGCCCCTAAATCATCTATAAAATTTGCTTCATCAGTTACTTTAGATTCATCAACGCCTAAATGGTCGACCACCATCTTTTTTAGTTTTGCTGCTACATCTTTTGTCATTTGTAAATTCCTTATTTTGATTTATTAGTTCTTAATAAATTATTAATGAATTTTGTCAAGACATATACATGCCGCCATTTACATGTATTGTTTCGCCAGTTACATATGATGCTTGTTCCGAAGACAGGAATGCTACACAATTAGAAACATCCTCGCCTGTTCCAAGTTTTCCCATTGGAATTCTTGATGTCAGGAATAATTTAACCTTTTCTGCTATGTTGTTGGTCATATCTGAAACTATAAATCCAGGCGAAACACAATTGATAGTTATATTTTTTTTAGCATACTCTATGGCCAAACTTTTAGACATTCCAATTATACCAGATTTTGAGGCTGAATAATTTGACTGACCTAAATTTCCCGTGTGACCAACCACAGAAGTAATATTTACAATTCTTCCATATTTATTTTTTAACATTACTTTAATGGCATTCTTAGTTAATAAAAATGTAGATGTTAAGTTTACATCAATAACTTTTTTCCATTCATCGTCTTTCATTCTTAATGACAAACTATCTTTATTTATACCAGCATTATTAATTAATATGTCCAATCCTCCTAATTCTAAAGAAACATCGTCAATAAATTCTTCAATTCTAGTATGATCCGAAATATCAAATTTTTTAACTTTTATATT
The DNA here is from genome assembly GCA_902567785.1 of uncultured Pelagibacteraceae bacterium. GTDB lineage: Bacteria > Pseudomonadota > Alphaproteobacteria > Pelagibacterales > Pelagibacteraceae > AG-414-E02. The sequence goes on along the minus strand of CACFOR010000001.1, from coordinate 95,452 downwards.
AGGAAATTCCTTTTTTAATTTATCTAATTTTTCTGTTTTGGTACCTGAGCCAATAACATTCCCTCCTAAAGAAACAAATTTTTTTACTAACTCAGTGCCAATACCTCCGCTTGCACCTGTAATTAAAATCTTTTTATTTTTAAAATTAATCAATTTAGATTCTCCAATGAATTAAAATTTGAAATTTTTACATCTTTATTTATTTTTCTTACTAAACCAGCAAGAACTTTACCAGGGCCTATTTCTATAAAATCATCTACTCCTTGTTTTATCATATAGTTTACACTTTCTCTCCACCTAACTCTTGACACTATTTGATCAACCAATAGTGACTTAATTTTGTTCACATCTGATTCTTCCTTAGCTGTAACATTGCTGATTATATGCGGTTTTGGTTTTAAAAAATCTATATTTTCAATCTTCTCTCTCATTTTCTCTGCAGCTTTTTTCATTAAGGAGCAATGAAAAGGAGCACTTACAGGCAAAAGTATTCCTCTTTTCTTTTTTATTTTTAAATTTTTATTAAGGATTTCAATTACTTTTTTTTTTCCACTCACTACAACTTGCCCATCTGTGTTGTCATTAGCAATTTCACAAACTTCATCTTTAGGAAGCAAATTAATTTCTTTTTCAATCTCATTTATTTTCATTCCCATTACAGCAATCATAGCACCTTCATCTGGAGGAACAGCTTCTTGCATAGATTTTCCTCTTTCATGCAATAGGTAAGTAGCTTTTTCCAAAGTTAATGCTCCAGCACAAACTAGTGCAGTATATTCACCCAAAGAATGTCCTGCAAAAAATTTTGAATTTGTTAAATTAAATTTATCTTGAAAAACACTAAATAGAGATACACCCACTGCCATAATAGCTGGCTGGGTATTTTTTGTTAGTTTTAATTCTTCCTCAGGTCCATTAAATATAATTTTTGAAAGAGAAAATCCTAAGGTATCATCAACAGTTTTAAAAATTTTTTTAACTGAATCAAACTTTTCAAAAAAATCTAACCCCATTCCTACTTGTTGGGAACCTTGGCCTGGAAATAAAATAGCTCTCATAAAATAATAAAAAGATATAATATAATTGAATTTTAGTAGTTGTATATTGAAAATATTAATAGTATAAAACCACCTTCTCCTTATAAAAAAGGTAGATTATTTGATAATAATATCAAATTAATTAAAGAAAGAGCTAAATGAATTGTTACGAACATACTTTAATAGTTAAACAAGATAAGATTGATGACTTATCTAAAAAAGTAAGAAGTAAGTACGAAGATTTAATCAATAAAAATTCAGGAAAAATTCTGAAAACTGAGGAATGGGGCTTAAGAAATCTTTCTCATCCAATAAAAAAACATAAGAGGGGATTTTATTTTCATTTCAAATTCACGGGAACGGGAAAAACCATTCTAGAATTAGAAAAAACAGAAAATATAGATGAATCTTTAATTAGATACTTAACAGTTAGAGTAAAAAAACATGATCTAGAAAAAGAATATATAGAAAAAAAAGATAATCAAAGCAAAGAATAATGAAAAGAAGAAGAAATTCAAAAGATAAGAAAGGAAATAATAAATTTAAAAAATTTAATTTATTTCAAAAATCCGAAATAAAATTTAACAGAGCATGCCCTTTATCAAAAAAGGACGCACCTGAGATAGATTACAAAAATATAAAGTTATTAAAAAAATATGTTTCTGAAAGCGGAAGAATTATGCCTTCTCGTGTCACTTCTGTTTCATTAAAAAAACAAAAAGAACTTTCTAGATCAATAAAAAGAGCTAGACTCTTAGCCTTAATATAAAAGATTCTTATGAATGTTGTTTTGCTTGAAAATATAAAAAATCTAGGAAATATAGGTGATGTTGTTAATGTTAAAAGAGGTCATGGCAGAAATTTTCTTATAAAATTTGGAAAAGCACTCTTAGCTTCAAAAGAAAACATAGACTTAGTAAATAAAAAAAAGGCGAAACTTAATGAAAAAAATGTATCCTTAAAAAAAGAAGCTAAGAAAATCTATGATTTAATAAATAATAAAAATTACAAGTTTTCAAAAAGGTCCAAGGACAACAATGAATTGTATGGCTCTATAAAACCAAAGGAAATTTCTAATAAAATTCAAGATATTGATAAGATGGAAATAAAAACTTCCCAGATCGATCTGCCTAAAGAAATAAACAAAATTGGGGCATATGCGGCTAAAATTAATCTACACGCTGAAGTTCAGGCATCAATTCACATTGAAGTTGTAAAAGAAGAAGAATCAAATTAATTGTTATCATTATTTTCCACAGTAAATTAATTTCGTGTATAACTTTCAGGTTTTTTTTGTTTTTTTTTTAGTATTAAATACTTAATAAATAAACATGGCCCAACAACCTTTAAAAATAGTTAAAAGCAGTGAAAATCAAATGCCTTGCAACATTGAGGCTGAACAAGCTGTAATTGGTTCAATTCTTGTCTCAAATGAGATTTTTGATGAAATCACACCTATTCTTGATTCACAAAAATTTTATGACCCAATACATGTAAAAATATTTAAAACAATTGAAAATTTAATAAGCAAAGGACTTCTAGCTAACCCAATTACATTAAAAAATCACTTTGAAAATAACGAAGGCTTAAAGGAACTTGGTGGTCAAGAATATTTAATTCAAATTACTAAATTTTCAACCTCAACCAAACAAGCGATAGATTACGCAAATATTGTTCAGGAAATGCATTTAAGAAGAGAATTAATTAAAATTTCCCAATTCCTTTCTCATGAAGCTACTAATAATTCCGAAACCACTTCTTCGGGCGAGGAAATTATTCAAAATGCTGAAAAATCTTTATTTGATTTGGCTGAAAGAGGTCATTTTAATCAATCTTTTATGAAATTTGAAAGTGCTCTTAAACAAACAATTGATATGGCCAAAATTGCATATCAAAACGAGGAGGGTATTGTTGGTGTTCCTACGGGATTAACAGATCTAGATTCAAGATTAGGAGGATTGCATAAGCAAGACTTAATTATAATAGCTGGAAGACCTTCAATGGGTAAAACAGCTCTTGCTACAAATATTGCTTTTCATGCAGCAAAAAATATAGAAAAAAAAGAAAAAAAATCTACTGTGGCCTTTTTTTCCTTAGAAATGTCCTCTGAGCAGCTTTCAACTAGAATACTTTCTGAGCAATCAAGAATTAGATCAAATGATATTAGAAGAGGAAAAGTGTCAGAGCAAGAATTTGAAAAATTTATTGAAACTTCAAAAAATATTTTTGAACTTCCCTTATATATAGATGAAACACCAGCTATCTCTATTGCTGCAATTAGTAACAGGGCAAGAAGGATTAAAAGACTTTTTGGACTTGAGCTAATTGTTGTTGATTATATTCAGCTAATGAAATCTTCAGGAAAAAAAGAATATAATAGAGTCCAAGAAGTTTCTGAAATAACGCAAGGACTAAAAGCCTTAGCAAAAGAACTTGACGTGCCCGTTTTGGCTTTATCTCAACTATCTCGTGCGGTTGAACAAAGAGGAGATGATAAAAAACCACAATTATCTGATTTGAGAGAATCTGGATCTATTGAACAAGATGCAGATGTTGTGATGTTTGTATTTAGAGAAGCTTATTATCTTCAAAATAAGGAACCAACAGCAGGTTCTATTGAGCATGCTGAATGGCAACAAAAAATGGAAGAAATATCTCATTTAGCTGAAATCATAATCGGAAAGCAACGGCATGGACCAACAGGAAATGTTAAAGTTGAATTTGAAGCGATGTATACTAAATTCAAGGATTTAGAAAATAAATAACTTTAACACTTCAATGATTAAAGAAATATATAGAAATTCAGTTATTGAAAAACCCAAAATCACTTTATTAATTCTTTTTATTTTATTAGTTAGCTTTGGCTATTTTGCTAAAAACTTCCAATTGGATGCATCTTCAGACACATTGCTTTTAGAAAATGATCCTGATCTTAAATACTTAAGGGAAGTAAATACCAAATATGGATCAAAAGATTTTTTAGTTTTAACATATACTCCTAATGATAATTTATTGGAAGAAAATACCATAAAAAATTTAAAAAAATTAAAAAACGAACTTGTAAATTTAAGTTGGGCTAATAATGTAATTACAATCTTAGATGTTCCTTTGTTAAAAAATAATGACGACCCATTAACAGAAAGAATTAAAAATTTTAAGACATTATCTAGCGAAGATGTTGATAAACAAAGAGGGTTTGACGAAATTATTAATAGTCCAATTTATAAGGAATTTGTAATAAGTGAAGATGGGAATACTACAGGAATACTTGTATATATAAAAACTGATAAAAAATTATCAAACCTTATAAAAACTAAAAATTCATATTTGAATAAAAAAGATAATAATCAATTAACTTCTAAAGATAAAAAAGAATATAAAAAATTTATAAAGGATTATGATAATTATAAAAAATACTATAATCAAAAAAATCATCAAAATATAAATGAAATTAGAGCAATCATAAAAAAACATCAGGATACAGCAAAAATTCATTTAGGAGGAATACCTATGATTGCTGATGATATGATGACTTATATAAAAAATGACATAATAGTATTTGGAGCTGGAGTATTTCTTTTTATTGTTTGCACACTTTGGTTTGTTTTTAGAAATTTATTGTGGGTATTGATTCCTCTTTTAAGTTGTTTTTTTTCAGTCCTTATTATGATTGGTTTACTAGGTTTGGTCGGATGGAAAGTAACAGTAATATCTTCAAATTTTATAGCATTAATGCTTATTTTAACTATGGCTATGAATATTCATATGAGTGTTAGATATTTGCAATTTAAAAAAGAAAACCCGAACATTTCAAATAATGAATCAATACTATGGACAGCAGAAAAAATGTTTTGGCCAATTCTTTATACGGTACTTACAACAATTTGTGCTTTTCTTTCACTAATATTTAGTGGAATCAAACCTATCATTGATTTTGGTTGGATGATGACAGTTGGCCTTCTAGTTTCGATATCTGTAACTTTTACTTTGTTACCTGCTGTTTTAAATATTTTGAGTAAAGAAAATGTAAGTTATAGAAATGAAAAAAAATCAATAATTACATCTTTTTTAAGTCAGATTGCACAAAATAATACCAAAACTATTTTTGTTTCAGCTTCTTTAATTATCTTAATAAGTATTATTGGTATATCAAAACTCGAGGTCGAAAATAGTTTTATAAATTATTTTGACAAAAAAACTGAAATCTATAAAGGAATGAAACTAATTGATGACAAGCTAGGAGGAACAACTCCCCTTGATGTAATTATTAAATTTCCTGAAAAGAATGAAAAAGAAGATGATGATGATGAATTTGACAGCTGGGATGATGAAGAAAAAGATGATTCAAAATATTGGTTTACCAGGAATAAGATAGATACAATAACTAAAATCCATGATTATTTAGATAATTTGGATGCTGTTGGAAAAGTTATATCTTTTGCATCAATGGTCAGGGTCGCTGAAGATTTAAATAATGGAAAAAAACTACAAGGGTTAGAATTGGGCGTCTTATATACTAAAATACCCGAATCTATAAAAAAGGAAATAATTGATCCTTATATTTCCATAAAAAATAATGAAGCGAGAATTAGTTTGAGAGTACTAGACTCGAAAGACGATCTTAGAAGAAATGAATTAATAAAAAAAATTAATTACGATATAGAGAACAAATTAGGAATAAACAGCAAAGAATTCAAATTAGCAGGTGTTCTGATCCTATTTAATAATTTGTTACAAAGTCTATTTAAATCACAAATATTAACCTTGGGCGTTGTAATGGCAGGTATTACGATTATGTTCTTGGTTTTGTTTAGAAATCTTACTCTATCTTTAATTGGGGTTGTTCCAAATTTTATGGCCGCCTTTTTAATTTTAGGAATCATTGGTTTGCTAGGAATACCTTTAGATATGATGACTATAACAATTGCTGCAATTACAATAGGTATCGCTGTCGACAATAGCATACATTATATTTATAGATTCAAAGAAGAATTCAAAAATATTAAAAATTATAATAAAACACTTGAAAAGTGTCATGATACAGTAGGAGTCGCTATATTAAACACGTCTATAACAATTGTTTTTGGTTTTTCTATTCTTGTACTTTCAAATTTCATACCTACTATTTATTTTGGAGTTTTTACTGGAATAGCAATGCTTTTGGCCATGATTTCGGTCTTAACACTATTGCCAAAGCTTATTTTAATAGTAAAACCTTTTGGTAATGACTGAAGCAATAGAATTTATACAAAATAGTATTTCTGCATTTGATCTTATTGTTTTTTTAATTACTATTTATTCAATGGCTAGATGTGCTGCAAAAGGATTCATGTTAAGTCTATTGTCTTTTTCTAAATGGTTGCTTGCTCTAGTAATTACAATAATTCTGGTACCAAAATTTAATCCTTGGGTACAGGAATACATAGAATCAAAATTTATTAGTGATGTAGGGCTTGGAATTTTTATATACATAATCTCACTTTTTATAATAATTAATATAGGTAAGGCAATTGGCAGAGCTGTTACTTATACAGGTCTTGGTTCCGTAGACAAAAGTTTTGGGTTAATGTTTGGTATTTTTAAAAGTTATGTAATTTGTGTATGTTTGTTTTCATTGCTCAACTGGTTTTATCCACATACAAATTGGCCTATTGAAACCGAAGGTACTTATTCTTTTGAAATAATATATAAAGGAAGTGAATTTTTGGTTGATGAATTTCCAAATAGTAAAGATTACTACGAGCAAACTGAAGAAAAATTAGAAAAAATTTAGATGGATCGATTAAAAGAAGAATGTGGCGTTTTTGGAATTTTCGATAGCAAAGATGCAGCTGCTCTTACTGCATTAGGTTTGCATGCCCTACAACATAGAGGGCAAGAAGCTTGTGGAATAATTACATTCGATGAAAAAAAATTTTATTCTGAAAGAAGATTAGGTTTGGTTGGAGATAATTTTACAAAAGGAAAAGTATTAGAAAAATTACCTGGAAATCATGCAATAGGGCATAATCGTTATTCTACTGCTGGAAATAATTTAATAAAAAATGTTCAACCCTTTTTTGCTGATCTTCATTTAGGTGGGATTGGGATTGCCCACAATGGAAATCTTAGTAATGCTTTGCACTTGAGAAAAGAATTAGTTAAAAATGGTTCAATTTTTCAAACAACATCTGACACAGAAACTATAGTTCAATTAATTGCAAAATCAAAAAGACTAAAAATAATTGACAAAATAATTGATGCTCTTTTTAAAATTCAAGGAGGCTATGCATTAACTATACTTGTAAATAAAAAATTAATAGGAATTAGAGACCCATTTGGAATTCGCCCTTTAGTAATTGGTAAACTTAATAAATCTTACGTTTTAGCTTCAGAAACATGTGCGTTTGATATAATTGGTGCAAAATTTATTAGGGAAGTCGAAAACGGTGAAATAGTTGTTATAAGCGAAAAAGGTTTGGAAAGTATAAAACCATTTCCTAAAATGAGAGAAAGACCTTGTATTTTTGAATATATATACTTTTCAAGGCCAGACAGCATAATAAAGAACACTAGTTTTTATGAGTATAGAAAAAAATTAGGAAGCCAGCTTGCAAAAGAAAGCCATGTTGATTCAGATTTAATTGTACCAGTACCAGATTCTGGTGTTCCTGCCGCAATAGGTTACTCAGAAAAAGTTAATAAAAATGTGGAATTGGGTATTATTAGAAATCATTATGTTGGAAGAACTTTTATTGAGCCAACTCAGCAAATAAGAAGTTTAGGTGTTAAATTAAAACACAGCGTCAACAAATCGCTTATAGAAAATAAATCTTTAATTTTGATTGATGATTCTCTGGTTAGGGGAACAACTTCAATAAAAATAATTAAAATGCTTTATGAATGGGGTGCAAAAGAAGTACATTTGAGAATCGCCTCTCCTCCTATTAAGTATCCCGATTACTATGGAGTTGATACACCTAACAAAAATGAATTACTGGCTTCAAAGTATAATGTAGAAGAAATGAGAAAAATTGTTAACGCTAAAACACTAGATTTTCTATCTATTGAAGGATTATATAAATCTATGGGATATGATAAAAGAAATTCATCTTATCCTCAATTTACGGACCATTTTTTTACAGGAGATTATCCAATTAAACCCGTTGACTCAAATGATAAAGATTTTATGGATAGTCAAATATCATTTATGAAATCTAAATCTTAATATTATGAAAGAACAAAATAAAAAATCAAATAAAAGTTTTTTAAAAAAAATATTTACTAAAATTTGCAGAATCGTTGGGTATGAAATAATTGATCAAAGCAATTTTTATGTTCCCACTCAAGAAAAAAAACTTGATGAAAATTTGAGCATTCAAGGGAAAAAGTCTATCAATCTTCCGCTGGGTGAAGTTAAAATTTCTAGAAAAATAAATTCTTTTACTGTAATTTTTAGATCATGCACATCAGTAAATATGCTTACACAAAATAAAAAAAGATTATTTGATAAAAATAAATCTGAATACACATTTAGATCTTTAAATTCAATAATTAAATCTCTAAATTATTCTAAAAAATCTTTTCCAAAAATTTCTTTTGACATTGTTGTTGTGGATCATAATTCAAAAACTGAAGATATAAAAAAAATTGAAAGTATCCTAAAAAAAATAAATATTAAAAACTCTATAATTAATTTAAACATAGATGAATTTGCTAGCAATATAAAAAAAATTAATGAAAAAAATCAAAATGTCACTAGTAATCAAATCTCTAATATGTGCAATATACATAAATCCTTAATGGTAGCCAAAAATCAATCTAATGATTTAGTTTATTTTGTTGAAGACGATTATATTCATCAAATAGAAACTTTTAATGAAATGATACTCTCTTATGAAAGAATATCATCTCAGCTAAATAAAGAATTAATACTTTGTCCTACTGACTATCCTTATCTATACACAAAAATAGAACCTTCTAGTATTTTTTTGGGTTCAAAAAAACATTGGAGAAGAGTTGAAGAAACCTTGTGCACTTTTTGTACAAGTAAAATATTAATAGATAAATATTGGAACAAATTTGTTGCTATGTGCCAGTTTGAACACTACCCTTTTGAAAAACCTCTTCACGAAATATATAAAACTGAATACTGTTTATCTCCCATACCATCATTAGCTATTCACTGTACTAACATTAACTCAATTTTTGGGCTTTCTCCTAATGTTGATTGGAAAAATATTTGGGAAGAAAATAAAGACTATTAAAAAACACAGAAAAAACAGCCTTTATAACGAAATTTGGTATAAAGGCTGTTTTAAATAGTTATTTATTAAACATCTCTTTTAATGCTTTTGCCGGTAAGAATTTAACCTTTTGAGAAGCTGCAATTTGTATTTGCTCTCCTGTTCTAGGATTTCGGCCTACACGGGCCTTTCTCTTTGCTACTTTATAAGTACCAAAACCAGCAATTTTAACCTGCTCGTCACTCTTTAAGCAGCCTAAAATAATCTCAGTAATACCATCAAATGTTCTTTCTGCATCTGCTTTACTAAGATTCATTGAAGATGATATCTTCGCAACTAGTTGTTTTTTGTTCATTTTAGCCCCTTTTTATGTACTTTTTTTACTCTTCTCATAAATACAAGGAAAATCAATGTTTTTTTTAGTGTATTTTAAAGATATCAACACAATATATAGATATATAGCTAAAAAGCGTTGATTTTAAATGATTATTTGTAAATTAATACTTTTGTAAAATATCAATTAAAACAATCCTAAATCCTTTAGATCATTAAATGTGACAAAAAACATCAAAGAAAATAACAAAAATAAACCGATTCGAAAAAAACCTTCCTGAGTTTTTTGACTTAATGGTTTACCTAAAATTTTTTCAAATAAATAAAACATTAAATGGCCTCCATCAAGCATAGGAATCGGGAATAAATTTATTAAACCCAAACTTATAGAAATATATGCCATGATGCTTAAAAAAGGTACAAATCCATGTTCAGCAACTTGACCAGTAATTTTTGCAATTCTTATAGGTCCTCCTAATTGTGAGGAATCACCTGATCCAGTAATAATTTTTCCAACATAACTTAATGAAGTGGTAGTAACGAACCAAACTTCTTTAAGAGAATAGTATATAGCCTTGCTAGGACCTAGGGGTTGTCTATTAAATTCGTTTCCTGGTAGAGATAATTTTATACCTATTATTCTTTTTTTTGCTGAATTACCTAAAGAATCTTGTCCATCAATTAAATTAGGTTTAACAAATACTGAGAATTTTTCATCATTTCTTAAAATTTTAAATTCAATTGTTTCAGACGTTGAAGTATTGATAAAAGTTGAAACTTCTAAAATACTTTCAACTTTATTACCATCTATAGATAAAATTTTATCACCTTTTCTAAGATCAGCCTTATAAGCTGGGCTATCTTTTTGAACTTCATCAATAATGGCTGGTGTGATATCTTTGCCAACAAATATATTAATCATTGTAAAAATTAATATAGCAAGAAGAAAATTAGCTAAAGGTCCCGCCGCAACTATTAATGCTCTTTGATATAAAGGTTTTAGTATAAATAATTTTTTTCTATCATTTTCATTATACTTTTCGATTAATTCTTGTTGTTCTGATTGACTAAAAACATTACGATCTCCAAAAAATTTTACATACCCTCCCAAAGGAATCCAACAAATTTTCCATCTTGTTCCAGATTTATCATTCCATCCAAAAATTTCTTTTCCAAATCCAATTGAAAAGTCTGTTACACCTACACCGTATTTTTTTGCAAAATAATAATGTCCATACTCATGAATGAACACAACTACAGTTATTAAAGCTAAAAATGGAATTAAAAAATTCATTACCCCCATGGTCCTTTCATTATTTTATTTTTTCTTTTTATTTTTTTGTTAAAAAATAATATCAAAATCATACCTGAAACAAAACCACCAATATGTGCCGCATAAGCAACTCCCCCTCCACTTGAAATGAATTGAAGTATAAACCAAAATCCTAATACGTATAATGCTCTTATCTTTATTAGCTGACTGAAAAATCCAAAAGGAATTAATACAAGAACTCTAGCATTGGGATGATTTATAAGATAAGCACCTAATACGCCTCCGATTGCACCACTTGCTCCGACCATAGGTATTTGAGAATTAGTGTCCATTAAAACTTGCGTCATCGCAGCACCTATGCCAGCAAGAAGATAAAAAATTAAAAATTTTGTAGGTCCTAAGTTATCTTCAATATTATCTGCAAAAATCCACATATAAAGCATATTTCCAATCAAATGCATAAAACCACCATGCATAAACATTGAGGTAAAAATCGTTATATAACCAGGCACCACATAAAGGTCCATTGGTAACTGATTATGCCCCATTAAAACTGATGGAATTAATCCATATGAATAAAATAGTTGTCCGGTTTTATATGATTCTGAGCTTAATTGAATAAAAAAAATTAATACACACAGAGCAATTAAAAAATAAGTTACAACTGGTCGGCCAGATGTTGGGTTATCATCTTTTAAAGGAATCATAACTTATTATAACAATTGCAGGTCCTGCTGTTGCTAATAAAAAAGACCAAAATAACAAGGAACTTGATATAATTTGAGGAAATAAATCAAAAGGTAACAATAATCCTACTAAAATACTCTTTGAAAAATCTGGATCCGGAAAAAACAAAAGTCCTAGAATCAAACCTAATATTAATGATTTTATTAAATCTCTTTCTTTTAAATTTTTTTTATAAAAACCATAAAAAACTGGAAATACAGCAGCACAACATAAAAGATCAGCTAATAAAAATAAATACAAAATACTAAATCCCTTTGATGCAACAAAGAAAGCAATAATTGAAAGAAAAATTACTAACCCATTTGAGGATTTTAAATTTTTATTTATTTTTTTGCCATCTACAATAATTAAACTAGAAATACCATTAACTAATGTATCAACCGTACTAACTGTTAACGATATACCCAAAATAATTATTCCCATATACAATAATTCCGATTTACCTTTTAATAATATAGAAAAAAAGGCCAAGTCTGGATTTATTTTACTATCAACAGAAATTGCAATTATACCAGTAACCCCCATAAAAAAAACGATAGGTATAATAATTAAAAAAGATAATTTAAGACTTTTATTTAATACATGATAATTTTTTGCCGCAAAAACTCTCTGCCAGTTACCCTGATGAAACAGGTTAGTAGCCGCTACTGCTATAAAAAAAGTTAGTCCTGCCGTGTAATTTGGAATATATTTTCCACTTAATAAATCGGCAGAATTATTCGTAATACTTTTATAAGATATAAAATCTGAGTTAAATATGTAATTTGCACAAACTAATAATAAAATTATAATTATTAAAAATTGTAAGTTATCAGTGAGTATAGAAGCTTTTAATCCTCCATATAAAGTGTAGATTAAAGTTGTTACTATTACTAAACCTGCAGTTATCCATAACGAGGCACCAGAAATATAATTTATTAACATTGCTATGGCTGTTATCTCTGCACATAAAAAAATAAACATATAAAATACGCTTAATAAAATTATAAATTTAAATAAATTTTTACCTATTTTATGAAAAATAAATTGAGTAAATGTAATTCCTGTCGGAAAATCTTTTCTTATTTTTTTTCCTAAATAAATTAATGCTATCATTGGGAATGCAGCTCCAAGAGAATATCCGATTACCGACCCTATTCCTCCCCATGTTGCTGCAGAAGCTGGACCAAATAATATCCATGCACCTAGTGCTGATGCAACTAAACTGGTAGTTAAAGATAATGTTCCTGCGTTTCTCCCGGCGGTAAGATAATTTGAATATCCTCGATATTTTCTGGAATAGAAAATACCAATAGTTACAAACAACAAGCTTATTAATATAACTAATATTAAAGCTGTACTCTGATTTATAAAATATAATTGTTTCAACATTCCCTCACTGAATTACCGGTCAGGTTCTTAGGGTATAATCTCAGTCCACACTCGGACACCCCCTAAAATATTGTTATAGTATCAATCTCTTATTGTGTAAGCAACAATCTAAACTTTAATTTAATAAATATAACTAAAATTTTTTTCATTTTAAAAACATACCAGGTGATCAATATAAATAGGTCTTTTAATTCCAAATTTATCTTTTATTTTATGTTGATGTTCGTGGTGAGAATGAACAAAAACTGGAATAAGCTGATTATTCATCGTTTTTAAAGTGTAAATAAAATTTGTTCCTCTGAATTTTCTATCCACTACTTCTAATTTTAAATTACTTTGGTCGTCATGTTCTAAATCTTCAGGTTGAATTAAAAGTTGCACAGTGGAACCTTGTGTTTGTTTTTTGATAAAATTTCCTTTTATTGTTCCTAATTCAGTATTTTCTAAACTATCGGCACCAGTTACTCTAGCTTCTATCAAGATTCCCCTATTTAAAAAATTAACAACTTCGACAGAGTTTGGGTAATGATAAATATTATAAGGTATATCAAATTGTTTTAATGATTGATCTAATATAATTCCACACTTATTTCCCATGTAGAAAGCTTCGTAAGAATCGTGTGTAACTATTATTGTTGAGATATTGACCTCATTTAATATTTTTTTGATTTTTAACTGCAGTTCTTCTTTTAGACTTTGATCAATATTTGAAAAAGGCTCATCTAAAAGAAGTAAATCTGGTTTAGACATTAAAGAACGTGCTAAAGAAACACGCTGAGCTTCGCCCGCACTTATTTCATGTGGATATTTTTGTTGAATTTCTTCTAGGTGAAGCAAATTTATAATATCATAAACTGAAAAGTTAAATTTTTTATCTTTATTTCTGTCAGCACCAAACTTAATGTTGTCAATAACATTATAATGTGGAAATAAACAGTTTTCTTGAAAAGAAAGAGCTATGTTTCTTTTTTCTGGCTCCATATGAAAATCAGGTGATGAAATTATTTTTCCTTTTAAAAGAATCTTTCCTTTTTCAATTTTTTCTAATCCTGCTATTGCACGAAGTATTGTAGTTTTTCCTATGCCTGAGGGACCTAACAAACAAACAATTTCGCCTTCATTTTCTAAATTAAAAGTAACATTATTTACTTTATTTTTATTACTCGCGGCAAAAGTTACGTCTTGTATTTCTATAAAATTATTACTCATACAATATATTAATTATCAGATAGTATATATTTTGAAACAATTAAAATAAATACACTAGCTATTGAAATAAGAAATAAAGATGGTGCTGCTGCTGCCTCAAGTAAATCCTGTGAAGCATAAATATAAGCAGTAGTAGCAAACGTTTCAAAATTAAACGGTCTAAGTATTAGTGTAATTGGTAATTCTTTGATTATTTCTATGGCTATTAAAATACTTATTAGAAATATACTGTTCTTAAGATATGGAATATGAACTTTGCTAAAAGTTTTAAATTTTGAATACCCCAAAAGATATGCGCTTTCATCCATTGATTTATTAATTTTTAAATACCCTGACTTAATACCATTTGAAGATAAGGCAAAAAATCTAACAAAATAAACAATCACCAAACCAAAAATTGATCCTATAAACATAGTTTTAAAATTTATAAATACAAAATTATCTAAGTATGAAACTAGAGTTATAAAAGCTACAGCAAGTATTACACCTGGTATAGCGTATCCCGATACAGAAAAAGTTGTTAGCACATCAAGAAATTTACTTTTTGTTACTCTGTTTCCATAATTAGCTATGAAAGCGAAAACGATCATTAAAACGCAAGACAAAAATACTAATAATAGAGTATTGAATCCTATCGTTAAAAAATTCAGATCTTGTAAGTATTTTGGAAATTTAAAGGTCCAATAAAGCATCTGCAATACGGGAAATAAAAAACTACAGAAAAATAATACGCTGCAAAAAAGTACTGCATAAAATGACTTTACGCCTGTAAGCCTAATCTTTTTTTTATTTACAAAACCCCCTTTTGATAGAGAGTGATATTTGGCACCTTTTCTTGAAAAATTCTCAACAAAAAATAAAAATAAAATAAATAATAATAATATGAAGGATAGCTGGTTAGCTGATGCTAAATCATCAAAAGCAATCCAAGCATTATAAATAGCTGTTGTTAATGTTGAAATGCTAAAAAAGGAAACTGTACCAAAATCCGACAGAGTTTCCATAGCTACCAATGATAAACCAACAACTATTGCTGGTCTTGCTGAAGGAAGAATGATTTTTAAAAAAGTTTTTTTTGAAGATAAGCCAAGGTTTCTACCTACATCAATTAAGTTTTGCGATTGATAGAAAAATGAAGCTCTTGTTAATACGTATACATAGCCAAATAATGAAAAAGAGATAGCTAGTATTGAACCAAATAGTCCATCGAATTTAGGTATATACGCATTATATTCATGAGATCCAAAAAAATAAGTTAGAATCGAAAATGCTGTTCCATAATTCTCAAAAAAAGCAGTAAGTGAATATGCATAAATATAAGCAGGAACAGCAAAAGATAATATTAAGGCCCACTTAAAAAAATTTACACCTGGAAATTCATAAAAAGATACACAATATGCTGAACCAACACCAAAAAAAAATGTTAAAAACAAAACTCCAACTAAAAGTAAAATAGAATTAGAAATATATTTTAATAAGAAAGTATTTTTTAAAAGTAAAAAATAATCTGTAGTTAGTTCAAAAAAACCAAAAAAAACTGTTATTATTGGTAATGCTACTAATAGAGAAATAAAAAATGAACTTATATACCAAAAATTAAATTTTCTAAGTAACATTTTTTTGGCTTTCAAAAATTGAGTTAACAATTTCTTTTATTTCTTTTATTTTAATATCATTCAATGATCTATTGTTAACTTTTCTATCAATTTTTAAAGCTTCGTTAAAACAGATCACACAAGTTTTTGAAGATTTATTTAAATCAAATAGGGGTTTGTTTAAATTAAATTTTCTTTTACTTGTGTGATCCATGCTCATTAAGAGGGTATTATTCCCACCCTGCTTCTGTCATTATTTTTAATGCAGCAGCTTGGTTTTTACCATAAGAAGATACTTTTGTTTTTAAGTCTTGTTTAAAGTTAAGACCAAATTGAGCTATCAAATTATGAGGTTTAACACCTTCTATCATAGGGTATTCATAAGTATTATTAACTATGTGCTGTTGTGCTTCTTTCGTTAATAAAAACTCTAAAAGTTTAATAGCGTTTTTTTTATTAGGAGCATGTTTTAAAACTCCACCACCACTAATATTCATGTGAGTTCCTCTTCCATCTTGATTTGGAAAAAAAGGTCTAACCTTTTTTGCAGCCGCTTGTTGTTCCGGACCTTTTTTGCCAGATAACATCAAAGCAATATAATAAGTATTAGCTACAGCAAGTTCAGCTTCGCCAGCTGCAACAGCTAAAATTTGAGCTCTGTCATTACCTTTGGGTGTTCTTGCCATATTATTAACAACACCTTTTGCCCATTCAGCTGTTTTCTTTTTTCCATTATTAGCTATTAAAGAAGCTACTAACGATTGGTTATAAACGTTATTAGATTTTCTTATTACAACTTTACCTTTCCAATAATTATCAGCAAGATCTTCATATGTCATACCTTGCAAGTCGTTTTCGTTTAATCTGCTTGGAGAGTAATAAATAACTCTTGCTCTCTTAGCTATTCCGAACCAGTATGCTGATCTAAAATTTGATGGGATTGCTTTTTTTAAAGCTGGTGAACTTGCTCTTTGAAACATTCCTTTAGCTTGAAAAGCACCTAATCTTCCAGCGTCAGCTGTAATATATAAATCAGCTAAGCAATCCTTGCCTTCTTCTGTTATTCTTTTTTGAAGAGCTTTATCTTTTCCTGATACTACATTCACTTTGATTCCTGTTTTTGCAGTAAATTTTTCGTATAACTGAACATCAGAATCGTAATGTCTTGCACTAAATACATTAACTTCATTTGCAAAAACTGAATTTACAAACAAAGATAGTATGAAGGCCAAAATTGATATTTTTTTCATTTTTTCTCCTTTTAATTTATAATTAATGAGAACTATTATCAATGATAATGATTATCAATTGCATTTATTGCCACATATACAACTAAAAATTGTATAGGACCTATGCTTATCTGTGTATATGCTAAGTTGTATAGGAGTTATTTATGAGCAGTGATAAATCTTCAACTTTGCTTGCGGATGTTTCTGTTGAGGGAGACATTGTTGAAAAAGATAAAATTATAATTGATGCAAAGATTAGTGGTGACATTAAATCAGAAAATATTGAAACGCATTTAAATTCTAATATTAAAGGAAATATAAAAACAAAACAGGCATCTTTAGGAGGAAAGCTAAAGGGAAATGTAAACGCTGATCAAATAAATATAAGAAAAACTGCGGACATTGATGGGGTATTAAATCAAAAAACCTTATCAATTGAAGAAGGTGCTACGTTAAAAATTAAAACTCAAACTCATAAATAATTTTTAAAATTCCCATTTTTTAATTTTACTGTATAAAAAATTTCTAAAGGCAACAACTCTAGCAACATTTTTTAAAGATTGAGGGTAGACAAAATGAGCTTCGGTTTTGGGCCCTTCAATTTGAGGTAAAACTCTAATAATATTTGGTATTTCTGCTGTAATATAATCAGGAAGCGCTGCTAACCCAACTCCACTTTGAACTGCTAACAATAAACCATAAACGCTGTTTACTTTCATTATTGCTTTTCTCTTTTTTCCATCTTTAATACCCAATTTTAAAGCCCAATCAGGATTAAAAACAGGCGAAGGGGCGCCCCTCCCATAAGAAATAAATTTATGTTTTGATAATTCAGAAGTATTTTTTGGATGCCCATATTGCTCTAAATATTTAGCTGAGCCATAAATATGGTAATTAATATCAATTAACTTTTTTTGTACATAGTTTAATTGTTTAGGTCGTCTCATCCAAATACCAATATCTGCTTGTCGAGTACTTAAATCTAGTTCTTTATCATCAAAAATTAATTCAATTTCAATTTCAGGATTAAGTTTCATAAATTCTTGAATTCTAGGAGTTAACCATGTGGTTCCAAAACTAACAACTGTAGTCACTGTTAATTTACCACTCGGTTTATTTTTTTTATCTATTAAAGTTGATTCAACATCTTTAAGTTTAGAAATCACTTCATGTGCAGTTTTAAATAAATATTCTCCATTTTCTGTTAAAGATAAACCTCTAGCATGCCTTTCGAACAATTGTGTCTTTAATTCCTGCTCTAAAGATTGAATTTGACGACTAATAGCTGATTGACTCAAATTAAGTATGTATGTTGCTTTTGTAAAATTTCCAGCTTCTGCAACAGCATGAAATATTTTTAATTTATCCCAATCCATTTTATTTATTTAAATCAACAACTGTCCTTCCAAAAGTTTTACCTTTTAACATGTTGGAAAAAATATTTAATAACTCTTCCAAACTTACCATTTTTGTATTTTTCTCTAAAAGATCAAAATCAATAAGCTGGTTAACTTGTGACCAAATAAATTCCCTTCTTTTTTTGCTTATCATCACCGAATCTATTCCCCATAATTTTACACCACGAATAATGAAGGGCATAACAGTGGTATTAAGCTTTATATTTGCTGCATTTCCACAGGCAGCTACAATTCCACTGTGTCTTGTTTGAGAAATTGCATTGGCTAAAATTGTTCCTCCTACAGTATCAACTACACCATCCCATAATCCCTTTCCCAATACTTTTGGCTCACCTTCAAAATCTTTTCTTTCTAGTACATTAGAAGCTCCAAGTTTTTTTAAATAATCGGCTTGATCTTTTTTGCTTGTGACAGCCGAAACATTATATCCCAATTTAGAAAGTATCATTACTGCAATACTTCCTACTCCACCACTTGCTCCTGTTACTAAAACATCTTTTACTTTCTCTCCCAATAATAATTCTTCTCTTGCTTTTATGGCAAAAGCACAAAGTAAAGATGTAAAACCCGCTGTTCCAAGAATCATTGCATTCTTATTGGAAATTTCCTTAGGGATTTTAATTAAAAATTCACTTTTTACTTTTGCTATTTGAGAATATCCACCAGGGTAAATTTCACCTACTCTACATCCAGTAACAACAACTCTATCCCCAGATTTAAAATCTGCACTTCCGCTTTCTGTAACCGTTCCAGAAAAATCTACGCCGGGTATGTGAGGGTATTCTTTAACTAATTTTGCACCATTGTTCAGTATCAGTGCGTCTTTATAATTTAAACCTGAATAATCAACTTTAATTAATACATCTCCACTTTTAAAAAAACTCTTATCTAAAGTCTTTATTTCTCTACTAAATTTTTCACCTGATTGGTTTAATACTATCGCTTTAAACTTATCGCTCATTTTAAAAATTTTAGATCTATTATTAATAAACGTTATTATTTATTAATATATCTTAAGTAACGATTTTGAAAACTTAAATCGTCTTTAAATGCTCCAAGAAAGTAATTTGTAACTGTAGTTGTATTTTCCTTTTTAATTCCTCTATTAGTCATACAATGATGCGTCGCATCTATTGTTACAGCAACGCCGCGAGGTTTTAAAACCTCCATGATTGTTTTTGCAATTTGCATCGTTAAACGTTCTTGTGTTTGAAGTCTTTTTGAAAAAACTTCTACAACTCTTGCGAGTTTACTCAAACCAACAACTTTATCTGATGGGATATAAGCAACATGAGCCACTCCTATTATCGGAGCCATATGGTGTTCGCAATGACTATGAACACTTATATTTTTTTCTATTACCATATCATCATAACCATCTACCTCGGTGAAAGTTTTTGATAAAAACTTTCCAGGATCTTCGGAATATCCTTTGAAATACTCTTTAAATGCTCTAACTACCCTTTTGGGTGTAGAAGCTAATCCTTCACGTTCAGAATCTTCTCCTATCCACTGAATAATAGTTCTGATTGCTTCTTCTGCTTTTTCATCAGAAATTGACGAATTTTTATTTTTTATCTGATCTGTGCCTTTAACTAATTTCATGTTATTAATTTAAATACCTATATAATATAATTTATGTTTAAAAAAAGAGATAATATAAAAGAAGTTGAAGAAGGCAAGTATTTAGCGCCAAAATTCGACAAAAACGGCCTCATCCCTGTAATTACTACTGATTTTAAAAACGGCGACATCTTGATGCACGGCTATATGAATGAAGAAGCCTTAATAAAAACAATTGAAACCAAAGAAGCTCATTATTGGAGTCGTTCAAGAGAAAAAATATGGCATAAAGGTCAAATTAGTGGATTTGTCCAAAAAATAAAAGAAATGAGAATTGATGACGATCAAGATTCTATATGGTTATCTGTGGACATAGGTAGTGGTGCTAGTTGCCACGTAGGCTATCGTTCATGTTTTTATAGATCAATCCCATTAGGAAAAATTGGTAATATTGAAAAATTAGAAATGGAATTTAAAGAAAGGAAAAAAATTTTTGACCCCAAAAAAATATATAAGGATGAGCCAAATCCAACAAAATTATAATGAAAGAAGAAAATTTTCAAAAAAATGTATTGGGAGAAAAGCTTGAAACTTGCTCTAACAATCCTCTCACAGGATGGTTTAGAGACGGTTGCTGTAATACAGATGAAATAGACCATGGCGTACACACTGTCTGTGCAAAAGTTACTACAAAATTTTTAGAGTGGGCAAAAGATGCAGGTAACGATTTAATTACCCCTCACCCTGAGTTCAATTTCCCTGGTTTAAAAGAAGGTGACTCTTGGTGTATTTGTGCGGGCACTTATTCTGAAGCAATAAATGCTGGAACGGCGTGTAAAATTTTTTTAAAAAAAACAAATTATAAAACTTTAAAAATCATACCTTTGGAAAAACTAAAAAAATACGCTGTCGATCTTTCTTAATTTTTATTTTCACATATTTCCATACTTTGGTCCGCCCCCTCCTTCGGGAGCTACCCAAGTTATATTTTGTGAAGGCTCTTTAATATCACAGGTTTTACAATGAATGCAATTTTGTGAATTAATTACAAATTTATTTTCTTGTATTTCGTAAACACCCACTGGACAATATCTTTGCGCAGGTTCATTGTATTCTTTCAATGTGTAGCTAATTGGTAAATTTGGATCTTTCAATTTAAGATGAACTGGTTGATTTTCAGCATGATTGGTTCCTGTTAAATAAACCGAACTAGTTTTATCAAAAGTTATTTTTCCATCTGGTTTGGGATAATCTATTTTAGGCATTTGATCGGCTGGCTTTAATGCCTTGTGATCGGCGTGTTTATGTTTTAAAGTAAATGGTAATTTTCCTCTAAATATTATTTGATCTAAACCTGTATAAATAATACCAACAATTAAACCCCAGCTAAAACTTGGTTTTACATTTCTTGCTTGATGTAACTCTTTGTATGCCCAACTTTTTTTAAATTTATCTTCATAAATGGATAAATCTTTTTTATTTTTAAAATTTTCAATTATTGTTTCCGCAGCAATAATTCCGCTTTTCATAGCAGTATGTGATCCTTTTATCTTTGGCATATTTAAAGTTCCTGCATCGCAACCAATTAATAACCCTCCCGGCATATACATTTTGGGTAAACTTTGAACACCGCCTTCTATCAGTGCTCTCGCTCCAAAGGCAATTCTTTTTCCACCCTCTAGCATTTTTTTAATATCTTTATGTGTTTTAAATCTTTGAAACTCATCGAAAGGTGATAAATGAGGATTTTCATAATCAAGACCAATAACATACCCGATGTAAATTTGTTTTTTCTCTGCGTGATAAATAAAACTCCCACCATAAGTTTTTTTATCTAATGGCCAGCCAGCTGTGTGCATGACTAAACCTTCTTGATGTTGTTGGTCGCTTACTTCCCAAATTTCTTTAAAGCCAATACCATATTGTTGGGGATTTTTTCCTGAATCTAGATTATATTTTTTAATAATTTGTTTGCCTAAATGGCCTCTGCAGCCTTCAGCAAATACTGTTACTTTTGCATACAAATCCATACCTTCTTGATAACCATCTTTTTTATTACCTTCTTTATCTATACCCATATCTAGAGTGGCTACTCCTTTGATAGAACCATCCTCTTTATAAATAACTTCACTAGCTGGAAAACCTGGAAATATTTCTACACCTAGTTTTTCTGCTTGTTCTGCCAGCCAACGACATAGATTGGCTAGACTAATAATGTAATTTTTATGATTTTTCTGAACCGAGGGTAAAAGCCAAGTTGGCCAGCTTAAAGATTTATTTTTACCCAAAAATAGGAATTTTTCTTTAGAAACCTTTGTTTTAATTGGCGCTCCCTGCTCTTTCCATTTTGGCAAAAGTTCATCAAGCGCTTTGGTTTCAAAAACATTTCCGCTTAAAATGTGAGCACCAACTTCAGATCCTTTTTCTAATATACAAACATTTAAATTTGGATCCAATTGTTTTAGCTTAATCGCAGTTGATAATCCTGCTGGACCAGCACCAACAATTACTACATCATATTCCATTGCTTCTCTTGGCATATGAAGACTATATCAAACTTTTTATTTTTGGATAGTATTCAGTTTGTTAAGTTCTTCTAAGAACTGTGGCAAAGCTTCAAATAAATCCGCTTCTAATCCGTAATCAGCAATACTAAAAATAGGAGCTTCGCCATCTTTGTTGATTGCAACTATAATTTTACTTTCTTTCATTCCTGCTAAATGTTGAATTGCTCCAGAAATACCAACTGCAATATATAAATCAGGAACAACAACTTTGCCTGTTTGTCCTACTTGATGATCGTTACTTATATAACCTGCGTCAACTGCAGCTCGTGATGCTCCCACCGCCGCATTTAACTTATCTGCAATAGCATTTATTAATTTAAAATTTTCCCCACTTTGCATACCTCTTCCACCAGAAATAACGACTCTTGCTGTTCCGAGCTCTGGTCTTTCAGATTTAGTTTCTTCTTTTTTAAGAAATTTAGAAATATTTGGCACGTCAACAGCTTCTACTTTTTCTATTGATGCAGAACCACCAGAAGTAGTAGCTGGATCAAATGATGTGGGTCTTATTGTAATGCATTTTTTTTTATCATTACTTTTAACTGTTGCAAAAGCATTTCCTGCATAAATAGGTCTAACAAAAGTATCAGGACTATCGACTTTTATTATATCACTGATTTGAGATGTATCTAATAAAGCAGCAACTCTTGGCATAAAGTTTTTTCCAAATGTATTAGCCGATGCTACTATATGAGTATATTTATCTGCCAGTTTTACAACTAATGGGGTTAAATTTTCCGCTAAATAATTCTCATAATTAGGCGAATCTGATTGTAAAACTTTTTTAACTAACGGAACTCCCGCTACTTCTTTACAAACACTTTCGCACTTACTGCCTGCTACTAAAACATGTACATCTGAATCAATTTTAGAAGCAGCATTAATTGCATTTAAAGAAAATGTTTTTAGTTTTGAATTATCATGCTCTGCTATCACTAAAACTGTCATTAGATTACTTTTGCCTCATTTTTAAGTTTGCTAACAAGTTCAGCGACACTAGCTACCTTAACTCCACCTTTTCTTTTAGGAGGTTCTTCTACTTTTATTTGCTGAATTCTGTTTGAAATATCAACAGCTAGATCTTTTGCTATTAGTTGTTCGATTGGTTTTTTCTTTGCTTTCATTATATTTGGAAGTGAAGCATAACGTGGTTCATTAAGCCTTAAATCGCAAGTAACAATAGCTGGAAGATTTATTTCTATTGTTTCTAAACCTTCATCCACTTCTCTAGTAACTTCCATTGATTTATCTTTTACTTCTATTTTTGAAGCAAAAGTACCTTGTGGCCAGCCCAAAAGTGATGAGAGCATCTGTCCTGTTTGATTGCAGTCATCATCAATAGCTTGTTTACCCATAAAAACAATATCGGGTTTTTCTTTTTCAATAACTTTTTTTAAAATCTTAGCAACACCCAAGGGTTCAATATAATTATCTGCTTTAACATGAATTCCTCTATCCGCACCAACTGCTAAAGCTTTTCTAACAGTCTCTTGTGCTTTTTCTTCTCCTATAGTTATTGCAATTACCTCTTTTGCTTTACCTGATTCTTTAAGTTTAACTGCTTCCTCTATAGCATTATCGTCTGGTGGATTAGTTGACATTTTAACGTTGTCAGTTTGTACGCCTGTTCCATCCTCTTTAACTCTAATTTGAACATTGTAATCTATGACTCTTTTAACTGCGACTAAAATTTTCATTTATGCTCTTAATAATTTATTTTCCGGGTCATAAGGACTTTCATCCAAAATTGTAACCTCGTGCATTTTGCCCAAAATATCAATTTTTAATTTTTGACCTGTTGTCGCAAGTTCTGGTTTAACCATCCCTAAAGCTATTGATTTATTTAGTCTAAAACCAAAATCACCGCCTGTAGCTCTGCCAACAACTTTATCGTTTTGGTAAATGGGATTGTTTCCTAAAACATCGGCATCATCTATATTATGTACTTCAAGTGTTACTAACTTATTTTGAAAACCTTTTTCTCTCCATTTATTAAGAGCTTCTAGCCCAATAAAATTACCTTTGTTGGGGTGTATAAATCTATCTAAACCAGACTCATAAGGTGAATATTCAATAGATAATTCTGTTCCTACTAATTTATAAGATTTTTCAACCCTTAAACTATTCATGGCTCTAATTCCATATGGTTTTAAACCTAAATTTTTTCCAGCTTCCATTAATTTGTCAAATATATGATTTTGATATTCCATAGGATGATGAAGTTCCCAACCTAATTCTCCTACAAAGTTTACTCTCATTGCGTTAACTGGTGCATAGCCCACATTAATTTTTTTTGAACTCAGCCATTTAAAATTTTCATTTGAAAAATCATCTTTTGAAACTCTTTTCATTAACTCTCTTGCTTTGGGTCCAGAAACAACCAATACTCCAATACTATTTGTTAAATTTTCAAACTGAACTGATCCGTCTTTTGGCATCCATTTAAGTATCCAATCATGGTCTAATCTTTGAAATGCTCCTGCGGATACTAAGTAGAAACTGTCTTCAGATTCTCTCATAATAGTAAATTCTGAATGAACTCCGCCTTTTGTGTTAAGAGCATGACATAAATTAATTCTACCAATTTTTTTTGGAAGTTTGTTAGCAACTAAATAATCTAAAAATGATTCCGCTTTTGGTCCTTTAATTCTACATTTTCCAAATGCTGTCATATCCAAAAGACCAACATTTTCTTTAACATTTTTGCATTCTTTTTCTATTGCTTTAAACCATTTTGATCTTCTAAATGACCAATCGTCCTTTTGTTCCATTCCTTCTGTTGCAAAAAAATTTGGTCTTTCCCATCCAAATTTTTGACCAAATACAGCACCTAAATTTTTCATCCTTTCATAACAAGGAGCCGTCCTTAAGGGTCTTCCTGCAGATCTTTCCTCATCGGGATAATGAATGATAAATACATTACGGTAAGCCTCTTCATTTTTTTCTTTTAAATATGATTTAGTTGCATAATCACCATATCTTCTCGGCTCTACACCAAGCATATCAATAGTTGGCTCTCCATCTATAATCCACTCAGCAAGTTGCCAGCCTGCTCCACCCGCTGCTGTAATCCCAAAGCTATGACCTTCATTAATCCAAAAGTTTTTTAGTCCCCAAGCAGGACCTACAATTGGGTTTCCATCTGGGGTGTAACAAATTGCTCCATTATAAACTTTTTTAACACCAACCTCTCCAAAAGCAGGGACACGATGAATTGCTCCCTCAATGTGAGGACCAAGTCTTTCTAAATCTTCTTGAAATAATTCATACTCTGAATCTTTTGCTGGACCATCTACATAGCAACAAGGTGCTCCGTCTTCATAAGGGCCTAATATTAATCCTCCCGCTTCCTCTCTCATATACCAACGACTATCACTATCTCTTAGAACTCCCATTTCTGGAAGACCTTCTTTTTTTCTTTTTTGTATTTCCGGATGAGGTTCGGTAACTATGTATTGATGTTCAACAGGTATGACTGGAATATCTAAGCCGACCATTTCCCCAGTTTGCCTTGCAAAATTTCCTGAACAAGAAACAACATGTTCACATTCGATTGTTCCTTTATCAGTTTCTACAACCCATCCATTTTTTGTTTGTTTAATTCCTACTACAGCTGTGTTTCTATAAATTTCTGCTCCTTTATTTCTGGCACCCGTTGCTAAAGCTTGCGTTAAATCTGCTGGTTGAATATATCCGTCTTCAGGATGTTGTATTGCTCCAATTAATCCTTCCGTATTAATTAAAGGCCAAATTTCTTTTACTTGTTTTGGTTTTAAAAATTTTACATCAACTCCAATTGTTTGTGCCACTCCTGCATATTGATGATATTCATCCATTCTATCTTTTGTGCTAGCTAATCTAATATTTGATACTACGCTAAAGCCTACATTTTTCCCCGTTTCCTTTTCTAAAGTTTTATAAAGATTTACTGCATATTTATGCAATTGACCTACAGAATAACTCATATTAAAAAGTGGTAATAAACCAGCTGCATGCCAAGTTGATCCAGAGGTTAGTTCTTTCCTTTCAACCAAAACAACATCTGACCACCCCTTTTTTGCTAGATGGTAAAGCATGCTCACTCCTACTGCACCACCACCTACTACGACAACTTTAGCTTTTGATTTCATAAATAAATAAGGTAAATTTCTAAATATAACCTTATGATAGGTCAAGTTAGATTTAAATGATTAAAAAAATTATACTTTTATTGGCAATTGTTGGTCCTTTTGGTCTATATTTTTTCTATTCTTGGCTTAAAAAACTTGAAAATAAAAAAGTTCCAATAGCAAAATTATCCGTAACTAGCTTAATTCTACTTATAATAGCTTTAGGCTTTTTGAGATTTTATGGAGGCTTTAACCCAAATACCGAATATTCGCCTGCAAAGTATGAAGATGGAGAATTAAAGCCAGCTGAAAACAAATAATGAAAATACTATTTAAATTAATATTTATCTTTTTTGTTTTTACAAATATTTCCAATGCTGATTTGATTAAACCAAACTCAAATCTTCAACCTTTTGAAGTACTCATGATTCAATTGAACTCACTAAAAAATAACAACACACCATATAAAGATGCTGGTATTGAACAAACTTGGGAATTTGCTCACCCATTTAATAAAGCTTCTACAGGTCCACTAAAAAGATTTAAGAAGATGATTTACAGCGATAGTTATAAAATTTTAATTAGTCATAAAAATAGTGAAACAAAAATTTTAAAGGAAGATCCAAATAAATTTGTATATAAAGTATATGTTTTATCTAAAGATAAAAAAAAATATTACTATATTTGGCAAATTGAAAAAGTAGAACAAGAAGGAAAGTTTAAAAATTGCTGGATGACTACTGGAGTTTCTGACCCAACATTCGTAGCTGATATAATATGAGTAAAGAATTAGATAATGTTTGTGAAGAATGTAAAAAAGAAGATGAAAGCGTTACTCAAAATTTAATTAAGCATGGATATAAAATTTGCGATTCTTGTTATACTTCAAAAACTATTTTTCCGATTTAAAAATCTTCCGAAGGCATAAGTCCTAATTTGAATGCAACATATGCTTGAAATAAGGATACAATAACTACTACCCCAACTGCTCGCCATGTACTTTGATAATCTAGAGCTTGCCTAACTGCAATTACCATCGCAATCACTGACCATATTCCTGATCCAATAAAAGTTATAACTAATAAATCTTGATTAAATCCAAATATTCGAATTAAACCAGGAGAATAAGAAAATCCAATAGTTCTCAACAATTCTCCTAGATTAGATTGTGTATTTTTGTCTGGAAAAAGTTTTGCCCCAACAAAATAAATTAATAAAGAAGTAACAAACCAACCTGCTAAGGCTGCTAAAATAGGAATTAAAACATTAAAAGAACCATAAGTAAAAAAAGTTCCGGCTCCGAAAGCCACTATTGAAAGCACAACCACAATTGCCGCCTGTGTTGTTGCTGATTTATCTGCTTCTACTTCTTCGTAGAGCGTTGTGTCCAATTTGCAGGCTCTTATAATCCTGTTTACAAAAACTGAATTCATTTTTTCTCTATATCATATTATTGCCATGAAGATATATGAAATAAAGGCATGCTTAACACATTTATAAATTCCTTCGTACTATTTTTTATAACTATAGATACTATAGGAAATTTACCATTTTTTTTAAGTCTTACAGAGGATGCTAAATTTAAAAAAAGAACTCAAATAGCAATAAAAAGTACAATAATAGCTTTCTTTATCTTAATTGCCTTTGCTTATATCGGAAGATATTTATTAGAAGCATTAGGAGTAACCTTAGACTCTTTAAAAATTGCAGGAGGAATTATCCTCATGTTTATAGCAATCGATATTCTTTTTGAAAAAAGAAAAATAAGAAGAGAAAAAAAGGTGGAGGAGGCACTGGATGAGAAAAACTATGATGAAATTGTAGTTTTTCCAATTGCTATACCTTTTATTGCTGGCCCAGCTACATTAGCCACGATAATTCTTTTAGTGGGAAACTATGCAAATTTTCCTGAATCTCATGTGGTAGTTATAATTGCTTTAATAGCAGCTCTAATTGTCAGCCTAATATTAATGATAGGTGGAAGTTATATTGTAAAGTTTTTACCTAAACAATTCTTACATACTACAGCTAGAGTAATGGCATTTATACTTGCTGCCCTTGCAACACAATTTATTGTGGATGGTATTAAAGCTAGCTTTAATATTTAACTATTTATTTAAAGTAGCCAACACCTCAGCTTCACGAGTATTTGCATTGAATGACTGCGTGAAAGGTATAGGTACAACTACAGCATTAACTGGTTTTTTAGAATATTTCTTTGGTAAATGAACTTTGTATTTTTTACCAAAATTTCCAATTGGAAAACCTTTAGCACTTATATGGCCTTCGTATGGAACATATCCCATTGCAATATTTTTTTTCTTTTCTGGGTGATACCAAGGAGAAGTAATATAACCTATTGGCTTGCCTCCTTTAGCATCAGAAATTAACCAAAAGTCTGGCGCATATTCTTCTATTGGTTTTCCTCCTAGTTCCAATCCTACGAGTTGAAGTTTATAAGGATTTTTCCCTTGTTTAATTTCCTCTTTCATTTTTTCTAAAGCTTCTTTTCCCACATAATCTGTTTTTTTATTCCACTCACCTTTACCAGACAGAGAAACTTGATAACCCAAGTTACACTGAAAAGGATTGTGTTCATTATCCATATCTTGACCCCAAGACAAAATTCCTGCTTGGATTCTTCTATGGTGCGCGGGAGCAATAACCATTAACTTATGTTTTTTTCCAGCTTTTAGAACAGCATTCCACATGTCTTCTGCATATAAAGTAGCATTACGAAGATAAATTTCATATCCAGCTTCACCTGAAAATCCTGATTGAGAAATCACGCAGCTTCTACCTCCTACTTTAGCTTCTGCTAAACCATAAAAAGGCATATTATCTAAATCAACTTGATCTCCAATTAAATCGTTCATTAATGCTTTTGATTTAGGTCCTTGTATTTGTACTGGACATGCATCTATTTCATCTATTTCTACATTGAATCTTTTATCAGCATTAACACCTTGTAAGTACATTCCAATATCAGAATCGGATAAACTAAACCAAAACTCATCGTCAGCTACTCTTAATAAAACTGGGTCGTTTAATACTCCGCCCTTATTATTGCAAAGAATAACATAACGACCTCTCATTGTTGAAATTTTAGTCGCATCACGTGTTATTACATAATCTGTAAATTTTTCAGCGTCAGGTCCTTTAACACGAATTTGCCTTTCCACAGCAACATTCCACATTGTTACGTGGTTTTTAATTGCCGCATACTCGACCATTGCTCCACCTTTTTCAGGTCTTACGTAGCCTCTTGGATGATAAACGCGATTATAAACAGTAGCTCTCCAGCATCCAGCTTTCATCGAAAGGTGCCAATAAGGTGATTTGCGTACTCTTGTTGAAATTAACATTTCAACTTTTGTTGGACCGCTTTGTCTTAAATTATAGGGCACATGTCTATCTGATTGATCGACAGATGTAGTGTGCTTAACTTTATCATAATTAATCTTTTCAGGTTTAAATGAAACAGATTTAATTTTTTTAACTTTTTTCTTTTTAGCTTTTCTCTTTTTAGGCATAATTATTCTCCATTAACCATTTGTTAGTTTCTTTTAGACCTCCAAAAGTATAGATATGAAAATTCTCTGTCGATTCTTTGAGTTTTTGAATAATATCATTTGGATCTCTTGGTTTTAATAAATCCACAGCTTTAGTGACATTAGATTTAAGAAAATTTAAAGAATTTTTTGCCCCTACTATATTTGCAAACTTTAATAAGCTGGTTATATTTAAGGGCCCAGTAATTCCCACGTGAACTGGTAAAGATTGTTTAGAAATAAACTTAGTTATAGAATCTGAATCTAATAACCATTGCGTTACGATATAGTCTGCAAAAGGTTTTTTATCAATCATAGCTTTTTCCAAATCTTTGTCGGATATATCAGGGGACCCGTCTGGATGTCCAGCAATTCCTATCTTAAAACCATCAAATAGTCCTGTCTCTAATAATTGTAATGAACAATGAAAATCTCCAATGGGTTGCGTACTACCCCCAATCACAAGTGCCTGATTAACTCCCTCATCCTTACATTTAAGTACATAGTCTTTTAAATCAGATTTATCCTTTATTGAACGAGCAGGAAAATGAGGAACGGGATTAAAACCAGCTTTAACTAATTCCGAGGCCTTTTTAACAACATCTTTATAGTCATGTCCCGGCAACATAGTAATATAAACATCTTTAATTTTAGGCAAATTTAATAGGTCTGTTTTTATTGTGATCTCTATAGAAAAATTCATAATCTTCGGGATATATCAGTGGATCCTGGGGGATGTCCAGGATTTTCAATTGACAAAGATTTAATGAGGTGGTTAAATTAACCCTTAGCGCTGATTTGAATCAGATTGCGGGCGCTTAAAAAATCCAGCTAAAGCGACACTCTTAAGGCCACCGCTTTAGCCGGTGGTTTTTTTTTGGAAATCTATTTCAATTTAAAACCAGGTATTTAACCAAATTGTGCACCTGGCATTCGCCAAAGCACTAAAAAGGAGAGCAAAATGACTAAAAGTAAAAGAAATTTAATTGAAAGATTAAATTCAGGACCTGTGATTTGTGCTGAGGGTTTTCTTTTTGAAATAGAAAGAAGAGGTTATATGAGATCAGGGGAATTCGTTCCTATGGTTTCTTTAGAACATCCCGAAGCCTTAGAAAATCTTCACAGAGATTTCCAACATTCTGGCTCAGATATAGTTCAAGCATTTACGTATAATGGTCATCGAGAGAAGATGAAAGTTATTGGTAAGGAAGAACTATTAGAACCTCTTAACAGAGCAGCTTTAAAAATTGCTAAAAAAGTTGCAGATAATCCAATTGGAAAAGAACCCAATCTTATGGCTGGAAACATTTCTAATTCAAATATTTGGAATGATAAAGATAAAACAAAAAATAAAGAAGTTGAAAAAATGTTTTCAGAAATGGTTGGTTGGGCTGTTGATGAGGGAGCGGATATGTTGATCGGAGAGACTTTTTATTACGCTGAAGAAGCTTACACAGCTTTAAAAGTCATGAAAAAAACTGGTCTGCCATGTGTTATTACTATTGCACCCATGGCTCAAAACATAATGAGAGATGGTGTTTCAATAGTAGATACTTGTAAAGAACTAGAACAACGCGGAGGAGATGTAGTAGGAATGAACTGTTTTAGAGGTCCAGCTACAATGATGCCTTATATAAAAGAAATAAGAAAAGCTTTAAAGTGTCATGTAGCGGCCTTACCTATTAACCTAAGAACTACAGAAGAACATCCTACGTTTTTTAATTTGCCAGATAATAACGGTTGTACATGCCATAGTCCTTACAAGACGGCATTCCCTACAGCCCTAGATCCTATGCAATGCAATAGATATGAGATTGGTAAATTTGCAAAGGAAGCTTTTGAACTTGGTATAAATTATCTTGGGGTATGTTGTTTAGCAAATCCAATGTTAATTAGACAAGTAGCAGAAGCTGTTGGATTAACAGTGCCATCTAGTAAATACAGGGAAGACATGACTAATCATATGTTGTTTGGGACAGGAAAAAATATTCCAAATCATCAAAAGGACTATCAGGACAAAGCCTAAGCTTAACGTAGTTTATTAATTTTCTTTTGGTGAGTAATGTATTGCCTAATTATACAAAAATGTTAGGATTTTTGTATGAAGTATAAGCTTAACGGCCATCAAAATATTTATAAAATAATAGACAAAAAAAAGCTAGATATTGTAAATAAATCAATTGAAAAAGCTCATGGCTTGCCTAATGAATGTTACAACAATCAAGAATATACAAAAATAGAAAGAAAAAAAATATTTGAAGAAAAATGGGTGGTGGTTGGTGTGGCAAGTTCCATACCTAACCCTGGTGATGTAAAACCTTTTGATCTACTTGGGATACCATTAATTTTATTAAGAACTAATAAAAATAAAATTAAAGTATATCACAATGTTTGTAGTCATAGAGGCTATAAAAT
The DNA here is from genome assembly GCA_902567785.1 of uncultured Pelagibacteraceae bacterium. Classification (GTDB taxonomy): domain Bacteria; phylum Pseudomonadota; class Alphaproteobacteria; order Pelagibacterales; family Pelagibacteraceae; genus AG-414-E02. Next base: position 62,810 of record CACFOR010000001.1, on the reverse strand, counting down.
TCTACAAAAAAAATGTAAGTTAAAAAATGTATTACGATGTCCCTACCATTCATGGTCATATAATCTGGATGGTAAACTTGTATCCACCCCACATCTAGGAGGAATGAACAAGCATGAATTAAAAAATTTTAATAAGTCATTAAATAATCTTAAAGAAGTTCGCTCTTATATTTGGCTAGATTTAATTATGGTTAATATTTCTAACAATGAAATCACATTTGACAAATATATCAAACCTTTAAAAGATCGTTGGTCAAAATTCTGGCCAGAAAAAGACCAGAAATTAATCAGGCACTCAAAAGATTTTGGTTACTTCCAATTGAAAGTAAAATGTAATTGGAAGTTTGCAATTGAAAATTATTGTGAGAGTTATCATTTGCCATGGGTACATCCAGGATTAAATTCTTATTCAAAAATTAGTGATCATTATCATATCCAAGGTCTGCCAAACAGATTCTCGGGTCAAGGAACTACTGTTTACAATCCACGTTTAAAAGGTAAAAATAAGCTTCCATCTTTCCCTAACTGGCCAAGAGAAAAAAATAATATTGCAGAATATATTTCTCTTTTTCCAAATGTAATGCTAGCTATTCACAAAGATCATTATTACGCTTTTTGGTTAGAACCAATTAATCATGAATTAACTATAGAACACATGGAGATATATTATGTTGGTAATGAAGCAGCTTTTTCAAAAAAGTTTAAAAATCTTAGAAAGCAAAATTTAAAACTTTGGCAAATTGTTCAAAAAGAAGATTTAAATATAATTGAAGGTATGCAAAAAGGAAGAAATTCACCTGCATATAATGGAGGTAATTTTTCACCTGTTATGGATAATCCCACTCATCATTTTCATAAATGGGTGGCCAAAAATTTAAAATAAACTATGCAACTAGACAAGGTTTTGGAAAAAAATTTTGCCAAAAAAAGAAAAATTATTCCATCAAAGTTTCATTATGATCTGCAAGGAAGTAGGTATTTTGAGAAGATTACAAAGACAAAAGAATATTATGTTACTCGAGTTGAAAAAGAAATTTTAAAAAAAATTAGCAATGAATTAAATAAAATTTTTGAAGATAATTTAACTTTTGTTGAATTTGGAAGCGGATCAACAGAAAAAATCAGTATTTTATTAAATGATCAGGTAAAATTTTATGTGCCATTAGATATTTCTTTTGATTTTATTAATAAATCATCAAAAAAATTATCTGAATATTTTCCCAAGTTAAGAATACTTCCTACTTATTGTGATTATATAAAATATATAAAATTACCAAAAAATATATCCAAAACTAAAGTTGGTTTTTTTTTAGGTTCATCAATTGGAAATTTTTATAATGGAGAAGAAAAAAAATTTCTTAAAAATGCAAAAAAAACCTTAGGTAAAAAAAGTTTTATATTTGTTGGCGTTGACTTAATTAAAAATGTTAAAATACTTAAAAACGCTTACAATGACAAAGGTAACTTTACTGCAAAATTCAATCTTAATTTAATCAATATAATTAACAAGAAAGTTAAAACAAAGCTTAAAGTAAAAGACTTTAAATATATAGCTACCTTTAATAAGAAAAAAAGTTCTATGGAAAACTTCATTGTATCTAAAAAATATCAAAACTTTTTTATTAACAAAAAAAAATTTTATTTTAAGAAAGATGAAAAAATTCAAGCTGAAATATCTAATAAATTCACAATTTCTAAGTTTAATAAATTAGCTAAATCTTCTGGTTGGCGTGTAAAAAAACATTGGAAAGACAGAAAAAAATATTACGCTGTTTTTTTACTACAGGCATAGTAAACTTTAAAAAAATGAATAATAGATTAGAAACTATAATTAATCTTACGAGATACCCAATACAAGATTTAAATTCTACTATTACAAAAGAATTAGTAAAAAAATGCAAAAATGAATTAGATCAGTTTAGTTGCTCTACTATTCCAAATTTCATTTTACCTAAATCTTTAAAAATAATGAATACAGAGTTGGAACAACAAATTGATGAAGTTTATATGTCTAAAGAGAGTATTAATCCTTATTTAAACTCTAAAGAAGAAAAATCTTTTGAAAAAGATCATCCGAAGCGAATATTTTCTAAACGGTATAATGGTTATTTAAATTCGGATCTTTTTGAAAAAAACTCAGAAATGAAATTTCTTTATGAACAGGAGGAACTTTTAAAGTTCGTATCTGCTTGCGTAGGAATATCTCCAATTTATCGATGGGCTGATCCTTTGGCTTGCCATGCTTATAATATTATGAAACCAGATGGTATTCTTCCTTGGCACTTTGATAGTTGTGAATTTACATTAAGTATAATGTTACAAAAGCCTGACAAAGGGGGAATATTTGAATACTGTCCTAATATACGTGAACCAGGTAATGAAAATTTTGATGAAGTAAAAAAAGTATTAGATGGAAACCGCAAAAGAGTTCAACAATTAAAATTAGAGCCAGGAGACCTGCAAATCTTTAAAGGACGCTTTACTCTGCATCGTGTTACAAAAATAGAAGGGAATCGTTCAAGATATCTTGCAATACCAGCTTATGTTTTAGATCCTTGGAGAGTAAATACACCAGAGCATTCAAGAGCTATATATGGAAAAGTATTACCCATACATCATGAAAGAAACATTAAACGTTCGGATGGTTTGGCTGATTAAATCGTGAACAAAATGAGCAAAATAGAAACTTTAACCTGTCACTGCAAAGAAATTCAAATTGAATTAAAATTACATAATGACCTTGAAGAGTTGGTTAGGTGTAATTGCTCTCTATGCAAAAGGCGTGGTTCGATTATGGCTAAAATAAAGTTAAATAATTTAAAAATAATAAAAGGATCCAAAAAATTAAAACTTTATAAATTTGGCAAAAATAAAGCCGAACATTTTTTTTGCTCTATATGTGGAATATATACACATCATAAATCATATACAAATCCTGAAAACTATGAATTCAACGTAGCATGTTTAGATAATATTGATATATTTAAATTTAAAAATGTTCCTGTTTATGATGGAGAAAAATTATAATTTAAACTCCAACATAACCAAATTCAAGAGCAGCATCAGTAATATGATGATAAAAAGATTCTCCAAAACTTCTTAAAACTAAAAGATTAAAAGTTTCAGGATGACTAGAAATTGAATCAATTATTATTGTTATTCCATGAAATGTTGTACTAACACACTTATTAACATCAAATTCATTAAAATTTATTGGACTTCCTTTCTTTAAAACTTCTTTTGCCTGGTTGCCTTGGATTTGTATTATAGCTCTAGAATGAGATATATCTGTAATAGCAAATTCTGCTTCGTCACAGTTTTTTTTAATTGTTTTTATTATATTTTCTTTACTAGACAGAATTAACCAAGTTCTTGGTGCACTCCATAAAATCCTCGTTTCCTTATTTGATTTTACATTAGAACTTTGTATAGGAATTTCTAAATTTTCAATTTTAATATCATTAATACTAATTTTGGACTTTTTATATTGAACAAGTTGAATTATTGTCAAATTTTTAACTTCTGAAAACCTTAATAAATCAACCTCATTTTTTTTATGATGATCTCCAAAAATTCCCTTTTTATGAATAAATTCTAGTGGCGTAATAGCTGTCATGATCGTACTCTTTCTCCTTTTGGATCAACATAATGTGAAGATACTATTTCTACAGGAATAACCTTATTTTTTAATGGAGAAAGTGCATATAGCTTTTCACCTTTTCTCTTTTTACCATTGATAAGAATTGCAAGAGAAAAAGGATTGTTATATTCAACGCTCCAACAAGATGCAGAGATATGTCCGAGTTTTGGATTTGGTAAAGAAGCATTACTATCAGCTACTAAATGAGAACCTTCCGGAATCATTGTTTTTTTATCTAATGGCACAACACCAACAATTTTTTCTCTCTCGGGTTCAATAAAAGCTTTTCTGTTTAAAGATCTTTTTCCAATAAAATCTTTTTTCTTACTCAACATTCCATCTAACGAAAGATCTGAAGGAATTACTCTTCCATCAATTTCTGAACCTGCTACATGGCCCATCTCTATTCTTAAAGTTGAAAGAGCTTCAGTACCATATGGTTCAATATTCATTTCTTTTCCCTGTTCCATTATTTTTTCCCACATAAACATACCGTAACCTGACTCTACATTTATCTCGTAAGCTAATTCACCTGAGAAAGAAATCCTAAAGATTCTTGCTGGTACTCCAGATAAATCTCCCTCTTTGAATCCCATGAATGGGATTGATTCATTAGAAACATCCATGTTAGGAAAAAGTTTTTCTAATAAATTTCTAGAATTAGGTCCAGCTAACGCTGCGCCAGCCCATTGTTCTGTTGTAGACAAAACATTTACATCTAAATCAGGCCAAACTACTTGCAAGTAATACTCTAAATGACTCAAAACATTAACTGCTTGAGCTGTTGTTGTAGTCATGTGAAAATGATTTTCTGATATTCTGGTTGTTGTTCCGTCATCAAAAACAATTCCATCTTCTCGTAGCATCACACCATATCTTGCTTTACCCACGGGCAGCTTCATCCATGCATTTGTATATACTCTGTTTAAAAATTCTGCAGAATCTTTACCTTTTATATCTATTTTTCCAAGAGAGGTAACATCACAAACTCCTATATTACCTCTTACATTACTAGCTTCACGCTTTGCTGCTTCTATTAAATTTTCATTGCCCTGTTTGTAATAACGAGGTCTTAACCAAAGACCAGCGTCTACAAAAACAGCATTATTTTTTTCGTGCCAAGCATGTATTGGTGATTTTCTTGTAGGCCGATAATGTTTACCCACTTCCCTGCCTACTATTGCTCCTATTGTAACAGGTGTGTAAGGTGGTCTAAAAGTGGTGTGTCCTACTTCAGGAATTATTTTTTTTTCAATATTAGAAACTAATTGCAAACCGTTTAGATTGCTTGTTCTTCCTTGGTCCGTAGCCATACCCAATGTTGTATATCTTTTTACATGTTCAATAGATCGAAAACCTTCTCTTATAGCTAATTCTATATCGGTGACATAAACATCATTTTGAAAATCAACACATCTCTTATAGCTTTTATTTTTTGGAAGGGGCATACACCAAAACTTATCTTGTTGTTCATAATTTTTTTCATTAGATGTGGGTGTTGAAATTTTTGAATCTTTACCAGTTATTTTTTTTGACAAATTAAAACCTTTGTCAAATCCTTCTTCTAATGATTTTTTTAGAGTAAATGAACCATTTGCAGATCCAATGGTGCTTTCATTTTGCTTTGGTTGATTTGGTACAAAAGCATTAACTTTTTCATTAAATTTTAATTTATTTCCCGATTGAGATGAAAGATGAACTGTCGGAGTCCAATTTCCTGAAACGCATATACAATCACAGCTAACTTTTTCTAAATTTTCATATCCAGTTTTTTCTGTATTTAATTTTCCAATTAATGCAGAATTTACTTTTTTATAACCTTCGGCGTTAACAACACCGTATGAAAATCTAATTTTAATACCTAAATCTTTAGCCTCTTTAACAACTGAACTTTCAGATTTTAGTCTTACATCTAAAACTAATGGATCTATTCCATTCTTTTTAAAAATTATAGCAGTATCATATCCACTGTCATTGTTGGTAAAAATTATTGGTTTTTTTCCTACGAGTGTCCCGTAAACTTTCATGTACTCCTTGGCTGCTGAAGCCAAAATGATTCCTGGTCTATCATTATTTCCAAAAACCAAAGGTCTTTCTATTGATCCTGTTGAAACAACAACTTCTTTAGCTCTGATATACCAAAGTTTTTGTCTCGGTGTAAATTTATCTGGATTCTCAATATGATCTTTTGTTCTTTCAATCATTACCATCATGTTATGATCGTAATATCCAAAAACTTGAGATCTATTCTTCACAATTACATTAGGCATAGATTTTAATTCCATAATAGTTTCATCTGCCCAGTCTTTTCCTTTTTTATTTCCTATAGTTACCTCGTCTGTTAATAAACTCCCACCAAATCTTGGTTTATCTTCAGCTAAAATAACACTTGCTCCATTTTTTGCTGCAGCGAGAGCACTAGCTAAACCAGAGGGTCCTGAACCAACAACCAAAATATCGCAATATTCAAATTTATGTTCATATCTATCAGGATCTGGTTTTAGGGGAGCTATACCTAAGCCTGCTGCTTTTCTAATGATAGGCTCATAAATTTTATACCAAAAACTTTTTGGCCACATAAATGTTTTGTAATAAAAACCCGCTGGAAAAAATTTGTGTAAAAGATTATTTATTGCTCCAAAATCAAAAGAAACTGATGGAAAACAATTTTGACTTTTTGCAACTAATCCTTCTACAAGTTCAACGGTAGTTGCAACTGCATTGGGTTCCGTTGTAGCTCCACTATATAATTGAACTTGACCATTTGGTTCTTCAACGCTAACTCCCAAAAAGCCTCTTGGCCTATGGTACTTAAAGCTTCTTCCAATTAAGTGTACACCGTTTGCTAATAAAGCAGATGCTAACGTATCACCTTGGTAACCAAAATATTTTTTTCCATTGAATTTAAATGAAATTTTTTTATTTCTATTTATGTATCCACCTTTATCCAATCTAAAATTTTGAGACATATATTATAATTCCTCATCTATTTTAGCAGTTTTAAAAATTTCGTGAGTTGCCGTGCTTCTTAATACCTTAAACCACTGTCTGCATCCTGCTATATGATGCCAAAATTCGGAGTGTTTTCCTCGAGGGTTTTTTCTATTATAAATAAAATCATCCCAATCCTTATCTGAAATTTCTTTTCCTAGCTCAGGTCTTTTTACGCTTGCATCTCCTCCGTAGGAAAATTCGTTTTGCGATCTTTTTCCACAATACGGACATTTAATTTCTAACATTTTATCCTATCCAAGTTTTAGTGCCCACACCTTTTTCATCAATGAGATGACCAGTATTAAATCTATTTAAAGTAAATTTTTCATTTAATTTATGAGGTCGGTCTTGTGCTATAGTATGTGCAAAAGTCCATCCGGAAACAGGGGTTGCTTTAAATCCTCCATAACACCAGCCAAAATTTAAATAAAGTCCTTCAATATGACTTTTGTCGATTACTGGAGATCCATCCATAGACATATCCATAATCCCTCCCCATGTTCTTAACATTTTTAACCGACTTAAATTTGGAAACATAGCAACTCCCTCTGATAATACGTGTTGTATAGTTGGCAAGTTTCCTCTTTGAGCATAACTATTATAACCATCTAAATCTCCACCCATAACCATTTCTCCTTTGTCAGACTGACTACAATAAAAATGTCCAGCACCAAATGTTACAACGTGATCTAAAAAAGGTTTAACTGGTTCTGAAACACAAGCTTGCAAAACATGTGCTTCAATAGGTAATTTCATATTTAATTTTTCTGCTAATAAAGATGTACTTCCTGCAACACACAATCCAATTTTTTTTGTTTTTATATTTCCTCTAGAAGTTTGGACACCTTCTATTTTCCCATTCTGAACATCAAAACCTGTAACTTCACAATGTTGAATAATATCCACTCCCATTGAATCTGCTTGTCTAGCATAGCCCCAGGCAACCGCATCATGCCGTGCTGTACCACCGCGTGGTTGCATTAAACCACCAAAAATTGGAAATCTTGCTGAAGCAGAAAAATCTGCGAAAGGAATCTTTTTTTTCAACTCTTCTCTACCTAACATTAATGCATCGATTCCGTTTAGTCTCATCGAATTTCCTCGACGAGCATATACATTCAATTGAGCATCTGAATGAGCAAGATTAATTATCCCTCGAGGAGAATACATCACGTTATAATTTAGTTCCTGAGATAAATTTTCCCAAAGCTTCATACCATATTCGTAGAAAAGACCATTTGCATCCCACATATAATTTGATCTGAGTATTGTTGTATTTCTTCCAACATTACCGCCTCCAATCCATCCTTTTTCTAAAATTGCAATGTTTGTAATTTTGTGTTCTTTGGCTAAATAATATGCTGTAGCAAGACCATGGCCTCCGCCTCCTACAATCACAACATCATATTCTTTTTTGGGCTCTGGATCTTTCCAAGCAACCTCCCAATTTTGATGGTTGCTAAAGGCATTCTTTATTAAGCTGAGTATAGAATACTTTTGCATAGAGCTAAGCTTATATGACCAATCAAAATTTTTCTATTTGTAAAAAATGCTTCAAATAATGTATACATAGTGCTCTTTTTTATATATAGGAGTGCCAATGAGTGGGGTAAAATCTGATATAGAAATTGCAAGAGCGGCTAAAATGGAGCCTATTGCTAAGATTCTTTCAAAAATTAATGTTCCCGACGATCCTGTTTCTTTTAGCCCAATGGGTAGACACATAGCAAAATTAAATTTTGAATATATCGATAAATTAAAAGAAAAAAAAAGCAACTTAATTTTAGTCACAGCTATTACACCAACGCCCGCTGGAGAAGGAAAAACAACAACATCTGTTGGCCTAAGTGATGGTTTAAATAAAATTGGAAAAAAATCAATAGTTTGTCTAAGAGAACCAAGTTTAGGTCCATCTTTTGGAATGAAAGGTGGTGCAGCTGGCGGTGGTTACGCTCAAGTAGTTCCTATGGAACAAATAAATTTACACTTTACTGGGGATTTTCATGCAATAACTTCGGCTCACAATTTGCTTTCAGCTTTAATAGATAATCATATTTATTGGGGAAATAAATTAAATATAGATCCAGAAAATATTCTTTGGAAACGTGTTGTAGATTTAAATGACCGTGCATTAAGATCGATTAAAATTAATCTTGGTAAACTAAAAAATAATATACCAAGAAATGATGGTTTTGATATCACAGTAGCTTCAGAAGTTATGGCAATCTTTTGTTTATCAAATAATCTTGAAGATTTAGAAAATAAGATAGCTAACATTACAATTGCTTATACCAAAGATAAAAAAGCTATATATGCAAAAGATCTAAATGCCCAAGGTCCTATGACCGTATTGCTTAAAGAGGCAATAAGACCAAATGTTACTCAAACATTAGAAAATAATCCGGCTATAATTCATGGTGGTCCGTTTGCTAATATTGCGCATGGATGTAATTCAATAATTGCAACAAAAACTGCTTTAAAACTATCTGATTATGTTGTTACCGAAGCAGGTTTTGGTGCGGATCTTGGTGCCGAAAAATTTTTAGATATAAAATGTAGAAAAGCGGGAATTCAACCCAACTGCGTTGTAATAGTAGCTACTATAAGAGCTTTAAAGATGCATGGAGGCGTCGAAAAAGACGATTTAAAAAAAGAAAATTTAGACGCTCTTAAAAAAGGACTTCCAAACTTAGATAAGCACATTGAAAATGTCAAAAAATTTGGCTTGGAATTGGTTGTTGCTATTAATCATTTTATTACAGATACCGATAAAGAAGTTAGTTTAATCCAAGATCATTGTTCAAGACTCGGAGTAAAAGTAAGTCTTTGTACTCATTGGTCTGATGGTGGAAAAGGAACTGAGGATCTAGCTAAAAATGTTGTTGATGCTTGTAAAAAAAATAACAAAGAAAATTTTAAATATATATATAAAGACGAAATCTCAATTTTAAAAAAAGTAGAAACTATTGCAAAAGAAATTTATGGAGCAAGTGGTATAGAGTATGATGATAAAGTTAAGGATCAAGTAAATATAATTGAAAAATCAGGATTTGGTAAATTTCCAGTTTGTATAGCAAAAACACAATACAGTTTTTCGACTGACGCAAAATTAAAAGGAGCACCTTCGGGTCATACTCTGCCGATTAGAGAAATCAGATTATCGAGTGGAGCTGGATTTGTTGTAGTAATTTGTGGTTCAATCATGACTATGCCTGGTCTTCCAAGAATCCCCGCTGCTGATTCAATTAAATTAAATAAAAAAGGGGAAATAGAGGGTTTGTTTTAATTTTAAATTAAAATTTTTTGATCCACTCTTTTTTTTCTTCTTCTTTTAAGAAAGATGATTTAAATGAATTTATCATTAAAGTTTTTACTTCATCCATAGAAAAATTTAGGGCAATCTGACTTTCAATCAAATTCTTGTTAACATAACCTCCAAAATAAGCTGGATCGTCAGAATTTACCATTACCATCAATTTTTCTTTTAACATCTTTTTTAAATTATGTTGATTAAGGTTATTAAATACACAGAGTTTCACATTTGAAAGGGGACAGACAGTAAGAGGAATTTGATCATTTCTTAATTTCTGAACTAATTTTCTATCATTAAGACATTGTACACCATGATCAATTCTCCTCACTTTAAGAAAATTTAAAGCCTCCCAAATATATTCAGGTGGACCTTCCTCTCCAGCATGAGCCACGGTTAAAAAACCATGATCTATTGCTTTTTTAAATACTCCTTCAAATTTTTTTGGGGGATGGCCAATTTCGGAGGAATCGAGACCTACTCCTATAATTTTATCTTTATGCTCCAAAGCATGATCTAACATTTTAAATGCAGATCTCTCATCAAGATGACGTAGAAAACACATAATGACACCAAATGTTAAGCCGAATTCTTTGTTTGCTTTTTTAAGCGCTTTATAAATACCATTTATAACCAAATTGAAATCGACTCCTCTATTAACATGAGTTTGTGGATCAAAAAAAATTTCAGTATGAACTACATTTTCTTCTTTACACTTTAATAAGTAAGCCCATGTAAGATCAAAAAAATCTTGCTCTCTCAATAAGACTCTCGATCCTTGATAAAAAATTTTTAAAAAAGATTCGAGATCTTTGAAGTTGTAAGCAGCCTTTATTTCATTAATGCTTGAAAAAGGAATTTGAATGTTATTTTCTTTAGCTAACCTAAATAGAAGGCTGGGTTCAAGAGTTCCTTCAATATGTAAATGCAATTCTGCTTTGGGCGATTTTTTGATAAATTCAGTAATTTTATTCATTTTTAATTTTTTAAATAAGTAATCCAATTTTTTAATTCGATTGTTCTTTCATCATCACTTAAATCTAATTTAGCTTTTTCTATTGTATTAACATGATCGTTGATTTCATCTTGATTTTTAAAAACATTTTTTTCTAACATACCTTTTGATCTATGTTTTATTAGTTTAATCATATAATCATAGGGTATCTCAGGATGATATTGTAATCCCCATATTTCTGATTTTCCTACATAAAAATGAAGTCCTTGAAATTTATTTATTTTATCGCTCGCAAGTAAAGTTGAATTTTTTGGTGGTATTTCTACTTCATCATAATTAAAAGCTGGTGTAGTAAATTTTTTTGGTTTACTAGAATATATTTTATGTTTTTTACCTTCTTCTGTTAGTTCTATATTTTGCGCTATACCAATGTGTGGTCCTTTTGGAGCTACTCTACATTTACCACCAGCAGCCATAACAGTTACTTGTAAACCCCAACAAGCACCGAATATTTTTTTTTCATGCTTAAAGCACATTCTTGCAAATTCTATATGTTTTTTTACCTCTCTTATATCTTCGTTTAAGCGTAAAGTGCTTCCGGTTAAAACTACACCATCATATTTTTTTAATGATGAAATAATTTTTGAAATAGAATTGTTATCTATAGGCTCAACAATATCTATTTCGCTATTAGGTTCTATTTTTTGAAGATGTTTTTTAAAATTTTGTGATTGTGGTACACAACCAGCATTATTAAAATTTACATTTTCTTCTTTTGTATTGCCTTCAACAATTAATAGTTTTAATTTATTCATATGAAATTTTTGGTTCTACAACATATTGATATTGAACATCCGGGTATTTTCCTTAAATTTATGAAGGAAGACAATGTTAAAATAGATACAGTAGAATTAGATGAAAATGAAAAAATACCCAATTTGGACCCCTATGATGCAATGATAGTAATGGGAGGTCCAATGGATACCTGGCAAGAAGAAACTTATCCTTGGTTAAAAGTTGAAAAAGAAGCAATTCATAAATTTGTTTGTGTAAATAAAAAACCTTATTTAGGTTTATGTCTTGGTGCACAACTTCTTAGTGAAGCTGTAGGCGGTAAAGTAAGAAAAATGAAAACACCAGAAATTGGTGTTTTAAAAGTTTCTGTTACAGATGATAAATCTTTATTTAAAGGTCTAAATAAAGATTTAAAAGTTTTGCAATGGCATTCTTATGAAGCACACGATTTACCTGGCAATGCAAACTTATTAGCAAGCTCTCCTGAGTGCAAAGTACAAGCTTTTTCTTTTGATAAGGCTTTTGGATTACAGTTTCATGTTGAACAAACAAATGAGACTGTACCTCAATGGGCATGTGTTCCCGAATATAAATCTGCTTTAGAAAATACGCTGGGACAAAATGCACTTCAAAAATTTAAAAATGATGTGGAAGAAAATTTAAAAACTTTTAATAATAGTGCTAAAACAATTTACGAAAATTTTAAAAAAATAATTTAAATGAAATTAAAAGTTAATAAAAAAGCGCCTAATTTTAAGCTACCTTCTACTGGAAGATCTATATTTGAATTAAATAAAATCAAAAAAAATACAATATTATATTTTTATCCTAAAGACGATACGCCTGGATGTACGCTTGAAGCGAAAGATTTCAGTAAACTAAATAGTTTAATTTCTAGAAATAAAGCCTGTGTCTATGGAATTTCTAAAGATAGTATTACAAGCCACTTAAAATTTAAAAAAAAATATAAAATTAAATTTGATTTACTATCAGATGAAAAACTTTCGGTAATTAAAAAATATGGTGTATGGGGTAAAAAATCTTTCTTAGGAAAGAAATTCATGGGAATTGTAAGAACTACTTTATTAATTAACTCAAAAGGAAAAATTCTTAAAATTTGGTCAAATGTTAGAGTAAAAGATCATGCCAACGAAGTTTTTTCAGAACTTAAGAAAATTTAAAACAATTTTCCTTCTAAACTATATTTGTAAAGCATTTTCATATCTTTCAAAGTAAGTTTTTTGGGATTTCCTGGTGTTGATGGATCGTTAAGAGCCATTTGGGATAATTTATCAATTTCACTTTCTTTAATATTAGCTACCTCTGATAGTTTGTGTGGTATATTTAAATCTTTTCTTAAATCTAGAATCCATTTTAAGAAACAATCGAAGCTTTTTTCTTTAAGTTCTAGATATTCACTTAATTTAATTATTTTTTTTTCTATCTCTTTTTTATTAAAGGTAAGTACATAAGGCATAAATATTGCATTGGATAAACCGTGGTGAATATTATAGACAGAATTAACAGGATGACTTAATGAATGAATAGCTCCTAACCCCTTTTGGAACGCGGTCGATCCCATAGTTGCCGCAACCAGCATATTTGATCTAGCCTTAAGATTATTTCCTTCTTTAACTGCTATAAATAACCATTTTTTTATTAAACTCATTCCTTCTAGAGCTATCCCGTCAGCCATAGGATGATATCCAGATGCACAATAGGCTTCTAAGTTATGAGCTAAAGCATCCATGCCTGTTGCGGCTGTTATTTTTTGTGGAAGATTAACTGTTAAACATGGATCTAAAATAACTATTGATGGTAAAAATTTTGGATGAAAAATAATTTTTTTTGTTTGATTTTCTTCGTTTGTAATTAATGATGCTCTCCCTGCTTCTGAACCTGTTCCAGCAGTTGTTGGTACAGCAATAATTGGAGCAATACCTTCGTTATTTGCTTTAGTCCAATTATCACCAATATCTTCAAAATCCCAAATTGGTTTACTTTGTGCTGACATAAAAGCAATTGCTTTTCCAACATCCAATCCGCTGCCACCTCCAAAAGCAATAACACCATCATGATTTCCATTTTTAAAAACTTTTACACCTTCATCAACATTAGAACCAACCGGATTTCCTTTTATATTTGAGAATATATTCACTGAGAAATTTTTCAAATTAGGATCGTTAATTATATTTTTTACTAAATCAGTTTTCACTAAATCTTGATCTGTTACAAATAATGGTTTTTTAATTTTTAAGGTTCTACAAGCAATATGGAGATCCTTAATCCTCCCCTCACCAAACCATACTGTGGTTGGATAATTCCAATTAATTTTCATAATAAAATACTACTTCAATTTTTGCTTTTTTATTAGTAAAATACACTTATAAATCTATTTATAGATGGAGAAAGTTCAATGACAAAAGTAGCAATTATTGGAACGGGTCCGTGTGGTCTTTCAATGTTAAGATCTTTTGAACAAGCTGAAAAAAAAGGAGAAAAAATACCTCAAATAGTTTGTTTTGAAAAACAAGAAGATTGGGGAGGATTGTGGAACTACAATTGGAGAACTGGATCTGATCAATATGGAGACCCTGTTCCTAACAGCATGTATAGATATCTTTGGTCAAATGGTCCTAAAGAATGTTTAGAATTTGCTGATTATTCGTTTGATGAGCATTTTGGACACCCAATTCCATCATTTCCGCCGAGAGAAGTTTTATATGATTATATAATTGGTAGAGTAAAAAAAGGGAATCTTAAAAACAAAGTAAGGTTTAATACAACTGTTATGAATGTAACTTATAATGGAAAAAATTTTGAAGTAACTTCACATGATAAAAAAAATGACAAATTTTCAAAAGATACTTTTGATTATGTAGTTGTATCTACAGGACATTTCTCTGTTCCATTTATCCCAGAATATCCGGGAATGAAATCTTTTCCAGGAAGAATATTACATTCACATGATTTTAGAGACGCAGAAGAATTCAGAGGTAAAAATGTTATTGTTTTAGGAAGCAGTTATTCAGCCGAAGATGTTGCTCTTCAATGTAATAAATATGGAGCAAAAAGTGTGACTATAGGTTATAGAAACAACCCAATGGGTTTTAAATGGCCCAAAGGAATGAAAGAAGTCCATTATTTAGACAGGTTAGAAGGAAATAAAGCAATCTTTAAAGATGGTCACAAACAAGAAGCTGATGCAATAATTTTATGTTCAGGCTATCTTCATCATTTCCCTTTTTTAACTGAAGACCTTAAACTAAAAACTAGAAACAGATTATATCCACCAAAATTATATAAAGGTGTGGTTTGGGAAAATAATCATAAATTGTTGTACTTAGGTATGCAGGATCAATTTCATACTTTTAACATGTTTGATTGCCAGGCTTGGTATGCAAGAGATGTAATAATGGGTAAAATTAAAATTCCAAGCAGTACAGAAATCAAAAAAGATATAGATAAATGGGTTGCTATGGAAGAAAAATTAGAAAATCCTGATCAAATGATAGACTTTCAAACTGAATATACTAAAGAACTTCATGGTTTGTCTGATTATCCAAAAATTGATTTTGAATTAATTAGAAAACATTTTAAAGAATGGGAACATCATAAAGTAGAGGATATCATGACTTATAGGAATAAATCTTTTTCATCTCCTGTGACTGGGTCTGTTGCACCAATTCACCATACGCCATGGGCTTCCGCAATGGATGACTCTTCAAAAACTTTTTTAAATCAGTCAAAAAAATAAGGTATCAAAAAAACTATACAGCCGGCCAAAAAGAAAAGGCTACCAAACATAGCCCAAAAATTTCCAACACTAGATATAATAAAACCAATAGCAGAGATCAAAAATAAAACCCATCCAGTAATATTTATAATTTTAGTATTCATATTTACCAATCAATTTTTAATTTTAATCTATACCAAGATGTTTTTTTCTTTTTTGAACCCAAGTTCTAATTAAATTATCAAATATCAGAGCTATGAAAGCGACACAAATACCAAGTATTAATCCTTTACCTCCACCTGCTTTATCAGATAAAGCTTTTAGAATATATTGTCCTAAATCTTCTGTTCCAATAAATGCCCCAATTATTACCATAAACAGAGCAAATACTATTGTTTGATTTACACCAAGCATCATGTGAGGAAACGCTATTGGAAATTCTATATTTATTAATCTTTGTAATTTCGTTACACCAGACATTGAGGCTGCATCATGCAACGCTGTTGGAACACTTCTTAATCCCTCAATAGTGTACCTTGTAGCAGGTATAGTTGCATAAACAATTACCGCAATTAATACTGATGTATCAGTGATTCCAAAAAGCATCATTACTGGAATTAAATATACAAATGAAGGAAATGTTTGAAAAATATCACAAACTGCTAACATAAATTTTGTAGTATATTGATTTTGTTGACATAAAGTTCCAACAGTTAATCCAATTGTGCAAGATGCAATAACACCAAAAGTTGCCATGTATGTTGTGACTAATGCTCTATCCCACCATGGACTTAGTGCTATAAATAATACTAATCCAGCTGTTACCAAAGCTGAACGAATTCCACCAATTATATAACCGGCTCCAACAACTAATACTACAGTAGCAACCGCTGGCATTCTTAGATACAAGGCTCTCATTGGTTGAAGAACTTCTGTTATTAACCAAGTATTAAATATTTTTAAAGTTTGAAAGAATGTATCCCAAATCCAGTCAACACCTTTATTCCAGAAATCTGCAAATGATATACCTTTATTATGTGGAATCTCAGAAAAATAATTAAAACTATCTTTAAACAAAAAAGATCCAGCGTAAGCAAGTATCGCTCCAATCAATACTGCTCCAGCAAAAAATAATGTATTTTTATAACGCTGAAAAAACGTCAGGTTGCCAAAATAATCTTCTTGTTTATTTGCCCAAGCCAAAGACATTTTATCTAACAAGATCGCTATCATGCTAATACACAAACCAGCTTCTAATGCTAATCCAATATTCAATTGATTTAAGGCTAACAATAAATTCCATCCTAATCCTTTAGCACCTATAAAAGCTGCAATAACCGCCATGGAGAAACACACCATTATGACCTGGTTCACTCCAATTAAAATGTCTCTTCGTGCAGTTGGAATTAATACTTTGGTCATTAATTGCCAATTATTACATCCACTCATTTTGCCAGCTTCAATAACTTCAGAAGATACTGCTCTAAGCCCTAACAAAGTTAATAAGATCATCGGCGGAATCGCAACAACCATTGTTATAATAACTGCAGCATGATCTCCAATACCAAACAGAACCATTGCAGGAACTAGAACGGCATATTGGGGCATGGTCTGCATCACTAGGAGTATAGGATATAAAGCTTTCTCAACACGTTTACTCTTGTAAGCCATAACACCTAAAGTCAAACCAAATATGAAAGAAAGTGGTGCCGCTACTAATATAAAAGAGAGTGTTTGCATTGAAGGTTTCCATTGACCAAATACAGAAATATAAATCATGACTAAGCCAGCAAATATAGCTAGACCCTTGCCACTCAGTTTGTAACCTAATATTACCGCACCCGCTGTGACGATTGTCCAAGGTAAACCTGGCAGTTCAGCCCATGGATTTTTATCTATCCAATCCCAACTGCTAAATGCAACAACTGTCTTAACCCCACCTAATAAAATTTCTCTAATCAATTCAATTAGAAATGTCATAAATGCAGTGATATTTCTTGTTATTTGTAGTACTAAAGGTCGAGTTTTGAATTCTTGAGTATCCTCATTCCAAAACTCCATTGGCATCCATTCATTCAATAAGAAAAACAAAGAGTCATTTACCCAAATAGGTAACCATCCAAGTAAAGGAGGTAGTCTCCACAAGACATCAAATGCATAATATCTTACCTCTTTGCCAAATAGTGTGTAAGTACTTTGATTTGGGTCTTTAATGAATTCCGCTTGACCTCTTATAAATTTGTAGGTTTCCGGAACATCTATTGAAAAACATAAAGCAAAAAATACAATTAACAAAAATAACCATTGAAATAATTTTGGATATTTTTTTAATAATTCCATATTTTAACCATTATTTTTTCTTCCACCAAAAACAGTATGAATTATTTTTGAAGGACGAACCGTTCCAACAATTTTATTGTTTTCATCAGTTACAGCTACTGATTTTTCTTGAGTTAAAATCTTTTCAGCAACATTTTCGATTATCTCGTCTTTTGAAACTTTTAAATCACTTAAATTTTCTTTATTTGGTTTTTCCATTACATCTTCTATTTTTAAAACTTTTTCTCTAGGTACTTCTTCAGTAAATTTTTTTACATATTCTGTTGCTGGATTTAAAACAATTTTGGCTGGAGTATCTAACTGCTCAATTATTCCATCTTTCATAATTGCGATACGATCAGCAAGTTTTAGTGCTTCATCAAAATCATGAGTAATAAACATGATTGTTTTTTTTAATTTTTCTTGAAGTCTTAAAAATTCATCTTGCATTTCTTTTCTAATTAATGGGTCTAGTGCGGAAAAAGGTTCGTCTAGAAACCAAATATCAGGTTCAACAGCCAGTGATCGAGCGATACCTACTCTTTGTTGTTGCCCACCAGAAAGTTCTCTTGGAAAATAATTTTCTCTTCCCTCAAGACCAACAAGTTTAACCATATCCATAGCTTTTTTAATACTATCTTCAGTTTTAATGCCTTTAATTTGAAGTGGAAAAGCAATATTTTCCAAAACTGTTTTATGTGGGAGTAAAGCAAAACTTTGAAAGACCATCCCCATTTTATTTCTTCTAAGTTCAATTAGTTCTTTGTTTTTTAATGAGAGTAAATCTTGACCTTCTATATAAATTTTTCCATCTGTAGCGTCTGTTAATCTAGAAATACATCTTAATAATGTAGATTTTCCTGAACCAGATAATCCCATTACAACTAACATTTCTCCTTTTGAAACTTCAAAAGAAGCATTGTTCACACCTACAATGCATCCCATTTTCTGGAATGCTTTTGCGTCTACATTTCCATTTGCTTCTTGGAGCATCTTTTTGGCATTTGCCCCAAAAATTTTATATACAGAATCGCACTTAATTACCGCATCAGTCATAATCTTTTAACAAGTTATACGAAATATAAATAAATATACACGCTATTTATTGTTTTGCCTCCTTAAAAATTTTTAATAAAATAAACCCTTGTATCAATTCCAGTGTTAAAAAAACTTAAAGCCTCTCCGCTAACAGTAATAGTTTCATTTACTCCAACATTATTTCCGCTTACAACAAAACCAGCAAAACATTTATTCTTCTCTTTGTCCCATTTAACAAATGTTTCATCAATTTTATTACCGTTGATAGTATATATTTTATGAGCTTTAAAATTTATTAAATTAGCTCCCATAACAGAACGTTGAGATACAATTTTTGTTGCGTTGCAAACTACTTCGTATTGTTCTTCGGACAATCTATGATCATCAGTTCCTTCAAAGGATACCAGAACTCCTGATGGAAGGCTCGAAATCAGTTCACTTAGTTTTTTTGCTTCTGCAATTCTCTCCTCTTCTTTTTTCATTTTTTCAATTAATTCTTCACCTCCACCCCAAAAAATATTTAAAATAGCAAAAGATAAAATTACGACAAATGTTATAGTAACAAGACCACCAAATTTTTTAACTGGTTCGGGTAACTTTTTTAATTTGTTTAAATTGCTTCCTTGCAACATTTTAGATTATTCCTTTAATTTTCCATTTACCCAAGTGCCTGATATCTCTTTTCCATCAGACCAAGTAAACTTTCCTTCACCATTCATGAAACCATTGGCCCATTCTCCTTCGTAAGTTGAACCATCTGGAAAAGTTAAAATTCCTTTTCCACTCCACTCACTATTTTTAAATTCTCCCTTATAAATATATCCATTGGGCCAAATTTCAGTTCCTTGTCCATTTTTTTTTGTGCCAACCCAATTCCCTTCATAAGTTGTTTTGTCTGTATAAGTCCATTTACCAAAACCATCTACACAATTTCCTTCACAACCTGTCTTTCGAGCTGATGCTGAAGTCGTAATTAAAAAACCTAAAATTATATAAAATATATATTTTTTCATTGTTCCATTTTACACGAAATTATATAAAAAAAAATCTCTCCCGACATAATATCGGGAGAGATTATCAAAAGCTTAAGTTTTACTAATGTTTATTTTGTAAACTTTTTCCAAACTTTTTTGTTGTCTTTTAGCCATTTTTTAGCTGCATCTTCGTGAGTCATTTTGTCAATGTCAACTAAAGCTGCCATTGCACCAATTTGACCTGTTGAAAATGAAAGCTTCTTGAACATAGCTGCAGCTTTTGGATGAGTTTTTGGAAAGTCTGCATTTACAGCCTTTTTCAAATAACCATCTGGTGAACCGCATTTTCCGTCTCCACCATCTTCTGGTCTACAACCAGCAGTGTAAGGAGGGAAGTCTATAAATGTAAAACCAGCACCATCTGTAAAGTTTGGTGTCCAGTTGAATATTATAGTTCCTCTTCCTTCTTTTTTAGCTGCTGCTAATTCTGCCCAAAGCGCATCTGCACTTCCAGCAAATTTAACTGTCCAAAGATCTCCTAGACCTAAAGCTTCAATTCTTTGAGGAATTAAATCTCCGTGCCAAGTTTGCGGACCTTCTAACATTCGTCCTTTTCCACCTGAGTCAGGTGTTACAAAATTCTTAGCACAATCTTTGTTCTTTAAAGCATTCCAATCTGGAAGACCTGGGCATAATTTAGCAACCCAGTTTGGATATCCCATATCTTCGAGAGTTCTTGCTTCGTGATCTCCCCAATCAAGTAAACCACCTTTATCAAGTGCTGTAGTAAATGATTTACCAAAAGCAGATTCCCAAACTTCGTGCGATATAGTTACATCGCCAATACGAATTGACTCGTAAACAGCTTGCGAGTCAGCTGGGACATATTCTACATTGTTTCCCATATCTTCAAAAATTCCACCAATCACGTAAGCCATAACAACTTGGCTTGACCAATTGTGTGTCGGGATTACAATGGGTTTCTTACTATCCGCTGAAAGAGCAATTCCTGTGAAACTAACAAAAGAAATTACTATTGCAGATAGAAGAGATATTAGTTTTTTCATATTTTCCCCCATAATAATATTAATATTATATAAGAAAATTGTATGGTTTGGGTCATGATGAGTCAATGAACATTGCGTAGAAATTGCGTATTGATATAATCTTGCTATATATGGATAAAAATTTCACTAGCATGGATATTAAAGATCCTGGATTGAGATCGCTACCACCAGGAGTTGAAAGATACTTAATTAAAGGTGGCGGGCTTTCTGTAATTACTCTAGATCCTAATGACAAAATTCAAATAACTGATACCGAAGGAAAACAAAAATGTGAAATAATTGTTTTCAATAAAGATGGAAAAGCTGACTGTAGTTTACTAGGACTTAAAGAAAAACACGATCCAAAAAATATAAAAAAAATTTTATCTGATAAAAGTGAAAGCGCTTTTCAAGCAGCGAACGCTTTAAAGAAAAAAAATTTAAATGTAGGAAAAGCAAAAGCATCTGTTTTATTTAGTGAAGATTCTGAAGCAGGAGAAAAAGTAAATTTAGTTTCTAAAGATAAATGTACCTGTGTATTTTCTGCTCCTGGCAACGCTATGAAAATAGAAGAACAAAATCCTCCAACAGATTTGCTTTTAATGATTGAACGTTCAAAACCAAATAAATATAAAGATAAGCCAAATATTCCAGAGCCTCTTGTGGATCCAATTAATGAAATACTTATTAAACACAGTACGGCCATCGAATACCAAGTTAAAAAAGGAGATTATATTCAGATTATAAATCCATTTGGAAGACAGTGTTCAGATTTTTTAGCTTTTGATACTGCAAAATTAGAAAAGGGGATCGAACGAGAATTAGATCCATTAACCACAAGAACATTTATGGGGGCCCTCTACCCTGCTCCTGGTTTGTTTTCAAAATTTTTTGACAGAGACCAAGAACCAATGCTTGAAGTAGTAAGAGATACCGTAGGAAGACATGATACATTTAATCTAGCATGTACCTCAAAATATTATGCAGATGCAGGATATTTTGGTCATGCAAACTGCTCAGATAATTTAAATGCGGCTTTAGAAAAATATGAGATTGAAAAAAGAAAAGGCTGGCCTGCTATAAATCTTTTTTTTAATACTATCGCAAATGCACAAAATGCTGTGATTGGTGGTGAATCTTGGGCTAGACCCGGAGACTATGTATTATTTCGTGCATTAAAAGACTTAACTTGTGGAACTACTGCGTGCCCAAGTGATATTGATGATTGTAATGGCTGGGATCCAACTGATATTTTTGTTAGAGTTTATGATAAGAAAAAAGAATTTTCAAAAGCGGTAGCATTCAGAATGAAAACAGATTCAGAGCCAAAATTAACCAAAGAAACTGGATTTCACAAAAAAACTTCCAAACTTACTAGGAATTTTATTGACTATAATGGTTATTGGTTAGCTAATAATTATACAAATTATGGAACCATTAAAGAATATACCGCTTGTAGGGAAAAAGCTATTGCAATTGACTTATCTCCATTAAGAAAATTTGAAATAGTTGGGCCAGATTCTGAAAGTTTAATGCAATATGCTCTTACAAGAAATGTTAAAAAACTTTCAATTGGACAAGTGAGCTATGCTGCTATGTGTTATGAACATGGAGGTATGGTAGATGACGGAACAATTTATCGTATGGGTAAAGAAATGTTTAGATGGATTGGTGGTCAAGAATATGGCGGGGAATGGTTAAGAGAGTTAGCAAAGAAAAAAAATTACAAAGCTTGGGTAAAATCTTCGACAGATCAAATTCATAATATTTCTGTTCAAGGACCAAATAGTAGAAAAATTCTTGAGAAATTTGTTTGGACTCCACCTGTTCAACCAACAATAAAAGAACTTCAATGGTTTAGATTCACCATTGGAAGAATTGGTGATGATTTAGGAACTCCGATAATGGTATCTAGAACCGGATATACTGGTGAGCTAGGATTTGAAGTATGGTGCCATCCAAAAGATGCTCCTGAAGTTTGGGATAAAGTTTGGGATTGTGGGAAAGATCTTGGTATATCTCCAATGGGGCTTGAAGCTTTAGATATGGTTAGAATTGAAGCGGGATTAATTTTTGGTGGTTTTGAATTTAGTGATCAAACTGATCCGTTTGAAGCTGGTATTGGTTTTTCTGTCGCTTTAAAAACTAAAGAAGATGATTTTGTTGGAAAAGAAGCTTTAATAAAAAGGAAAGCTTCTCCTCAAAAAAAATTAGTAGGTCTTGAATTAATAGGAAAAGAACAGGCTATTAATGGTGACTGTGTGCACGTAGGAAGAGCTCAAGTTGGTATAATAACTAGCGGCATGATATCTCCTGTGCTAAATAAGAATATTGCACTTTGCAGAATGGATGTTAAATATTCTGAAATGGGTACAGAAGTAGAAGTAGGTAAAATTGATGGTCATCAAAAAAGAATTAAAGCAAAAGTTGTTAGGTTTCCCTTCTATGATCCTGACAAAACTAGGGTAAAGGCTTAAATGGCATTTCCAAAAAAAGCAAGATTTGTAGTTATTGGAGCTGGAATTCATGGATTAAGCACAGCTTGGCATTTAGCAGAAAAAATAAAAAAAAATGGCAATGGTTCTAACAACGATATTGTTGTTTTAGATAAAGGTGGAATAGCCTCTGGAGCAAGTGGGGTTGCTTGTGGTGTAGTTAGAAATAATTATTTTCAGCCTGCCATGAGAGAATTAATGATGCATAGTGTTAAAGTGTGGGAAAGTGACCCCAAAAATTTTAGCTATCATCCAGTTGGTTACATGCAAATAAGTCCAGAGAGCATGCATAAAGACGTGGCAAGTATTTATGATCAGCAGAAAACTATTGGATACGAATCTGAATTTATAGAAGGAAAAGAAGACTCAATGAAATATATGAAAAATATGTTTCATGACTGGCAAGCAAAAGGAATTACTTCAGTACTCCACGAAAAAAGAGGTGGGTATGCAAACAATACTGCATCTATTTATGGTTTAGCAAATAAAGCAGAAAGTTTTGGTGTTAGAGTTATAACTGGGACTGAAGTTACAGGTTTTAAAAGAGGAAGTAATAGTAAAGCTGTAACTGGAGTAGTTACTTCAAAAGGAACAATCGATTGTGAACAAGTAATTGTCGGAGCTGGCCCTTGGGTAAAAAGATTTTGGGATATGCTTGAACTTCCTAAAAAAATATCAATCAAAGATGAAAAAGGTAAAATTCATAAGGATTATCCAATGTGGATATATTGGATGTTGACTGAAGGTGTTTTGGGTGTTGATCCGAATATGCAAAAAACTGATGATGGTAAAATGCCTCCTGTAATTCATGTAGATAGTGACGCTCATTTATATTCTGACGTTGATGGCTCTTTAATAACTGACAAAATGTGGGGAATATATTACAAGCCAGATTTTAGCTTCAAAGGAATTCAAGGTGGATCTGCTCCTTATAAAATAATTAGACCTGTTGATGAAGTAAAAGTTGATCCTTATGGACCTGCTTCGCCAGAATATCAAACGACACCGGAGTTTGCTCATATGTGGTGTTCTGCTCTAGCTCATTGTCAAAAAAGATTTAAAGGAAAAATAAAAGTTTATCACAAAGGTCCTTCTGGGGGACTAGGATGTTTTACTCCAGACTCATTCCCTATTTTTGATAAATTTTGTGAAAACGTATATTTTATTGCAGATTCCAACCACGGATATAAAATGATAGGAGTTGGAGATCTTGTTTCTGATGAGCTGCTTGGAAAAGAAAACAGTCTACTTAAACCTTTCAGATTCAATCGATACGCGAAAGGTGAGTTGCACCCTGTATCTAGTAGCCCATTTCCATGGAGCTAAATCTGGACGAGTATTTACTTTTCGGCTAACATATTTCTAATTTTAAGAAATTTAATTTCAATTTATTAATCTTTGGGGGAGATTGATTTATGACAGATCTAGAAAAACACGTTTCAAAACCAGGGCGAGATAAGCTAGTCAAAAAAGTTAGGGAAAAAATTGATGAATTGGGAATAACATATATATTTTTTCAATTTATATCTGTTACAGGAAGAGTGGTTGGTAAAGGTATACCGGCAGCACACTGGGAAAGAACAGCAGAAAAAGGTTTTCAGTTAGTTTATGGAGCTACTGCAAACTTATTTACTGATCGTCATAAAAATTATATTGGGTACGGCCCAGAAGCGAAAGAATTAGTAGGTATTCCAGACCCAGAAACTTTTGTTCAATTACCTTGGGATAAAAGAGTTGGAAGAGTTTATTGTACATGTTTTAGAAATAGAGAAGAAAGAGAAAATCCAGGTGGCCATTTAACGTCTGACTGCAGAGGAAATTTAAGAATTTTTCATGATGAATTTAAGAAAAAACATGGAATGCAGCTTAGAATAGGAACTGAACCAGAAATGATGTGGTTAACTAAAAATCAAGATGGCACTCCAACTGGACAAGGTTTTTCAAAACCATATTGCTATCATATCGACCAATTTGAATCCTTGAGACCCGTTTTTATGAAAGTAATAGAATATTCTAATGCTATGGGATTAGATATGATTCAAGGAGATCATGAAGATGCTCCGGGACAATTAGAATTAAACTGGACTTATGATGATGTCTTAAGAAATGCTGATAGACTATCAACGTATAGACAAATCTGTGCGCAAGTTGCAAGAGAACATGGTTTGATCGCTTGCTTCATGACTAAACCTTTTATGGGTGTTTCTGCAAGCGGCTGTCACACTAATATGTCTTTATGGAAAGGTGGAAAAGATTCAGTAAACAAACTCGGTCATAAATCACTTCCAGGTGTTGATGATGTCTTTACTTATGTTTCTGGTGGAACAAATACATTTATGCCAGATACAAAAGATATGCAGTTACCAGGTAAGATTGGTTTATTGTCAATAGCAGGAGTAATGAAACATTTACCTGCACTGACAGCGATTGGTTCTTCTACAGTAAATTCTTATAGAAGATTATGGGATCAAGGTTTTTGGGCTCCTGTATATGCTGACTGGGGATATCAAAACAGAACTTGCGGTCTTAGAGTGTCTGCTCCAGGAAGATTTGAATATAGATCGGTAGACTCAATGCATAACCCATATTTAATGGGAGCAAGTTTATTAAAAGCCTTTGATCACGGAATTACAGATAAATTAGATCCAGGGAAACCTGAGTCTAGAAATATTTATGAAGCTAAAAAAGCTGGTAAAGATGTCAAAAAACTACCATTAAGTTTGGGAGAAGCTTTAGACAGACTGTCTGAAGATGAAGTGATTAAATCAGCGATGCCTGATGAAATGTACAAAGTTTTTCATTGGTATAAAAATGATGAATGGGAAAAATTCTTAGGCGCTACTACTCAGTGGGATCTTGATACCTATTTGGATTGTTTACCATAGTCATAAAAAGAAAGTAAATTATGTGTGGAATAGCAGGATTAATTCATAAAGGGAAAACTGTAAATATTGGCAAAGAGTTGCAAGATATGTTGCAGGCTCTCAAACATAGAGGGCCCGATTCAACAGGATTTGCATTATATGGACAAGGCAATAATCAAGGCGATTATATAATGCGTTTCAAAGTTGGAGAAAACGTTGCTGAAGGAAGTTCTGCCGTTAATGAAGATAAATCAGTTTACGACGAAAGAAGAAAACAAGTAGATAAACATATTAGAGATCTCGGGGGAAGTATAGTTAACGATGCACAGTTAACGCCATACTCATTTAGATATTGCATTAAATATAACAAAGATTTAATGGAATTTTCTAAAAGAATAGAGAGCGTGGAAATGACAGAAATACTATCTCTTGGAAAAAGTTTAGAGTTAGTAAAAGATATCGGAGATGCTAGCGTTGTTTCTAAACAATATGGATTAGATAAAATTAAAGGAACTCATGCAATCGGGCACTCAAGAATGGCTACTGAATCTGGAGTAGATATACGTTCAGCTCACCCTTTTTGGGGTTATCCTTTCAGTGATGTTTCTGTAGTCCACAATGGACAATTAACAAACTATTGGAACAATAGAAGAGCGCTTGAAAATAAAGGAATGCGTTTTATGTCTGAATGTGATTCAGAACTTATTGCTGTGTATCTAGCGGAAAAAATGAGAAGAGGCGTGGCGCTAAAAGATGGAATGAAAGACTCTTTAAAAGAGTTAGATGGAGTTTTTACTTACCTTGTTGCGACAAAAGATTCTTTAGGTATGGCAAAAGATACAATGGCTGCAAAACCAATGGTATTGTATGAATCTGATGATCTGGTAGCTATGGGTTCAGAAGAGATAGCAATTAGAACCTTGCTACCGCAAGAAATTGATACTTATGATCCTTACGATGGAGAAGTGAAAGTATGGCAAATTTAAAAAATTCTAAATCACAATCAATGGGTCTTCACAAGGAAGTTCTGACGGGAAGAACACAACAAGTTTTTTTTAATCCTGAAGAAGCTGAAAATTTTTTCTATTATGGTGCTTACGATGTTGATTTTAACAAAAGAACTGAAATCGATGCAAAAAATTTAACGTGTGCAAAACTTAATGACAAACTTAATGCTTTAATGAAAGAAGGATATGGAACTGTTGTCGTTAAAAATCCCCAGGGTAAACATAGCTTGGGTGTAGGTATTTTAAATAAATTAAATTTAATTTTTGAAGGATCTCTGGGATATTTTGGAGTGGGTTCCATTGATGGGCCTGTAGTAAGAATAACTGGCAGAGTTGGCTGGTCTTGTGCAGAAAATATGATGGCAGGAAAAGTCATGATTGAAAAAAATGCTGGATCTTGTTTTGGAGCTGCTATTCGAGGTGGTGATTTGATTTGTAAAGGTAGTGTTGGGGCAAGAACAGGAATAGACATGAAGGGTGGAACTATCATAGTGGGCGGAGATGCTGGTGCATTCACAGGTTTTATGATGCAAAGAGGAAGAATAATTATTCTTGGAGATGTAGGTATAAATTTAGGTGACTCCATGTACGATGGAACAATTTTTGTTGGTGGAAAAATTAAGTCATTAGGAAGTGATGCTGTAAAATCTAAACTTAGCTCTGATGATATATTTTGGTTACGAAGAAAACTTAAGGTTGCTGAAATTGGATCTGATTTTGATGTAACTAGAATGACTAAAGTTGTAGCGGGTAAAAAACTTTGGAATTATGACGCTTTAGAACCTTCAGAAAAAAAAGGAGCAATTTAAAATGGCTAAAAAGAAAAAAAATAATGAGAGTCTCAAAGTTACCAAGGGAAGAAATAAAAGTTTATTAGGGCAAAATTCAATTTTTACACCTGAGGTAATTGACGACATACATATAAAAGCTCAACTAGGTCGTTACAGAATGCGTGGTATGGCTTTAATGCGAAAAATACCAACATTTGATGACTTAGTATTTTTGCCAGGTACTCTTACAAGATTTGTTATCGAAGGTTACAGAGAAAAATGTGAAACTAAAACAATTATTGGTCCGCGTTGCAAAAATCCAATTGAATTAGATATCCCTGTTTATATAACAGGAATGAGTTTTGGTGCTCTTTCTTATGAAGCTAAAACTGCATTAGCTAGAGGGGCTACTATGGCTGGAAGTGCCACATGTTCAGGCGAAGGTGGCATGATCCCAGATGAAAGAAGATATTCCGAAAAATGGTTTTACCAATGTATACAATCACGATATGGATTTAATCCTCACCATGCGCAATTAGCGGACGGAATAGAAGTTTTTATAGGCCAAGGTCAAAAAGTGGGAATGGGTGGTCACTTAATGGGTCAAAAAGTTACTGACCAAGTAGCTGAGATGCGTTCTCTTCCATCTGGAATTGATCAACGTTCTCCGGCTAGACACCCTGATTGGTTAGGACCAGATGATCTTGCTTTAAAAGTACAAGAATTAAGAGAATTAACTAATAATCAGGTTCCAATACAATTAAAATTAGGAGCGGCTAAAGTTTATGACGATGTTCGTATGGCAGCAAAATGTGATCCTGATTCAATTTATTTGGATGGTATGGAAGGATCCACTGGTGCAGGACCTCATATCGCTGCAGCAAATACTGGTATTCCAGGTATAGCTGCAATACGTGAGGCACGTAGAGCACTGGATGATGTTGGGCAAACTGGAAAGGTAACATTAATTTATGCTGGTGGAGTTAGAGATGGTGCTGATCTTGCAAAAGCTTTAGCACTAGGGGCAGATGCCGTTGCTATTGGGACTGGCTCAATGATAGCACTAAATTGTAATAAAGAAATCCCAGGAGTTGATTTTGAAAAAGAAATGGGAGTAAAAGCTGGGCATTGTTATCACTGTCATACAGGACGTTGTCCGGTTGGTGTAGCAACACAAAATCCTAAATTAAGAAAAAGATTAAATCCTGATGATGCAGCATTAAGAGTTTATAATTACTTACATACAATGGCTTTAGAATTGCAATTGCTGGCTCGTGCTTGTGGTAAAACGAATGTTCATTCTTTAGAACCTGAAGATTTGGCTGCTTTAACAATGGAAGCTTCAGCATTAGCTAAAGTTCCGTTAACAGGAACAAATCATACTGTTGGAGTGGATGATTTCCATAAAATTTAATAAAAAATATGACTAAGAAAAAAAATAAGAAAATAAAAAAAATATCTAAATCCAAAGAAAAAGAGAGTAGTAGAGAAAAAATGATAGGCCAACATATAGGTTATCGATATGATGTAAATTTATTACCAGATTATAAAAAAGTAACTCCTTTTCTTAAAAAGTATATTGAGCACATGGGTTGGGATGACTTAAATTGGTTAGAAGATGTTCACATGGGTTATGAAGAAGGTCGCCCAGCTGTTTTTTGCAGAAACGCAAATGGATGGGTTACCATACCTAAAAAAATTAAATTGCCTAATAGCCAGCAAGATAGAGATATGATTGCTAGGGAATTATTAATTAAATTTCAAATGTCACCAAACCATCCGCTGGTGGACTTAAAAAAAGCTTATAAAAAATTCTAATAATAATACAATCTTAGGTTGTTTAAAATTCAATAAACCTTCTTACGCAACACTTCTGGATTGTTGTACTACTTGTCGCACAACATAGAATATTTATAGTTTTATTAAGAGGGAGGAAAAAATATGACTGATGGATTGGGAGCTTTAACTACCATATTCACAGAATTTTACTATTGGATCACTGTAGTACTTATGTTTTTGATTCACGTAGGATTTTGTATGTATGAAGTTGGAGCATCACGTTACAAACATCACCAACATACTCTAATGAAAAACACAATGCTGATACCACTGGTAACAGTAACTTGGTTTTTCTTTGGTTGGTGGATTTATTGGGCATTTCCAACAGGACCAGGATTAGCGCCTTCAATTATGAACGAAAGCGCAGCATTAATTACAGACGACAGTTTGTTTAGTGCATCATGGTACGTACCTACTAGCAATTTAATGGCGGTTAATTTAGGTGACCACATTAGTGGAGTATTTTGGGCTGCGTTCCTTTTATTTTCTTGGACTGCCGCATCAATCGTTTCTGGCGCAATTATTGAAAGAATTACAACTTTTGCATTTGGTATTTTAGCTATTGCAATTGGATCTGTATTTTGGACAATTGATGCTGCTTGGGGATGGCATTTTGATGGTTGGATGCTTAAATTACTAGGTTATCACGACGCATACGCATCGGGAGTAATTCATGCCATAGCAGGAGGATTTGCATTAGGAGTTTTGGCTGTTTTAGGACCGCGTATAGGAAAATTTTCATCTAGTGGAGAACCAAGAAATATTGGACCAAGA
This sequence comes from uncultured Pelagibacteraceae bacterium, assembly GCA_902567785.1. Lineage (GTDB taxonomy): Bacteria > Pseudomonadota > Alphaproteobacteria > Pelagibacterales > Pelagibacteraceae > AG-414-E02. Next base: position 32,254 of record CACFOR010000001.1, on the reverse strand, counting down.
AATCCTTGGTTCGTAGCAATAGGTCTGTTTTTAATTTATACAGGCTTCTGGGGATTCTACGCTGCATGTAATATACCTATATTCGATCTAGGGCCAGAATATGGAATGGAAGGAGTAACTTTCTTTACCGCAACAAGTATTTATGTAACACCAACAACACTGAGTGGTATTACATTTAACTTCTTGATGTCACTATCAGGAGGATTGTTAGCTGGTTATTGGGTTTCTAAAGGAGATCCGTTCTGGACTTACTCTGGTGGACTAGCAGGAATTATCACAGCGTCTGCAGGAAATGATTTATATCATCCACTGCAAGCAATGATGATTGCTGCACTTGGTACATATATTGCTTACAAAATGCATTACTGGGTTGAACGTAGATTCAAAATAGATGATGCAGTAGGTGCAGTAGCTGTACATGGTTATGCTGGTGTTGTCGGACTTATTGTATGCGGTTTCGTTTTATGGGGATATCCTTCATCTGGATACAGTGTAGGATCAATGTGGGTTGGTACAGATTATGCACCAATCAATCCTCTTGGAATGTTTATCGGAGCTATAATAATGTTCGGTGTTCTTGGTTTCTTACCAGGATACATCCTTGCTAAAATACTTCATGGGGCGGGTAAATTACGTATACCGCGAGAAGTAGAACTAGCAGGACTAGACTACAATATAATGGAATCGGCTAGAAAAGATGAAAGAGCAGTCGGTTAAACAGGTAGATAGGGAGGAATAAATTATGGCACAAGTAACAGATTGGATAAAACATCTAACAACAGATGTGGATGCAGCTACTGAAGGAATACAAGTCGCTGACATTTATCCTGCGGTTGGCCAGGAGTGGATGTGGTTAACGGTTGCGGTAGTTTTTTGGCTTTGGTGGCATGTTGGTACAGCTACTGGAGAATCTGAAGAACAGCAAAAGTTAGCTAGAAGAAGACCTGGAACAAACGACTATAAAAAGAATATTACCGAGTGGTAATATAAAATATTAAAAAATTTGGGCGCTAACTTGCTTAGCGCCCTTTTTTTTATTAAATTTCTAAAAATATGGAAGAAAACAATAATAATAAAAATAAAGTTCCATCTAAAATGGCTAGACTTGCTTGGCCAAAAGCTAAATATGGACTTTTTATAGCTATATTTCTTATTATTTTAGTTTTATTAATCCTGTATAAAGATTTAATATTATAAATAATTAATTTTATGGCAAAAGATTTATCAAAAATAGCAAAACAAAAAAAAATTAAATATTTTTTAATTAGTTTTGTAGATTTTTTTGGGGTTTTGAGGTCAAAATTAGTACCTGCTGAAGCCATCAAAGATATGCAAAAAAATGGGGCGGGATTTGCGGGATTTGCCACGTGGCTTGATATGACTCCGGCTGACGCAGATATGTTTGCAATTCCAGATCCAGATAGTCTAATTCAACTACCTTGGCAAAAGGAAGTTGGTTGGTTAGCCTCTGATTTATGGATGAATGGTAAACCTGTTGATGCTTCTCCTAGGATAATGCTGAAAAAACAAATTAAAAAATTGTCTAATAATAATATGACTTTGAAATCAGGTGTTGAATGTGAATATTTTTTAATTAATCCGGAAGGTACAGCTATAGCAGATAGTAGAGATAGACAACCAAAACCTTGTTATGATCAGTCTGCCCTTATGAGACAATATGATTTAATAAAAGAAATTTGTAATTCCATGTTAAGCCTTGGTTGGAGTCCTTATCAAAATGATCATGAAGATGCTAATGGGCAATTTGAAATGAATTGGAACTACGCAGATAGTCTTACAACTGCTGACCGTCATGTATTTTTTAAATTTATGGTTAAAACAATTGCTGAAAAACATGGTTTAAGAGCAACCTTTATGCCAAAACCTTTTGAAAATTTGACAGGAAACGGTTGTCATGCACACATATCTCTTTGGGATGGTAAAAAAAATTTATTTTTAGACAAAGGTGATAAGTTAGGTCTTACACGATTAGCTTATAATTATTTGGGAGGAATTTTGCACTCAGCGGAAGCATTGAGTGCTTTTTTTAATCCTACAATTAATAGTTATAGAAGAATAGATGCTCCCGCACCAACTTCTGGAGCAAGTTGGTCACCGAGCAAAATTTCTTATACTGGCAATAATAGAACTCATATGATTAGAATCCCCGATCCAGGTCGTTTTGAACTAAGGTTAATGGACGGGTCAGCTAATCCATACCTTCTTCAAGCTGGAGTTATAGCTGCAGGAATAGATGGAATAGAAAAAAAACGTGACCCAGGTCAACCATTACATATAAATATGTATACTGATGGAGATAATTATCCAAATTTAAAAAAGCTTCCCACCAACTTGGAAAATGCCTTGGAACACCTAAGCAATAATGAAGTCTTAATCTCTACATTTGGAGAAAAAAATATTACAAGTTATTTAAAATTAAAAGAAAATGAATTAAAGGATTTTAATTCAAAAGAAACTTTTTCAAAAAAAGAACCGATAACAGAATGGGAAAAGATTAATACTTTAGATTGTTAATCTATACATCTAATCCGAGATGGGTGTATTTAATATTTAAGTAATCCTTAATTCCCATCGATCCGCCTTCTCTACCATAACCTGTTTGTTTTATTCCTCCAAAAGGAGCTTCGGCTACCGCCACAATAGATGTATTTACAGCAACCACTCCTGTTTCCATCAATTCAGATGCCTTTTGTGCCTTCTCAAGTGAATTTGTGTATATATAACTAGCAAGACCTAATTCATGATTGTTGGCTCTTTTTATTACTTCATCATAATCTTTAAATGTAGTGATTGGAACTAAAGGTCCAAACGGTTCCTGTTTCATAATTGTAAAATTATCTTTTATATTGTCAAAAACAGTAGGTTCGTAAAAATACCCTTTATTAAAACCCGAAGGTCTTTTTCCTCCACAAAGTATTTGTGCTCCCTCTTGTTTTGTTTTTTCAACAAGTTCCTCAACTTCATCTAGTCTTTTTTTTGTAGTCATCGGGCCTAATTGGACACTTTCATCTAAACCATTACCAATTTTTAATTTTTTTGTCTTTTCAACAAATAATTTTGTAAACTCCTCCTTTTTCTTTTCATGAATATAAAACCTGCTTGGAGATATACAAACCTGCCCATTATTTCTAAATTTTGCCGCAATAGCCATATCTGCAACTTTTTTTATATCTACATCTTCAAAAACTATGAATGGAGCATGACCGCTTAGCTCCATTGTAACTCTTTGAACTTTTTCAGCTGCTTGTTTTAGAATAAGTTTACCTACTCTTGTGGAACCAGTGATGGAAACTTTTTTTACAATGTTAGAAGAAATTAATTGAGAAGATACAGAAGCCGGATCTCCTGACAAAAGATTAACCACACCAGAAGGAATACCTGCTTCTTTTATAATATCAACCAATTCCATTACACAACCTGGTGTAATTATATCTGGTTTACAAATAACTGAACATCCCGCAGCTAATGCAGTAGAAATTTTTCTTGCAGCTAAAATAACTGGAAAATTCCACGGCACCATTGCTGCCACAACTCCAACTGGTTGATAATACACATGGACTCTTGTATTTTCGAATCTACTTTCTACAGTTTGTCCATAAATTCTTTTTGTTTCTTCTGCATTCCATTCGAAAATATCAGCGGCACTACCTACTTCCCCCAATCCTTCTTTAAAAGGTTTTCCTACTTCTAAAGTAAGCCACTTAGCTAAATCTTTATTTTTTTTTCTAATTAAATCTGAAATATTTTTTATTAAATTTGACCTTTCCCATGGTGAAGTTTTTTTCCAAATTTTAAACCCTTTTTCAGCAGACTTTAAAGCTTTCTCTACATCAGCAGGAGTAGCTTTTGAAGCTTTACCTATAAGTTCCTCAGTTGCAGGATTAATGACATCATAAGTACCCTTATCACTTGAGGGTTGCCATTTTCCATCTATAAATTGACCAAATTTGTTATACATTTCTAATTTCCAATCAAATGATGAGATAAAATTCTAGTATGATTTTCTAAACGGTGCTCAAATAAGTACAATGCTTGCCATGTTCCAAGTAATAATTTTTTGTTTTTTATACTTAAAGTTAAATGATTGTTTGTAAGTGCAGATTTAATATGTGCAGGCATATCGTCTTTTCCTTCGACAGTATGTTTATAAAGTTTGTTATCCATTGGTGCCAATTTATCGAAGAAATTTTTTAAATCAATTAAAACATCAGGGTCTGCATTTTCTTGTATTACCAATGATGCACTGGTGTGTAATATATTAATATTCAAAATTCCATCTTTAATTTTTTGTTTATTTAACCAATTTAATGTTTTGTTTGTAAAATTATACAATCCTTGTCCTTTTGTTTCCATAATAATTTCAGAAAAAATCTGTTTCATAACTAACTTTTTGTCTCTTCTATAATCCAGTCTTTAAAATCTTTATGGGAAAATTTAATTGGGAAAGCAGTAACTGCAGGGCAATCGTAGCTATGTTTTTTTACAATAAATTTTATCGCTTTTTTTACTTTTGATTCAGTTGTTTTTATAATCATTGAGCATTCTTTATCCACCATAGTTTTCTTTTTCCAAACATAAGTCGAATAGATTGTTGGAATAATATTAGTGCAAGCCGCGAGCTTATTTTTAACTAAAGCACCGCCTATGCTTTTGGCCTCTTTAAAATTCTTAAATGTCGAATAAATTAAGTAAATTTTCATTAACTGACCTGTCCTCTTAATCCTTTACTCTTTATATATTTACCATTCCATAGTCAGATATTACTGTGGAAAAGTTAAGAAAACCCCTATTTTGCTCACTTTTTTGTATGAAAATTGCCTAGATATCTATATATAGTATGATAATAAGACCCATACGCTATCGATAGTTGATTCGGTAGCACTTGTTTAAACAAGTAACTTTAGGGAGGTGTTAAGTATGAAAATGCTTGCAGGATTCTCAGGAACAGTAAGAAGCCTAACACATGTAGTTATATCACTACTTGGCTTAGGTATCGTTGTTTCGCTTTTGGGTGGAAACGTTCCATTCGTAAGTGGAATAGCTGATAATATAGTTGGACTAGTGCAATCACTAGGTGATGCAGGAATAGTCGGCTTAATAGCAGCTATTATAATTTTAGGTTTTTATAAATAGATTTTTATCCCGTTAGTTTTTCCCTCTTAATAATAATTAACTAACGTTTAAAAACCTGACTATCCTAGCCCGGAGTTTTGGGCTAGGATAGGAAGTTTAAATAAGGAAATTAAAGGAGTATTTATGAATGCATGGATTACAAAAATAAGAAATTATTTGAGACAATTTATAGAGCTTGGCGTTCTTTTATTAGGAGTTTCGGTTCTTGCTGAAATACTATTTGGTCCAGATGTAGCTTTTTTAGGTTCGCAAGTTACAAAAAATTTAGTTGCATTACTGAACAGCCTTGGAGAATCTGGAATAGCTGCTTTAATAATAGTATTTGCTGTAATATTTACTTATAGAAAATTATTAAAATAGTTTTTAAATTTTAATTCTTAAGATTTTCAGTTTAATTATCTTTTGCTGAGTTTTGCTTAAATAGAGACAACCCAGTCTTTTTTTTGTTTGAGTAGGATTCTTTAAAAGTTTCTAGTTGCCAACCAGACATTCTTTTCATGAGTAAATTTAAGTTTTCCTTCTTCCATAAAATTGAGGTTTTTTCTTCTTTCCAAATCATTTTCTCTTCATCTGTTCTTCCACAACCATAGCAAAATCCAGTCCTTGGATCTGTTTTACAAATGCTTATGCAAGGAGATACTACTTTATCTTTTTCTTTAATATCTTTACTCATTAATTTTCAAACATTTAAACTTTTTTTAATTTATTTAAGAAAAATAATTTTTCTGAATTAAACTTAGATGAATATTTTTTTATAAAATCATCCATAAGAACTAATCTATCTGGATCAAACTCGGTAACTTTTCTTGTATTAAGATCAACATATAATGACAATACTTCATTTGTTGCAGCAAGATATTTCTTTGTTTTGTGAAACATAGAAAGTCTATAATGGATTCTTTTTTTATCATGATCAATATATGTTACTTGTGTCTCAACTTCTTCATCTAATCTAACTTCTTGGTTATAGATTGTATGCATCTCCGCTACAAAAGTAGTTTTTTTATTTTTTTTTGCAGATATACCTCCCATATTAAAACCATCTAACATCACATCTGCAGCAATATCAAATATATGCACATAGAAAGCTACATTTAGGTGACCGTTATAATCGGTCCATTCTTTTATTACTTTTTCTGTTTTTAAATTTATATTCATTTAATAGATTATATTTTGCATTTAATATTATGCAACTGGCTTAAGCATTTTTATAATTTTATTATGTAATTGAAGGCTTGAGCTTGCCACTATATTACCTCCAAACTTCGGGTCTTTATTTTTCCAAGTAGATATATATCCTCCTGAATTTCTAATAATAGATATCATAGGATGTATATCCCAAATTTTATTATAGCATTGCAAAACAGCATTCAATTTTCCTTCGGATAGCTGACAATAACTTAAAGCATCCGAACATGGATATCTCATTAATTTTGTTAATTTTGAAACTTTTTTTTGTTCATTTACTGATAGCCATCCGAAAAAATTTCCTGCGATCTTTGAATTTTTAAGTGAATTTGATTTTACTACTTTAAGTTTTATAAATTTATTATCTTCCACTAGATAGCTGACCTTGCTTTTTCCTGTGATGTAATATTTTTTAAGCATAGGAAAATTCACTAAACCAAAAGTTGGGACATTTTTGTAACTAACGCTTATTAAATTACTCCAGGTAGGACTTCCTATTATAAATGATCTGGTTCCATCTATTGGGTCTATTACCCATGTAAAACCACTTTTACTTTTTTTAATTTTTAATTCTTCTCCGATTATTCCATCATCTGGAAATTTTTTTGAAATTTCTCTTCTTAAAAAGAGCTCAAACTCCTTGTCAATATTCGTTACTGGATCAAAACCATTTTTTTTTTTAGATTTATTGTTTATTTTAAATTTTCCTTTTAGCTTGCCAAAATATAATCTGTTTATTTTTTTTGGAAGTGAATTTAAAAAATTATAATAATTTATTTTATCTTTTTTTTGAATTTTATTCATATTTAACTTTTTATTATTTCATTTTTTGGATCGTGAAGTGCTTCTATTTGTAAAAATGCTTCATGTTTCTTTTTTTCAACTTCAATAAAGAAAGTTTTCTTAGCTAATTCTTCTATTGGTAAAATCAAATTTATATAGCCAAATGACATATTTTTCTTATAGTTAAATGAATAGTTTCCAGAGGTAGTTCTTCCAACAATTTTATCTTCGCAATATATAGGTTCATCATGAAGAAGCAATGGAGCTCCTGGTTCACTATTTTTTAAAGCCAACATTACCATCATTTTTTTTATTTTTTTATTTTTAATTTGTTCAATTGCTTTTTTTCCAACAAAATCAATATTTTTTTTGAAACTTACTGCAAATTTCAAGCCTGCCTCATATTGATTTTCTTCAGGCGACATATCATGTCCCCAGTGCATATATCCTTTCTCCATTCTCATTGTATCCATAGCAAACATTCCGCAATGAGAAAGATTAAACTCTTTTCCATTATCTACAATTAAATTATATATTTCTTTTGCTTCATTCATTTTTATATAAAGCTCAAAACCTAGTTCACCTACGTAAGATAGTCTCTGTGCCCATATTTTTTTATTATTAATTTTAATTTCTTTACTTGAGCCAAATTTAAAATTTTCATTTGAAAAATCATCATTTGACAATTTTGACATTAAACTTCTGCTTTTAGGACCAAACACTCCAAGGCAAGCAACATCGTCTGTAACATCTTTAAATTCTACTTCTTTTGATAAATATTTTAATATATGAAACTTATCATGTTCTCTGTTTGCTGCAGAAGTAACAATCCTAAAATAATTTTTACCCATACACACAACTGTCAAATCTGTTTCTATTCCACCGTCTTCATTTAACATTTGAGTATAAGATGTTTTTCCAATTTCATTTTTAATATTAGCAGTACAAATTCTTTGCAATTCACTATAAGTTTTTCCTCCTTTTAAATCGTATTTAGAAAAAGCAGTTAAATCGAATAAACCAACATTTTTTCTCGCATTTTTTGTTTCAAATTCTACTGATGGATACCAATTTTGGTAATTATAACTATATTTAAGTTCTGGATTTTCACCATTCAAAGCAAACCAAAGCGGTCTTTCATAACCTGATGATGCTCCAAAGCAAGCTCCAGCTTTTTTTAGCTCGTCGTGATATGGAAATAATTTTTTATTTCTGGATGTTTTGTGTTGTTTATACGGCCAATGCATTCCATATAAATCACCTAGAGTCTCTGTTATTCTTTCTTTAATAAAATTAATCTCTGAATGAAATTTTTGAAATCTTTTTATATCATATATAAATAAATCTTCGTTGATATGGCCATTCATCATCCATTCGGCAGTTACTTTTCCAGCTCCCCCTCCACTTCCAATTCCAATGCTATTAAATCCACAACAGACAAAAAAATTTTTAATTTCTGGAACTTCTCCTAAAAGTGTATTTGTATCTGGTGTAAAAGATTCTGGTCCTGCAAAAAATTTTCTGACACCAGCTTTTTCTAAAAGTGGTACTCGTTTAAATGACGCTTCTAAATAAGGTTCAAAATGATCAAAATTTTCAGGAAACTCACCAAATGAAAAATTATTAGGAACTTTATTTGTTTTTTCAAAAGCTGGTATTGATTTACCCTCGAAAATCCCAACTAGTAATTTGCCTGCATCTTCTTTTAAATATAATCTATCATCAAAATCTCTTAATACAGCTAATTTTTTGGGCAAATCTTTAATTGGTTCAGTAATTATATAAAAATGTTCTGCGGGATATAAAGGTATACTTACACCAATCTCTTCTCCTATTTGTCTTGACCACATTCCAGTTGCTAAAACTAAATATTCACATTCAATTAATTGATTGTTGACTTTAACTCCAGATACTCTTCCGTTCTTAACTAAAATTTTTTCAACAGGACTTTTTTCAAATATTTTAACACCTAATTCTTTTGCCGCTTTCGCCAATAAATTAGTTACCCCAATTGGATCAGCTTGTCCATCACCAGGCATAAAAATACCACCCAAAATATCCTTTTCATTTATTATTGGATAAATTTTTTTTATTTGATCAATATTTAATACTTCTACATGAACATCGAACAATTTTGCTGTAGTTGCTTGTCTTTGTAGTTCTTGCCATCTTCCTTTGGTTGTTGCTATGGACAAAGCTCCATTTAATTTTAATCCTGCTGAAAAATCTATTTTTTTTTCTAATTCTTTATATAAGTCTGTTGTATATTTTCTTATTTTGGTGACAGCAGCCGTAGGTCCTAATTGACTTACCAATCCAGCTGCGTGCCAAGTTGTACCCGATGTAAGCTGATCTCTTTCAAGTAAAATAACATCTTTCCATCCAAATTTTGCTAAATGATAAGCAGTAGAGCAACCAGCAACGCCGCCACCGATAACGATAGCTTTTGTACTTTTGGGTATGGATTTATTCATTTTTTTTTATTTTTTTTTTCAAATAATATCATAGCAATTCCAAACAATATAATAGCACCACCAAGAAAAACTTCAGCTGAAGGATCTTCCCCAAGTAAAAAAATGGCAGTTGATAATCCTGTTAATGGCAGAAGAAGCATGAGAGGCATTACTTTATGAACAGGATTACGGCTCATTACTTGATACCAAGTTCCATATGCTATTGGTTGCATGATAAGTCCTAGAAAACCAACTATCAACCATCCTTGTAGATCTGCAGACGAAAGATGATTAATTGTATTTCCGTCAAAAATGAAAGAACCTAATAAGAGCATAGGTCCAGAAAATAGACAAACCCAAGCTGTGACCGCAAGTCCACCTATTTTTTTACTAATTGGTTTAGCCATAACCATTCCTAGTGACCAAGCAAATGCTCCGGTAAGCAATAATATGACTCCAATTAATTTACCTTCAAGGTTTGGTGCTCCTAGTAAAATGAAAAGACCTATGAAAGCAACAACAATACCTAAAATATTTTTTAATCCTGGTTTTTCTTTAAATAAGAAATAAGCAATTATAACGCCGAAGGGTACTTCTGTATGTACTAGAAGAATTGAAGATGATGCATCAACACTATTTAAACCCGTATAAACCAAGCCATATGTTAATGTTCCTCCAATAAGTGAAACTATAAATAAATCTTTAAGAAGTTTTTTTGGAATGGGAACCCACCAAACTAAAATTAACGCTGCTATAGTAAACCTTAACCCCATTAATAAAAAAGGTGGAAATTGTTGCATTGCTGGTTTTGCAATAGCAAAACCAAAACCTAAAAGTAATGGTGCACACAATGCCAGTAGAATATCACGAGGTTTCATCCGTGATTCCCACAGATTTGATTTACATGCATAAATTATTTTATCGGAATTTTTTTCTTGGGATCAAAGAAAGGTAATGGTACCACTTTTGCTTTTAAATTTGCATAAGGTGATCTTATTTCAAACTGAGTATCATTTTTTCCATATTCAATAGGAATGAAAGCATACCCAATATTTTTCTTAAGTCTTGGAGAAAAACATTTAGATGTAACATAGCCAATTTCTTTTTTATCATCAAATACTGGCCAATGATCAGGCACAAAATAGCCAGGTGTATATTGAGGGGGAACAACTTTACTTATTGGATCTCCTAAAATTTCTATCCCAACTAATTTCCTTTTAATACCTTCTTTTTTAATTTTTTTAAGTGCTTCCTTTCCAACAAAATCAGCTTCCATATCCAGATCAACCAATCTATCCATTCCAATTTCAAATGGGTTATCTGTAACTCTCATATCTTGAAAATATGAAAAGATTCCAGCTTCAACTCTTCTAATTTGTGATGGACCAGTTGGGGCTATTTTATATTGTTTTCCGGCAGCCATGATCTTTTCATATAATTCTGCTCCACGTTTTCCATCTCTAAGATAAACTTCATATCCAATTTCTCCACTCCATCCAGTTCTTGAAATAACCACGGGTATTCCATTTAAATCTGTTTGTTTACACCAATAATATTTTAGGTCATTAATCCACGATCCAAATAAATCGTTCATTAATGCTCTTGATTTTGGTCCTTGAACTTGTAATGGAGATACGTCTGGTTCTCTTAATTCAATATCATATTTATCTTTACCGGCAACACCCATGGCCCAAAGTAAAAGATCGCTATCTGAAATTGAATACCACCAATGATCTTCTGCTAATCTTAATAGTATCGGGTCGCTTAGAATACCGCCTTCATAATTCGTATTTAAAACATATTTGCATTGATTAACTGCGCAATTTGATAAATTTCTTGGAGTTAATAACTGCGTAAATTTTGTTGCATCGGGTCCCTTGATTTCCACTTGACGTTCTACAGATACATCCCAAAGCGTAACATCATTAACTAAACTCCAAAAATCTTCTTCTGGAGTATTATAATAAACTGGAAAGTACATATGATTATATGTTGTGTACTCTTTGCAACCCCATGCCAAAGTAGATTCAAAAAATGGCGACTTTCTAATTCTTGTACCAAAACCTAAATGTGGTTTTGGAGGTGAATTTGTTCTTGTTGCCATGAATCTCCTCTAAAAATTTGGATCATGCTTTATTTCATTTTAATTGTCTAGATGGATTCGTTTAGGCTGTTAATTTTTTATTTTCAGGGTCATAAACAACTTTATGGAGTATTTTAGCTTTTCTTTTTTTACCTTGAATTTCAATTTCTAGGCCTGGAGCTTCGACAAAGTCAGATTTTACGTAAGCAAATGCTAGACTTTTTTTAGATCTAAAACCATAACCACCTGAAGTAACTACTCCTACTACTTTACCATTACAATAAACTGGTTCGTTGCCTCTAGCGTCAGCATCATCAACATCAACTTCCAAATAAACTATTTTTATATCAACTCCAGATTGAATTTTATCTTGAAGAACTTTTGCTCCAATAAAATTATTTTTTTTATTTAAATTAAAGAAACGATCCATCCCAGCTTCTACCAAACTTATTTCGCCAGTAAGTTCACTTCCCCAACCTCTATATGCTTTTTCCATTCTTAATGAATTTACAGCATATGTTCCAAAATTAATTATTTTTTCTTTTTTACCTGCTTCATAAATAGCATCATATAATGATTCCATTTGGTTCATGGGATGATGAAGTTCCCATCCTAATTCGCCAACATAATTTACCCTTAGGGCTCTAACTGGAATTTTATTAATTAATATTTCTTTACCTTTAAGCCAAGGAAAATCATTGTTGTGTAAATTTTGAGAAGTTAATTGAGAGAGCACTTTTCTAGAATTTGGTCCTGCTAGAACAAGCACACCATAATCTTGGGTAACATTTTTTATATTTATATTTTCTTTTTTATGATGATTAAACCAATCCAAATCTCTTATTTCTGAAGCAGTAGAAGAAAGTACATAAAAAGTATTATTTGGAAGTCTAGTAATTGTTAATTCGCTTTGTATACGACCTTTTTCATTTAGCATATGAGTAAGAACTATACTTCCATCTTTTTTTGGAATTTTGTTTGCGCATAAACGATCTAAGAAAGATTCGCTATCTTTTCCAGAAATTTCATATTTTGCAAAGGTACTTAAATCTAATACCCCAACATTATTTTGAACACCTTCGCATTCTTTCTGAACATACCTAAAAGCATTTGTTCTTTTAAAACTGTATTCCTCTTTTATTCCTTTTTTCCCAAACCAGCTTGGTTTTTCCCAACCGTAAGAATCCAAATATACGGCTCCTGATTCTTTTAATTTATTATATATAGGTGTTATTTTCATAGGCCTCCCAATTTCAATGCTTTCGTTTGGTAAGGGAGTAAAATACATTCTTCTATACTGATCAGATGATTTTTTAATTGCATAATCCTTATTACTCCAACTCATGTATCTTCTTGGTTCAAATTCCAACATATTAATATCCGCATCACCATGCATCATCCATTGAGCCATATATTTTCCAGCTCCACCACCTTGAGCTATTCCAATACTCGCTCCACAAAACATCCAAAAATTTTTTAAACCTGGCGCTGGTCCTGCGAGAAAATTATCATCTGGTGTATGAGTAATAGGTCCGCAAATAATTTTTTTAATACCAACATCTTTAAACTCAGGTATTCTGTTCATTCCAATATTCAAATGTTCTTCAATTCTATCAAGTTCAGGCTCCAATAGTTCCATATTAAATTTCCAGTCCATCCCATTTAAAGCCCAGCATTTTGTATTTTTTTCATATGGTCCAATTAACAAACCTTTTCCTTCTTGTCTTAAGTAAGCTGAGGCCTGAGGATCTCTTACAACAGGCAATTCTTTTTCTAATTTTGCAATGGAAGGATGTTCGTCTGTAACTAAATAATGGTGAATCATATTAATTGATGGAATATTTTTTAATCCAACCATTGCTCCAACTTCTGGACCATAACTTCCTGCGGCATTTACAACGTGCTCACAAATAATATCTCCTTTTTCAGTAATTAATTTCCATTCTCCTGAAGAAAGTAGTTTAATGTCTGTTACTCTATTATTTCTATATATTTTGGCTCCATAATTTCTTGCACCTTTAGCCATAGCATTTGTTGTACTAGTTGGATCGGTATGTCCATCATCTAGTGTATGGAATGCACCAAGTATTCCATCTAATTTAATGAAAGGATGAACTTTTCTAATTTCATTTTTTGAAATAATTTCTGAGGGAGCTCCAATATTATCTAAAATTCCTTTTACATATTTAAACCAATCTAAATCTTCTTTTTTGTAAGCTATTCTTAAACTTCCGCATTCATGAAATCCCGTGGGTTGTTCTGTTTCTTTTTCAAGTTTTTTATAGAGATTGTTAGATTCTTTATGAATTTTAGCTAAATTATAACTCCCCATCATTTGAGGGCATTGACCAGCAGCATGCCATGTAGAACCAGAAGTCAATTCTCCCTTTTCGAGCAAAACTAAATCTTTCCATCCCTCTTTAGCTAAATGGTAAAGCAAACTGACTCCCATAATGCCACCACCAATGATACCTACTTTAGCATGTGAAACTATTTTTTCTTCTGACATTTTTTTCCTAAAATTTTATTATATATCATGATTTGTAACCTACAAGATGATAAGATATTATAGCAAAACATAAAAAAATATTTAGCAAGATACCTTACTCGAAATAAATTAAAAATTTATAAAAATAAAGATTATGACACATAATGACCAAAAAAAAGGAATGCTTCTAGCTTTCGGTGGAATTTTATTTATTACACCAGACTCTCTTTTAATACGTCTTGCAGACATTAGTTCGTGGAATTTAATTTTTTATAGAGGGTTCATTCCATTTTTGACTATTTTAATTGGCCTTTCAGTTTATTATAAATCCATTTTATTTAAAAAAATTTTAGGTAATGGTTGGCATGGCGTAGCTTTTATCTTCACGTTTGCTATAACTAGTACAGTTTTTGTTGTTTCAATTGAAAATACAAATGTTGCAAACACATTGGTTATGGTTGCTTTAGCTCCAATGATTTCTGCAGTTATAAGTCTTATTTTTTTAAAAGAAAACCCTGATCAAAAAACATGGATAGCTATAATTATAACAACGCTAGCTGTAATTTATATATTTTATGATGCTGTAGATTCTGGTGATTTTTTGGGAAATTTTTTAGGTTTAGTTTGTGCAACTGGCTTAGCTGCTAACGCTGTTATAATAAGATCTGCTAAAAAAATTAATCTACTCCCTTCTGCTATGATTGGTAAATTAGTGGTTTCATTGTTTGCTCTTATTTTTGTTGACCAAATAACATTAGAAAATAACGATTTGATTATTATTCCTTTAATGTGTGTATTTTGTATCGCTATCCCTTTTGTGTGTGTAACCTTAGCACCCAGATATATTACAGCGGCCGAGGTTAATCTTTTCTTTTTGCTCGAAACTATTTTTGGACCTCTCTGGGTTTGGTTAGTTATTAAAGAAGAGCCCAGTATCGAAACAATAATGGGGGGAGCCATAATAATCATCACAATTGCGATTCATTCATTTCTTGTTTTAAAAAAAAGATAAGAATTATCTAGTTGCAATTAACCTCGGGAGAGTTTAATTACACTCTTTCAATGGGAAAAATATTAAAAAGTTCTTGGGCTCTTTTTACAGGTTACGGAATACTTATGATTGCACATGGTTTCCAGGGTAATCTGCTTGGTGTTAGAGCGGTAATTGAAGAATTTAATTTTCTTGCAACAGGGGCGATGATGTCAGGATATTTTGTAGGGTATTTTGCTGGAGCTAACACAATTCCTACAATGGTTTCTAAAGTTGGGCACATAAGAGTGTTTGCTGCTTTTGCATCTATGGCTTCTTTAAGTATTTTAATTCATGCTATTTTTGTTAATCCTATTGTGTGGACAATAGGTAGATTTTTAACAGGATACAGCATAGTAGCTATTTTTATTGTAATGGAAAGTTGGTTGAATGATCGTGCCTCTAACAGAACAAGAGGTCAACTATTATCAATTTATATGCTTTTGACTTTGGTTGCTCTGTCTTCAGGATCACTTTTATTAAATTTTAGCAGCCCAGAAAAGTATGAACCATTTATATTAATTTCACTTTTATTATCTCTTGCTTTGGTCCCAATTCTTTTAACAAAACGTAAAGCTCCAAAATTTAAAAAATTAGGATCATTAAGTATTAAAAATTTATACAAAATTTCACCTTTGTCAGCAGTTAGTATGTTTTGCAATGGTTTTATTCATTCAGCTATATTCACTTTAGCAGCAGTTTATGCAGCTACCATGAATTTTACAATTTTTGAAATTTCACTATTAATATTTTTAATATCTTTCGCTGGAGGAATATTTCAATGGCCCATAGGTTTTTTCTCTGACAAAAGTGATAGAAGAATGATAATAATTTGTTGCACATTTGCTGCTGCAGTTTTTTGCATACTTGCAATATTAGCATCGGGAACCTCTTTACAAAATATGTATTTAGCAACAAGCGTAGGTGTCGATAAAATAATGTTTTTTATATATGCAACTTTATATGCTGGAATGGCCTTGCCGTTATTCACGCTAACCCTTGCATATATAAATGACTACATTCCAAAGGAAAAATTTGTAGCTGCGGGAGCTGGATTACAGATAATATTTGGTATTGGAGCAATGATGGGGCCAATATTTTGCACATTGCTTATGACAAAATATGGTACCAACGGATTTTTTATTCACTTATTTATTTTTCACGTTATTATTGGTTTGTTTGGTATGTTCAGAATAACTAAAAGACCTTACAAAGATAATCCGGACTCTACATTTACTCCTCTACCAAGGAATATTACACCGCTAGGTATTGAGCTTGATCCAACAACGGGAGCTGATATTTCTAGTAGTGATAAAAAATAAATAAAATTAATGTCAAAAAGATATAGTGGAAAATCATTTAAAGATAGCAGTGTAATGAAAAAACCTAAATTAACTTTTAAAGAAAAAAGAAAATTAAAAGAAGAAAAAAAAAAGTTAAAATTTAGACAGGCATGAATAAAGAAAACGCAAGTAAACTCTGGAAAATCATACAGGAAGCTGGTGATTATTTAAAAGGACAATTACCTGAACACCCCAATCATCCTAAAGGTAGAAATCCTTACGCCCATGTTGCAATATGTGTGAAATCAAAATTTCAAAAAAGTTATAAGGATATTGAGGATGAAAAATTTCAAGAAATTATTGATTATATTGAATTTTTAAAAAAAAACCCAAGCTAAAGATTTATAAAGAACTTATTAATTCTTCAGCTATTTTTTTTGATTTACCTAGATATTTTATTTTTTTTATCGCTTCTAAATTAGATTTATTATTATTTACTATAACAAAACCTATCATTCCCATGCCTTTGTGGGGTGTACACCAGTAAGCATATATGCCTGGAATTTCAAATGTGTATTGAGCGTCTTTACTAATTGCAGATTTAAATTTTTCTACACCTTCTGGAACTCCCCCTTTTATAAATTCTACATTATGTCCTGGGGTTGTTGATTTCCAAAAAACAGTATCACCAACTTCAATATTTACAATTTTTTCTGAATAAACCATATGTTCCTTGCCTAATTTGTTAAGCATTTCTATGGTTTGATCTGCGCTAAAAGATGGTTGTGATATAAGTAATATAAAAAGTAATAAAGTTATTTTTTTCATTGTTACTTTTAAAAGTAATAATAATTTTAAAAAAAATTAAGCTCTAAGATTGTCGCTGCGACATTAGTTTAATCCTATAAATCTTCTGTTTCTCTTGGTATTTAAACTATAAAAAAGAATTGCGAAGGTCATGATAAAACCTCCTATGATTGTATTAGCCGTTGGAATTTCATTAATTCCAAAAATTGGAAGCCAAACCCAAAAAATACCTCCTAAAACTTCTGTTAATGATAATAAAGTAAGGTCTGCAGCAGGTAAATTCTTAGAACCAATAGTATAAAGAATTAAACCTGAACATACTAAAGCTCCATGTAATGCCGAGAGTGAAGAATTTCTAAAAGTAGTAAAAAAACTTTGATCATCAATCATTAACACAATGAAAGAAATAATTGCACAAAACAATCCTGCTAAGGAAACAGTTGTAAAAGTTGGTGTTCTTTTATTCCATCTCAAGCTAACAGAACCAATTGAAAAACCTAAGGAAGACAAAAGACCAAGCAATAAACCAAATAATGTTCCTATCTTACTGCTATTGAAGGCCATAAAAGAAATTCCAGCAGCAGCAATAATAATTGCAAGCATAGTAGTTGAAGAAACTTTTTCTTTAAGAAAAACATATCCAAGTACTGCTGTCATGAATGGCATCGCTGCAAGCATCATAAGGGTAACAGCTGCAGAAGTATGAGTGATTGACCAAATAAAACCAATAAAAGCAGTAGCAAAACCCATGCCACCTATAACAACCGATAAATCAACTTTTTTGTAATTTTCAATAAAAGATTTACCTTCTTTAATAAATAGATAAAGATTTAAAAGAACAAAAATAGTTAACCCTCTAAAAAAAAGATATTGCCAAGGCACTGAACGTGCATCTTCAATATACCTAACAACCAAAGCACCAAATGACCATAATATTCCAGCTATCAAAACTATTAAAATTGCAGAATTAGTTTTGTCCTTTGACATTATTTAACTTCTTTCTTTGGTCTTAAAGAATGACCTGGTAGCCATTCTTCTTTTCCATCCAAATAATGCTCTTTTTTCCATATTGGGGACTGGTGTTTTACTTCCTCAAGAATATATCTACAAATTTTAAATGCTTCATCTCTATGCCCTGATCCAACTGCTATTAAAATACTTATTTCACCTACTGAAGCATATCCTTTTGCATGTTCTAAAAAAATCTTAGCATTTTTATCAAATTTATTTTTAGCATTACTGCAGATTAATTTGAAAGACTTAATTACAGCTTGATCATGAGCATCATAGGTTACAGCTGTTACTTTTTTTCCGCTATTTTCATTTCTTACTCTCCCGATAAAGATAGATTCTGCTCCATGATCACCCGAATAGATGAATTTTTTAGCATTTTCTACAGAAATTTTTTCCCCTTCTGTCTTAACTAGAGCAGTGTGAATACTCATTAACCACCGCCAATAGGAGGAATGATTGAAATTAATTCTTTATTTTTTAATTTATAGTTATCATTAATAATTTCATTTTTCTCACTAAAAAAGGCAGCTGAGTTTGGTAAATTTGTTAGATTATTTTTTGAATACTTTTCATTAATTAATTTTTTAAGACTATTTCGAAGTTGGCCTATATTTGAATTTTCAGGTAATTCGATAAGTAAAGTTTCATTTTCACTTAACATTTTTGAAGATCCGTGAAGTTTTATTTTAATTTCCATAAAAAATATTACCCACCAGTTACATTCATATGTCTAGGAACAAATTTTTCATCTTTTTTTCTTTCGATAACAAAATCATGCCCCTTGGGTTTTCGTGAAATAGCCTCATATATAGTTTCTTTTAATAAGTCATTATTTTTGCTTTTTCTTAAAGGTGTCTTTAAATCTGCCTTATCTTGTTGACCTAAACACATGTACATCTCACCTGTGCATGTAATTCTCACCCGATTGCAACTTTCGCAAAAATTATGAGTGTGCGGAGTTATAAATCCTATTTTTTGATCAGTTTCATGACAGTGAACATATCTTGCAGGACCTCCGGTCTTTAAAGGATCATCAGAAAGACTATATTTAGTTTGTATTAAACTTTTTACATCGGTTAATGGCATATATTGATCGGCTCTCTTTTCACCTATTTCACCCATTGGCATAACTTCGATAAATGTTAATCCAAATTTATTTTCTCCACACCAATTAACTAAATTTAAAATCTCATTATCATTAATACCCTTGAGAGCTACAGTATTAATCTTAATTTTCATGTCTGCTTCTTTTGCGGCATTAATTCCCGTAATAACTTTATTAAAATCGCCAGTTCTTGTAATTAATTTAAATTTATTTTTATCTAATGTGTCTAATGAAATATTAATTCTTTTAACACCATTTTTAAATAAATCCTTAGCATAACGCTCAAGCTGAGAACCGTTTGTTGTTACAGTAAGTTCTTCCAAGCCTTTTCCTATTTTTTTTCCAACGCCATTAATCAAATGTAATATATTTTTTCTAACTAAAGGTTCTCCACCAGTAATTCTTATTTTTTTAACACCAAGTTCTATAAGTGCATTGCTTAACCTTTCTAATTCCTCTAAAGACAAAAGGTCCTTTTTCGGAAGAAACTGCATCTCTTCGGACATGCAATAAGTACATCTAAAATCGCAACGATCCGTGACTGAAATTCTTACGTAGGATATTTTTCGTTGAAATGGATCTACTAACATATATTAAGTTAACCACAAAAATTATGTTTTGTTAATTACTTTAAATTATTTATTTGTACTAGTAAAAACATAATGTGAAACAGCATCAATCTCTTCTGAAGTTAATATACCCTCCTCTCCAAATGCTGGCATTACTCCTAGCCCTTCTGTTACAATAAGTTTCACTTGTTCTTCTGTAGGTTTTAAAATATCTAAATTTGGACCTATATTACCTTCTGATGCGGCTGCCTTTAAAATATGACAAGCGCCACACGCCGCTTTATTGTTATAAACATCCAAGCCCAAAGCCATTTTTTCTGAATCTGCTTGTAGATTTATTGTTAAGGGAAATGAAAATAATAAAATAACAATAAAAATTTTAAAAATTCTCATTACAAAAATTTTATATATTAAATTTTAAAATCTTTATACGACTTTAATATTTACGCTATGATCTTTCCAACCATTATGAGCGTAGCCTCTTCTATTTTCCATTCTTAGCTCGGGTTGAGTATTTCCGCCACCAGAAGCCTTGCTTGCAAGATTGTAATTTCCCGGTGTTAAATTTGCTTCAAGAACAAACTGTCTCCATGCGTATTTTCCAAGATCAGGACCAGCGAATTTCGCTCTCTTCCAGCTTTGTCCTCCATCAATTGAAACTTTAACACTTCTAACTTTTTTAGTTCCACCCATAGCTACACCGACTATTTGGACATTTCCTGCTTTAACTGTACCAGTTTCATCTGTTGGTCTAGTTATCCAAGATTTTACAGGCATTTCCCAACATGAAGGATATTGTGAACCTTTTTTTCCAATTGGAGATATTCGATAACTTGATTTCATATATTTAACAGTTGATTCAGTTTTGGTGAAAGCAACTTGGCCAAGATGTTTAACATTGTTAATACCAAAATATCCTGGGGTAACCATTCTTAAAGGGCCACCATGTGCATTAGGCAAAGGAACTCCATTCATTTCCCAGGCCAACATTGCATCTTTATAAACTTTTTTTGGAACAGATCTTTCAACTTTAGCTTTTTTTGGATCTAAACCTGTAGGCTCGTGATCAACACCTGCTGATGTCATAAAAACTGCATCGCTATCAATACCACCGCATGCATCTACCACCAATTTCATAGGAACCCCTGTCCAAAGAACACATGCTGCTGCTCCAGTTTTCCATTGAGATCCTCTAACTTTATGTGCAAAAAAACCTCTGCCATTTCCTGAGCATTGTAATATCGTTGCCATTGTTGTGTGGCCTAATTTTTTTAATTGTGCTAAAGAAAAAGTTTTAGGATTCTTAACTCCTTTAATACTTACTTTCCAATTATTTCTATCCCCGATTTGTGTGTCGGACATAGTCGGCATATTATTTCTAATGTAAATATTTCTATTTGGAGTTATTAAACTTTCCCCAATTGCACTTCTGTGTGTCTCGATTCCTTTATCTGAATGAACAATTAAAGCATTTCTATCTTTCCAGCTAATAAAATCTGGCAAACCTTTTGGGCTAGAATCTCTATGATTAGCGTTTACAATTGTAATTGGCAGTACCGACGTTGCGGCAGCCACTCCGGCCAAAGTAACTGAGCCTGTTAAAAAATTCCTTTTACTACTATCAATTTTTTTTATATTTCTATTTTTCATTTTTCCCCCAAGTTGTAGTTTAGAATTATTGTAAACTATTGAGTAACAATATCAACGAACTGATTTTCACTTTTTAGTTGAAAAAAAAATTTCAACTATTGGGAATTAAATCTACATATTCAATAATTTTTCCAGATTTAAATTGTTCTTTACCCGCAGGAAAAATACCCCAACAGTTTGCTTTTACGAATGGCTCAATTCTATGAGACTGCTGCCCATGCAAAGCCTGCAATTTTCCTAACCCCTTAGTATTAACATTTATTAAACATCGCGCAAAATGGGTCATGTTCTTTGATTTTGAATATTTGTTAATTAAATTAGCTTTAAATTTTTTTTCTTTTGCCATTCCTAAACTATTACGTAGCAAGGGATAAATAAAAAAACGAAATCCTGCTGCGCAAGAAATTGGATTTCCTGGCAGACCAAAAAAATATTTATTCTTGAGTTTTGATAGCATGATTGGTCTTCCTGGTTTGATGGCTACACCCTTAAAACAATTTTTAAACCCAAAATTTCTAATAAGCTTAGGTATGAAGTCATATTTTCCCGCAGAAATTGCTCCTGAAGTTACAAATAAATCAATATCTGATTTTAAAAACTTTCTTAAAGATTTTTTTAATTTATTTGAATTACTATCTTTAATTGTTCCTCCATTTATAATTTCTAAGTTCATAATATTAGCTAAAGCCATAAAATAGTTATTGTTAGAATTTCTCACTTTCCAAACAGGAATATTCTTCTTTTTATAATCTACTATTTCATTACCAGTGCTAAAGAAAATTATTTTTGGTTTTTTTTTTACTAATATTTTTTTAACGCCTAATGATGTAAAAGCCATTAAATGTTTTGGTTTTATTAACTCGCCCTTTTTAATTACAATATCCCTTTTTTTATAATCTTCTCCTGCTAACCTCACGTGTGAAAATTTTTTAACTTTTTCCCCTACCATTAAATGAGTAGGTCTTTTGTTTGAAGGAAAAAATTTGGCCCTCTCAACTGGTAATATAGAATCGTAATGTTTTGGGATTAAACCACCAGTCATTATTTCAACTACTGAATTCTTTTTATAATTTTTAATTTTAGGATCATCTCCGGCTGCAATTGTTTTTAATATTTTAAACTTTTTAATTTTTTTTTTACTTAATCCCTTAGTTTCTCTTGAAAGTATAGCAAAGCCATCAAATGCAGTATTATTGGACAAAGGATTGTTATTAGGTGATAAAATATTTTCAGCAGCAATTCGATTAATTGAATTAGTTGATGAAATTTTTTCACTTTTTAAATTAATAGAAATTTTTTCAATTAATCTTAAAGCTTTAGTGTAAGTAATCATTTTAAATTTTTAAAATATTTTTGATTTTTTCGGGTATTCCATCTGGATTTGTCCATAAACCCTTTTTTCCCCCAGATTTAACAAGAAGTTTTGTGTTAGAAATTTTTAAATTTGGTTCTACAATTTTTGAAAGGTCATAAATAGCTAGTAGCGCTGAAGTTACACCAGAAAGAGCTTCCATTTCCACGCCTGTTTTAGAATTTGCGGAAACCAAACAGTAAACAACAATAGAATTTTTCTTCTCATTAATTTCTGTGTGTAAAGATATATGATCTAAAGGCAATGGATGGCATAAAGGAATAAGTTCACTCGTTTTTTTAACTCCATTTATTCCAGAAACTTCTGCAATAGATAAAGGATCACCTTTTGGCATTTTTTTATCTTTGATCAACTTAATTACTTCCTGGCTTAAAACTATTTCCCCAGTTGCCAAAGCTTTTCGGTGTGTAGTATTCTTGTCGCTGACATCTACCATTTTATACCCTGAGTTAGAAAATAATTTATTAAGAGAAGCTTCTAATTTATTGTTTTTCATTTTCATTCCGCAAGTATGACACCGTGTATATTGTATTCACTCATGAAACAAATTATAAATGTTAAAGAAAATACAATAAAGTTTAAATGATAGATAAAGAAATCATTAAAATAGCATCAAATACTGAGAATCATGGTGTGCTTGATAATCACACTCATTTTTCAAGATTAAAAAATTCAATTTGTGGTGATGAAATGAAAGTTTATTTGATTATTGAACATAATAAAATTTTGGATTTTAAATATGAATGTGAATCTTGTATATACTGCCAAGCTTCTGTGAGTTTGTTATCTAAAAATGCTAAAAACAAATCTATTGAAAAGGTTAAAAAATTTACGGAACAGGCAATAAATATCTTTGAAAAAAACTTACAATCTTTTGATAAAGAATTGAAAGAATTTAACAAGATAATTAAAAAAAATAATATTTCTAGAAAGGAATGTGTGTTGTTACCTTTTAAAACTGTTGCAAAAGCACTAAATTATAAATTATGAATAAAAAAGAATTTACCCAATCATTGCTAGCGGGTTTGTTTTCTGCAATCACAATTGGTGCACTTACTCTTTTAACTTATAAAACAGAACTCGGTGTTTTTTTAATAGCTTCTTTTGGTTCGTCAATGGTACTTTTATATGGCTATCCAGAAAATCCGTTTGCTCAACCAAAAAATATTTTTTTTGGTCACTTGTTAACCTCCGGAGTGGGAATAGTTTTTTTATTTTTTACTGCTATACCTACCTTTATTTCTATACCTTTAGCAGTTGGATTAGGTGTTAGTTTAATGATCTTGTTTAAAGTTACCCATCCCCCTGCTGGTGGAAATCCTATAATTATAATTATAGGAAGTGTTTCAATAGACTACTTAATAAGTCCTATAATAACTGGTTCAATAATAATAATAGTATTTGGAATTGTCTTAAATCGTCTGATTTTAAAAAAGAAATATCCGATATAAAAACTTATAAAAGATTTGATAACAAATATTATTAGTGCTAGGATTATTTAATATTATCAATAAATAAGGGGAGAATATGAAGATACTTTGTGTATTATACGATGATCCGAAAAATGGGATGCCAAAAGCTTATCCGTTGTCGGATTTACCAAAATTAGAAAAATATCCTGATGGCATGAGTTTGCCTACTCCGAAAGGAAGAGACTTTACTCCTGGACAATTACTAGGATGCGTATCAGGTGAACTTGGTTTAAGAAAATTTTTAGAGAGTAATGGCCATAAATTAATAGTTACAAATAGTAAAGATGGCAAAGGTTGTGAAGCTGACAAACATATTGTAGATGCTGATATAGTAATTTCTCAACCATTTTTTCCCTATTATTTAACAAAAGAAAGAATTGCAAAAGCTAAAAATTTAAAAATGGCTATAACTGCGGGTATTGGTTCAGACCACGTAGATTTACAAGCAGCTATGGATAATAAAATAGACGTTGTTGAAGTTACTTTTTGTAACTCTAGGTCTGTTGCTGAACATATTGTCATGATGATCGTCTCTTTGGTAAGAGATTACCACAATCAACATAGAATAGTTAATGAAGGTGGCTGGAATATCGCAGATGCAGTTCAGAGAAGTTATGATGTTGAGGGTATGCATATTGGTACGGTTGCAGCTGGCAGAATTGGTTTAGATGCATTAAGAAAAATGAAACCTTTCGATGTACATCTACATTATTTTGACAGACATAGATTGCCTGAAAGTGTAGAGAAAGAATTAAATTTAACTTTTCATAGTTCCGTTGAGTCTATGGTTAAAGTATGTGATGTAGTTACAATAAATTGTCCATTACATCCTGAAACTGAAAATTTATTTAATAAAAATTTAATTAACAAAATGAAAAAAGGTGCCTATATCGTAAATACTGCGAGAGGTAAGATTTGTAATAAAGATGATATTGCAGCAGCATTAAAATCAGGTCAACTGAGTGGGTACGCTGGCGATGTATGGTTTCCTCAACCAGCACCAAATGATCATGTTTGGAGAAGTATGCCAAATCATGGAATGACTCCACATACATCTGGAACATCATTATCTGCGCAAGCAAGGTATGCTGATGGAGTAAGAGAAATATTAGAATGCTTTTTTGATAAAAAACCAATCAGAGATCAATATTTAATTGTGAAAGATGGGCAGCTCGCAGGAATGGGAGCTCATTCTTATAGTAAAGGATCTGCAACTGGTGGTTCAGAGGAA
Source organism: uncultured Pelagibacteraceae bacterium (assembly GCA_902567785.1). Taxonomy (GTDB): domain Bacteria; phylum Pseudomonadota; class Alphaproteobacteria; order Pelagibacterales; family Pelagibacteraceae; genus AG-414-E02. The sequence goes on along the minus strand of CACFOR010000001.1, from coordinate 6,572 downwards.
GCTGCAAAATATAAGAAAAAATAACTTATAAAAAGAGTATAATTTCGTTTGACCTGTATCCCCTATTTTAATAGGCTTTCTAACTAGAGAGGGATTTAATGGCAAGATCACGAAGAAAATCAGGTAGTGGTGGAGCAAATAAAAAGCTTCCGCTTAATCAGTCTATACCTTTAGGTATCCAGCACGTGTTTGCAATGTTTGCTGGAAACATTACGGTCCCACTAATTGTTGCAGGTGTATTTGGAGTAACAACTGCAGAAAAGATTTTTTTAATTCAAATGGCCTTGTTTGCTGCTGGTGTAGCAACAATCATACAAACCGTAGGCTATAAAAATATAGGTTCGAGACTTCCAATTATTCAAGGTACAAGTTTTGCATTCATTCCAATAATGTTGCCCTTTAAAGCTTTTGGATTAGGAGCAATATTTACTGCAGCATTTATAGGAGGAATTTTTCAAATATGGATTGGTAAAATATTAAAACCAATTAGACATATGTTCCCTCCACTAGTTACAGGAATAGTTGTATTGATGATTGGAATTAGTCTTCTCAAAGTTGGATTTAAGTATGCTGGTGGTGGAGTTTGGTTAATGAACAATAAACCAGAAATTTTTGCAAACTGGGAACATCTACTTATAGCTGGTACCGTTTTAATAGTTGCGCTTCTATGTAACTTAAGAGGAAAAGGTATGGTTTCTGCGGCTTCTATTCTAATCGGAATAATAGCTGGTTTCGTAATGGCTACTATACTAGGAGAAGTTAGATTTGAAAAAATAGCAGCTGCTGGTTGGTTTGCATTACCAATGCCTTTCCAATACGGAATAGATTTTGTTTGGGGTGCTGTCATATTAATGTTGTTTATGTCAATTGTAACAACAATTGAAACTATTGGAGACATTAGTGCTACTACAATGGGTGGAGCAAACAGAGAAGCTACTGATAAAGAACTTTCTGGCGGTATAATGGCTGACGGAGTTGGAACAGCTTTTGCATCAATTTTTAATGCTATGCCTAACACTTCTTATTCACAAAATGCCGGCCTTGTTGCATTTACCGGAGTAATTAGCAGACATGTAGGAACTGTAGCTGGTGTAATTTTAATTTTATTAGGTTTGTTTCCAAAATTAGGTGGAATAATTGCTGCAATGCCAGATTCAGTAATCGGTGGAGCGGCTATTATTATGTTTGGATTAATTGCAGGAGCAGGAATTAAATTGATTTCAAAAACTGAAATGAGCCAAAGAAATATTCTAATTTTAGCTTTATCACTTTCTTTTGGAATAGGTTTGTACGCTTTTCCTGAATTCGTTGCTCATATACCAGATTTTGGTATTAAGCTTAAACTATTGTTAACTACTGGATTAATTCCAGCGGGACTATTAGCATTTATTTTAAATGCTACTCTTCCAAAAAAATAATTCTATAAAACGTAAGGTTCTGTTCTTTTCTTTTTTGCAAAAATTCTATCTAATCCGAAACAAGACAAATCTATAGTTTGATATTTTCCAGTGGTAATTAATTCTGTTAATCCTCTACCAATTCCTGGTGATTGCATCAAACCCCTACCCGTGAATCCGGTTGCTAAGAATACATTTTCATATTTAGGATGTTTTCCTACAATTGCGTTATTATCTAATACATTACAATCATAATACCCAGCCCACCCACCGGTTAATTTTAATTGCTCAAACTCTGGAACTCTGTTTGCTAAAGCGGGCCATACAAGATTTTCAAAATCATCCCACTCTGGTTCTAGGTCAGGACAATCAAATTTAGAATTTGGAGATCCTGCTAAATATTCTTTACCTTCAGGCCTCCAATAAACTCCTGATGGAAGATCACCTGTTAATGGCATTTCAGGATGATGTTTGGGACATTTTACTCTGAAAACAGTATGTTTTTGTGGTGCAACAGGAATGTCATCTAGCAACTCTTTGGTCCAACATCCGGCTGCAGACACAATAGTTTTTGCTTTAATATCGGTAATTTTTTTAACATCTCCTTTTTCAAATTTAGCTCCTAATTCAATAGCTTTATTTTTTAATGCATTGTGAAACATATGAGGATCAATCCAACCTTCAATTTTACTATCGGTATAAGTCGCTGTTTCTAAACCTTCTGGGTTTATCCAGCCAAAAATATCTTTCAATTTACTTGCGGGAATGTTTTTTGTACCAGCATTACACGCTTTATGATTTTTTAGTGCTTCATATTGTTCTTCTGCATGTTCGGGTCCAAATAATAATAAATAACCATTAGGTACCATGCTGGCTGTTGGATTAGGATTATTTTTTGTCTTTAATGTATTGGAAATATCAGAAATAAATTCTAAAGCAAATTTACCCAGGTTAATATTTTCTTTTTGAAAAAATTGTCTTCTAAAACCACCTAAAGATAAAGGGAAAGATGCTTTTTTATATGCAGGATCTCTTTCTATAACTCTTACTTTCCTACCTTCTTTTGATAAAAAATAAGCTGTGGCGGCACCAATAATCCCCCCACCAACAACAACTACGTCATCCATAAATCCCTTTTGTAAGGAAATATATCACATCTTAGTTAAGTATAAAAATATAGAAATTTAAAACAAATGCATAACTTAACCACGCAAGGTATGGAAGCATTAAAAAAGCACTAAACTTGTTAATTGGATAATATAATTTTATTAACCAAATCACGAAAAAAATAATAATCCCAATTAGTATTAAAGATGCAAGTATTAGGTGAAGTCCGAAAAAAAATATACTCCAACTTCCATTTATTAAAAGGTGAATAAAATAAATATATATAATTTTTTCTTTTCGTTGTGGATTTATCCAAATTAACCAAATAGCAACTGACATTGCTATATACAAAGTTATCCATACCGGAGCAAAAACCCATTCGGGTGGATTAAATGAGGGCTTAACTATCGAAGAATACCAAGGTTCTTTATATAGATTAGTTACATAGCTTCCCCAAGCAGAAGCTCCAAAGGCTAGAATGTTAAATATTAATAGTGAAATAATTTTTTTAACCAATGACATCAATAATATCCTCCTCCTAAAGCTTTATATTTTTTAGCCAATACCTGTGCTTTTCTAGCAGACCATTTACCAGCTTTGGTTCCGTGTGTATTAGTAGCTTTAATTTTCTCAAACAATTTTCTTCTTAAATTCGGCTTAGTATAACTACCATGTTTAATTTTATTATCTATTTTCCATTCATTTCTATATTGCCTTACTTTATCAGCTATATACTTGGGTTGTTTAGAAAATTGTTTACCTATTTTCATAGCTTGACGTTTAGCTTTTGTTGTTAGCCTATATTCAAAAGACGAAAGAGCTTTAATAGCTTTTTCTGGCAAATAACGTTCTCCTGTTATTGATGATTTTTTTCCTGATTTAGTTCTCCATTTTTGCATTATCCAGGCTTTCAAACTAATTTGTTTTTTTGAGTACATAAATATTTAAGCTATTGCGGCTCTACCACCATCAACTCCAATTATCTGGCCAGTTATCCAAGAACTATTTTTTGATAGAAGAAAATAGGCTAAGTTTGCCGCATCTACACCCTCTCCTATTCTTTTCAACGGATGTAATTTTGCAATAGATTCTTCTATCTTTGAATTTTTAATTAAATTTTTTGCCATTTTTGATTTTGTTAAACTTGGAGCTATACAATTTACTCTTATATTTGGAGCAAATTCGGCAGCTAAAGCTACTGTTAAACCTTCTACTCCAGATTTAGCTGAAGAAATAATACTATGATTAACAAAACCTTTTTTGGCAGCTACGGTAGAAAATAATACAACAGATGCTTTGTTTCTTTTTAAATTGTCTTCAAAATTTCTAATAATTTCTGTAACCCCAACTAAATTTAAAACATAGCTTGAAACAAAATCACTAGCTTTTGTGAGTTTGAAAGGCTTGATGTCAATAGATCCTACGCAATAAGCAATTCCCAAAATTTCTACATCTACTAATTCGTCAGATAATTTTTTTGCAAAATCTATTTTTAATACGTCAGAAATTGAAAAGCTATAATTTAACTTGTTTGCTAATTTTTCAACTTCTTCTTTATTTCTGCCTATTAAATGACAATCTTTTTTTTCCTCATATAATTGGCTTGCTAGACTTGATCCAATGGATCCCGTTGCCCCAAAAATAAGGTATTTTTTCTTCATATTGTATGTTTTTCAAATTAATTTATTACAAAAAAATTATATATAATTTAGATAATTTCTATTTCTACACACATCTTGTCGCACTTTTGCTATTACATTTTACTTAAAAGAGTTTAGATTAGAAACATGACAAAAAAAATATGGATTACTGGGGCAAGCAGTGGGATAGGAAGGGCGTTAGCAATAAAATTTTCTAAAGAAGGTTGGCAAGTTGCCGCATCTGCTAGAAGAGAAAACTTGCTTAACGATTTGAATAAAAATAATACAAATATACATTCCTTTCCCTTGGATGTAAAAGATGAAAAATCAGTAAAAAATATTTTTCAAAATGTAATAAAAAAATTTGAAACTTTAGATATTTGTGTTTTTGCGACAGGTATTCATGATCCTGAAGCAGAAAAAAAACTAAGCTCAGAAAAAATTAGAGAAATAATGGAAACAAATTTTTTTGGAACTTTAAACTGTATTATGGCGGTTAATTCTTTTTTTAGAGAAAAAAAAAGTGGTCATATTGCAATAGTTTCATCTGTAGCAGGATATAGAGGTTTGCCTGCAGCTTCTGGATATTGTGCGTCTAAAGCTGCTCTAACAAGTTTAGCTGAAAGCCTATATTTTGATTTTAAAAGACGAAATGTAAAAGTATCACTAATTAGTCCAGGATTTATTAAAACTCCACTAACTGATAAAAATAGATTTCCTATGCCTATGATAAAATCTCCAGAATATGCTGCTGAAAAAATTTTTATAGGTTTGTTAAAAAAAAGTGCTTTTGAAATACATTTTCCTAAATCTTTTACAATGTTTGTAAAACTATTAAAAATTATGCCTAACTGGTTATTTTTTTGGTTGGTTGGAAAAGGAATAAAAAGATTTTAGTTTTACTTTTTAAGAAACAATACAGTTAATTCCCCTACTTTTATTCCAAACTTTGTCATTGTAGCTCTATTTATTGCTACTTTATCATCTTGTTTAAAAATCCAATCATCAAAGGTAATCTTCATTTCTTTGCCTTTAACGGGAACTAATAAAACATATTCAAACTTAAATGCTGGTCCATAAGAATAACCTCTGGCTTTGTCTACTACATCAGCAGCTGTTCCTTCATAATTGTGATCGTCTATTTTATTTATTTTCCATTGTCTCGTTTGAACTTCTCCATCAGACCAATTAAATTTTTCATCTAAAATTAATTCCTTCCCATCCCACTTGCCATTTAGGTCAGCTGAAAACTGTCTTGTTACTTTACCTGATCTATTTTGTAAAATTCCCCAAGCCTTAACGTTGCCTGATAAATAATCTTCTATAATGAGTCTTGGCTTTTGGTCTTTAAAATCTATTGGCTTCATATTGTTACCTGAGCAATTAGTTAATAAAAATGCAATAAATAAAGTAAATATAATTTTCATATTTAATTATTTATTGCATAAAGAAAACTGTATTAGATCTATATTTTTAGAATTAAATCCAGCTTCACAATAAGAAAAGTAAAAATTCCACGTCTTTTTAAAACTTATATTAAAACCTTGCTTGGAAATAGAATCCCATGAATTTAAAAAACTTTCTCTCCATTTTTGTAAAGTATTAGAATAATGAGAACCATATAAATGATATCTATCAATCTTTAAACCCGATTTTTCAGATAATATATTTAAAGATTTTAGACAAGGCAAAAAACCACCTGGAAAAATATGTTTTTGTATAAAATCTTCTCTTCTTCTATATCTGCTGTATAGTTCGTCCTTTATAATAATGGCTTGAATAGCTGCTCTTCCTCCAGAAGATAAATTTTCTTTTATAATATTAAAATATTTTTTCAAATATTTTTCACCTACTGCCTCTATCATTTCAATAGAAACTATAATGTCATACTTATTTTTTACGTCTCTATAATCCATCATCCGAACATTTACTTTGTGAGTTAATTTTTCTCGTCTAATTCTTTCCTTTGTGTATAAAAATTGTTTTTTTGAAATAGTAATACAATCTAATTTAATATCATAATTTTTCGCAATATGTTCAGCAAAGCCTCCCCATCCACACCCTATTTCTAAAACTCTATCTCCTTTACGTGGTTGAACCATATTTATTAATTTATTGTATTTATTAATTTGTGCTTGTTCTAAAGTTTCCTTTGTAGAGTTAAATATCCCACAAGAATAGGTTAGTGTTTTATCAAGCCAGGTGGAGAAAAAATCATTTCCCAAATCATAATGTACAGATATATTTTTTTTACTTCTTGTTTTTGTATTACTAAATATATTTTTATTCAAAAAGTTTCTCAAAAACGAAAGTTCGAAGAATCCTGAAAATTTATAAGTTCTGTTTATATTTCTAGCACTTAGTTCTATTAAGGAGGTCAAGTCCCTCGTTTCAAATTCATTATTTATATAACTTTCCCCTAATCCGG